>NZ_CBFFRH010000002.1:0-794086 GCF_965644255.1 Pseudomonas sp. LRF_L74 | reverse complement strand
CCCTGGGAGGCATCACCCCCAAACAGAAGCTGGCCATTGCGGCCCGACATCTACTTCTGGCGAGTACTAAAAATGGGGGGATTACTCTCATGAGCACATGGGTATCAAACAGGGACCCGCAGTATAAAGGGCTAGAAGCGCCACTGGATTTCGACGGCATTGGTGCCCGGGGCAACATATCCGGCAACGGTCTTCCAGCCACCCCACACAAGGAGACCGCGCCCTTCGTACTGGAAGATCAATGGAGGAATCGTCGTGGGGACTTGGGCATCGCCTCTTTGAAGCAAGACGGTCAGGTAACTGGAGCCCAATGCGGCCAGCACGACGAATAGCAGATAGTTGAGCGCTCGAAGACGCATATCAAAATCCTTTTCAGTGAAGCCTTCCTAGCCAAAACAAATTAGATCAGAAGCAGCATGGCGCCAAGGCTGCACCAGCTCAGACGAAAGTCGGGCTCTACTCTAAGCACAGCTGGAATATTCTTGCATGGCAAATTGCCTTCATCTCTGGCAATATCCTTTTGAAGGATAAGGCTAAGGAAGGCGAACTCACGTGGTGTGGACACAGATCATCGTAATCGACGAGAGCGCGTATCCGCTCAACGTGGCGCAGAAAGCTGCATATGCCTTAGCCGCAACGCTCTCGATACTGATTACTCGCCAGGACGGCAACCTGCATCTGACGGTTACCCCAGCAGACCTGCGAATCGACACTCCTCATTTAAGCGAAGCTCAAGCACGTATCTTGATTACCCGCTCGCTGAATGACTTTGCACTCCGGCAGCAAATCCAACTGGAAACCTTCGGCCTACGGGAGCTTCTAGCCGGCGTCGCGCTCAGAGAGGCAGGTGTCTAAGGTGACGGCAGCGATCCTGACCAGGGAAGTCGGTTACAAGCTTCTACCCTTTCGGTTTCTCCGGCTGGATGACACCAGTCCAAACAATCTGCTGATTACCGCAGAAACCGGCGAGTACCTGTTTGTCTCTGAGCAGCAGCTTCGGCAGCTTGTAGGCAAACAGCTTGAGCGCGGCACCCCGCTCTACAAAGATCTCTTGGCCCGGCACTTCATCTACGAGCCGCAAAGACACAATCCTATCGCCGAGATCGCCGCGCAGTACCGCAGCAGAAAAGAATTTCTGTTTGGCGGGTCGGCTCTGCATCTGTTCGTGGTGACACTGCGCTGCAATCACACCTGCCAGTACTGCCAGGTGTCACGGGCACCACTGGGCGGATCTGGCCATGACATGTCGCAAGAGCATGCAAGCCATGCCGTAAACCGGCTGTTCGAATCGCCCTCGCCCGTCCTTACCGTGGAGTTTCAGGGCGGAGAGCCGCTGCTAGCCTTTGATCGCATTCGGCAAATTGTGGAAGAGATCGCTGAGCGAAACGAACACGAGAAACGCAGCATCCAGTTCGTCATCAGCAGCACGCTTCATCACCTGACAGATGAAATACTGGATTTCGCAAAGATCCATGGCATCCAGTTTTCTACGTCCTTGGATGGCCCTGCTTTCCTGCACAACGCCAACCGTCCTACCCCTGGTAAAGACGCCTACGAACGTACGCTAAAGGGCATCCAGTGGGTCAGGGAGCGTCTGGGGAATGATGCGGTATCGGCGCTGACAACTTTGACGGCCAATAGCCTGCAGCACCCTCACGCTATTGTTGATGAGTACGTGCAGCAGGGTTTCAACAGCATCGCGTTACGACCTCTCAGCCCATACGGATTTGCGAAGAAGTCCAGCCAACGCTTGGATTACTCGATGGCTGAATACATCGACTTCTACAAGACCTCGCTGGCCTACCTGATAAACATCAATCAGCAGGGTACGTACCTATCCGAAGGCTACACATCCCTTTTACTCAGCAATGTCCTGACTCCATTTTCATCAGGCTATGTGGATCTCCGATCGCCCGTTGGCGCAGGGATAGGCACCCTCCTCTACAACTACGACGGCGACGTCTATCCCTCGGATGAAGCACGCATGCTGCTCGAGATGGGAGAAGACGGTTTGAAGTTGGGCTACGTGGCGCAGCCGTTACAGGAGCTTTTGGGCTCGCCAGTGATTGAACTACTTCTCTCCGCTGGCGTGGCCGAGGCGCTTCCAGGCTGCTCGGATTGTGCGCTGGTACCTTACTGCGGCGCCGACCCTATAGAGCATTTCGCGCGTCTAGGAGATCCCATCGGCCACCGCGCATTCAGCACCTTCTGCCAAAAGAACTCGGAGCTGCTTACTCACCTGTTTCGCCTGCTCCGTGATAATGACGACGACACACAGAGAGTGCTGCTCTCCTGGTTAGCCCGGCGATCCCTAGGGGATCTGCCAGTAGCCGACTACAGGGGGTAACGATGCTTCGTCTCGATACTCAATTCGATATTCATAACTTGGCGCGCACCCGGCTCTTCAAGGTCACTACTCCTGCAGAGCTGATTGAGAAAGGCACGGCGGTGTGCGCAGGTGAGCCAAGCTTGAGCGATCTTGCACTCTGGCTAGACGAGCCTGAGTCAGACTATTCGAAGCAGCTGCTGGCGCTACCTGTCGGCTGCCTGCTGCTCCCAACAAGTGACACTGCCGTTGATGGGTTTGATGGCACTCAGCTGGTTAATCCGAATGACTCGACCATCGTTCAGCCCGGGGATGTAATCGTCGTTTCTCCAGACTCCCGGGTTGTTCGGGTACTCTATCGTCGCGGCTCCAACAGCAATCTGTTGTTCATGACAGATCGCTGCAACAGCCTCTGTTTGATGTGCTCTCAGCCGCCCAAAGACATCGATGATCTGTGGCACGTCGAGGAGAATCTGAGGCTAATCGACTTGATGGATCCTGGCGAAGAGCAGATTGGGATCAGCGGTGGCGAGCCCACACTCTACAGAGAGGGTCTGCTCGAAATCATTGCCAAGGCCAAGCTGGTCATCCCAGAAAAATCCCTGCATCTCTTGAGCAATGGCCGCCTACAGAGCGACCCAAGTTGGATCGCTTATCTGCAGGCTTTAGCTCATCCGCAGTTGACCTGGGGCATCCCCCTGTATGCCGACAACGTTGATGATCACGACCATGTCGTCCAGGCGCCCGGGGCTTTCAGCGAGACGTTACGTGGCCTCTACAACCTCGCCCGTGCAAATCAGCGCATTGAGATTCGTGTCGTTCTGAGCAAGCTCACGGCCCCAAGGCTGCCAGAGCTGGCGCATTTCATTTTCAGGAACATGCCCTTTGTGCAACACGTTGCCTTGATGGGCATCGAGAACATGGGGCTGGCGAAGAAGCACTATGACGAGTTGTGGATTGACCCACTGGACTACCAAAAGGAGCTGAGTCAGGCGGCTCATTTCCTGGATGTTCGTGGCTTGCCCGTTTCGGTCTACAACCTTCCTCTCTGCGTGCTTGAGCCCTCGCTCTACCCGTTTTACCGGCAGAGCATTTCGGACTGGAAGAACCTGTTCATCGAAGCTTGCCAGGGCTGTGCGGCTGTCACGCAGTGCGCTGGTTTCTTCAAATCCCATTCAGCTCGGTGGCAAAGCCGAGGCATCCATCCAATATCAGCAACAGAGCTGGGCACATACGCAAGGAGAGCACTATGAAACTCATCAGTCGATGGAAGCTACTGATTGGCCAAGCCGTGACCATGCTTCCGGTGGTCGCCACCTCCATGGCCCATGCCAACCAGGCAGCCTTGGCGGGTGTCGACTGGACGCCTCAAACAACTGATGAGCCGCCGGTGTTCAAGAACACGCTGAACTCGGTCGACGCTGTGAACATTTATGCGGCGCACCGATCTCACAGCTCCCATCGTTCACACAGCTCTCATCGCTCGCACTACAGCGGCTCCGGTGGCGGCTATAGCGCACCGCGGGCATACACACCGCCTTCCGCCCCTGCTCCGCGAACCACCTACAGCGTTCCCAGTTCATCGACTCCGTCCTATGGCTCAAGCTCCAACTTGAGCGGCTCCGCAAGGAATTCAGCACCGAGCACGCAAACAAGTCCTCAACGCGCGCGGTCGACTAGTGAAGATCTATCGCTCGTGATCATGCGCGTGCAGATGGCATTGATGGTGAAGAAGTATTACACCGGGAGTATCGACGGCCTTATGGGTAACGGCACGCGTGGCGCGTTGATGGCGTTTCAGATGGATTCCGGACTTCCGGTTAACGGGAAGATGGATACGCAGACACTGAATGCATTGGGTGTGGCGATTCCATAACGGATACGAATGCCCGCTATCGCCCAGCAGCCGCTCCTGGCCAGAAACAGCAGCTTGAAAGAGTTTACGAATCTATGGTCGATTCAATACCCTCATTTCCTAGGTACAGTTGATTGGGAGCAGCCCGCCGACATCCTGAGCCACCACAGCTACTTCCCGAAATGCGGTCTGGCGCAGCATCCTATTGTCTCTGTCGCACATGATGATGGCCCGCGATACTGGCCCAGCAGTGACCTACCGGCAGGTGTAACGCCGGACATGCTGGCGCAGCTTCCATGCGCCGTCATTGCGCGGGCCGTATCCATCCGGCCACCCCAAAGGCACCGGCTTCTGCAAGTGCCAGTCCGCAAGGATGAAGCCACCCCAGGCGCGCCAGGCTCGTTCGCGCGCCGCCCTGTAACAGGGTGAGCCACCTTCCTCATCAAGCCATCCGACGTCGTCCCATCCGCCGCAGCGTCCTGCTGCCTGTCTGTCCCATGCCCCGCTGTCGTCATCTGCCGGGAGCTTTCCCTTATCCCATCCACAGGTGGTTTATCCATGCACTACGCACGATGACTGGCCGCCCGGTCTTCCCACAGGAAGCAAGACGGACGCCTCATTCCGAGGCAACGGGTGTGCTGAGCACCCAGGCCCTTCGCCCTTCGGGGATCTCGCAATAGCGAGTTGGCAATAACACTAACCGATCAAGTTCTCAGCATGGCGCTACAGCCAGGACACAGAGAGGCAGGCGGTGGATGATTTGACGTGGACGCTGAAACAGCTGTGCCGACGCAACCGTGACGGCAGCTTCGCCACACAGGCCGACCGGCAGCGCTCCCTGACGCTGATGGCCCGCCAGTTGCGTGACACCGGGTTCAACCAGATGCAGGCCCGCTCGCTCAAGGGCAAACACGTCGATGCGCTGCTCAACCAGTGGCAGGCGCAGGGGCTGTCGACCGGCACCCTGAAGAACCGCCTGAGCCATCTGCGCTGGTGGGCCGAGAAGATCGGCAAGGGTGGTCTGTTGCCTGCTGACAACCGCCACTTCGGCATTCCCGAGCGCCAGTACAGCACCAATCAGAGCAAGGCGCAGACCCTGGACGAGCGCCTGGAGGCCATCCGCAACCCGCATGTGCAGATGAGCCTGCGCCTACAGGCCGCCTTTGGGTTACGCCGCCAGGAGTGCATCAAGTTCCAGCCAGCCTGGGCCGACCGGGGCGACCACATCGCGCTCAAAGGCTCATGGACAAAGGGCGGCAGGCCGCGCAGTGTGCCCATCACCACGCCGCAGCAACGGACGGTGCTCGATGCAGCCCGGACGCTAGCGGGCGCCGGTTCGCTGATCCCGGCGCACAAGTCCTATATCCAGCAGCAACATGTGTATGACGGCCAGTGCAAGGCGGCAGGCCTGAGCAACATGCACGGCCTGCGCCATCAGTATGCCCAGGCAAGGTATGAGACGCTAACCGGCTGGCAGGCACCGGCCACAGGTGGGCCGACTGCGAGTGCGCTGACCCCGGCCCAACGCCAGATCGACGCACAGGCCCGCCAAATCATCAGCCACGAACTCGGCCACGAGCGCCCTCAGATCGTCTCCCAATATGTAGGGCGCTAGTATCCATAGCTGCCATCTTGCCGCTCAGCAGTCCCCGGCTAGCCTCGTCGCAGCCAGAGATCATACGCATGACCCGAGAGCATGAAGTAGGCCGCACCGAGCAGTATGATGAGAAGTACGACGCCGCTGATTTGCGCGGAAAATCGGGTGTAACGCGCCAGGCCAAACCAGAACGAGGACAGTGCGCCGCTGGTACGTTGGTTCATCAGGGCAAGGTAATGCAGTGATCGCAACGCAGCGACAAACGTTGCACCGATCCCCATCACAACCCCGAAAAGCTGGGACAGTATCCAGATGCGATGCTCATTCTTCAGCACCTCAAAATAGTAATCGATGATCCCGTAACGAAAAGCCGCCTCACGTGCGCCGGCAATAATCCCCGCTTGAGCAAGCTCCGTCAGGTAGATCGATGCGCCCACCGCGACCAGGGGCGTGAAGATGTACCAGCCCCACTCTGCGCTGTTGTACTGCCCACGGATAGCAGAGGCAAAACCTGCGGCAAGGATAAAAGCCGTGCAGGAAAACACCCCATTCAACCAATAGTGCAGGATGTCACTGGCGTAACGGCTGTATCCCCAGATAACAACGGCCACGACCATAAACACAGCACCAACATAACCCCATACATCGCCCGAAGACGATGATGTTCCGCGATTTTTATTCACCACGACCGTTTGCCTGAAGATAACAACGGTCTGCTGTACCGTTGCAGGTGCCGCAGGCGAAGGTGAATGGTTGAATCCGGCAAACAGCAGACCCAGAATTACGCTCACAAGCGGAGAAATAACGGCACTTTGTACAAGTGGGTTATTGACCCAGGTAACAAACGCGTCCAAGAAATACTCCTTTCGATGCTCTAGTCGTTATACGGCTCGACAGAAAAAGCCGCCTACGGAGCAAGGCTGTCAGTGAATGACACCCCTTACCGCAGACGGCTTAACTATTGGTTTCGCCGCAATTTACTGTATTTTTATACAGATTAAAATTATGAAACGAGCATCACACCGGCTGCGCCAGCAGTCACAGATAGCTTTCGATCCCCGCCATGCTGTGCGGCGGCGCCTGCGGGAGTACGGGCTGAGCGATCAGCTCGCAGGCATCAAGCCGGTCAGCCCAGTCCCGCATCATCATCCGGCGCTGCTCCACATAGTCCGCATGGTTGTAGGCCGCGCGGATCTTGTTGGGATGCATGGGACAACTGCACCTCGATCCATTCCTTCGGATAGCCCAGTTCGTTGAGCGCCGTAGAAATCGTCGCCCGGATGCCGTGTCCGGTCAGCCGGTCGGCATAGCCCATGCGATGCAGCGCGCCGTTGATCGTGTTTTCGCTGATGCACTCCTTGAGGCGGCTGCGATGCAACAGCAGGTAGTGCTGCGCGGGGCGCGCGAGCTTGCTCGTCGATCAGCACGCGCACAATGCGATGGCCTGCTGGGGCAGCGGCACGATGTATCGCGACAATTCGTAAACCCTTGGCGGCGATCCTCCGTCGACCTAGCCTATGAACCGAATACCTTCCTAAGAGCAACCCGCCTACGCCTTCCGTATCTTTCAAGCATGCCCCTACTGGTCTGAAGGCCCGATTTTTCTGCTACCAAGCCCCTTCGACAGTGATTTCCAAGCTCCGAAGGCAAAAACTGCCCTGCCCGAAATCGCCATTCTTGATCGCCGATCCACCGTGCGCGAGCGGGGGTACATTTGGGGGTATTTTCATCATAAAAAACTTCTAAAGCATTGTTCTAGAAGCATGTCAAAATGTTCTGCGGCGATCCGGAGAGTCTTTAACGATCGAGTCCCTGGACGTGGTGTAACTCATGCTGCGGTGCTAATGGACGTCCACCCTGCCTCTGCTTGACCAGCAGAAAACCAAGATTGTCAGCGTAAGGATTATTCCTTACCATCCAATCAACTCATCCAGGAGAGCGCTCATGCCTACCATCCACGAAATCGCCACCCTGACCTCAAAAGGCCAGGTCACCTTACCCAAATCCGTTCGCCAGCTACTGGGCCTAGATACCGGTGGCAAGATCGCGTTCGATGTGCGCGCCGGTGAAGTGGTGGTCAGCCGCGTGGAAGCCATTCATGAAGACCCTGCCATCGGCGCATTCCTAGGTTTGCTGGAGGCCGACATCCGCAACGGGCGCAACCTCACCACGCTACCGCAAGACCTGGCCCAAAGCATGCTCGCCAACGTAGGCCGCGATGTGAATCTGGACGAAGATATTGACGGTGAGGTCGCGCTCTGATGCAGCGACATGGCTGGACGCTGTTGTTCCATGAAGGTGTGATCGTACAGCTACGTAAACTGCAAGAAGCTACTGCACGGGCTGAACAGAACGACCCGCAGGGCTTTGAAACCAATGCCAACGTCAAGCTGTTCCAGGCCTTGAGCCAATTGATTCTGGACGTGGTGCCAAGGGATCCGGCATGCGATAAGTTCCGCCAGGGCAATACACTGGGAACAGCCTACCGCCATTGGCGGCGAGCGAAGATCGGCAGACGATTCCGGCTGTTCTTTCGTTACGACTCGAAATCCAGGGTGATTGTCTACGCATGGGTCAACGACGAAGACACCTTGAGGTCAGCAGGCAGCAAATCCGATCCTTATGCTGTGTTCGAGAAAATGCTGGGCCGGGGCAATCCTCCGGATGACTGGGATACGCTGATCGCCGCCACGAGAAGCGACTGGAGCGAATCCGAGCCCTATGTTCTTTGAGCTTCGTCGCTCGAAAAAACACCCGGATGGCCCCTACTCGCTCACCAGACTCACTTAGGGGTATCGCTAGAGGCATATCTCCGCTTTTTTGAAAACGGCACCCAGGCCATGCCTTCCGATCATCCCCCGGTTTCTCGGCGACAACTCGGCGATGCTTTTATCCCCTCGCGGGCAGAGCCAGCAAAAACGCCTCATGCACTTTCCGCCTGAGCGCTCTAGAAAAGACTGCCACGCCAGACCACCCGACCAATCACATCAATCGTATCGCGGTCGACTTCAATGGGTTTGATGATCGGGTTGTCGCTGATCAGCCTGAGATGACCATCCAGATCATTCTGCACCCGCTTGATCAATACGGTTCGCTCCTTTCGTAGGGCGTAGATATCGCCATCCACGATATCCCGCTGGGTAATGTTGACCAGCACCGTATCGCCATTGGATATCGTCGGTTCCATGCTTTGGCCAGACATATAGAGGCCGGCCAGGCTCGCATCATCCATGCCGTGTTTACTCAGCCAGAAGCGACAGAATCCAAGCCCAGCCAGGGTTTCTGGCTTCAATGGCAGTTCCGCGTCCATATCTTCTTCGCGCAACGCACGCCTGCCCTTGTACATGGGCAAGAGCGTGAGGCTGCTGGTATCCCCCTTGACTACAGGCGACTCCATCCGATCAGGTCGCCCTTCCCCCGTCATCAACCAGAGCAGATCGACACGGGCAGCGCGTGCCAAGGCTATCAGCACCCTGCGAGTGGGCTGCCCTCCAGCCAGGTAGCGCTGGAAGCCGCTTTGCGAAACGCCCGCGCTCTTGGCCAAGGCATTGGCACTGCCCACCCGGGCAATCAACACACGCAGCCGCTCGATGAATGCCGACTCTTCCTCATGCTCGACCTGATCAGCTTCCAAATTATCCATGACACACCTTATAAGGTTATATTAATTCGTTATAGAGAATTATATTTAAACTAAAGAACTAATAATGTCTAATCATACAACACATATTAACTCTATAACGATATATATTTATTTTTTAACTTTATAGAGATAGAGCCAAGGGGCAGTACCGTGCGCATGCAGAGAACACTATCGAATATGACGTCCGCGAGTCGCCGCAGCTTCCTGTGGAAAGCCTTTGTCGTCAGCGCCGTCGGCTGCGGTTTTCCACTCGCACGGGTGCTGGCGAAAAGTGACGATCTGGCCCGGGTCGTACTGCGCATCGCCAATGCCAAAGGCAGTGACGAAACATTCTTCAGCCAGGCAGGCGTCGACGACACGCCTTATCAGATTCGTCCGGTCAGGCTGGGCCAGGCCTCTCTTTCCGCCGAGGCGTTGAACGCAGGGGCCTACGACTTCGCTCTGCAGTCGAACATCTCCTCGGTATTCCTGCCAGCGCAGACGCCCATTCGCCTGGCGGGCTTCATCGGCTTTCGCGGCGAAGCGTTCAAACTCTATGTGCGCAAAGGCGCCGGCATCGATACGCCAGGCCAGATCAAGGGCAAACGCGTCGCCTTCATGCGTGGCGGCCCATTGCACCTGATGCTTCTGGAGGTTCTCAAGCAGGAAAAGCTGACTCTTGCCGATATCCGCCCGGTCGCCCTGAGTGCCCAGGACTCCGCCTCGGCCTTCATCTCCGGTGACGTGGATGTGGTGCTTGCCGGCATGTATGCGCCCAGCTACCAGATCGAACAGAGCGGTGGCGAGTTACTGGTGGGCGGCGAGCACTTTCCCGGCTTCGCCAACAATAATGGCTATGCGGTCGCGGTACACCGCCAGGTTCTCACGGACCCGGCGAAAAAACAGGCCGTCAGCGACTACATCAAGCGTCTGAAGGAAACCTGGAGCTGGCTCGACCAGCATGAAGACCTATGGGCAGCAGAGCTGGGCCGCCTGTTCGGCGTACCCGCGCAATTCATCCTCAAGCACAGGCCTCGACCGTATCAGACGGAGATTCTTGCGAGTAGTGACGGGCGTTCGCGCCTGGATTATGTAGCGCGCTCGTTCCTCGACGGAGGAGCGATTCCCGCGCTACCCGATACGAGCAGGTTATGGGATGACGAGTTGGAGTCCCTCATACCTGCAACTTGATCCGCTGGATCTTCGCTAGTTCTCAACTGGAGTCATCATGGAACTTTCTGTTCGCAGAGGGCAGGCCCCTTTTCGCCGAAAAAAACTCGCCGCATTCCTGGCGCAGGCAGCATTCGTCACCGTACCGGCTGTCAGCCAGGCGCAACAGGCAACCGCCACAGACAATCAATCGACTGCGCTCGAGGTGGTGAAAGTGACCGCCGAGCGTCGCGAAACTGAACTGCAGAAAACCCCTGTCTCGGTGGGCGTCGTCAGCAGTGCGGACCTCGAAAAAACCGGCTTCCAGCACCTCTTCGACATCGAGAAGAACGTCGCTGGCGTGTCCTTCTTCAAGGGCGCCTCCAACCAGCAGTCATCGATTTTCATCCGCGGCGTAGGTACGACCAACCAGGGCTATACCCAGGCCGTTGGCGTCTATATCGATGACGTGCCCCTCGCCCGTTCGGTCGCCGCCGGACAATGGGATCTGCCTGACCTGGAGCGTATCGAAGTGCTTCGTGGCCCCCAGGGCACCCTGTACGGGCAGAACTCCTCGGCGGGAGCGGTCAGGATCATCTCGCGCAAGCCCACCGATGAAAAAGTTGCCTGGGTATCCGCCGGGATCGGTAACTACGAAGCCCGGGAGTACAAGGGTTATGTCTCCGGGCCCCTGGTCGAGGAGCGCCTGTCAGGCAGCGTGGCGTTTTCCTACAACGAGCGCGACGGCTTCGGTCGTAACCTGTCGACCGGCGATCACATCAACGGTGCCGATACGATTTCCGGCCGGGCCAAGTTGCGCTTCACCCCGAGCGATGACTGGGACGCCATCTTGACGGTCGATGGTCTCGTCGACAAATCCGACAACGGCACCAACACCACGCCGCTGAACTATGGCAACACCAGCCCGCGCGACAGCTGGGCGATCCAGGACCTGACCAAAAGCAGGCTCGAACGCAGCGGCGTGAGCCTGAACGTCACCAAGGAGCTCAACGACACGTTGAGCCTGCGCTCGATCACCTCGTACCGCACCTACGAGCACGATCCAGACTACATGGACATCGGCGGCCTGCCGCGCTACAGCAATACCTGGCACCAGACCATCGAGCAGGACCTGTTGTTCCAGGAATTCCAGTTGCTCGGAGAAGTCAACGACGCTCTTTCCTATACCGCTGGCGTGTTGTTCCAGAATGAGAAGTGGGCAAACGATAACTGGAGTTATCGCGGTAACGGCGGCCCGATCACCCGGCAGTTGGCACGTACCCGCTACGACACCGACGACATTGCCCTGTACGGCCAGTTCGACTATCGCCTGAGCGAACGCTGGACGATCACCGCGGGCGCCCGCTATTGGAAAACCGAGCAGACCTACGACGCCAGCGCCTACACACTCGATGCCAACCTTGACCCGCTGTCACGCACGTTCGCGGTCAGTGACTTCGAGAAAACCTCTCATGGCGTGACTCCGCGCCTGACCATCGGCTACCAAGTGACCCCCGAGGCGTATCTGTATGCGAGCTATACCGAGGGCGCCAAGTTCGGAGGCTACAACCGCAGCGCCGCGAACAGCCAGGTCGCCAGCGTCGCCGCCGATCCCGAGGAAGTGAAGGCCTACGAGATCGGTCTCAAGACCAATTCATTCGACAACCGCCTGCAGATCAACGCGGCATTGTTCTACAACGACTACAGCGATTACCTGGCCGTCGTCTCCAACCCGACGATCAACGGCACTACATACGGCGGCTCGGTGCTGATGAACGCGGCCAAGGCCGAGACCTACGGTGCCGAACTGGAGGTTCGCGCAAAGATCACGCGAGGCCTGGACTGGAACTTCTCGTTCGCCTACGTCGAAAGCGAGTTCAAGGAGTTCTTCGACCCCTATGGCAACAGCCCCTATGAAGGCAACCAGTTGCCGTTCGCGCCGAAGTACCAGGCCGCCACCGGGCTCAGCTACACCCACGGCCTGAGCAACGGCGACGAAGTCAGCCTGTACGGCTCGGTGCAGTTCACCGATAGACAATTCAGCGACCAGGTCAACAACCCGCGTGCGGCGATCCCCAGCCGTACCACTGTCGATCTCGGCGCCGACTACCGTTTCGCCGACGGCCACTGGAGCGCCGGGATCAAGGTGCGCAACCTGACCGACAAGGACCACATCATCCTCAAGAGCTACATACCGGCCTACGGGATCGAGTCCGCCGCCTACGATGAACCACGCACAGTCGTCGCCAGTGTGCGTTATGACTTCTAAGCCGGAGACGATGATGAACAAGCCTCATCTGGACCGTCTCTGGTACACCCGCTGTGGCGTACCGACAAGCTTTGGCGTGGCCATGCACCATGGCTGGATCGGCGAACGCCTGGCCCTGGATGGCACTCGCATCGAGTCGCTGAAGGAGTCGGCGGACCCGGTGATCCGTGCCTCGCACTTCGACCACTCACTGCCCTTCTCGGTACGTTACGGCGGCGCGAGCCCGGCGATCTGGGCCCGTTCGACGGGACGCGAGACACGCCTCATCGGCCTGGCGACGACGCGTGCCCGACAACTGCTGGTGACCACCCCGGAGTCCGCCCTTGAGTCGATAGCCGACCTCAAGGGCAAGCGCTTCGGCGTGCCGCTCTGGCACAACCAGCCGATCGACTTCCAGCGGGCAACGACCCTGCGCAACCTGGAGAACGCCCTGCGCGAGCAGGGGCTGAGCCTGGCGGACGTGGAACTGGTGGACTATCCGGTCGGCGCGCGCTATGCCGACGAGGCCATGCACCGGGTGCCCGGCACCCAGGCGTTCGGGCCACGCAAGCTGCCGGGCAAGAACAGCGAAATCCTCGGTCTCATTCGCGGCGAGGTGGACGCCATCTACCTGCACGGCGCCCACAGCGCGGCGATGGCTGACGGGCTGCAATTGAACGTGCTGGCCGATGTCAGCGAGGTGAGCGATCCCCTGCGCTGGGCGCACAACGACAACCCGCTGCTGCTGACCGTGGACAAGCAACTGCTCGACGAGCACCTCGACGTCGCGGTCAGCCTCGTCGAGCAGATCCTGTGTGCCGAACAGTGGGGACGCGAGCAGCCGCAGGCGCTACGCCAGATAGCGGCGCGGGAAGTCAACAGCAGTGAGTACTGGATCTGGAAGACCTACGGTGACGACGGCCTGCAACTGCGCACCGACCTGGCGGCACCATCGCTCGCCGCCGTACAGGATTTCGCCGACTTCCTGCTCCGCGGGCAATTCATCGAACGCCCCGTGACGGTCGCCGAATGGATCGACCCGCGCCCCTTGGAACTGGCGCGAGCGCGCCTGCATGCCGCCGAAACCATCATCGAATCGACAACGGATCACACCCATGCCCAATGAAACCATCAGGCTGCTGCAATCCCATCGCAGCGACCGCCATTTCACCGACGAACCGATCGCCGAAGACGTGCTGGACGCGATCATTCGTTCAGCGCAGCAATCGCCCACTCATCGCCATGGCCAGCAGATCAGCCTGGTGGTGGTGCGTGACGCACAGACCCGACAGCGCTTGTTCGAGGTAACGGCCGGCCCCCAGCCGCAGATTCTCAAGGCGCCGGTGTTCATCCTGGTGACGGTGGACTATCACAAGACCGGCATCGCCGTGGCCAATGGCGGCAGCGAACAGCACATCCAGGAAAGCCTGGAAGGCTGGACGGTCGGCGCTGTCGATGGCGGCATCACCCTGGCGACCCTGAGCATCGCCGCCCGCTCGTTCGGTCTCGGCGCGGTGGCGATCGGCGCCATTCGCCACGATCCGCAGCCGGTCATCGACCTGCTTGGCCTGCCGCGCTGGACCTTTCCCCTCGTAGGCATCTGCATCGGCCACCTGGCCAGTCGGTCCGAGGTGAAACCGCGCCTGCCGATGGCGACCTATCGCCATGATGAGCGCTATGACGCCGCTGCACTGACAGCGGAAATCCTCGCCGCCTACGACCGCACCCTGCTCGCCCACTGGGCGTCGGTGGGGCGCCCCGACGGCACCTCCTGGACGCAGCGAGTACAGCCCTACAGCACCTCCGTCCACCCTGAAACCAAGATCGTGGCCGAACGCCAGGGTTTTACCAACGTCGAGTGACGGCTTCGCAGCAAGGAAACACGATGAGCACTTTGCAACAACTCCAGGATAACCTCGCCCAGTCCTTCCGCTGGTCGGCGCCGCAGCCGGCCGCCTGGGTCCCGCCCCTGGCCGGCAGCGACCATGACGTGGTCGTCGTCGGTGGTGGCCAGAATGGCGTGGCGATCGCCTACGGCTTGCGCCGCCAGGGCGTCAACAATGTACTGGTGATCGACCAGGCCGAGAGAGGCAATGCCGGCATCTGGAGCAACATCGCACGCATGAAGCAACTGCGTACCAGTAAATTCATCGCCGGCCCCGAACTCGGCAATCCGGCCCTGAGCTTTCGCGCCTGGTTCGAGACCCAGTTCGGGGCACAAGCCTTCGATGACCTCGACCGCATCCGGCGCGAAGATTGGGCCGCGTATCTGGCCTGGTACCAGCAGGCGGTACAGGTCGAGGTGCAATACGCTACGCGCTTGCTGCGCATCGAGCCGCTGAGCGGCGGCCTGTTGCGCCTGCACCTGCAGCAAGCCGGCAAGACACGCAGTGTGGTCAGTCGCAAACTGGTACTGGCGACCGGTTTCGGCGGCGCCGGGGAGAACAATATTCCGCCGGTGTTCCACGGGTTGCCCAAGGCACTCTGGGCGCATACCAGCGAGAACATCGATTTCGCCGCGCTGGCCGGCAAGCGCGTGGCCATCGTCGGGGCGGGGCCTTCAGCCTTCGACGCCGCTGGCGTGGCCCTCGAACAGGGTGCCGGCGACGTACACCTGCTGTGCCGCCGCAGCGCCATTCACCATCAGCCCAACACGCCGAAAGGCACGACGCTGCCGCAGCCTCCGGCAGCTGTCGCGGCGCCAGCCAAGGTGCCTTACGGGCGCAACTATCCGGGCGCCTTCCAGCACTTCCATCACCTGCCGGATGAAGTGCGCTGGAATTATCACTTCAACATCAAGATGGGCCCGGACTCGACGCCCGAAGACTCGATCCGGCGTGCCACCGCGTTCGCCAACTTCCACATCCACCTGAATGCGCCCTGGGATGGCGCGAGCCCTGGCGCAGACAACACGAGCGTCGAGTGGCGTACCCCGGACGGCGATGTGCTCGCATTCGATTTCGTCATCGCCGGCACCGGTTTTCGCATCGACCTGGCGACCCGTCCCGAACTCCAGGGAATCATCGAGGACGTCGCCCTGTGGGGCGATCGCCATAAACCTGCCAGCGGTCGTGAACTGGCCTCCGCGGCCCTGTATCCGTATCTGGGCGACAGTTTCCAGTTCCTCGAAAAGCGCCCCGGAACGGCCGCCCATATCGAGAACATCCATTGCTACAACTGGTCGGCGAGCCTGAGCTGCGGCAAGAACCTGAGCGACGTGCCCAGCATGCCCGAACTCGACCGGCTGATCGGCGGCATTACCCGCAGCCTGTTCCTGCAGGACCTCGAACTGCATACGGCACGCATCACCGGCTCCGAGGCCCAAGGCGGCACTGACAATCCCCACGCGGTCTATGCCGAAGCGCTCTGGCCGAAGAGACGCTGAAGGTCGCCGATTTCGCGCCAGGAGCGCCCCCTCCTGGCCCTGTACTCACCCTCCCATTTGCAGAAGTATTTCCATGAACCTCGATACCCGCTCCAGCATCGATAATGCGTTAGCTGCCGCCCGCGAACTGGCCACGACGTTCGCCACCGGCGCGGCCCAGGCCGACCGCCAGGCACGCCTGCCCCTGGACAATTTCAAGGCCCTGCACGAAGCGCGCCTGCTGTCGCTGGTCACCCGTAGCGAACACGGCGGCCTGGGCGGCGGCCTGGAGCACGCGCTCAAGGCAGTCAGCAGTATCGCCCAGGGCGAACCCGCCACGGCGCTGATCCTGGCCATGCACTATATCCAGCACGGCCAGATCGCCTTCGAAGACGGTTTCTGGCCCCAGACCCTGGCGGATCAACTGGTGACCTCGTCGAACGAGCGAGGCGCCCTGATCAATGCCGCCTATGTAGACCCCGGCAAGGGTTCCCTGTCCCATGGCGCACTGCCCGAGACCTCGGCGCGTCGCGAGGGCGACCACTGGGTCCTCAATGGCCACAAGCGCTACGTGACTGGCGCCGAATCGCTGAGCTGGATCCGGGTTTCCGGCGTGACCGATGAAGAACACCCCCGGGTCGGTTACTTCCTGGTCCCAGCACAACATCCTGGCATCCATATCGAGCGCACCTGGGACACCCTTGGCATGCGCGCCACCGACAGCCAGGACGTCAAATTCACTGAAGTACCGCTGCCGCTGGAGAACTTCTTCGCCGGCACCCCGGTAGGCCAGGACCGCCAGCAAGGTCCGCTGGACGCCGTCTGGTACCTGACGCTAGTCGCCGCCGTCTACCATGGCATCGGCCAGGCGGCTCGCAATGCCTTTGTCGAGTTCATCGCTGGATTCGTGCCAGGCGCCTTGGGCGCACCGCTCTCCAGCCTGCCGCGATTCCAGGATGCGCTCGGCGAAATCGAAGCCTTGCAACGCGCCTCAGAACGCCTGCTGAGCAGCATTGGCCACGACTATGACGAATTGATCGCACAGGGCGATCCGCTGCAGATCGAGCTACGTCTCAACGGCGATGCCGAAACCGCCCGCCTGCTGGTGCTGCGCAACGCCACCCAGGCCACCGCGCTCGCCCTGGAACTCGCCGGCAACCAGGGCCTGTCACGCAGCAACGACTTCGAGCGTTATCACCGCGATGTACTCTCGGCCAAGGCGCACAGCCCGAATGCCTGGCTGCTCAAGGCCAGCCTCACCCGCCGGGCCCTGAAGCGGCATGAGGCCGACAAGGCGAACGACTGATGGCCACGTCCACCATTGCACCTGGCCTGCCGCGTGCTCGTCCACGCAGTCGCGAGTTCATGTTGCGCTCGATCAGCCCGGTCGCCTTGCTGCTGATCTGGGAAGTGTCGTCTCGACTGGGCTGGCTGCCGAGCCACATCCTCGCGGCGCCCACTGCCATCAGCGTGAGCTTCTGGGATCTGCTCGAATCCGGCGAACTGGCCGGGCATCTGCTCGTATCCCTGGGCCGCGCCCTGTCCGGGCTGGCCATCGGGGTCTCCCTGGGGGTCGCGCTGGCCTTGTTCGCCGGCCTCAGCCGCGGCGGCGAATATGCCGTCGATGCGCCGCTGCAGATGCTGCGCACCCTACCCTCGCTGGCCCTGGTACCGCTGTTCATCCTGTGGCTGGGAGTGGGTGAGCAGATGAAAATCACCATGATCGCCAGTAGCACGGTCTTCGTCATCTACCAGACCCTGTTCTCCGGAATCCGCGGGGTCGATGCCAAGCTCGTGGAAGCGGCCAAGACCCTGGGACTGAACCGTTACGAGATGATCCGCTTCGTGATCCTGCCGGGAGCCCTGCCGTCGTTCTTCGTCGGCCTGCGCTTCGCCCTCGGGATTTCCTGGCTGAGCCTGGTGGTCGTGGAACAGGTCAACGCGATCAGCGGCATCGGTTTCCTGGCCAACGACGCCCGCGACTTTTCGCGCACCGACGTGATCGTTATCTGCCTGCTGATCTATGCATTGCTCGGGCTCGCCATCGACATGCTGGTGCGCTGGCTGGAGGCACGCGCCCTGGCCTGGCGCCCCAGCTTCATCGGAGGGCCCGCCACATGAACCGCGCCACGTCTCCCGTCGTAAGGCTGCGCGGTATCAGCCGGCAGTTCCATGGGCACCAGGTCATCGATGGACTCGACCTGGATATCCTCCCCGGCGAATTCGTGGTGCTGCTGGGCGCCAGCGGCTCCGGCAAGACGACCCTGCTACGCCTGCTGGCTGGCCTGGACCGTGCCGACGCCGGGCTACTGCAGGTTCCACCGGCAGTGGCCACGGTGTTCCAGGAACCCAGGCTGATGCCATGGATGCGAGTGCTGGACAACATCACCCTGGGCGTCCGCACCCGGGATGCCCGGCAAAAGGCGCAACAGGCCCTCGCCGAGGTCGGCCTGGCTCACCGTATCGATGCCTGGCCGAGCACCCTGTCAGGTGGAGAGGCACAGCGCACCGCCCTGGCTCGCGGTCTAATTCGCCAACCACAGTTGTTCCTGCTGGACGAGCCGTTTGCCGCGCTGGACGCCCTTACCCGCATTCGCATGCACGCGCTACTGCTGAACCTCTGGGTTCGCCATGATCCGGCGATCCTGCTGGTCACTCATGACATCAACGAAGCCGTGCTGCTCGCCGACCGTATCGTGGTGCTGAAACAGGGCAGCATCGAGCAGGATATCCGTGTGCCATGGCCACGGCCGCGACAACAGGGCGCTGCAGATTTCGACCAGGTGAGAAAGCAGCTACTGGCCATGCTGGGTGTGTTCGATGGTGTGGCCGACGGACTGTTGGAGCATTTCGAGGCGTTACCCGCCAAGCAGAATGCTTCGTGACGCCTGTGTCGAGCTGCGCTCACCCACGCAACGACTTCGTCCTGTTCTCGATGGGCGCGGGAATCCTTTCCGCAGGAACCTGGGCCCAACGCACCGCCATCGGATGGCTAGCATGGGACTTGACCCGTTCGGTACCCGCTGCCGGCCTGTTCATCCTGGTGGAGCTGTTCGCCGCGCTGTGGGTGGCACCGCTGGCGGGCGTGGTAACCGACCGCAGCCGCCCTCAGATATTGCTGACGATCACTACAGCAGGCTCGTGCATCCTGGCGTTATCGCTCGGCGGCCTGGCACAAAGCGCTCAGCTCACGCTGCCACTGCTGTGGATCATCGCCCTGCTCGATGCCAGCCTGAGGGGCTTCGCCCAGCCCTCACAGATGCTCGCCCCGGGGCTGCTGTGCAAGCAGGGGCAACTGCCGCGGGCCGTAGCCACGTCCGCAGTGACCATCGCCCTGTCCATCAGCCTCGGCCCCGCCATCGCCGGGGCGATCATGCACCTGCTGGGAAGTGTCTCGCTGGTCTTCCTGCTGAATGCTTTCACGCAAGTGTCCTTCCTGGCGGTGGTACGCACCCTGAAACGACGCTTGGATCGTCGGCCGCATCTGGCTGGCAACGGCATATGGCAAGAAATGCGAGAAGGCTTCGGTTATGCGTTAAAGACCACGAGCATTCGCCAAGTGCTTGGCCTCGCGCTGCTCTTCTCCTTTCTGGGGCGCCCCTTTATCGAGCTGCTGCCGACCCTGGTCGGCAATGTCTTCCAGGGTAACGCGGGTCTCCTCGCGTCATTGATGAGTGCGCAGGGCTTCGGTGCGCTCATCGGCTCGGTGTTCATGCTGTGCTACCGACAGGACACCAGCCAACTGTTCAAAACCCTTTGCTTCGCGGGTATAGGCATCGCCTGCGCGGTGCTCGGCATGGTCGCGACTGAGCAGCGGGAACTCATGCTGATTGCGATCTGCCTGGCCGGGCTGTTCCACGTCATCTGCAATATCTGCATGCAGTCCTTGTGTCAGTTGCGCAGCGAAACGAGGATCAAGGGACGGGTAATCGCGTTGTACAGCCTGATCTTTCGCGTCGTGCCATCGACCAGTGCATTTCTCGTCAGCCAAGCCGCGCCTTTGATTCCGATCAGCCTGCTCCTTTCAATCCTGGCGGTTATCCAACTGATCCTCTTCGCCAAAGCACTGATATTCGAAGCTGGATGAGCCATCACGTGGGCATATCCTGATGCCACACGCGTCAGTCCAGGCGCAACCGAGAGCCAGGCAGGCAACATCGCGTCTGGACGCAGGATGGCAATCGGCATGTTTGTACAATGTCTAAATACGTTATACAATAACATTACATTCTTGTAGACATGACAACTTGGCGGCGCGCATGGACGTGCTCCCAACATCAGCCACGCTCAATACACGCCAGCCAATGATAAAAAAATTCTCCGTTGTCAGGCCGCCAGCGCTGCTGGCGGCAAGCCTCATGGTTTTCTTGTCCGATACCTTGCCAGCGCTGGCGCAACAGCCCGCCATTCCAGATACAGTCGACAATACGGACGCTACGGATGCGGCGCCCGACGCCTGGGACACGACACTTGCGCCGATACTCGTCACCGGCAGCCATATCCGCGAGACTGCGACAAGCGGCTCGTCTCCGGTCATCGTCTTCGAGAAACAAGACATCGAGCGCATTGGCGTGGCCACGCTGCCGCAATTCTTCGAGAAGCTCCCACAAAACTTCGGCGGTGGCGCCAATGGCGCTAACGTCGCCAACCTGGGTCTGGATCGCGACACCGCGAGCAATTTTGGCCAAGGCACATCGATCAACCTGCGTGGCCTTGGCACAGGCACGACACTGACCCTGGTCAACGGGCACCGCGTGGCCTCGTCCAACCGTTACCAATATGTCGACGTATCGTTGATTCCACTCAGCGCGGTGGAGCGTGTGGAGATACTGACGGATGGAGCCTCCGCCATTTACGGCGCTGACGCGGTCGGTGGTGTCGTCAACATCATTCTTCGCCGTGATTTCACTGGATATGAAAGCGCAGCACGCGTTGGCACCACCACGAGTGGAGGCATGAACGAATACCAAGTCTCCCAGGCTGGCGGTTGGGCATGGGACGGGGGCCATCTCATGGCCACCTATGAATTTATGAAGCAGGGCTCTCTTTCCGCGACCGACAGGGATTTTTCGGAAAACGTCACCGTCAAGCCCTACGATCTCTATCCGGCTTCAGAGCGAAACAGCCTATACGTCGATGGCTCCCAGCAACTGAGCGACGTACTGACGCTCACCTTGACGGGTAGCCTTGCCAAGCGCGAAGTGGAAACCACGATCTCCGGAACCGCCGATGAAACCCGCCTATTCCCGCAGACACGGCAGTTCGATCTCTTCGCCGGACTGACTCTGGACCTGCCGCGCCAGTGGCAGGCCCGACTGAATGCCGGATATGGCAGGAACACCGTGCGCTACGAGCGAACCACGATCGCGGGCTCCTCCGCGACGACCGCCCAGCCGACCGACATGCAGTCGGACACCCGTTACCTGGAGCTGATCGCAGACGGCGAGCTGGCGACCCTGCCCGCCGGAGCCGTACGTGCAGCCTTGGGGACCAGCATCCGCCGCGATGGCTACGACTTTTTCGATTACCGCGGATTGGAGAAGCCGTATGACGTGCACCGCAACATTGCGTCCGTCTTTGGCGAGTTGAACGTCCCGCTGCTGAAAGACCTTCCAGGCATGCGCATGCTGTCGATGACGGCAGCGGCGCGCTACGACGATTACAGCGACTTCGGCTCCACGGTGAACCCCAAGTTCGGCCTGCAATGGGAAGTCACTGAGGATTTCACCTTGCGCAGCACCTACGGACGCTCATACCGGGCGCCGGTTTATCAGGACATGCAACCGAACAATACGGCCGTGGTGGCCCGCATTCCTAATCCAAACGCGCCCAGTGGAAGCACGGTGCTGATGATGCTTGCCAATGGCAATCCCGATCTCGGCCCCGAGCGCGCAAAGACCTGGACCGGCGGCTTTTCGTTCACGCCACGAGCACTGCCGGGGCTGAAGATCGACGCGAACTACTATCGCATCACTTACGAAGACCGGATCGATAGCGGCTACGCGGGCAGCTTCCCCTCCTTGTTCCTGGGGTCTACCGCAGCCTACTCGGATATCCTGACCTTCAACCCGACACCCGAACAAATCCAAAACGCTCGACAGATTGGATTGGCCGGACTTGGCTTGTTCGTTTCCCGGGTCGGCCCCTACGCCCTTCCCCAAGGAATGGACGAAACCAGCACTGAGGTCATCCTCGACAATCGCTTCCGCAACAACGCGTCCACCTCGCAGCGCGGGGTGGATCTGGATGCGTCTTATGACTTCAACATCGGCCAGACCGACGTCGCGCTCAGCCTTGCGGGGCAGTACATCATCGACTCCAAGCGCCGGGTCACCAGCACCGCTGCGGAAGTCGATGCCCTGAATGCCGTGTACCTGCCAGTGGATCTCAAGCTGCGCGGTGGAGTGGCCCTGACCCGCCAGCAGCTGGCGCTCGGTGTCTTCGTCAACTATGCCGACCATTATCGCGACTCCGCAAATCTCGACGATCCACACGTCGCGTCCTGGACCACCGTGGACCTGAATATCGGATACCGTTTCGCGCCCTCGTCATCGTCGCAGGAAGAAACACACCTCGCCTTGAACGTGCAAAACATCTTTGACCGGGACCCGCCCTTCGTCGTCAACAGCATCAACACCGGCTTCGATCCCACCAACGCCACCGCCTTGGGGCGTTTTGTCTCCATGACCCTGACGCATCAGTGGTAATCCGGCGATGGCCACTCGCCTTGCGGATGGCACCGTGACGCTGCTCGCACACTCCCAGACACTCGGCGTCGCTGCGACGCAGCTCACCCTGATGTGGCGTGAGCGGCGCGTGGTGTGGCTGGCGCTGGTGCTGCTGTGTCTCACCGCGACGTCGGTCGGCACCAGCGCCATACGCCTATCGGCCCAGGCACAAGAGCGGCAGGCGGTCGCCGAGGAGGAGGCTCGGCTGTGGGACGCTCAAGGCATGATCGATCCGCACGCCGCCGCGCACGTCGGCCGTGCGATCCCGGCACCGGTAAATCCACTGGCGACCTTCGATCCGGGGTTGTCTGACGTGGTGGGTGCTTCGGTGTTCATCGAGGGGCACGCGCAGAACCCGGCGCGTCACCGGCCGATCGAGGAAGGCGCGGCGCTGAGTCGCTTCGGCGGCTTTTCGGCCGCCTGGGCACTTCAGGTCGTTGCGCCACTGCTGCTCATTCTTGCCGGTTTCTCCACCCTGTCCGGCGACGTGGCACGGGAGCGGCTTCGCCAGGAGCTTGCCGTCGGCGGCGCCGCCACGGCCCTGGTCGGTGGACGGTTGCTCGCATTGGCGACCGTCGCTGGGCTGCTCGCCCTCGCCCTGTTTGGCGTCAGCCTTCCGGCCATCTTGCTGCAGGACGCGGCGGGCACTGAGCCAGGAGCACTGCTGGCTATCGGCGGTGCCTACCTGCTCTACCTGCTGGCATTCTGCGCCCTGACCGTTGCCATCTCCGGGCTGTGTCTTTCGGCACGTACGTCCCTGGTCGTGTTGTTGTGTTTTTGGGTCGTGGCGACCCTGCTCGTACCGCGCATGGCGCCAGCGGTTGCCGAAAGCCTGGTGCCCACGCCCTCCGCCCCGGCGTTCAGGGCAGCCGTCACCGAGGAGGCGGAGAGTGGCGCCGACGGCCATGATCCGGCCGACAAGCGGCTTGAGGCCATCAAAGCCGAGCTCATGGCCCACTACAACGTTGACGACGTCGCCGACCTACCGCTCAACTTCAGAGGCGTTGCCCTGGAGTTTGCCGAGAGAAATTCCACGCAAACCTATGCGCGGCACTTCGAGCGTATCTACGCCGCCTATCGGCAGCAGGAACGCGTACAGCGCGCCTTCGCGGCAGTCTCTCCGACACTCGCATTGCAGCCGTGGTCGCGCGCCTTCGCCGGAACCGACTTCGCGGCTCACCTGGCCTACCTGCGTGGCGTCGAGGACTATCGCTATCGGTTGATTCAAGCGCTGAATCACGAGGTAAAAACCCACAAGCCCCCGCCTGGCGAGCACTACCACCTTGCGGATATCGCGACGCTCTCGCGCGCCGTCGTCTATGCGCCGCAAGAGCAGAATCTGGCCGCCACGGCCTCAGCGCAGGCTCCCAACCTGGCGATTCTGCTGGGCTGGACGCTGCTGAGCCTCTGCCTGACGCTCGTCTCCGCAGCGCGCCTGGGACGGGTGGCATGAGCAGCATCGCCGTCGCAGGGTATGAGATGCGTCGCCTCCTGCGCGACCGCGCATTGGTGGGCCTGCTGCTCCTGCTCGTAGCGCTGGGCGCCTATGCCGCGTGGAACGGTACCGAGTGGGTCGGCCAGCGCATGACAGCCATCGACTTGCTCGCTACCGAAGAGCAAAAGATGCTCACGCGCGCGCGCACCTTCGTCGGGAAGGCTCCGTCGGTGCTGCCGCGCGTGCAACCCGTGCTGTCTCCGGGGGCAATGGCGGTGGTATCGATCGGGCAGGCCGATACCTATCCCTTCACCGCCGACGTCGTTGCGCTGGGGGATGCCACCCTGTTGTTCAAGCGTGTCTGGGCAGATATCGGCAGCCCAACCGCGCGTGCAGCCGGTCGCTTCGATCTGGCCTTCGTCATCGTTTTCCTGCTGCCCCTGGTCGTGCTCGCCGCCAGCTATGACCTGTGGTCGCGCGAGCGTGAACGCGGTGTCGCGGCCATGCTGCTGTCGCAGCCGGTCGCCCTGGGCCGGTTGATTGTCGTCAAGGCACTGGCGCGCGGCCTGGTCGTGCTGCTGCCCTCTGCCATGATCCTCACTGCCGCAGCCGCGTGGGCTGGCGCGCGCGACCCAGCCGGCCTGGCCTGCCTCGCTCTGATCGTCTTTACTTACGGCGGCTTCTGGCTGGCAGTGGCGGTGATGATCGGCCTGCGCGCACGGCGCTCCACAGAGGCGGCTATCGCCGCTGGCGCGGTCTGGCTGTTGCTCGTGGTCATCGCACCGTCGCTCGTGCTGGCCGGTATCGATCTGCTTGCGCCGCCGCCATCGGAAATACGCTTTGCCACCAACGTGAAGGCGCGGATGGCCCAGGTTACTGAACGTCAGCGCCTGCATCACGCGGTCAATCCCGCACCCGTTCGGGCACCCTCCCCCACCATTCCCGACTCGATGCGCGCCAGCTATGCCGACCTGGTTGATGCTGATCGGCAACTGGCGCCCATGCTCGCCGACCACAAGCGAGCCCGGGATGCGCGCCGCCAGGTGATGGACAACGTGCGCTTCCTGCTGCCGTCGGTCGCCGTGCAGGATGCGCTGGATCGCCTCGCTGGCGCGGATGCCGACCGTGCGCTCGCCTTCCAGGAGCAAGTCACCGTGTTCTGGCAGCAGCGTCGGCTCCTGCACCAGGCCTACCTGGAGCGCGACGCGATGCAGACGCTTGCCGAGTACGACCATCTGCCGCGCTTTGCGTTTCACGACACCGACAGCGTCTTGCAAACGGGCGTGCTGGCCGACCTGGCAGCGCTGATCGTTGCCGCCGGACTGCTCCTGATCGCCGCCTGGATCATGCGCGGCCAAGCGACGCAGCCATGAGGACCCGCACATGCTTTGCGCAAAGAACTTGACCAAGCACCACGGCCTGCACCGGGCGCTGGATGACGTGAGCTTCACTGTGGCGCCTGGGGAAATCTACTGCCTGCTCGGTGCCAACGGCGCCGGCAAGTCGACGACGATCAAGCTGTTCCTGGGCTTCATGGCACCGACGTCAGGCTCGGCCGAAGTGGACGGTCTCAACGCCCAGTTGGAAGCGCATGCGGTGCGCCGTCGACTGCTTTACATTCCCGAGACGGTCGCCCTATACGAAGAGCTGAGCGGCTATGAGAACCTGGACTATCTTGCGCGGTTGGCGAAGGTGGCCGATCGCTCCCCCGATCGCTTGCGCGAGGCTTTGAAGGCGGCGGGATTGAAGCCGGAGGTGTTCGACCGGCGGGTCGGCCACTATTCGAAGGGGATGCGTCAGAAGGTCGGCATTGCCCTGGCCATCGTCAAGGAAGCCAAGGCCTTGCTGCTGGACGAACCCACCTCTGGCCTGGACCCTGAGGCGTCCGCCGAATTCCACGATCTGCTCGTGCGCCAGCGCGACCGTGGGGCGGCAATCCTGATGGCGACCCACGACCTGTTCCGTGCGCGGGAAGTCGCTACCACCATCGGTCTCATGCAGGCGGGCCGCCTGCGACGGACGTTGCAGGCCGAAACAATCACTGCCAACGACCTGGAAAACCTTTATCTGGAGGAAATGAACCGGCATCGCTAGATTGCGGCGACTTCCGCGCTGCCAATGTTCGCCGCGCAACGTCGCAGCCATGCCTCGATATTGAGCTGGGGACCAAAGATTCCCAGCGCCTGCTTGGAGTGGTCCGGGCTGACGCGGCAGATGCCGGCATCGGCCAATCGACTGTCGATCCATCCGCGTTCTGCCAGGCGCCCGTCGACCAGCAGGCCCCTGATGAAGTCCCGGTGATGCCGAATAACGGCAACGGAGTGGTCGTCCAGGTAGCACTTCACCTTGCGCGACAGGACGGCCTGCGGAAGCAGGCCTTCGAAGGCTCGACGGGCAACCGTTCGATCCTCGGCATCGGCCATGAGCAGGTGCAGCGGGATGCGGGCAAACAACTCCACGACCGGCTGCGCGCTGATCGGCGAAACCCCGTGCCATTGTCCCGCGCCCTCGAACGGGTCCAGCACACTGACCGGGAACACCATCCTGCCGATGTGCGCCATCTTGTATGGCGAGACGCGATGCCCCCGGGAGATAGCGTGCCGCATCCATGCCGGCTGGGTAGCGGCATACGCGCCTGCCTCCATCTGAACCCACTCGCACGGATTGCCCCAGTTCTCGTTGATGCGTGGAGGCTTCTTGAAGATGCCATGCAACAGCGCATCCTTGAGCACGCCGTAGAGCGAGTCTCCCGACTGCGCGGTCTCGAACGCCACGCGCAGGAAGGTGCGATCGATACCATGCTGCCAGGCATAATCGATGGCGGGCGCGTTACCCTTGAAGCGCAGAAACACCGCATCGCCGCCGACCCCGGTAAACTGAACCAACTCCTGGCCCGGTTCCTTACCCAGGCAGGGGCGTCGATGAAGCAGATAGCCCGAGCAATGCGCCGGCCGCGCGGTCACCGGAAAGGCCATGATGTCTTCCAGCGAACAATGCTCTGCTCGCTCGTACTCGATGAACTCGCAACTGCGCCCGGATGAAGCGCACGCCCCCGTGACGGCCATTCGTGCAAACGCTCTTTCGTCCGCGCCGATGCCCGAATCGTAATGATGCACGCATTGCACGTGTGGACGGGAAGGCGCATGGAGCAACCCGGCCAGGATGATCGATGAGTCCAGGCCACCGGAAAGCTGCAACTGCACCTGGTCATGCTGGCTGGCCAGCGCACCGATGCATCCCAGCAAGGTCGAGCGCGCCAGTTGGACGGCCTCATTCAAATCCGTTATCGGATTCTCCGCAGCCTCCTTCACCACGTCCCAGTGACACTGGCGGGCAACGGGCCTGCCGTTGTGGATCGTGATGCCCTCACCGCCCTCAAGGGCGTCTACCTCTTCAAAAGCGGTCTGGCAGCTTTCTCGGAATGGGAACTGCAGCGAGTAGGCCAGATAGGACCAACGAATGGAGAACGTCCTCAGCTGCAGTTTCAGACAGTCTTCCATGTTGGAAAACACGATGGTCAGTGAATCGACAACCGTGATGAAGCATGGCAGTTCTGCAGAAGGATCACGGACGGCGAACCAGTTGCGCGTGGACGCGTCATGGCCGAAGGCGACGTAGCGACCCCAGTAACGCTGCACGAGGCCGCGGCCCTGCGTGCCGCACAGCGCATGCGCATCCCCCTCATCGAAAGTGGCTGGACTGGGCACCTCGCCTCCGGCGAAGGTCTTGGGGAAGAGCTTGCCAAGGACGACGAGCCGGCCTGCGTGGGTGCAGTCAAAGAAGCCCGGGTTGTCGCTCTGGTAATAGATCGCCGCACCTTCCTCGCGCAGCGCGCACGCAATGCCCGGGAAGGCCACCTCGATCTGCTCGGTGACCTTCTCGGCCTGCTCCACCGATGCGCATGACAGGCCATTCCAGAAGACAGCGATATAGCGATACATAGGCAGGCAACGTCATAACACCAGGATGGGAACCATCCGGCGCAGGTTGAAGGGAATGTCGGTCAGCACGTAGTCGCCATGCTGCAACCAGCAATGAGCCGTGAAAGGCGCAGTACGTACGGCGAACACCCACGAAGGGAAAAAACCGTACTTCGACAGAAACTCGCTCAGGGCAAAGCAATACAAAAAGCACTCGTCCGTCTTTTTGAAAGCAAGCGGGCGCAGCCAATCGAACATACGCACCAACAACGCCAACCGCTCCAGTTGCTCCTGTTCCTGCGGCTTGCGCTCGGCTCTGCGCTGAGCTCTAGCCACGATGGACTTGAATGGCACGAACTTTTTGCAGCAGGCGGCAAACGCCACCGAGACGGCGAACCTGTGCACATCACGCAATGTGATGCCTGGCTGCCCACGCGGCTCGCCCTCACGCATCCATCGCGTTGGCAGCGCAAGCATGGTGGACGTGGCCGGTTTGCCCAGCACCGGATCGCGGGTGACCAGACGGTGATCGATCAGTGACTGGAGAATCCTTGGGGTGCCTTGGCGACTATCTGCCTGCATGGGCCAGCCCAGGATATGGTCACCCAGCATCATCGCTTGGTGTTTGCCGATGGACAGGTACTTTCCCGAGTCCACATCCAGCAGCACGACGACCCCGCTGGCAACGCACACATGCGCATGACTGCTCAGCAGATAAGGACGCGATGGCTCCATCTCGCGCATGGAATCTCCCCTTCGAAACAGAAACGGTGCATACACCACATGCACCGCTACTTCTTCAACGACTCCGGCTAATCACGGCGAGGTGGTCGGGAAGATGCCATCCCACAGGGTTCCATGATTGTGCGCCTTGGTTTCAGAAACCACTGTGCCCAGATCGATGAGATCACTGCCATCCTGGTCCTGCTGGACGGCGTCTTCTGCTAGTCCAAGCTCAATCAACTCGTTCATGAACATTTCCTCTAGTCAGTATGTGGTCACACCCAATAACGACGACGGATGCGTGCGAACAGCCGCTGCAAGGGCCTTGGGGCAATTGCGTACGCGACAGCTAAAAGCTACTTTATAACGTAACCTTTGTGTAGCCTTTTATTTTTAGTCGTCAGGATGGCGACATGACGATGGCCCTGGACGAAGGAACTCAGATTGCATTCACTCAACCACGACACAGGGACAGAAATGAGTGCCAAGAGCAACGACGACGCGTTCGACCCCACCCTTGTTTTGCGTGGTCTGTTTCCATTATCGAGGTTGATTCGTTTCGTCCGGGAGCGTTGCCTGCCTGGGCATGTGGACGAATCGGTGCAGCTGGAGCAATGGCGCCAGGCAAAAGCAGTTGCACTTGGGCTCATCGATGAAGAAGCGGGATATGCCGACGATGTCGGCGTACAGGCGCTACCGGACGACTTGCAGCCGCTGGGTGCGGCGGCGTTGCGACAACCGTCGATGCATCGGATCACCAGTCAGGTGCCACGCTCCTGGTGCATGGTCGAAGTGGATCGCATGGTCGTCTTCCAGGATTCTCTCAACCTGCGCCATCTTGATGAGCTCAAGGGCTCTTTTCCCAGTGTTCCAAGCGCACGGGAGATCATGGAGCTTGCCGCCGGCCACGGGTCAAGTGCGCAACCGCCAGTGCATTACTCGCCGGCAGACGGCGACCATGCCTTCTCCTCGAAATCCAATGACCTGCGCTTTCTCGACGTGGCTGTCGTCGATCCATCCACGATTGCGCACTACGAGCCGTTTGGCGCGGCCAGCCATGCCATCGTTGTCTACCTCGGCTTCAGCGACAATGTCATCAGCGCCACCCGCGTTGGCAAGCGCGTCATTTTGACGAACGGCTCCCATCGCGCCTATCTGCTGCGCTCGCTCGGCTTTCGCCATATCCCATGCCTGGTGACAGATGCCAGCGACAGCGACCTCTCCGACATCCTGCTACCTGCAGCGATCAAGCAGGACCGCGAGTTTTATCTACGCTCGGCCAGGCCACCACTGTTCAAGGACTACAACGATGCACGCCTGACACAGGTCGTTCCGGTTATCAGGAAGAACTACGTTCTGCGCGCCAAGCTGGATCTGAAAAGAACCACGGTGCCCGCTACTTAGTTAGCCCGCGATCCGGGGGCATCAATGGAGTCTCCGCACTGGCTGCTGCTCTTGTCGCCGCCCAGCCAGATCACCCGGTCGCCGGGCGCAATGCTGGTCTGCCGATGGGTTATGGCAACCACCGTCACCTCGGATGCGAGGGCACGGATATGCACCATCACCTCTTGCTGGGTCGAATCATCCAGGGCGGAACTCGCTTCATCCAGCAACAGGATCGCGGGTTCTCCGTAAAGCGCACGCGCAATGGCGATGCGCTGGCGTTCGCCGCCCGATAGCTTCAGGCCACGCTCGCCAACGATGGTATCCAGGCCGTGTGGCAGCGCATCGATGAGCGCCAGGATCGCCGCTTTGGCTGCGACCTGGCGAAGGCGGGCGTCGTCTCGCAGGCGACCGAGCAGAATATTGTCCGCCAAGGTCTCGTTGAGCAGCATCACATCCTGTGGCACCACGGCGACCATTGCGTGCCAGTTGGCGCGGTCGATGCCCGCCAGGTCGATGCCATCGACCAGGATGCGGCCGGCATCGGGTTCGATGGTCTTCAGCGCCAGCTTGAAGATCGTGGATTTTCCAGCACCGGTTTCGCCCATCAAAAAGGTGATGCCGCCCCGCTCGATATCGAAGGTCACGCCTGTCACGCCGCGGCCATTGTCATACCGATAATCGACACTGTCGAATGTGATCCGCCCGTCAGCAGGAACGAATTGGCTTGCATCATGGAGACGCGGTTCCTCGGGGGCACGCCACAGCCTCAGCAGCGGGACCAGCATCGCCCGCGCACGCGCCACATCGTCGATGGCGCGCGCGATCGCCTCGAACGGAGTATTGAGCTGCAGCAGCAACAGATTGAACAGGACCAGATCGCCGATGCTGAGCGCGCCAACGTCGTAACGCGGGAGAAGCAGCATGAAGGTAATGATGAACTGGATCGCCAGCCCAGCCCCGAGCAAGCCGATGCAGCACAGACGCTGCAGCACATAGGCACGCCAGTTGTCTCGTACCCGCTGCGCTCTATCCGCGAACCGTTGGCTCATCCATACGTGACTCCCGAACTGGCGCAATGTCTCCATCGCATTCATGGCATTACCGACAAACCGGGCATTCTCCTGCCCCGCGTTGGTGGCTGCCTCCAGATAGGCGCGTGCACGCCGGGTGGCGATCGTCGAAAGACCGATGGCGGCGACGCCATAGATCACCACGACCAACACGAGCTGAAGATTGATCAACGCGCCCAGGGTGAACAGGCTCAGCAGGATCTGCAAGATGCCGGGAATAAAGGCAACCAGGGCCAACTGCACCAGGACTTTCAGTCCGCTGCGGCCCTTCTCGCCTGCCGCCTGGATTTCTGCCGGGTTATGGTCAATGAAGAATGCCGTGGTCTTCTTGAGGATGGCCGCAAAGTAGCGGGTGCTGGTGATGAAACCGAGGTTCTCCGACGTCATGAAGGACAAGTACTGCACCATCTGTTGCAGCGCCGAACCCAAGCCGAGCAATGCGCCATAGGCCACGAACGCCCAGAGCAACGCCGGCGCGCCTTCTTGCGGTAATCGATCGAGCAGGCGTGAAAACAGATAGGGCGCGGCCACGGTCGCCACGCTGGCCAGCACAACGATGGCGGCGACCCGTAGCAAGGCCCATCGGTCGGACTTCCAATAGGCAACCAGGATTTCAGATACAGGAGAGACCATGGCTGTGACCACCACCGGGGAAAAAGCCGCGTTACAGGCGCGGCAGTGGATGACGCCCCCGCCAGTTCCGCCGGCAGCGACCACAGCCATCGCCACGATAGAGGCGGATAGCCTTAGAGGGCGACCGCGATCATGCCTGCCATGGACCCTACATCAATATGTTACGATATAACAACCCATAAAGTCGGCCGACGCCCCCAAACCATCAGTGATCCCCCTGGGCTGTCGCCTGGTCACGGGGGCACGCAACTGCAGTGTGCCGTTGCACCCTTCGAGCGAACGCAATGGCATCGTCGAAAGAACGAGCGGCGGTATCGCCATGCCCTGCCCCGGCGTAGATGCGAGATTCAGCATGGGTCCCGGCGTCACAGATATCTTTGACCAGCTGCAACTGGTTGCTCGCGGGTAATGCAAGGTCGCTCGCACCTATCGGGATGAATGCGGGGAAGGCAAAGTCCAGACGTGGGAATGTCTGGTAGCGCTCGATCAATTCGGGCCGTTTGCGCAAGAAAGCCTGATAACGCTCAGCATGCATGACCAGTAGCTGGCTTCTCGGCCGACCGAGCGCAATGGCATCGGTGATTACGTCTGCCGTGCAAGCGGTTCTCAATCGGTTCAGCAAAGGAATGGCATCTGGCTTGAAACGATCTTCATCCATTAGCTCTGGCTCTAGCTGCTGGGCCACCATGAAGTTCAGCAGGTCATACCGGATGGATGAAGGATCGCCCCCTTCGCTGTCGGCCGGATCACGATCATCAGGCAAGGGGCCGGCGTGGCGATGGCGTTGGAAAACGATGCCCGAGGCTACTACTCCCGCAATCTGCAGATCCGGCGTGTAGCTGGAAGCGTATGAAGCGGCCGCGATGGCCGCCGTGCCGCCCTGGGAATGGCCGACCAGAAACAGCGGGCCACTCAACGCTGGAAAACCGGAGCGCGCGCCGAGCACCGCATCCAGCATGCTGAAGGCAAGGGCCGGTACGTTCATCAATGGATGCGGGCCTGTCACGCCGAGCCCCTGATAATCGCTGGCCACGATGGCGAAGCCGCTGGCAAGCCACTGGTTCAGGTACTGCTGGTCCTTTTGTGAGTAGCCCGCCCAGGATGGCGCGCATACGTCAGCCAGCCCCTTCGCGCCATGTCCCCAGATCAGCGTTGGCCATCCCCCTGCGGGCACCTGGCCACGGGGGATGAATACCTGGGCCGAGGCGTAAATGCGGCTTTGGCCGTCAAGACCGTCGGTCGAACTGTAGAGAATTCGTTCGCCAATGAGGGCGTTTTGCAAAACCTGGGAAGCAGGCAACGGTTGGTGACGGAGCAAGGCTCCATGTGCTGGAACCCTGGCGCTCCAGGCATAGAATGGGGACAGCTCCATGTCTCCTTGCCGTGCATCAAATACCTGCGTGGCATAACTTGGCGACCCAGACAACAGCAGTGCCACACACCCAAGCAGCGTCCGGCAACGCGGGTAGAAATCGCTCATGCTCGTCACTCAGACAAATGAAAAACCATGCAGCCGCGACCGACTGCATGAGTTCTACCTGTGTTGGTCCTCAGAAGTTGTAATCGAGACCGGCATACAGGAAGGTGCCGAAGGCGCCGTCCGGAGCGAATGCCGAATACTCGTAGACAACCGGTGCGCGCCCCGCGACATCCAGCTTCTCGGGATGGGTGTTGAACAGGTTGTCCGCGCCGACCCGCAACTTGAGCTTGTCGTTGACGTGATAGCCGATGTTCAGGTTGGTCACCCATTGGGCCGCCAGTTCCTGGCGATAACCCGGCGATGCATCGCGATACTCGCCATAGCGGATGAAGGCCAGGTCGATATCGAAGTCATCCACGCTATACAGGGCGCCGAAGCGCAGCTTGTTCTTCGGGCTGGCATCGGTCACCACGGTACGCGCCACATTGCCCAGCAGGTTCAGGCCTGAACCCTGCAACTGCGACGGCAGGTCGCGAACGCCGGTGATGACGGTATTCGATACGCTGGCGGCGGCCGACAGCTTGAGCGGATGCCGTGCCAGCTGGGTGCTGTAGTCGAACACCAGGTCCGCCCCCCGGGTCCGGGTGTCCAGGCCATTGGTGAAGAACGCCACGTTGCTGTAGTTGGTCACGCCTGCCCGCTGCAGTGCGGCGGTTACATAGGTGCCGCTCAGGCGATCGGTGAAGACCAGGCGGTCATCGATGTCGATCTGATAGGCATCCAGCGTCACCGAGACATTGGACGCCGGCCGGTAGACGAAGCCCAAGGTCAGGTTGAGCGACTTCTCTGGCTTGAGATCGGTCGCCCCGAGCGCTTGAGCGACCGGGCTGCTGACCGGCAGCACCGCTGACTGGTACAGCACGCCGTTGATCGGCACGGTCGAGGTCGATGAATAGGTCTGCTGCGCCAGCGACGGCGCATGGAACCCCGTGCTCACCGAGCCACGCAGGGCGAACTCGGGCGTGAAGTCGTAACGACCGCTGAGCTTGCCGGTGGTCTTGCTGCCGAAGTCGGAATAGCGCTCGAAGCGTATCGCCGAACCCAGCTGGAGCTTATCGGTGACCTGGTTTTCCAGGCCGAAATAGGCGCTGAAGTTATCGCGCCGGAAAGTCCCCGCGTCGGAGGGCTGCAATCCGCCATAACCCTGGGCCCCCGAGGGTGCCGAGTTACCGGCGTTGGGACCATCGGCAATCGGCACACCGCCGTTGATGTAGGACGCCGGATCGCCCGCGCGAGTCTGGATGCGCTCGTTGCGATAACCGATCCCGGCGGCGACTTCCAATGGCTTGGCCAGGCCGGCGACATCGATGCTGTTCTTGTACTCCAGGTTGGTGGAAACCTCGCTGCCGACCCGACCGCCACTGTAAAAACTGGTCGGGCTGTCGCTGCCCATGGAAACGTTCACCGAGTCATGCACGGATTCGTCATAGGCGTTGCGCCCATAACCGACGCTGAAGTCGAACTGCCCGCTGTCCCCTGCATCGAAACGCAGGCCAGTGGTCAGCGCCAGATCTTCGGTATCGGTGGAGTTGCCGGGCTGGTAGCCATCGGGGTAGTAAGCCCGATAGGTGTTGTTGTCCCGTGGCGGGCGCAGAAAACCGATGATGTCGGTGTTGCCCTTGGCATAGGTGGCGAAGGTATATCCGCGCAGCGTGTCGCTGAAGCCGTACTCGGAGTTCAGGCCCAGGGAATACTGGTCCGCCTCGCCCGAACCGTAGAACCATTTGCGCTGGGCGAAACTCGACTCGCGGGCATCGCCGGCGAAATACATCTGCCGGGTATCGGCGATGCCGTTATAGGCTTTCTGCCGGTCGAAGGTGTCGAGGCTCAGGGTCACGAAACCGTCGTTGGGCAGGGTAATGCCGTAGTAACCATTGATCGACTTGCGCAGGCCGTCGCCCTTGCTGAACTGGCCGACCTGGGTGGAGATGCCGCCGTGACCGTCATCGACTTCCTTGAGCACGATGTTGATCACCCCGGCGATGGCATCGGAGCCATACAGGGCCGAGGCACCGTCACGCAGCACCTCGATGTGGTCGATGGCACTGATCGGGATGGTGTCCAGATCCGAGACGTTGGCACCGGCACCAAACATTTCCGAAGGCGCCACGCGGGCTGACTTGTGGCGGCGCTTGCCGTTTACCAGCACCAGGGTTTCGTCGGGCGACAGCCCGCGCAGGCTGAACGAACGCACGGACTGGGCCGGACGGTTGGTGGTGTTGTTCTGCGGGAAGTTGAACGACGGCAGCAGGTTCTGCAGCGCCTGGGACAAGCTGGTGGTACCGCTGCGGGTCAGTTGCTCATTGCTGATCACGTCGACGGGCGCGGCACTGGTCAGGCGTGTCTGGTCGGTACGGCGCGAGCCGACCACCACCACGGTGTCCAGGCTGGCATCCGCTTTGGCACCGCCCTGCACCTCGGCGGACTGCGCGGGCACGCTGGCCAGGGCAGCACTGCCAAGCATGATGGCGCGCAGCAAGGTGTTCGTTCGGGCAAGCCTGAAGCCTTGCCGGGATAAAGGGTCTCGGGTATTTGGACTCGGCATGATGTTCCTCGTTGGATCATTTATACGTTCTCGTCGCCATCGCGCTCGGAACGACTTCTAAGCGCCTCGCAAGAGGCCAATGATCGGAAGCACCCCGCCTGGTTGTCCGGTTGAGGTTGATACGACCAACTGTTGACATCCTCAACAATAATGTTGAGAAGATCAACAGTCTGTTTTGTCTTTGCATATACCCAAAAGAAATAGAATTTGTACAATCGCCGCTGCGCCATCAGCGCTGCTCACTCCTGGCCCAAGGTGGTAACCTGCCGCCAATCGCCCACAGCATCCAAGGACACCGGTTTGGCACGAAACAAGACCCCCTCGCCTCCCGCCACGGCTACCCACGACAAGCAGGTCGACCTACTGGACAGCGGTTTTTTCTCCGAACTGACCAGCGTGTATTTCCGAATGGTGGCGAAGGAGCTCGGCCACGCCAGTGACACGCTGCTGGCCTCCACGCCGCTCGGCGCCGGGGCGGGTAAATCCTCCACGCTGTTCATGATCGCCGAACGCCCGGGCATCAGCCAGATGGAGATCGCCGACGCCTTCTGCAATGACCGCTCCGGCACCTTCCGCATCGTGCAGGGGCTGGAGAAGCAAGGACTGCTCAGGCGCGAAGTGGACCAGACGGAAAAACGCCGCCAGAACCTCTATCTCACCGTCGAGGGCGAGCAGGTCGCCACAGCGCTCAAGCGGGATATCCGCAAGCAGGAAGAAACCTTCTTCCAGGCCCTGCAGCCCAAGGAGCGCGTCGAATTGCGGCGCCTGCTGGCGAAACTCTGGAACTCCGGGGTCAAGCCCAACCTTTGAAAGTCGGGCTCGCCGCCGCCCTACTCCACGCGGTAGCTCGCCCCCTTGCGACGATAGTCCGGTTTCACCGCATCAACGCGCGTGCCCCAGGAGGCGCGCGGGTCCACCACGTCCTTGTCCACCCAGAAACGCTGCAGTTCCTCACGCACTACAGTGGCACCGATTCGCTGCAGGATATCCAGCGCCTGCAGATTCTCGTCCAGTTGTTCGAGCCGGGAAACGCCCACCACCACACCGCTGACATGGGGATTGGCCAGGCAGAAGACCAGGCCCAGTTGCGCCGGCGTCGCGCCAAGGCGCCGTGCCACGGCTTCGTACCCGGGTAACAGCTCGACCATGCGCGGCCTCAGTTGGCCATGATCGTAGGCCACCGGCCGGCTGGCATCCCGGCGTCCCGCCACCACACCGCCTTCCAGGCAATCGCTGGCATGAATGGTCATGCCGTAGGTTTCGAGCACCTCACGCATCGGCTCGCCCTCCGCCACCGAACGGCGGAACAGGTTGTAGCGCAGGTGTGTGGTCTGCGGTCCGGGCAGCCCGAGCCGAAGCGCGTGCTGCCAGCTCTGCTGCAACTGCTCGGCTGACCAGTTGGCCACGCCCCAGTGGGAAAACAGCCCTGCGCCGATCAGCTCGCCGACCTCGGCGACCAGCCCGGCCAGGTCGACCTGCTCATAGATGTCGCCCAGAATCAGAAAGTCCGCGCGAGTCTCGCCCAGGCGATGCAATTGCCGGCGTACCTGCTCGGCGATCGGCACGCTACCCACCCAGGCCTTGATCGACAGGGTGTAGCGCTCGCGGGCGATACCGGCGACACGAACGGCATGGGCGAACAGCACGTCGGTGAACGAGCCGATGTCCTCGTCGTCAGGGCGCACCAGCGTGCTGCCATACATACCCACGTCGAAGGCATTGACGCCCCTCGCGTGAGCCTGCCTCAGCAATTCAACGGTGCGCTCGAACGGCATGCGGTCATAGGTGTGCCAGGACCCCAGGGTCAGGGCGGAGACCTCCGGCCCGCCCGCCCCGATGCGCCGCGTGGCGATGCTCATCGCGCCTCTCGTCCGTGCCACAGGTTGGCGACGTATTCCTCACCGCTCAGGTCTGGCTCGACGTCACGGGTGAGACGCGCCAGATGCGCTTCGCGGTCGGCCAGGAACAGGTCCTCGCTGATGCCGCTGACCAGGCGCGGTACGGCGACGCGCAGGCTCGGAATGTCGCCCAGCACACGGCAGAAGGTGACGAACGCCGAGTAGTTGAAGGCGTGGATGTTCTTCAGGTACTCGCCATTCCCTGCGACCCTGGGCTGCAACTCGTACTTGTTGCCCAGGTAGGGATAACGCCCAACCGCCGCGTTGTTCGCCTCGGCCGGCGGCGTGTAGCGGTCCTGCCACAATGCGATATCGTCGGCGATGGCCTTGAGCTCGGGACGCAGTGCGGGGTCGACGGCAAAGCCGGTGGCCAGGATCAGGTGATCGAACGGCAGGCTTTCCTCAGCGCTGCGCACCCGTACCTGATCGCCTTCGACAGTCAGTTCGTCCCAGGCGGAGTCCAGGTGAATCCAGAAATTCTTGAACGCGGTGGCGCGCAGTACCGAGTCGGTCGGCGGGTTGGTACCCCGGGACAGGAAGTGATTGACCACCTGCCAGCGATCCGCATCGGGCAGCAGATGGAAACTGTCAGCGCCGGGGTAGACCGCTGCGCGATAGGCCGGGGTGCGTACCAGGTCCTTGCCACGTACGTACAGGTGCACCTCGCTGGCGCCCGCCTCCAGCGCCGTGGCGGCCTGGTCGAAGGCGGACGGGCCGGCCCCCAGCACGGCCACGCGCTTGTCGGCGAAGGAACTGAAATCGATGGACGAGTCGCTATGGCTGTAGAAGCGTTCCGGCAACTCCCTGACCAGCGCCGGGATGTTCGCCCCGCCCAAGCCCCCCAGACCGGTGGCCAGCACCAGCTTGCGCACCGTCAGCACCTGCTGCCCGGCTGGCGCTTGCAGGGTCACCGCGACATGCTCGCCCCTGGGCTCCACGGCCACCAGGCGGGTAGCGAAGCGGACCGGCACCTTGAGCACACCGCGCAGCCAATCCAGGTACTCGGCCCACAGCGGCGTCGGGATGCGGCCGATGGCGGCGAACGCCTCCGCGCCGTTGCGCGTCTCGAACCAGGCCTGGAAGCCGAGCACCGGGTTGCCCAGCTCCGGGCCAGGGGCCGTCTTCGGCGTACGCAGGGTTTTCATGCGTGCCCGCCCACGCCAGATGCTCTGCTGGCCTTCTTCGGCGGCATCGATCACCAGGCTGTTGGCGATGCCGGCACGCTGCAGGGCGTAGCCCAGGCTCAGGCCGGTGTGGCCGGCGCCGACGACCAGCACGTCGACATCCACGCCCGGCGTGGCCGGCACCCAGTTTTCCGGGGCCGGGCCGAGGTAGCCGAGGTAGCGCTGGACGAGTTCATCGGGGTTTGTCACTTCAGACACGTGTTGTTCTCCAGATCAAATACATGGCCGAACTCCACCCGGAGCATCGGTCCGCTGGCGGTCTCACTGACCGCGAAGGTGTTCGCGCAGCGTCGTTGCGCTGTACCGGGTACGGAACAGCCCGCGACGCTGTAGCTCGGGAACGACGCCACGAACGAATTGCTCGAAGGTGCCGGGGTAAGTGGTGGGCGCCAGCATGAAGCCGTCGCAGGCCTGTTCGGTGAACAGTTCTTCCAGGTAATCGGCGACCTGCTTCGGCGTGCCGACCACCTGTGGCGACATGGCACCAGCGCCATAACGGCGCGCAGTCTGCGCCAGGGTGAGGTTGTCGGCGGCAGCGGTGGCGCGGACCATTTCGAACTGGCCGAGCGAGCCTTCGCCCGGTTCGATCTCGGCCATCGGCTGGTCGGGCGAGTAACGCGAGAAATCGATACCCAGGTGCATCGACAGCAGCCCCATCGCCAGCTTGGGATGGATCAGGCTTTCCAGGTACTCGGCCTTCTCGCGGGCGATGCTCTCCGTCTCGCCGAGGACCACGTCGATCGACGGCAGGATCGCGCAATGCGCGGGGTTTCTGCCGGCCTGCTCCACACGCGTCTTGATGTCACGGTAGAACGCCTGCATCTGTTGCTTGCTCGACAGGATGGTGTAGACGATCTCCGCATGCCGGGCCGCGAACGCGCGCCCCTGCTCGGACGAGCCCGCCTGCATGATCACCGGGCTGACCTGTGGCGAGCGCGGGATCGACAACGGGCCGCGGGTGCTCACATGCTGGCCGGCGAAATCGGCGTAGCGGACCTTGGTGTGATCGGCGAACACGCCGCTTTCGCGGTCCATCTTCAGCACGTCGGGCTCCCAGCCCTGCCACAGCGCATGGCAGGCCGCCAGCACTTCATCGGCGCGCCCGTAGCGGGTATCGCGGGGCGGCAGTTGCTCGTGGCCGAAGTTGCGCGCCTCGATGGCGCTGTTGGACGTCACCACGTTCCACGCCACCCGGCCGTTGCTCAGGTGGTCGAGCGTGGCGAAGGTCCGGGCGATATGGTACGGCTCATAGAACGTGCTCGACAGCGTGACACCCAGGCCGATGTGCGACGTGGCCCGCGCCATCAGCGGCAGTACCAGCAATGGATCGAGCAGGCTCAGTTGCCCGCCGAGCCCCAGCGTCGCCTCGAAACTGCCCTGATAGTGATCGGAAAGCCCCAGGAAATCGGCGAAGAAACAGGCGTCGAAACAGCCCTGCTCCAGGACTCGCGCGATGTGCTCGTAACGCGATGGCCGCAACAGGTCCTCGATGTCCGAATCCGGGTGGCGCCACATTCCGTGGTGATGGCTCGTAGGGCCGGTCTTGAGAAAACCCACGAGATGCATTTTGCCTTGTGCCACTGCGGTTACTCCTGCCATCTTGTGCGCATCGACGGGCATGCTCTGCGCGATTTCATTGTTGACACTCTCAACAGATACGTTGATCCTGTCAACGAATTTTTCGCAGGATGTCTTCGCCATCATGATCCAGCCAGCGCTCCCCGATACCCTCTGGTACACCCGCTGCCCAGTGCCCTCGGCGCTGAGCATCGCCCTGCATCTCGGCTGGCTGGAGGAGACGTTCGCCGAGGTTGGGGTACAGGTTCGCTCCCTCGCATCGTCGAGCGAAAAAGCCACGCGCCAGGCGCACTTCGACTACAGCCAGCCCGCACTCTTTCGCCATGGCGGCAATGGCCCGCCATTGATGCAGCTCGCCAAGGGCAGCGACATCCGCATCATCGGCTGCTCCAGCCACCGCTCCTGGCGGCCGATCCTGAGCCTGCCCGAATCGGCGATCCGCGGCCCCGCCGACCTGCGTGGCAAGCGCCTGGGCATGCCCTTTCGCGACAGCGACAGCACCGACTTCTGGCGTGCCGCCGCACTGCGCGGTCGCGAAGGCCTGCTGGCAGTCGCCGGCCTCGGCGAGCAGGACGTCGAATCCACCCCGGTGCGTACCAACCGCTCGTTCATGGACGGCTCCAGCACCTCGAAGGCAGCGCGGGCAAGCCTCTGGGACGCCACCTACATGCTCGGTCACCAGCGCGAAGAAGCCTTCGCCCTGATCCGTGGCGAAGTCGATGCCTTCTACAGCCACGGCGCCATGGCCGCGCTGGTCAGCGGTTTTCTCGGCGCCCACGAGGTGGTCGACCTGGGCCAGCCGGGCAGCCCCATCGAAGCCAACAACGACACCCCGTTGCTATTGACCGTCAGCGGCGAACTGCTGGATCGCCATCCCGAACGGGTGACGCGCTGGCTGGTCCAGGTGCTGCGTGCCGTCGACTGGGCACGCGAGCACCAGCAGGCGGCCCGGGCGTTCATCGCACAGGATGCCGGCCTGATGCCGGAATTGGTCGAACGCGCCTACTCGGAGCGGATCATCGACCAGCTCGGCATCGATCTTTCCACACGCCACGTCGATCTGCTGGCCGCGCAGCATGACCACCTGCTACAACATGGCTTTCTCGGCGCAGCGGTCGATCTGCAACGCGCCATCGACCCCGCGCCACTCGCCGCCGCCCAGGCGCAACTCAATCGGACAGCTTGAATTCCTACCATGGCAAAACGCTCCCCGTTCCAAGGCTCCGGCATGTTTCGCCGGGACTTCCTGCGCAATTCGGCCAGCCTGGGCCTGGTCGCGCTGCTGCCAATGCCCTTGTTCGCCGGGACAACCGCCGGCAAGCGTGGCGGCGTGCTGCGCATGGCCTTCGCCAACGCTCCCGACAACCTGGACCCGCAGGCGACCGCGAGCATCTCCACCCTGCAATATGCCGTGGCGGTCTACGAAGCGCTGACCGTACTCGACGAGCAGAACCAAGCGCAGCCGCAATTGGCGCTGTCCTGGGCCGCCGAGCAGGAGGGTCGCGAATGGGTCTTGCAGTTGCGCCAGGGCGTGCGCTTCCACGATGGCCAGCCTTTCACCGCCAAGGATGTGGTCGCCAGCGTCGAACGCGCCCATGACAGCAAGCGCGGCCTCAGTGCCCAGGGCGTATTCGGCCCGCTGCTGCAGGTCATCGCGGAGCACGACCACCAGGTGCGCTTTCGACTCAGCCAGCCGTTCGCCGAGTTTCCCGTACAGTTGGCCCATCGCTGGGCCCGCATCCTGCCCGCGCACAATCTGGAGAACCTGCAGGACAAGCCGATCGGCACCGGCCCGTTCGTGTTCCAGGACTTCCAGCCCGGCAGCTCGTTGAGCCTGACGCGCAACGAAAGCCACTGGAGCGAATCCAAGGCCTACCTCGACGGCGTGAAGATCGTCGCCATCGGTGATGCGGTCGCCCAGCAGGCCGCTCTGCGCTCCGGCGTGATCGACTGCATCACGCAGATTTCACCGGAAACCTTCTTCGCCCTGCGCAGCGCGCGTGGCATCCAGGCCTATTCGGTGGCCTCCAAGGCATTCCAGCAGGTGACGCTCAATGCCGGCATCGCGCCATTCGACAATCCGACCCTGCGCGAAGCCTTCAAATACCTGCTCGACCGCAACTTCCTGCTGGCTTCGGCGCTGCTCGGCCAGGGCCAGGTCGGCAACGACATTCCCATGCCGGCCGGCAGCGCCCTGCCCGCGCTGCCAGCGCACGGCCGCGACCTGGACAAGGCTCGCGCGCTGTACCAGGCCTCGGGGGTCGGTCCGCTCGAGCTGAGCATCTATACCTGCAGCGAGCGCCCACCGCTGCCCAAGATCGCCCTGGCGCTGTCACAGGCCGCCGGGCAGATCGGCATCCGGCTGAATATCGTCGACGTACCGTTCAGCGAGTACATCAGCAAGGTAGTGCGCAAGCAGGCGATCTACACCAGCAACTGGTCGGCCGGGGCAACCCTCTATGAAAACCTCTACCTCAACTACCACAGCAAATCGCGCTTGAACTACAGCGGCGTGGAAGTGCTGCCGGGGCTGGACGCGCAACTCGATGACCTGCTGGGCGAGGCCGACCCGCAGGCGCGCCAGGGCAAACTGGAAAAACTGCTGCCGGAACTGCATGCCAAGGGTGATCGGCTGATTCCCTACTTCCGCAACCAGATGGGCGCCACCCGTGACTCGGTGCGGGGCTTCGCGCCGCCCGCCTACGACGTCATCGACCTGGCCAAGATCTGGCTGGACACTTGAGCATGTCGCCCATGGCCGCTACGCAACTGCAACTGTCGCCGGTATCGCAGGCACGCCGGGTGAATCTCAAATGGTCACGGTTCGCCGATGACGTCATCCCGGCCTGGGTCGCAGAATCCGACCTGGGACCCGGCCCCGCCGCGCTCGACCTGCTCAGGCAACGCGTGGATGAAGCGAACCTGGGTTACGACGCCGATGAGGAGCGTCTCGGCGCCTTGCTCGGCGATGCGTTGTCCAGCCATCTGCAGCGACGTTACGACTGGGCCTTGCCGGCCGCTCACATCCGCCCGCTCAACGACATTGGCCAGGGCATCGTCGCCGCACTGTGCGCCTACACCGAGCCGGGCGACGGCATCGTGGTGCAGACCCCCAGCTACCCGCGCTTCAGAAAACTGATCGAAAGCTGTGGCCGGCGCTTCGTCGCCAACCCGCTGCGCCGCGGGCCCGAAGGTTACCAACTGGATCTTGAGCACCTGGCCGACTGCCTTGCCCAGGGTGCGCGCGCCATCGTCCTGTGCAATCCGCACAATCCGACCGGACGGGTCTTTAGCGTCGACGAGTTGCGGGCCATTGCCGCGCAGGCCGAACAGCATGGGGCCTACCTCATCGTCGACGAGGTGCATGCCGACCTGGTGTTCGACGGCCAGCACGTACCGCTGGCGAGCCTGCAGGCCAGCGAGCGTGTCGTCACCCTCGCCTCGACCTCCAAGAGCTTCAACCTGCAGGCACTGCGTTGCGCGGCCATCGCCTTCGGCAGTGAAGAACTGCTGCGGCGCTTCGACCAGAAAATTCCTGCGGCCTTGCTCGGCAGCCCCAGCCCGATTGGCATAAAGGCCAGCGCAGCCTGCTGGGCCCACGGCGACGCCTACCTGCACGCCCTGCTGGAGCACCTGCGCAACCAGCGTGACCGCATCACCCGCTTCTTCCAGCGGCAACAGCCCCGTGTCGGCTTCGCCAGCCCCCAGGCCACCTACCTGTACTGGCTGGACTTCTCAGACTTCGACCTGCCGCAGGACGCCGCCAGCTACCTGCTCGCCAATGCCAGGGTCGCCCTCAGCGCGGGCCAGCATTTCTCGGCGGATGCCTCGGCCTTCGCCCGGCTCAACTTTGCCACTTCGACGACCTTGCTGGACGAACTGCTCGAACGTATCGGCGCCGCCCTGGCCGGGAGCGGTCGATGATCATCGGATTCATCCTGCGTCGCTCGGCATTCCTGCTGCTCAACCTGTTGCTGGTCTCGATCCTGATCTTCCTGATCGTCAACGTACTGCCGGGCGACATCGCGCGCATGATCCTCGGCGAACACGCCAGCGACGCCGAGGTTGCCCAGTTGCGCGAAACCCTGGGACTCAACCTGCCCCTGCTGGCGCGTTACCTCGACTGGCTGGGCGACCTGCTGCACGGCGACCTTGGCCAGTCACTCAGCCTGCATCGCCCGGTGGCCGAACTGATTCATGGACGCCTGCTCAATTCCCTGATTCTCGCCGGCCTGGCACTGGCCATGGCGGTGCCGCTGGCCCTGCTGCTCGCCAGCGTGGCGGCCAACCGGCCGGGACGCCTGGCAGACCGGCTGATCAGCCGCACCACCACCCTGTTCTTCTCGCTGCCGGAATACGTGATCGCGATCCTGCTGACCCTGATCTTCAGTCTCTGGCTGGATGTACTGCCCGGTTCGAGCCTGATGGACGCCAATGCGTCGCCGTTGAGCGATCCGCTCGCACTGGTCCTGCCGGTGCTCGCCACCTGCCTGCCGATGCTCGCCTACCTGGTACAGATCACCCGCGCGGGCCTCATCGATATCCTGCATAGCGAATACGTACGCACGGCAACCCTCAAGGGCCTGTCTCGGCGCACGGTGATCATTCGCCATGCCCTGCCCAATGCGCTGCCACCGACGGTCACCGAGATGGGCCTGAACTTCGGCTACCTGCTGTCCGGGCTGGTGCTGATCGAAACCATCTTCTCCTACGCCGGCATCGGCCAGCTCACCGTTCTGGCCATCAACAACCGCGACCTGCCATTGATCCAGGGCTGCGTGCTGGTCAGCGCCTTCGCCTACAGCGCGGCCAACCTGCTCGCCGACGTCGTCGCCCTGCTGCTGACGCCGCGCGTGCGTAACTGATCCAGCTCATGTCTTTTTTGGTTGCCCAGCACATGCCTCGCCTCAATCGCTCGCTGTATTTCGTCATGCTCGCCGTGTTGCTGATCCTGATCGCCCCCGAGCTGGCACCCTATTCGTCGGAGCAGTTCGACGCCACGGCAGTGCTGTCCCCGCCATCCTGGAGCCATCCGTTCGGTACCGATGAGTACGGCCGCGATGTCCTCAGCCGAGTGCTGGAAGGTACTCGTCCAACCCTGTTGCCAGCGCTGCTCAGCGCCCTCATCGCGGTTGCCGCCGGCACCCTGACCGGCCTGCTGGCTGGCTATTGGGGCGGCTGGCGCGACGAGTTGGTCATGCGTAGCCTCGACGTGCTGATTTCGCTGCCAGGACTGATCCTGGCCATGCTGGTGGTCGCCGTGGCCGGCGGCCAGTTGTCCACCGCCGTGGCGGCAATCGCCCTGGTATTCTGGCCGCGCTCTGCCCGCCTGATCCGTAGCGCGGTGGTGGAGCTCGCTCAGCGCGACTTCATCCTCGCCTGTCGCATCCGCCAGGAACGCACCACCTACGTCCTGCTTCACGAGCTGCTGCCCAACCTGTGGCCAATCGTGGTGGTCGACCTGGCGCTGCGCATCGCCTATGCCATCCTCATCGCGGCCTCGCTGAGCTACCTGGGGCTGGGCGTGCACCCGCCGACCCCGGCCTGGGGCCTGATGGTCAAGGAAGGCCAGCAATTCATCCAGTTCGCCCCCTGGCTGGTGATATTTCCATGCGCCGCCATCTCCCTCGTGTCGCTGCTGACCCTGGGCTTCGGTGAGCGCCTGCGGCGAATCCTGTCCATCCACGCTTCGGGGACACATCGATGAGCAAGCAAGCTGTCGCAGTTCTCGACATCCGCGACCTGACCGTGGTCTACCGGGACCGGCAACCACCGGCCATCGCCGACCTTTCCCTGAGCATCGCGGCTGGTGAGTCCTACGGGCTGATCGGCGAGTCGGGTTCGGGAAAATCGACCACGGCCTCGGCGATCCTGCGCAACCTGGGCGAGGGTCGGGTGATACGGGGCCAAGTCAACTTCGAAGGCGGCGACCTGGCGCTGCTCGCCGAAGGGCAAATGCAGGCACTGCTGGGCAATCGCATCGCCTATGTCCCGCAAAACGCCTTGAGTGCGCTGAATCCCTCCATGCCTGTCGGCCGCCAGATCGGCGAGGTGCTGCGACGCCATACCGACATGGATACTGCCGCTATCGGCAGACGGGTCGTGCAACTGCTCGAACAGGTCGAACTGCCCGATCCGCACCTCCTGGCCAGGCGCTATCCCCACCAGTTGTCCGGTGGTCAACAGCAGCGCGCACTGATCGCCATGGCCCTGGCCTGCACCCCTCGCCTGCTGATCATGGACGAGCCCACCACCGGGCTCGATGCCGACACCACGGTAAAGCTGATCCAGCTGATCGAGCGGCTACGCCAGGAGACCCACTGCGCGATCCTCCTGATCAGCCACGACCTGGGCATCGTTTCACGTCTCTGTTCACGGGTCGGTGTACTCCTGGCCGGGCGCCTGGTGGAAGAAGGCAGCGTCAGCGAAATTCTGCAGCGACCCCAGCACGCTTATACCCGGCGCCTGCTCGATGCCATTCCGCAGTTGCTCGAAGACGCCAGAGCAAAACCACATCGCCCGGCCAGTGACAGGCCGGCCATGCTGACAATCGACGGACTGGACAAGACCTTCAGGCAGTGGCACATGCCACTGCGCATCCAGCACAAACATGCACTGTCCAAGGTCGCGTTGCAGGTGCGCTCCGGCGAAATCGTTGCCATAGTCGGCGAAAGCGGCTCGGGCAAGTCCACCCTGGCCCGCTGCATCATGGGCATGCTCGCCCCCAATAGCGGCACCCTCAAACTGGACGGCGAACCTCTCGCCGGGCTCGCCGCGCACCGCCCCGCTCAACGGCAGCGACTGCTGCAGATGGTGTTCCAGAACCCCGGCAGCTCGCTCAACCCCCATCACGACGTACGCCGGATCATTGCCCGCCCACTGCTGCAAGCAGGCGAAACCGATGCAGGCAGGATCGACGAGCGTGTGCACCTGGCACTCGCCCAAGTGCAACTCACGGAGCAACACCTGGCGCGCCTGCCGCATCAGCTATCGGGCGGCGAGAAGCAGAGAGTGAGCCTCGCTCGAGCATTGATCTGCGACCCCGAACTCCTGGTCTGCGACGAGCCGACATCGGCACTCGACGTATCCGTGCAGGCCTCGGTGCTGGAAACGCTGCTGGCACTCAAAGAGCAGCGCCAGATGGGCATCCTGTTCATATCCCACGATCTTGCCGTGGTGCAGAAAATCGCCGATCAGGTTCTGGTAATGCAAGACGGCAAAGTCGTCGAGTCAGGCTCTGCCGATCAAGTGCTGACTCGGCCTCGACATCACTACAGCCAAAGCCTGATCAAGGCGAGCCACCTGAAATCCTTCAAAATGCTGTGAAGGGGTTTTCTGAGGACAATAAAAACCCCGCAGGCGCTAACCTGCGGGGTTTTCCAATATGGAGGTCGATGTCGGAATCGAACCAGCGTACACGAATTTGCAATCCGCCATTTAAAATCAAACACTTCGCGGGTTCGAATGCTCTGCGCGTCCCATTACTCAGTCGAAACTATGCCGGCTCTACCCCGCGTCATATCTAGGTTCTGTACGAAAAGTCGTCGAGCGAAGGTCAGGCGAGGCAAAAACGGGTGAGGAAGCGGAGTTTACGCGTTGTAAATGAGCATTCCGAACCCGTTTTTAACGAAGCATCACCGAGCGCAGGCACTTTTCGTACATAATCTAGGGCCTACCCTCCAGTTCTGGAACTGTTTTTCAGGCCCCCAATACCCTCTCAGAGGCCTCAGTCCTCCGACAGCAATATCTTGTACAGCAACGCACCGATTATCGCGCCAGCGATTGGTGCAAGCCAGAACAGCCAGAGTTCGGATATGGCATAGCTGGGGCCGAACAATGCCGGCCCCGTGCTGCGAGCAGGATTCACAGAGGTATTGGTCACGGGGATCGAGATTAGATGAATCAGCGTGAGACAAAGCCCGATCGTCAAGCCCGCAAAGCCAGCTGATGCCCGCTTTGCTGTAGCGCCGAGAATGACAATCAAGAAGACAGCCGTTAGAACGACTTCGCACAACGCGGCAGCGAACAAACCATACTGGCCCGGCGAATTTACGCCGTAGCCGTTGGTGGCGAAGCCGCCGATATCTGCCCCAGGCTTACCGGTGGCAATCAGATAGATCACTCCTGCGGCTGCGATGGCGCCGATCACTTGGGCGATGATATAGCCGGGTAGCAGGGCGGGTTTGAAGCGCCCTGCTACCGCTAGGCCAACTGACACCGCTGGATTGAAGTGCCCCCCTGAAATCGGCCCCAATGCATAGGCCCCGGTCAACACTGTCAGGCCAAAGGCTAGCGAGACTCCCACAAAGCCAATACCGACATCAGGAAAGCCCGCCGCGAGCACGGCGCTGCCGCATCCACCTAGAACCAGCCAGAATGTGCCTATGAACTCGGCAGCTAGTTTCTTCGAAGTATCGTGTTCCATGATTTCCTCGTTCTGCGTAGTTGCAATGACTCGATGGCAGGCAGCCCGCCACTCAGTTAAGTTTCACGAACGCGGCTGTACTCTATCGACATGCCTCATTCGCCGCCAGCAACTCGCGTTCGTAGCCCATCCGTCGGCGGCGATTAGCAAGCAGCCACCCTCGTCTGTTGACCTCCTTCTGGTAGCCAGCCGCTTAGGCTTCGCGATGTTATTCGCGCCCTGAGCCCAGTTGTCTTTACGGATAGGAGGAACAGGCAGTGCGACAGGATCTGGTCATTGGTGATGGTCAGAGTCTGCTGCGGGCCGCCGCGTGATGCGAACCCCGGACGGCCACGTCACTGTCCGCTATAGGCCGCTAAATACCGAAGTAGCGGCGATACCCAAAGGCCCATGGCGGACAGACTAGGACCGGCTTTGGTCCAAAATGGGTCCAAGCCATCGTGCTCAGTTGCCAACCCTCCACAGCTGGTCGATTCGAGTCGTGAAGCTCTGGCTCATCATCTCCCTTCTCATGCCCCATGCCGGCTGAACCGGAATCCCTCCCGGGCGAAGCGTCCCCCTGCCCCACCGAGGGCTGGAGTATAGCCAGAGGCCTCTCCACTTTTCGCCTACACTCATTCATTCGCTGACCAACCTATCGCCACCTCAACAAGGAAAGCTCTGACGAGGAGCGTCAAATGAATACAAAGAAAATTTTCATAATAATATTTGCTGGCGAGGGAAAGGATCTATCACAAAGTGCAATGGGATTCATGTACAAGTACATGATGAAACCAGAGACTGAATATATAGCAATAGCAAGAGCCTCCACACCAGACACTCTAATTCCCGTAGCGATTTGGGACAAAGTCAGTGGAAAAATCCACCACACAATCAAAAAAGGACCTAACGAAACAGAAGAGCGTGAGAGTCAGGTTTTAAAGATAAGAGAAGATAATGAAATCGCACTAGGAGACGAAAAAAATATAAAAAAATACCGTAGAATTCATGAAAATACCGCCATTATCGTTTCTCATGGATCAGGCTTCACAATGGCCGGAATGATGCCAGAGGAAACAGCAAAATTTCTTGTCGACATGAAAGAAAAACAACAACTACCACTCTTCACCAAGATAGTTCTAGACGTATGTCACTCCGGAACTCACTATGACCCATTTCATGCTCCCCAAGGTACTTATAATCCGTGGACACAGAGAGATGGTAACGACAAAAAACGACAGAACATAATCGAAAATCTTAAAAAAGTAGGTGATAGAAAGTCAAAAAATGAACTTAAAAAATTCAATAAGCCTGGCACCCATAGTATCTACGACGACACTGAGTACGGAAGCGTTATTCATAACAACTCAGCACAGGAAGAAATAGAGTTCAGCCTTGCCTTTCGATTTCTAAACGTATACGCACGAACAGCAGGAGATAATAATATATTAATTGCGGGATATGCAGGAGTAGTAACCGCCGCTCACCCCGACAAAGAAAACGCCAGCTTAGGCGGAGTAATCGATAGCGGTAGAAAAGTAACAGAGAACGATGGACGGCCAATGAGCGAGCAGAGATCAGAACTTAAAAGATCATATATATTTAAATACGCCGATAAAAAAATAACCGCACTTTCTGAACTAGCAGATTGGACTGACCGTATATAAAAGAGTACGCGCGATGTGCTGCATCCGGCCTAATGACATGCTTCATTTGCTTGCTGCAACTCCCGCTCGTATCCGATTCGCTGGCGGCGCTCAGCGAGCAACGCCCTCGCCTTCACCTCAAGACTGTCGGTCTTCTTCAGGCCGGCGGCCGCCCAAGGCGGCACCGCTATTCCCTTAGTCCGGTATGGCACAGCCACCGGCACCTCTACGCACACAATGCGTGGCTCAGGCTCTTCAACTGCCTGGCCAGCGCACCCCGCCAGCGCCGCGAACATCGACACCAGCCTCATAGCCCCAACTCCCGATCAATCACGCTCTCGGCCGCGGCGCATGCATCGCCGCCGGTCCGGTAGTCAGCCTCAGACTCAGTTCGTGCCAGGGCCTGGGCTTTCTCGGCCTGGGCTGCCCGCGACTGCTCAGCGGCACGCAGACCCGCCAGGGCGGCGTTCTGCTCCCCAACCTGGACCAGCAAGGTCGAACGAGTCTCCCGACAGGCGACCAGCTTGTCGTTCGTCTCCTGCTGCTTGCCCTGCAACTGCGACAGATCGCCCTGCAAATCGACGACGCGGACCTGCTGGCCACCGCCGATCAGCACAAGGGCGAGCAGCCACCAGAACCAGGTCGGTACAGCACTCGCCCAGCTCATGGTTTCACCAAGAACAACGCCCGCTCAGCGTTGCGGCGTCGGGTCAGCCCTGCCAGCACCTTGCCGCCTGCCTTGAATTCACTTTCTCGAGGGCAATAAAAAACCCCGCAGGCGTTAACCTGCGGGGCTTTCGAATATGGAGGCCGATGTCGGAATCGAACCGGCGTACACGGATTTGCAATCCGCTGCATAACCACTCTGCCAACCGGCCTCAAATGAAGACGCCGCATAATGCGGCGTCTTCGTCAAACTGGAGCGAGACTATAATCTATACATCAACTCCTTGATTTACAAAGAGTTTTTGATCCCGCTTCACAGGATGGACGAGATTTTGGACTAAGTTCGGCCTGATGGCAAGGCCCGTACCGATTTTTTTTCATACACCTCCATATACAGCCACCACCATCGCAATGATTCAATGGCGAACGAGCCGTGCTCTGAATGGCACGCCGTGTCAACGCTCTTCCTCCATAATCGCGCCTGCTGACGCGGCCTTACCGCTACCGCAGCCTCACAGAGTTGCGCTCACGCACAATGCACGCACGGCTCACCTACCCGGCCTTCGGATTCTCTGGCCGCGACCAGATGAACAGCGCCCCGCACCCTATGCCCGCCGCGGCAAACAGCACCGAGGGCATATGGTTGACCGTCAGCAGCAGGACACTCAGCGCCAGCAGCATGGCCAGGCTGGCCACCCACTTGGTGCGCCGGGCGATCAGGCCGCCGTTCTTCCAGTCACGCAGCAGCGGGCCGAACAGGCGGTGATTCTCCAGCCAGGCGGCCAACCACGGCGAGCTGCGCGAGGCAGCCCAAGCCGCGAGCAGAACGAATTCGGTGGTGGGCAGCCCCGGCAGTATCACCCCGAGCATGGCCATGCCGATGCTCAGTAGGCCACCAGCAGCCACAGCCAGCGCTGCCAGGCTGAATGCCTCCGCGTGGTTTCAGCTTCAGGCAAAGCAGCGTTGCAGATGCACGGAGAAACGCTCGAAAGCGGCAATTGCCGCGGCCTCGGCCAGACGTTCCTGCTCGGCATCCAGCTCGACGCGATCGAGCACGGCAGTGAAGGCTTTCCAGCCCTGCGCGCGACCGCCTTCCGGCTCACCCAGGTGGCGTGCGCCGAAGGTCTCGCTCAATCCCAGCGCCGGCATGCGCTTGAGTAGGAAGGCCGCTCCTAGCTTGGAACCCTCAGAGACGAACAGCCAGGCCAGCGCCTCGCCCAGCCCCATGCTCCGATCACGGATGCTGTCGTCGCTCTCAGGTAGCGCACGCTGCAGATCGACCAAGTCCAGCACAGCCTGCTCGACACGACAACGTTGCGGCAGATCAGGGATCAGCTTGATCAGTTCGGGATCGTTGTAGAGTTTTTCCAGGTCGTACTGGAACAGATACTGGGCCGCCACGAAGTGGGCAAACCGCTGCGTACTGGCGAAGGGGTCGTGACTCTTGACCAGATTGTCGAGACGGCTGTGCGGCTCGTGGGTGATCTGGTTCAGGCGCTGCGAACGCAGCGGATGGGACAGTTGCGAAGAGGCGGTCATGGAAAGCTCGCTGAAAACCGGCATGGAATAAGGCAGTCCTGCTCCCCCGCAGCGCTCGGTGAAGCATGCAGGGTATTCGACCACCACTGCCTTATAGAGACGAACGAACCTGCCAAGCTCCGTAAAAATAGCGCCACGCCCTGTAGGAGCGACTTCAGCCGCGAATTTCGCGGATAAAGTGTAATGCCGCCCGTCCGCTCCTACAGCGGCATGCAGCCGCTAACACAGACATAGCCAATAAATTCGCTCCGCCCCCTGCTCCGCTCTTTCGTGACATTTGAACCCATAGCGCGATCGTCCTGCCATGTCACACAGCACCAGTAGTCCGGCTTATTAAAAATGATTATTATTAGCTACGTAGTCGGCGAACCGGGCTTGCCAGTGACCATTTCCAATCTAGACAGCGTTTTCCTCAGCCAGCGCACTCCGCTGCTGCGCACGCTGGTGAAAATCGTGAAGAACGCCAGCATCGCCGAGGAGCTGGTACAGGAAACATACCTGCGGGTTGCCCGTAGTCTGCGCGAGAAACCGGTCGATCACCTCGAACCCTTTCTGTTCCAGACAGGCCGCAACTTGGCGCTCGACCATCTGCGCCGCGAGCGCATGCAGTCGCGCACCATGCTCGACGACGTGCCGGACGAAATCATGCAAGCCGTCCCCGCCCCGGGCTCCTCCAGCGAGGACAGCCTGCACGCCGAACGTCTCCTGCAACGCTTGGGCAGCGCGCTGGAGCAATTGAGCGAGCGTCAGCAACGCATCTTCATCCTCAGCCGCTTGCATGGCCTGGGCTATGCAGAGATCGCCGCCGAGCTTGGCGTATCGCCCAGCACGGTGCAGAAAGAGCTCAAGCTGATCATGGCGCTGTGCATGACATTGCTCGAGCGTTTGACTCCGTCGACATGAGCGACTATCGCTTACCTCCGCGTTCGGCCAGAATGTCGCCCCCGGTTTTCGAGAACAGCCCGATGCACCAGCAGCAGGGATCACCCACAGACAGCGACATGCCTTTGAGCCAGGCGCTGGACTGGCTGCTCCTGCTGGAAAACGCCGACGACGACTGCCGGGTACGCTTTGCCGCATGGCTGGCCGCCTCGCCAGCCAATGCCGAGGCCTTCGAGCGCGCCCAGCGCTGCTGGCAATCGCCCGTCCTGGTGAGCGCTGCGACACGCCTGGAGCAAAGCCAGCAACAGACGCCCAGGCGACCAAAGCGCATGGGCAGGAGCCTGGCAATTGCCGCGTCGTTGCTGCTGATGGTCGGCGTCACCTTGCAAAGCGACCTGTTACTGCGTCTGCGCGCCGATCATGTCACCGCAGTGGGCCAGCGCCAGAGTCTGGATCTGGCCGACGGTTCACACGTACTGCTCAACACCGGCAGCGCATTCTCCAGCCAGATCGACGAACGCCAGCGAGTCACGCAGTTGCTGCGCGGCGAAGCCTACTTCGACATCGCCAAGGACAGCAGCCGCCCCTTCCAGGTCAATGCCGGCCCTATCCTCATCTCGGTACGCGGCACCGCGTTCTCCGTACGCTATCTCGGCGATACCGTCGAAGTCAGCGTCGCGCGCGGCGAAATAGAAGTCCATGCACGCGGCAACGACACACGCATCTACCTGGCCAGCGGCGACAGCATCCGTGTCAGCCCGGACGGTGTCGGCAATCGCACCCACGGCAGCACAGCCAGCCAGCTTGCCTGGGTTCAGGGCCGTCTGATCTTCGATGACCGCCCCCTGCACGAAGTGCTGGACGAACTGCGGCGCTACTACCCCGGCTGGATCATCAACGGCAATTCCCGCCTGGATAACCTGCGCATCACCGGCAACTATCGCCTGAGCGAACCCACCGACATCATGCGCTCCCTGGCGCAGGTGACCTCGGCCCAGCTCCACGAGTACCCATCGCTGCTGATTCTCAACTGAGGAAAACAATTTTTACGCTCATCAGGGGCTCGTTCGTCCCGTCATAACAATGCAAACAATTCGCATTAACTGACGAACACCAACAGAGAGTCCATCGATGCCCCTTCACACCCGACGCCTGAGTTCCCTGCGGCTGTCCAACGCCAGCCTGTCCTTGCTGGCGCTCTCCATTTCCTGCGCAAGCCTGCCGCTGGCCCATGCCAGTGACGTCTCGCCCATCGCCGAGCAACAGAGCCAGGGCGGTTATCGCTTCGCCATCGAGCGCCAGCCGCTGGTCTCCGCGCTCAACGCCTTCAGCGAAGTCACCGGCTGGCAGGTCGGCCTGCCAGCGCAACTGGCCAACGGCATCGAATCGCCGGGTACCAGCGGCCGTCTGTCGCCGGAGTTGGCCCTGGCACGCCTGCTCGAAGGCACCGGCCTGAGCTACCGCAACGTCGGTGAGCACAGCGTGGTGCTGGTCAAAAACCCTGCGCAATCGCTCGCACTACAGCCCTTGACGGTCACCGCCACACGCCGGGAACAGAGCGTGGACGCAGTACCCGTTTCGGTCAGCGTACACGACCGCACCACCCTCGACCGCAACAACGTCAACACCATCAAGGAGCTGGTGCGCTTTGAGCCCGGCGTTTCCGTCGGCGGCACTGGCCAGCGCGCCGGCATCACCGGCTACAACATCCGCGGTATCGATAGCGACCGCGTTCTGACCCAGGTCGACGGCGTCGAAATTCCGGCCAGTTTCTTCTATGGCCCCTACGCCCAGACCCACCGCAATTACGTCGACCCAGAGATCGTCAAGCGCGTGGAAATACTTCGCGGCCCGGCGTCGGCGCTGTACGGCAGCAACGCCATCGGTGGCGCGGTCAGCTACTTCACCCTGGATGCGGACGACATCATCAAGCAAGGCCGCGACACCGGCGCACGCCTGAAGACCGGCTACAGCTCGGCCGACGACAGTTGGCTGACCTCCGCCACCGTCGCCGGCCGCTACCAGGACTTCGACGCCCTGCTGCACCTGTCCCAGCGCAACGGCCACGAGACCGAGTCCTACGGCAGCAGTGGCGGTACCGGCCTGGGCCGTACCGAAGCCAACCCGGAAGACGCGCGCACCACCAACGTCCTCGCCAAGCTGGGCTGGAACTACAACGATACGGATCGCCTGCAACTGACCTACGAGAAATACAAGAGCGACATCGACACCAACCAGCTCAGCGCGGTAGGCGGCCCGTTCAATGCCGGCAGCGGTTTCGGCTACTACCAGGGGCGCGAAGGCAACGACACCGTCACCCGCGAGCGCTTCGGCCTGGAACACAGCCTGGCCCTGGACAGCCTGCTGGCCGACAACCTGAAGTGGAGCCTGAACTACCAGATCGCCAAGACCAACCAGAGCACCACGGACCACTACGTACCGACCAACTTCTTCACCGGTGTCGCGACTCGCGACGTGATGCGTTATCGCAATACCTACTACAAGGATCGCCAGTGGGTGATCGACGCCCAACTGGACAAGGCCTTCGCCCTCGGCGACACCGATCATCTGCTGACCTACGGCCTCAATCTCAAGCAGCAGAAGATCACCGGCCTGCGTACCGGCTACTGCGTGGCCAACTCAGGCACCTGCGCATCCAGCGACGGCCTGACCACCGTGAGCGACTTCCCCGATCCGACCGTCGACGTCTACGGCCTGTTCGTCCAAGACGAAATCCGCTGGAACCAATGGACCTTTCTGCCTGGCCTGCGCTACGACTACACGCGCCTCGATCCGCAGCTGACCGACGAATTCCTCGCCGGCATCACCGCCAGCGGCGTCACCGAATACAGCGACGAGGCCAAGACCTGGCACCGTGTCTCGCCCAAGCTCGGCGTCACCTACACCTTCGATGACCACTACACCTGGTTCGGCCAGTACGCCGAGGGCTTCCGCACGCCGAGCGCCAAGGCACTGTATGGCCGCTTCGAGAACCTGGCCGGCGGCTACACCGTCGAACCCAACCCGGACCTCGACCCGGAGAAAAGCCGCGGCGTGGAAACAGGTCTGCGCGGGCAGTTCGACAGCGGCAGCTTCGACGTGGCGCTGTTCTACACCCGTTACCAGGACTTCATCGACGAGAATGCCCTGACCGCCGGCTATAGCACCACCACCTTCCAGAGCCAGAATATCGACCGCGCCAGCATTCGCGGCGTGGAGCTCAAGGGTCGCCTGAACCTGGACAGCTTCGGCGCCCTGCCGGGCCTCTACGTCCAGGGCTCCATTGCCTATGCGCGCGGTCGCAACGACGACACCGGCGAGCCGCTGAACAGCGTCAACCCACTGACCGGCGTGTTCGGTCTGGGCTACTCGCAGGAGCGCTTCGGCGGTCTGCTGAACTGGACGCTGGTCAAACGCAAGACGCGTATCGACACCAGCGCCTTCAACGCCCCGGACGGAACCAGTAGCCAGTTTGCCACCCCAGGCTTCGGCATCCTCGACCTGACCGGCTACTACAAACTGACCGACGACCTCACCGTCAACGCCGGCCTGTACAACCTGACCGACAAGAAATACTGGCTGTGGGACGACGTGCGCGGCTACGACAGTGCTGGTGAAGCCGGTGTGCTCTATCCCGCCAACCTCGACCGCCTGACCCAGCCGGGTCGCAACTTCTCGATCAACCTGGTCTGGAATATCTAGAAGCTGTTCACGATCTCGTGGAGACACGATGTAGGAGCGGCCTCAGTCGCGAATTTCGCGGATAAATCCGCTCCTGCAAGCGTTCATCAGCCAGCACGTATAACGTCAACAAACCCTGTTTGGCTGATTGCCTGCTGTGACAGTGGAACAACATAAGGCGGAATCGTCTTACCTCACACCTCGTGCCCGCGAAACGTATGGCACAGCGCGTTGCGCGTCAGCATGAACACGCCTCGCCGCAACGACAGGCGCACGGGGAACGCTCGTCGCCCCCCTGTTGCTCATCGAGATCGTCACCGTCGGTGCCGTCCGCCAGCGCCCCGTCGCCGAGCCGATAGCGCCCTGGCGACATGCCGAACCAGCGCAGGCAGGCCTTGTGGAAGCTGCTCTGCTCGAGGAAGCCGAGGCGCTCGGCCACCTGCGCCAGGCCGTCCCGGGTGTGGCGCAGGTAATGCTCGGCCAGTTGCCGTCGCACGGCGCCGAGCACATCCTTGAATTGCACGCCCTCACGTTCCAGGCCGCGTTGCAGGGTGCGTTTGCTGACACACAGCGCTTTCGCCACCAACTCCATATCGCAGCCGCCCCGATCCAGGTTCTCGGTGATCAATGTGCGGACTCGCGCGACCAGCGAATTGCCGCACAGCAGACTCAGGCGGGCCTCGGCAAAATTCTCGTGCAGTGCGGCCAGCGCTTCGTTGGCCGTGCTCAGTGGCGCCAGCAGTTCCCGTGTGCCGAATAGAATGCTGAGCTGGACCACCCCGAAATGCAGTGGGCAGTCGAACAGGCGCTGGTATTCGGAAATATCCGCTGGCGGCGGGTAGTCGAATTCGATTGCCAGCGGCTGCGGCAGGTTGCCGCCGGTCAGCCAGCGGCAGAATCCCAGCAGCGCGGCGACACCGGCATCCGAAAACTGCCTGGGACGGGTGATACCCGCTTCGGGGTGCTCCTCGAACGATAGTCGATGACAACCCTGCTCCCGGGAGAAGAGCACGGTAACGCCATTGCCGAGTAACGGCATGAAACGCACCAGACGCTCCAGCGCCTCCTTCAGGTTGGGGCTGGACATCATCACGTAACTCACCAGGTGGAAACTTCCCGGCAGGAAATTCGCGTAGCTCTTGAGACCGATATTGGCGTTGCCTGACTCGATGGCCGCCAACTCCAGCAGGCGGTAGATCGTCCTGCGCCGGAAAAAGCCATCCGCCTGCTGCAGGCGTTGCCTATCCAGTCCGGCGTCACGGCACAGGCGCGCCACATCCAGGCCTTCGGCCATGAAGGTGTTCACCAGAAGCGCGGCAAAACTAGCACTGACCCTGTACATGCTGCCCTTCCTCATAAGACGCCACGCCCGCGACCCAACGCCTGCGTGTCTGCCTGACGCATGCTACATGCGACAAAACCACCGCTGTTGATCCAGATTAAGGATCAGACGACTTCTCGAGACTAATGTCCCCGGATGCCAGCACTGGCACGAAATGACAGTCGAGTGTCGTCGAGGAACGTTTCCGACGAGTGACATGCTGCCGAATACTGGGCCACATGCCCACTCACAAGGAACGAAGCACATGGGAACCTCCAATCGCATCGCACTGGTCACCGGCGGCATGGGCGGCATCGGCACTGCCATCAGTCAGCGCCTGTACAAGGACGGTTTTACCGTGGTCGTCGGCTGCAGCCCCGACTCCAGCCGCAAGAATGCTTGGATCGCCCGGCAACTCCAGGCCGACTATCACTTCCACTGCGTCGACTGCGACATCACCGACTGGGAGTCCACTCGCCAGAGCTTCGAGTTGGTTCGCGAGAACCTCGGGCCCATCGACGTGCTGGTCAACAATGCCGGCATCACTCGCGACGCCAGCTTTCGCAAGCTGACCGTGGAAAACTGGAAGGCGGTGATCGATACCAACCTGAGCGGTCTGTTCAACACCACCAAGCAGGTCATCGAAGGCATGCTGGCCAAGGGCTGGGGACGGATCATCAATATTTCCTCGATCAATGGCCAGCGTGGCCAGTTCGGCCAGACCAACTATTGCGCGGCCAAGGCCGGCATCCATGGCTTCAGCATGGCCCTGGCCCGCGAAGTCACCGGCAAGGGCGTCACCGTCAATACCGTTTCCCCCGGCTACATCCAGACCGACATGACCGCGGCGATGCGCCAGGACATTCTCGAGGGCCTGGTCGCCGGCATCCCGCTCGGCCGCCTGGGCAAACCCGAGGAGATCGCCTCGATCGTCGCCTGGCTGGCCTCGGAGGAATCCGCCTATGCCAGCGGCGCGGACTTCTCGGTCAATGGCGGCATGAACATGCAGTAGCGCCACGCGCAGACACAGTGTTCCCCCTCCCTTCAGGTTGCAGAAACGGAAGTGCATATGAACGATGTCGTCATTCTCGCCGCCAGCCGCACCGCCATCGGCAGTTTCCAAGGTGCGCTGGCCGGCATTCCCGCCGCCGACCTGGGCGCCGCGGTAATCAAGCAGTTGCTACAGCAAACCGGGCTGGACCCGGCTCAGGTCGACGAGGTGATCCTCGGCCAGATCCTCAGCGCCGGCAGCGGGCAGAATCCGGCGCGCCAGGCGGCGATCAAAGCCGGCCTGCCCCATACGGTGCCGGCACTGACCCTGAACAAGGTCTGCGGCTCCGGGCTCAAGGCGGTGCACCTGGCCGCCCAGGCGATCCGCTGCGGCGACGCCGAACTGGTCATCGCCGGCGGCCAGGAGAACATGAGCCTGGCCCCCTACGTACTGCCCAAGGCCCGTACCGGCCTGCGCATGGGCCATGCCGAACTGCTCGACAGCATGATCAGCGACGGCCTGTGGGATGCCTTCAACGACTACCACATGGGCATCACCGCCGAGAACCTGGCGCAGCGCTACGCCATCAGCCGCGAAGCCCAGGACGCCTTCGCCGCCGCCTCGCAGCAGAAGGCCGTGGCCGCCATCGAAGCGGGTCGTTTCCGCGACGAGATCACGCCGATCCTGATTCCCCAGCGCAAGGGCGAGGCCCTGGTTTTCGAGCGCGACGAACAGCCCCGTCCGGGCACCACGGCCGAATCCCTGGCCAAGCTGAAAGCGGCCTTCAAGAAGGACGGCAGCGTCACCGCCGGCAATGCCTCGACGCTCAACGACGGCGCCGCCGTGCTGTTGCTGGCCAGCGCCGCCAAGGCCAGCGCCCTGGGCTTGCCGGTGCTGGCGCGGATCAAGGCCTATGCCAGCGCCGGTGTCGATCCGGCGTTCATGGGCATCGGCCCGGTGCCGGCCACCCGCCGCACCCTGGAGAAAGCCGGCTGGACGCTGGAAGACCTCGACCTGGTCGAGGCCAACGAAGCGTTCGCCGCGCAATCCCTGGCGGTCGCCGAGGAACTGCGCTGGGATTGCGAAAAAGTCAACGTCAATGGCGGTTCCATTGCTCTGGGTCATCCCATCGGCGCATCCGGTGCACGCATTCTGGTCACCCTGGTGCACGAACTGATACGTCGCGACGCCAACAAGGGGCTGGCCACTCTGTGTATCGGTGGCGGCCAGGGCGTGGCGCTGGCCATCGAGCGCTAGTCACCCGCGTAGTTCGAGAGCATGCCAAGCCTGCCTGATCGGCAGGCGCGGCTTTTGTCTTTTCAGTGCAGATGGACGTTCATGGACAATTCCTTCAGCGGCTATTGGTCGGGCCAGGCGCCCTTCAGCGCCAGCTTCGCCATACACCAATTGCGCCTGTGGGTAGCCAGCAGCCCCTGGTTCGACGGGTATCGGCACGATGCCTGGTTCGAGCTGCCCGCCGAGCGCCTGGAACAGTTGCAAAGCGACTACCAACAGCAGTGGAGCACCCTCGGCCAGCGCCTGCTGAGCAGCCAGCCATTCAGTTTCGACGACCGGCGATTTGCCAGCGGCAACTGGAGCGACCCGCTGTTCGGCTCCCTCGCCGCCTTCTACCTGCTCAACTGTTCGTTTCTGCTGCAACTGCTCGATGCCCTGCCGATCGACGAGGAAAAGCCGCGCCTGCGCCTGCGCTACCTGGTCGAGCAGACGCTGGCCGCCAGCGCGCCGAGCAACTTCCTGATCAGCAATCCCGACGCCTTGCAGCGCCTGCTGGAAACCCAGGGCGCCAGCCTGTTCAACGGCCTGCTGCACCTGGGCAGCGACCTGCGCGAAGGCAAACTGCGCCAGTGCGACCAGGGCGCCTTCGAGGTCGGTGTCAACCTCGCCATCACCCCCGGCGAGGTGGTGTTCGAGAACGCCATCTTCCAGTTGATCCAATACCGGCCATTGGGCGAGAGCCAATACCAGCGGCCGTTGTTCATCGTGCCGCCGGCGATCAACAAGTACTACATCCTCGATCTGCGCCCGGAGAACTCGCTGGTTCGCCACCTGCTGGAACAGGGCCACCCGGTATTCCTGATGTCCTGGCGCAACTTCGGCCAGGCGCAATCCGGGCTGACCTGGGACGAGCTGATCCAGGACGGCGTGATCAGTGCCTTGCGGGTCACCCGGGCGATCAGCGGCGAGCGCCACCTCAACTGCCTGGGGTTCTGCATCGGCGGCACCCTGCTGAGCACCGCCCTGGCGGTGCTCGCCGCCCGGGGCGACAAGGACATCGCCAGCCTGAGCCTGCTGGCGACCTTCCTCGACTACCGGGATACCGGGCCGATCAGCGTCTTCGTCGACGAGCAACTGGTGGCCTACCGCGAGCGCACCATCGGTGGCCAGGGCGGCGCCACCGGCCTGTTCCGCGGCGAGGACATGGGCAATATCTTTTCCCTGCTGCGGCCCAACGAGCTGTGGTGGAACTACCATGTCGACAAGTACCTCAAGGGCGATAAGCCACTGCCCCTGGACCTGCTGTTCTGGAACAACGACAGCACCGACCTGCCCGGCCCCATGTACTGCTGGTACCTGCGCCACACCTACCTGCAGAACGACCTGAAATCCGGCGAACTGGACTGCTGCGGGGTCAAGCTCGACCTGAGTGCCATCGAGGCGCCGGCCTACCTGCTGGGCACCCACGACGACCATATCGTACCCTGGCGCAGCGCCTACGCCAGTACGGCCCTGCTGTCCGGCCCCTGCCGTTTCGTGCTGGGTGCCTCCGGGCATATCGCCGGGGTGATCAACCCGCCAGCCAGACAGAAGCGCCACTATTGGCTGAACGAGCATATAACGCAGGAGCCCGACGCCTGGTTCGCTGCCGCCGAACAGCATCCCGGCAGTTGGTGGCACGACTGGTTCGCCTGGCTGGCCGACCATGCCGGCCCGCGCCGCGCCGCCGTCATGCAGATGGGCAATGCCGAGTATCCGGCCCTGGAGCCCGCGCCTGGCCGCTATGTAAAGCAATGAACACCTGGATTTGGGAAGTCGACTGATGAAGCAGCAGCACAGGAAAAACCTCACCCGTGTGGCGGTCGTGGCCGCCTTGGTCGCCGTTGCCGCCCTGGTCTGGATGAAGGTACGCCCAAGCGGACTGGGAGAGGGTTTCGCCAGTTCCAACGGCCGTATCGAAGCCACCGAGGTGGACGTGGCCAGCAAGCTGGCTGGCCGGCTTCTGCAAATCGAGGTCGATGAAGGCGATTTCGTCGAAGCCGGGCAGATCCTCGCGCACATGGATACCCAGGTACTCGTGGCGCAGTTGAACCAGGCCCAGGCCCAGGTACGCCAGGCGCAGAACGCCATCGGTACGGCCCACTCCCAGGTCACCCTGCGGCAAAGCGAGAAAATCACCGCCGAAGCCGTGGTGCGCCAGCGTCGCGCCGAACTCACCGCCACGCAGAAACGCCATGACCGCACCGCGATCCTGGTCAAGCGCAATGCCCTGCCACTCCAGCAACTGGACGACGACCTGGCTGCCCTGCAGAGCGGCCAGGCCGCCCTGGCCGCCGCGCAATCCCAGGTGGTCTCGGCCCAGGCCGGCATCGAGGCCGCGCAATCCCAGGTGATCGAGGCCGAATCGGCGGCGCAGGCCGCCCAGGCCAGCGTCGAGCGCCTGCAGGCCGATATCGAGGACAGTCAATTGAAGGCGCCGCGCAGCGGCCGCGTGCAATACCGTATCAGCCAGCCCGGCGAAGTGCTCGCCGCCGGCGGCAAGGTGCTCAACCTGGTCGACCTCAACGATGTCTACATGAACATCTTCCTGCCCTCGCAACAGGCCGGCCGGGTCGCCCTCGGTTCCGACGTGCATCTGGTGCTGGATGCGGCGCCGCAGTATGTGATCCCGGCCAAGGTGACCTTCGTCGCCAGCAGCGCGCAGTTCACGCCGAAGACCGTGGAGACCGCCAACGAACGCGAGAAACTGATGTTCCGGATCAAGGCGCGGATCGACCCCGACCTGCTCAAGGCGCATCTGGACCAGGTCAAGACCGGCGTCCCCGGCATGGCCTACCTGAAACTCGACGATGCCGCCGAATGGCCGCAAGACCTGCAGATCCGGATTCCACAATGACGCAGAGCCCCTCCGTCGTGGCGCAGTTGCTCGATGTCAGCCTGCGCTACGGCCAGACCTGCGCGGTGGATCGCGTCAGCCTGGAGATTCCCGCCAGGCGCATGATCGGCCTGATCGGCCCGGACGGGGTCGGCAAGTCCAGCCTGCTGGCGCTGATCGCCGGTGCGCGCAAGCTGCAGGAAGGCACGGTGCGGGTGCTCGACGGCGACATGGCCGACGCCGGCCACCGCCGCGCCATCTGCCCGCGCATCGCCTATATGCCCCAGGGCCTGGGCAAGAACCTCTACCCGACCCTGACCGTGTTCGAGAACCTCGATTTCTTTGGCCGGCTGTTCGGCCAGGACGCAGCGGAGCGCAAGGCACGCATCGCCGATCTGGTGCAGAGCACCGGCCTTGCGCCCTTCACCGAACGCCCGGCGGGCAAGCTGTCCGGCGGCATGAAGCAGAAACTCGGGCTGTGCTGCGCGCTGATCCACGACCCGGACCTGTTGATCCTCGACGAACCCACCACCGGCGTCGATCCGCTGGCGCGCAACCAGTTCTGGGAGCTGATCGAGCGCATCCGCAAGCGCCGTCCCGGCATGAGCGTGCTGGTCGCCACCGCCTACATGGACGAAGCCCAGCGCTTCGACTGGCTGGTGGCCATGGACGACGGCCAGGTGCTGGATACCGGCACCCCCGGCGAACTGCTCGAGCGCACCGGCAGCGACAACCTGGAAGAAGCCTTCATCGCCCTGCTGCCCGAAGCCAAGCGCAGCGGCCACCATGCCCTGGTGATTCCACCACGCCCGGCGGCCAACGGTGAGAACGCGGTGGCCATCGAGGCGCACGGCCTGACCTGCCGCTTCGGCGATTTCGTCGCCGTCGATCACGTGGACTTCCGCATCGAACGTGGGGAAATCTTCGGCTTCCTCGGCTCCAACGGCTGCGGCAAGTCGACCACCATGAAGATGCTCACCGGCCTGCAGCCGGCAAGCGAAGGCGAAGCCTTCCTGTTCGGCCAGCCGGTCGATCCCAGGGACATCGAAACCCGTCGCCGGGTCGGCTACATGTCCCAGGCCTTTTCCCTGTACAGCGAGCTGAGCGTGCTGCAGAACCTCGACCTGCACGCCCGGCTGTTCCACATTCCGGCACAGCAGCGGGCTGGCCGCATCCAGGCAATGCTCGACAGATTCAGCCTGCAAGGCGTCGCCGAGCAACTGCCGGCCGACCTGCCCCTGGGCGTGCGCCAACGCCTGTCGCTGGCGGTGGCGGTGATCCACAAGCCGGAAATCCTGATCCTCGACGAGCCCACCTCGGGGGTCGACCCGATCGCCCGCGATGGTTTCTGGGAACTGCTGATCGACCTGTCGCGCCAGGATGGCGTGACCATCTTCATTTCCACCCACTTCATGAACGAGGCACTGCGCTGCGACCGCATGTCGATGATGCACGCCGGCCGGGTGCTGGACAGCGATACGCCGCAGGCGCTGATGGACAAGCGCGGCCTGGCCACCCTGGAAGAGACATTCATCGCCTACCTGCGCGATGCCGCCGGCAACGACGAAAGCCCCCCGGAGGCCGCGCCGGACATAGCGTCAGAAGGCTCGGGCAGCCCCGCCGGCGCGCCGAGATCACGCTTCAGTCCGCGCCGCCTGTACAGCTATACCCAGCGCGAGTCCATGGAACTGCGCCGCGACCCGATCCGCGCCACCCTGGCCCTGCTCGGCACGGTGCTGCTGATGTTCATCATGGGCTACGGCATCAGCCTGGACGTGGAGAACCTGAACTACGCGGTGCTCGACCGCGACCAGACCACCACCAGCGCCGCCTACGCCCTGAACATCGCCGGCTCGCGCTACTTCGTCGAGCAAGCGCCGCTGCGCGACTATGCCGACCTCGACCAGCGCATGCGCAAGGGCGAGATCAGCCTGGCACTGGAGATTCCGCCCGGCTTCGGCCGCGACCTCAAGCGCGGCGAGGTGCCGCAGGTGGGCTTCTGGGTGGATGGCGCCATGCCGACCCGCGCCGACACCGTCAAGGGCTACGTGCAGGGCATCCACCAGAGCTACCTGGAGGAACTCGCCCGCGCTTCGACCCAGGCGGTGGCGGCCAGTCCGTTCGACATCACCCTGCGCTACCGCTACAACCCCGACGTGCAGAGCCTGCCGGCCATGGTGCCGGCGGTGATCCCGATCCTGCTGATGCTGATCCCGGCCATGCTCACCGCCCTCGGCGTGGTACGCGAGAAGGAACTGGGCTCGATCACCAATTTCTACGTCACCCCGGTGACCCGCCTGGAATTCCTGCTCGGCAAGCAGTTGCCCTACATCGGCCTGGGCATGATCAACTTCTTCATGCTGGTGGCCCTGTCGGTGCTGGTGTTCGACGTCCCGGTCAAGGGCAGCATGCTGACCCTGACCATCGGCGCCCTGCTCTACGTGATCTGCGCCACCGGCCTCGGCCTGCTGATGTCGTCGATCCTCAACAGCCAGATCGCCGCCATCTTCGGCACCGCCATCGCCACCCTGCTACCGGCGACGCAGTTCTCCGGCCTGATCCACCCGGTATCGGCCATGGAAGGCGCCAGCGCCTTCATCGGCAATATCTATCCGACCAGCCACTTCCTGACCATCAGCCGTGGCGTATTCTCCAAGGCCCTGGATTTGCACGACCTGTACCTCTATTTCATTCCCCTGCTGTTGACCATTCCCGTGCTGACCCTGCTCAGCGTCGCCGGCCTGAAGAAGCAGGAGCATTGAGATGCGCAAACTGAGCAATATCCTGCAACTGGGCATCAAGGAGCTGCGCAGCCTGTACCGCGACCCGGCGTTGCTGCTGCTGATCGTCTACGCCTTCACCCTCGGCATCTACTCCAGCGCCAGCAGCGTGCCGGAAGCCCCGCACCGCGCCACCATCGGGGTGATCGACGAGGATCGCTCGCAGTTGTCCCAGCGCATCGTCGCGGCCTTCCAGATGCCCTACTTCATCGCCCCGAAATCGATCACCCTGAAGGAAATGGACAGCGGCATGGATGCGGGCCTCTACACCTTCACCCTGAACATACCGCCGAACTTCCAGCAGAATCTGCTCGCCGGGCGCCAGCCGAGCATCCAGCTCAACGTCGACGCCACCCAGGTCAGCCAGGCCTTCACCGGCGCCGGGCATATCCAGCAGATCATCAGCGACGAGGCCAGCGGGTTCCTGCAGCGCACGCGCGGCGCGGCGACCCAGTCGGTCGAGGCGGTGGTGCACATGAACTACAACCCCAACCTGGTACGCGCCTGGTTCGGCTCGGTGAACGAAGTGATCAACCAGATCACCATGTTGTCGATCATCCTCACCGGCGCCGCGCTGATCCGCGAACGCGAGCACGGCACCATCGAGCACCTGCTGGTGATGCCGGTCACGCCGTTCGAGATCATGTGCGCCAAGGTCTGGTCGATGGGCCTGGTGGTCCTGACGGCCTCGGCCATCGCCCTGACCCTGGTGGTCGAGGGCTGGCTGGAGGTCCCCATACCGGGCTCCATCCCGCTGTTCCTGGGCGGTGCGGCCCTGCACCTGTTCGCCACCACCTCGATGGGCATCTTCTTCGGCACCCTGGCCCGCTCGATGCCGCAACTGGGCCTGCTGATCATCCTCGTGCTGATACCGCTGCAAATCCTCTCGGGCGGCATGACGCCCCGTGAAAGCATGCCGGAGGCCGTGCAGCACATCATGCTGCTGGCGCCCACCACGCATTTCGTCGAGTTGGCCCAGGCCATCCTCTTCCGCGGTGCGGGCAGCGCCATCGTATGGCCCCAACTGGTGGCGCTGGCCATCATCGGCGGCCTGTTCTTCGTCGGCGCGCTGTCGCGGCTGCGCAAATCATTGCACTAGGTAAGGATCGATCGATGCCGAAGCGCCACTCACACCCGACTCCCCTGCCCACGCGCGGCACGCAAGCTGTCGCCCCGCTGTCTGGCAGCGCCGCGCTGGCGCTGCTCGTCGCCTGCGCGTCAAGCGCAATGGCCTGGGCGGACACGGCCCCGCTGCCGGTGCGCGCCGACCTGATCTCCGTGTACCAGGAGGCAGCCGCCAACAACGCCGACCTGGCCGCCGCACGCGCCGACTACCAGTCCCGCCGCGAAGTGCTGCCACAGGCCCGCGCCGGCCTGCTGCCGAACCTCAGCGCCAGCGCCCAGATCAACGATACCCGCAGCGCCCTGCAGACCCCGTCGGCGACCCTCGCGCGCAGCGGCAGCTTCTACCAGGCCAACCTCAGCCAGCCGCTGTTCCGCGCCGATCGCTGGTTCCAGCTGCAGGCCGCCGAGGCGCTCAGCGAGCAGGCCGCCCTGGAGCTCTCGGCCAGCGAACAGAACCTGATCCTGCAAAGCGCAGAAGCCTACTTCTCGGTGTTGCGCGCCCAGGACAACCTGGCCTCGACCAAGGCCGAAGAGACCGCCTTCAGGCGCCAGCTCGACCAGGCCAACGAACGCTTCGAGGTCGGCCTCTCGGACAAGACCGACGTGCTCCAGGCCCAGGCCGGTTTCGACACCGCCCGGGCCAACCGCATCATCGCCCAGCGCCAGGTCGACGATGCCCTTCAGGCCCTGGTGACCCTGACCAACCGCGACTACCGCAGCATCGAGGGCATCCAGCACAGCCTGCCGATCCTGGCGCCCGTGCCCAATGACGCCAAGGCCTGGGTCGATACCGCCGCCGCCCAGAACCTCAACCTGCAGGCCAGCAACTTCGCGGTCGCGGCCGCCGAGGAGACCCTGCGCCAACGCAAGGCCGGCCACGCCCCGACCCTCGACGCGGTGGCCAGCTACCAGAAAGGCGACAACGACAGCCTTGGCTTCACCAATACCGGCATACCCGGCGACCCGGTCTACGGCAACGACGTGTCGCAACGCAGCATCGGCCTGCAACTGAACATCCCGTTGTACAGCGGCGGCCTGACCAGTTCCCAGACACGCGAGGCCTATCAGCGCCTGAGCCAGTCCGAGCAACAGCGCGAAGGCCTGCGCCGGGAAGTGGTGCAGAACACCCGCAACCTCCACCGTGCGGTGAACACCGATGTGGAAACGGTACAGGCGCGCAAGCAGTCGATCATTTCCAACCAGAGTGCGCTGCAAGCCACGGAAATCGGCTACCAGGTCGGCACGCGCAACATCGTCGACGTGCTCGACGCCCAGCGCCAGTTGTACAGCGCGGTGCGCAACTACAACGACGCGCGCTACGACTACATCCTCAACAACCTGCGCCTGAAGCAGGCCGCCGGCACCCTCAGCCCGGAGGACCTGCAAGCCCTGGGTGGCTACCTGAAGCCGGACTACGACCCTGATCGCGATTTCCTGCCGCCGGATGCCTCATCCCGCGCAGCCAACGCCCCCCTATGACCGAGGGGCTCTGAGTTTTGTGTAACCGGATCAGATGAGCAAGACGCCCCCATCACCGACGAACTGCTGGATCAGCTCCTGGCCAACCACCAGAACCCTGAAACAGAAAGGCAGCGCTGACAGCCTTTACGATCGACCACGAAGGCCGACGCCCGGACACAGTCCCCTACCACAGGCCGTATTTACCGATCAGGGACAGGCGTTGCGGGGTGAAACTTATGGGCTGGACTCCTGGTACAGACGCCAGGCATGGCGGGCAATCATGCTTTCCTCGTCGGTGGCGACCACCAGCAGCGGCCGCGCGCTGTCGCTGCCGGAGATCCGCTCGGCATGCCGGTCGTTGGCCGCTGCGTCCAGGCGTAGGCCGAACAGCGGGGCCAGGTGCGTGACCACCTGGCGGCGCAGCTCGGCATCCTTCTCGCCGATGCCGGCGGTGAACACCAAGGCGTCCAGACCGCCGAGGCTGACAGCCAGGCAGCCGATCTCCTGGGCGATGCGGTAGGCGTAATAGTCGATGGCCAGTTGCGCACGCGGCGCGGTGCTGGCGCGCAGGCTGCGCATGTCGCTGCTGACCCCGGAAATACCGAGCAAGCCTGACTGGTGATAGAGCATGTGTTCCAGGCTGCGGGCATCTTCGCCGTTCGCCAGCAGGTGCAGCAGGACGCCGGGGTCCAGGGCGCCGCAGCGGCTGCCCATAGGCAGGCCATCCAGGGCGCTGAACGCGGTGGTCACCTCGACGCTCCTGCCGCCCTCGATGGCGCACAGGCTGGAGCCGTTGCCCAGGTGGGCGATCACCAGCTTGCCGGCGGCCAGCGCCGGCGATTGCTTTTGCAGGTACTGGCTGATGTATTCGAACGACAGACCGTGGAAGCCGTAGCGGCGGATACCCTGTTCATAGAGGGCATAAGGCAGGCCGAAGAGTTGGCTGGGCAGGCTACGCCCGACATGGAAAGCGGTATCGAAACAGGCGACCTGGGGCAACTCCGGCTGGCTGTCGAGTAGCGCCTGGATTGCCGCCAGGTTGTGTGGTTGATGCAGCGGTGCCAGGGGTTCCAGTTCGCGCAGGCGTGCCAGCTTCTCGGCATCGATGCGCAGGGGGGCACTGAACGCCGCGCCGCCATGCACCACGCGATGGCCGACCAGTGCCAGGCGCTGGCCCCGTAGGTGTTCGCCGAGGGCCAGGTGGATCTGCCGGAAAGCCGCCTGCATGTCACCGATCTGCTGTGCGCTGAACGAGCGCTCGCAGACGCTGCTGCCGTCCGCCAGGATGACCCGCAGCCGCGGCTGGATGCCGATACCGTCCAGCTTGCCGCGGGCCAGCAGCACGGGTTCGGTCTCGCCGCGCCGACCGGCGAACAGGCCGGTCTTGATGCTCGACGAACCGGCATTGATGGTGAGGATCAGTTCCTCCTGGCGCGCGCTCATGTCAGCGCCTCGACCGCCAGTGCCGTGCGCCTGGCCTCGGCCAGCAGCACGCCGAGGGCGCAACTGGCGATGCGCGCGCGGACGCTGTCGGCCCGGCTGGTGAGAATGACCGGTACGCGGGCGCCGAGGACGATGCCGGCCGCTTCGGCGCCGGCCAGGTAAATCAGTTGCTTGGCCAGGATATTGCCGGCCTCCAGATCCGGGGCGAGGAGGATGTCCGGATCGCCGGCGACCTCGGACTGAATACCCTTGAGGCGTGCCGCTTCGGCGCTGATCGCGTTGTCGAAGGCCAGGGGGCCGTCGAGCAGGCCACCCTGGATCTGCCCGCGCCGCGCCATCACCACCAGCGCCGCCGCTTCCAGGGTCGAGGGCAATTTGGCGGTGACCGTCTCCACCGCCGACAGCAGCGCCAGCTTCGGCCGCTCGACGCCGAGCACGTGCAGCAGGTCGATGGCGTTGCGGCAGATATCCGCCTTGTCGTCCAGGCTGGGAAAGATATTCACCGCCGCGTCGGTGACGAACAGCGGTTTGTGGTAGCTGGGCACGTTCATCGCGTACAGGTGGCTGAGGCGCCGCTCCGTGCGCAGGCCGCTGTCGCGGGCGATCACCGCCTGCAACAACTCGTCGCTGTGCAGGCTGCCTTTCATCAGCAGTTCGGCGCGGCCGGCACGCACCAGCTCGACCCCGCGCGCGGCGGCGGCATGGCTGTGTTCCACGGATTCCAGCGGCCAGCCGGCGATATCCAGGCCTGCCGCCGCCGCGGTGCTCTCGATCCGGTGCCGCGGGCCGACCAGGATCGGTGCGATCAGCCCGGCGTCCGCGGCTTCCAGCGCACCGCGCAAGGCGCCGGCCTCGCAGGGGTGGACCACGGCGGTGGGCACCGGGGCGAGGCCGGCGCAGCGCAGCAGCAGATCCTGATAGTGATCCTGGCTCATTGGTCGGTACCTGCTGGGTCGTTGGCCAGGCGCTTGCGCCTGCGGGCGTTGGCCGGGCCAGGGGCACCGGGGTCAACCGGTTCGCCGTCCTGTGGTGTACGGCTCTCGGTCGTTACCTTGGCCGTGGCGGCCTTGCCTCGACGTGTCCTGGCGGTGGTCGCTTTACCGGCGCCGGCCGCTTTTGCGGTCTTGTCGGTGGCGTTGGCTGGTCGAGCGTGTGCGCTGTCGGAAGCGGCCTGCTCAGTCGTGTCGCCGGCTGTCGCGTCCGTGGCGGTCGGCGACTCGACGGGAGGCAGGGCGAAGTCGGGCATGGGGCGTTCGAGCACGCGGTGCAGTTCGCGCCATAGTTCACCCACGGCGCCCTCGGCGGTGTGCAGTTCCGGCACCAGCTGGATGACGGCGTCCAGCACCTGCTGGCGCTCGCTCGGCGTGCGCAGCAACAGCGGCAGGCTGCTCAGGCTCTGCGCGGGGTGGGCAAACACCAGCAGGCCTTGCAGGCGCACACTGTCGCGCAGGGCGATGGGGTCGAGGGCGAGCTGTTGCACGAGCTGGCGGCCTTGCTGGGTGAGGCGCTCGATCCGCTCCTTGCTGATGCCATGGCTGGTGCTGCCGAGCAGGAACAGGATGCGTGCGAGGGCTTCCAGCCGACCGCCACGCGGCAGGGCATCGTGCAGCCGCGCGATCAGCGCTTGATCCTGGACGCTGGCGCGCTTCTGCGGATTCTGCGCTTTTTGTCCACCGGTGAGCGTGCTCAGTCCGCCATAGAAACCGTGGAAGCACAGTTCTTGGATCGCATCGCGCAGGTCGCGGTAGCCATCCAGCTGCGCTTCGACGAAGTTGGAAGACAGTGCCTGCCAGGCCAGCAGCGGATTGTCCGCGGCCACCGTCCGACGATTGCCACGCACCTGTTCGGCGGAGCCGGCCAGCCACCAGAGCGCCGGGTTCAGGCTGCTCCAGAACACCTGTTGCTGGTGGAAGGGATGCGCCTTGCGGATGACCTCGGCCATGGGTTCGTTGATCAGTTGGCGCATCGTCGGGCGCACGAACCAGTCGTAGAGGGTGCTGTTGAGTTCCGAGAGGCGGTCGACCAGGGCGAATTCACGCTCGTCGTCGCGCTCGTCCTGGTCGTGGCTGAGGATATCGGCGATGCGCCGGGATTCGAAGTGCACCTGATACTTCCGCCCGTCTTCGGCGGCTGCCGGCAAGTCGTCGATCAGCAGTTCGTACAGACCGGCCGGCAGCGCGCCGATGCTGTCGATGGCGCCCAGCAGTTCGCGGTGCTCGCGGCGGGCCACCTGGCCCGAGACGAAGATGCCCAGGTGGCCGATGCTGGCGTGGCGCAGGTAGACGATGGTGCGTCCGGCGCTGCGCAGGGCCAGGTCGCTGGGATAGACGTCGGCGATCCAGTTCAGCGCCTGCTGTGGCGGGGTGATGTTGTCGCCATAGGAGCAGAACACCACCACCGGCGCTTCGATGCGCTTCAGGTCGATTGCGCCGCTCTTGCTGCGCCCGAAGCTGCCGGCCAGGCGGTTGCCGATGAACAGGTCGTCGACGATGGTCTCTATTTCCTCGCTGTTGAGCAGCGTCGGGCTGCCCCACCAGCGTTCGAAGTCGAGAAAGCGCGGCGCCTCGCTGTCGACCTGGCTGAACAGGTTGTAGTACTTGCTCCAGTGGGTGTTGGCCGGGTTCAGGCTCTCGAAGTTGCTGACCAGCCAGGCGCCGTCGAAGCGACCGTTGCCGAGGTCGCTGCCCAGCCGCGTCATCCAGCTGCCGCCGAGCAGGCCGCCGGCGTAACGCATCGGGTTTCTGCCATTGACCCCGGCCCAGTACGCCAGCGGCGCGCCATTGATGATCACCAGGCCCGGCAGTTCCGGGCGGGCGGCGGCCAGCCCCATCAGCGCCCAGCCAGCCTGGCAGTTGCCGATGATCACCGGCTTGCTGGTATCGGGGTGGCGGGCGCGGACCGCCTCGATGAAATGCGCTTCGGCCTCGGCGATATCGGCCAGTGTCTGTCCTGGTGCGGGAAAGTGGCTGAAGGCGATGAAGTAGGTGGGATGCCCGGCCCTCAGGCTTTCACCGATCTCCGAGTCTTCCTTGAAGCCGCCGATGCCGGCGCCGTGGCCGCCGCGAGGATCGACGATGATCACTGGCTGGCGGCTGTCGTCGCTTGGCTGGTTGGCCCCCGGGAGTATCCGCAGCAACGAGTAGTTGACCGGGTGGGGCAAGTCGTGGCCATCGATCAGCAGTTCGTGGTCGAACTTGAGCAGCAACGGGTACCCCGCGCGCTCATGGGCCAGGGTGTTGTCGCCCCGCTGGCGCAGGGTGTCGAGGAACAGCAGGCTGCGCTGGCCGAAATCGGCCAGGTATTCCCAGCAATCGCTGATGCTGGGCTGGCGCAACTGACCAGCACGAACGGGCGCAAGGATATGTTCCTGGCGCTGGCGCAAGGCGCCGAGGAGGATCTGCACGTGCAGGCGATGCAGTTCGCCTATGTGCTTGAACAGGCCGTGAAACGATGCATAGTGGTCTTCTTGCTTTGCAAAAAAACTTTCCTGGGTCATGACCGTCTCCCATAGCCGGCAGGTCTACGAGCCGTAGGCCTGGCATAGGCTGCCCGTTCAGATTGGCTCGATTTTCGTCGGTTTCGGCGAATGATCTCTTATAGCCAATGCTTGTGACTGATGCAAAGTTTTTTGTGCATCGCACAAAATCGCTTGCAAAGCTTTTTTTGCGGCGCAAGAATCGAATGGCGCGCCTGGCTGGCGCCCCCATCGTTCCACCTTCAGGTGCGAAGCCGAAACACCGAAGCTCGTGAGTCGGCACTGCGCACGGTTGTCCTGGAGGCGGAGTCAGGCCCTATACCGAGCCATCCCGTTGCCTGGAGACCCAACCATGTCCTTTTTCGATACGGAAAAACTGCACAGCACCCAGAAAGCCAACCTCGACCTGTTGCAACAGATCAGCAGCAAGGTATTCGAGGGTGTCGAGCAGCTCAGCCAATTGCAGTTCAAGACGCTGCGCGCCTCGAGCGACGATCACTTCGACAGCTTCCGCAAGCTGCTCTCGGCCCGCGACCCGCAGGCTTTCGCCGAGCTGCAGGCCTCCTTCGCCCGGCCCACCGCCCAGGCCGAACGTCTGCTGGAGTTCAATCGCCAGGTGTACGAACTGATTTCCGGCACCCAGTCGGAAATCGCCAAGCTCGCCGAGCGGCAGATCGAGACGGGCGCCAAGCAGGTGCAGGAACTGGTGGAGGTGATCGCCAAGAACGCCCCGGCCGGGGCCGAGCCGGCGGTGGCGGTACTCAAGTCGGCGCTGGAGAGCGCTGGTAGCGTCTACGAAAGCGCGCAGAAGGCGGCGAAGCAGGCGGCGGAAATCGCCGAGAACGGTATTGCCGCGGCCGCTTCTGCGGCTGGCCAGGCGACCCGTGAAGCCGGCAAGGCGGCGGGCGGTTCGCGCAAGCAGGCCTGACAGGCTGTGGCCTGAAACATCAGCCCGGCGGTTTCATGCCACCGGGCGCGCGACGGGCTTAGGGTCTGTTGCCGTTTCGTCGCGACAACGCGGCTTGCGCCGAAACGTCAACAGACCCTAGCATCGCCCTTCTACATTCTTGCCGGTAATCGCTTTCCATGAAGATCGTTTCCTTCAACATCAACGGCCTGCGCGCCCGTCCTCACCAGTTGCAGGCGCTGATCGAAAAACACCAGCCGGATGTGATCGGCCTGCAGGAAACCAAGGTCAGCGACGATCAGTTCCCCGAAGAGGAAATCCGCCAGCTCGGCTATCACGTGCACTACCACGGGCAGAAAGGCCATTACGGCGTCGCCCTGCTCTCGCGCCAGGAACCGCTGGAAATCCACAAAGGCTTCCCGGATGACGACGAGGACTCGCAGCGGCGCTTCATCTACGGCACCTTCGCCGATGCCCAAGGCAATTCGGTAACGGTCATGAACGGCTACTTCCCGCAAGGTGAAAGCCGCGACCATCCCACCAAGTTCCCGGCCAAGGAGCGCTTCTACGCCGACCTGCAGCGACTGCTGATCAGCCGTTTCCTGCCTGACCAGGCCCTGGTGGTCATGGGCGACATCAACATTTCGCCCGAAGACATCGACATCGGCATCGGCGAAGCCAATCGCCTGCGCTGGCTGAAGACCGGCAAGTGCAGCTTTCTGCCCGAGGAACGCGAGTGGCTGGCGACCCTCAAGGGCTGGGGCCTGGTCGACAGTTTCCGCCACCTCAACCCGGCAGTGAACGACCGTTTCAGCTGGTTCGACTACCGCAGCCGTGGCTTCGAAGACGAGCCCAAGCGTGGCCTGCGCATCGATGTGATCCTCGCCACCCAGGTTCTCCAGGCACGCTTCAAGGACGCCGGGGTGGATTACCAACTGCGCGGCATGGACAAGCCCTCCGACCATGCGCCGATCTGGCTCGAGCTTGCCTGACAGCCCCTGAGCAAGCGCCTCTATCACGGGGCTCTCGCCCGTAACGGAACTGCAATCATTCCGACTTAATCTGCGCGGCATCTTCTCCCTGAGCACAAGGTAGCCGTCGCATGTCGCGTACACGATCGAGCAGCGATCAACACATCTGGAGCCGAGCCTGTACCTGGTTGACGCTCGGTTTCATCTGCTACGCGATGCCCTGGTCGGTATTCGCCGCAGAACCGATCACGGTGCTGCGCATCCAGGGCTCCAACACCATTGGCGCCAAGCTGGGCCCGGCCTTGATCAAAGGCCTGTTCGAGCAACAGCAACTGAGCAATGTGCGGGTTGAAAACACGGCTATAGAAAACGAGCAGCAGGTGCTCGGTGTCGATGCCAAGGGCCGCACCCTGCGTATCGCCATCGCTGCCCACGGCTCCAGCACGGGCTTCACCGCCCTGCTCGACGGCAGCGCCGACCTGGCCGCCGCCTCGCGGCCGATCAAGGACAGCGAAGTCGCCGCCCTCGCCGCCCAGGGCGACATGCGCAGCCCCGCGGCGGAGCAGGTAATCGCCATCGACGGCCTGGCGATGATCGTCAATCCAGGCAACTCGCTCGATTCACTGACCACCGATCAACTGGCCAGCATTTTCTCCGGCCAAACCCAGACCTGGGAGCAGCTCGGCGGCAAGGGCGGGCCAATCGACCTCTATGCCCGCGATGACAAGTCCGGCACCTACGATACCTTCAAGGAACTGGTGCTCGCCGCCCACGGCAAATCGCTCGCCAGCTCGGCGAAGCGTTTCGAGTCCAACGACCAGCTCTCCGACGCCGTCAGCAGCGACAAGCGCGGCATTGGCTTCACCGGCCTGCCCTCGGTGCGCCAGAGCAAGGCACTGGCCATCGCCGACGGCCAATCGCGCGCAATGCCGCCGAGCGTGACCCTGATCGCCACGGAAGACTATCCCCTGTCACGGCGCCTGTTCTTCTACCTGCCGCCCGCCAGCACCAACAGTTGGGCCAAGGCCCTGGTCGAGTTCGCCCACAGCCCGGCCGGCCAGGCCCTGGTGGAAAAGAACGGCTTCATTTCGCAGACCGTCCAGGCGGTCAAGGTCGAGCCGCTCGCCGGCATGCCGGCCAATTACATGAAGCTGGCCAAGGACGCCCAACGCCTGTCGGTCAACTTCCGCTTCAAGGAAAACAGCGCGACCCTGGACAACAAGGCACAGCGCGACATCAATCGCCTGCTCGACTACCTGCAAACAGCCGGGAAAAAGCAGCACAAGGTCGTGCTGGTCGGTTTCGGTGACCCGAAGAGCATCCCATCGCGCGCGGCATTGCTGTCCAAGCTGCGCGCGATGGCGGTACACCGCGAGCTGATCAGGGCCGACGTGATCGTCAAGGAAGTGATCGGCATGGGTGACCAGTTGCCGGTAGCCGCCAACTCCGCGGACGACGGCCGCGAGAAGAACCGCCGCGTCGAAGTCTGGGTGTACTGAGCAGCGCGAAAGCCTGAATCAGCGCGCCTGGCGCGGCAGGTACCTGCCGATTTCGTGCTTGCCGATGGCCGCCCGGTGTACCTCGTCCGGGCCGTCGGCCAGGCGCAACGTGCGCTGCATGGCGTACCAGTAGGCCAGCGGAAAGTCATTGGAAACCCCGGCACCGCCGTGCAACTGAATCGCCCGGTCGATGACCTTCAAGGCCACGTTCGGTGCCACCACCTTGATCTGCGCGATCTCGCTGGCGGCCACCTTGTTGCCCACGGTATCCATCATGTATGCCGCATTGAGGGTCAACAGGCGCGCCTGGTTGATCTCCATGCGCGATTCGGCGATCAGGTCGAGGTTACCGCCCAGGCGCGCCAGTGGCTTGCCGAAGGCCGTGCGTGACGCCGCGCGCTGGCACATCAGTTCCAACGCGCGCTCGGCCATGCCGATGGAGCGCATGCAATGGTGGATGCGTCCTGGGCCAAGGCGCCCCTGGGCGATCTCGAAGCCTCGCCCCTCGCCCAGCAGCACATTCTCGTAAGGCACCCGTACGTCCTCGAACAGCACCTCGGCATGGCCATGCGGGGCATCGTCGTAACCGAACACCGGCAGCGGGCGCAGCACCTTGACCCCTGGCGTGTCCAGCGGCACCAGGATCATCGAGTGCTGCTGATGGCGAGGCGCCTCGGGATTGCTCAGGCCCATGAAGATCATGACCTTGCAACGTGGGTCGCAGGCACCGGAGGTCCACCACTTGCGACCATTGATGAGCCACTCGTCCCCGTCCCGGCGGGCATTGGCCTGCATGTTGGTCGCATCCGAGGAGGCGACATCCGGCTCGGTCATGGCGAACGCCGAGCGAATCTCACCCGCGAGCAACGGCTCCAGCCATTGCCGTTTCTGCGCCTCGCTGCCGTAGCGCACCAGCACCTCCATGTTGCCGGTATCCGGCGCGGCGCAATTGAACGGTTCGGCGCCTATCAACGAACGGCCCATGATCTCGGCCAGCGGCGCGTATTCGATAGTGCTCAGACCCGCGCCGTATTCGGAATCCGGCAGGAACAGGTTCCACAATCCCTCGCCCCTGGCTTTGCCTTTCAGGTCCTCCATGATCGCCGTCGGTTGCCAGCGATCCCCCTGGGCAACCTCCTCCTCGAAGATTTTCTCGGCCGGGTAGACGTAGGCATCCATGAATGCCGTGACACGCTCACGCAACGCCTCGACCTTGGGTGAATAGGCGAAGTCCATGGCAACCTCCTTGCTGGATGAACCTAAACCCTACAAGCGCAACAAAAAATTACCTAATCCATTTCCGCCGCTTATTAACATCCATCAGCGATATGCGATGCCCATAACAACAACAGCCGGGACAAGCTCATGAACCTGAACAAGGTCGACCTCAACCTCTTCATCGTGTTCGACGCGATCTACAGCGAAGCCAACCTGACCCGCGCCGGACAAATCGTCGGCATTACCCAGCCAGCCGTATCCAACGCCCTCGCCCGCCTGCGCGAGACCTTCAACGACCAGCTCTTCGTCCGTACCGCCCAGGGCATGGTGCCAACCCCCATGGCGCAGAACATCATCGGACCGGTACGCAACGCCCTGCGTTTGCTGCGGATCTCGGTGCAGGAAAGCCGTACCTTCAATGCCCGCGAGGCGACCAAGGCCTACCGCATCAGCATGACCGATATGATCGAGTCCGTGCTGTTGCCACCGCTGTTCCAGCGCCTCCGGCGCCTGGCGCCATCGGTGAGCATCGAGAGCCTGTTGAGCAAGCGCCGTGAAACCACCTCCGAACTCGCCGCCGGGCGCCTGGACTTCGCCATCGACGTGCCACTCAACACCGACCCACAGGTGCGCCACGTCAAGCTGATGGAGGAACGCTACGTCTGCGCTGTGCGTGTCGGTCATCCATTGGCCAAGGAGCGCTTGAGCCTGGATGAATACCTGTCGCTGGCACATATCCAGATTTCCAGCCGGCGCAATGGCCTGGGCTACGTCGACCTGGCACTGGGCAAGCTTGGCCAGCAAAGGCGCGTCGCCTTGCGTTCGCAACACTACCTGATGGCCGGCTCGGTGGTGCAAAGCACCGATATGTCGATGACGGTGCCCGAGCGCATCGCCCGTCGCCACGGCCTGCACTACATGGCGCTGCCCGTGAATGACGTGCCCGCCCTGGAAAGCCATCTGTACTGGCATGAAAGCACCGATCAGGACCCGGCCAACCGCTGGATGCGCGAACAGCTCATCGAGCTGGCCGAGCAGATCAATAGCCAGGAGAAACGCCTGCCGAGAAGCGTGGAGCATGCTGCGCTGGCGTGATGGCACGGGCAACCGACACCAGCGGCATTGCCTGGAACATGGACGGAGGCTGGCTGGCACGCTGAGCCATACTCGATCCATGTGACCGAACAAGGAACGACCATGAGTGACGCACTCTGGACTCCATCCGCCGAACGAATCGCCAGCACGCGCATGGATGCGTTTCGTCGCTACGTGAATCAGCGCCATGCGCTGGGGCTGGCGGACTATCACGCCTTGCACGCCTGGAGTGTCGACGCCCGTGCCGACTTCTGGCAGGCCATCGTCGACTTCTTCGCCGTGCAGTTCGCCACGCCTGCCGAGCATGTGCTGCGTGAAGGCGAGCAGATGCCCAGTGCCCAATGGTTTTCTGGCGCCACGCTGAACTTCGCCGAACACCTGCTGCGCCGCGACGATGAGCATCCGGCGCTGATTGCCATCACCGAGCACGGCGAGCGTGAACAGCTCAGTTATGAGCAACTGAGCGCGCATGTCGCCGGGCTGCAGCGCAGCCTGGAAGAAGTCGGTATCGGGCCCGGCGATCGAGTCGCGGCCTTCATGCCCAACACCTGGCAGACCGTGGTAAGCATGCTTGCCACCAGCAGCCTGGGCGCGATCTGGTCGTCCTGCTCTCCGGACTTCGGCACTCAGGGTGTGATCGATCGTTTCGGCCAGATCGAACCGACGGTGCTGATCGCCTGTGCCGGCTACCGTTACGGCGGCAAGGTCCTGGACCTGCGCGACAAGCTCAGGGAAATCCTCGCTCAGTTGCCGACTCTGCGCCAACTGGTCGTCGTGCCGTATGCCCTGGGCAGCATTCAGCCCGAGGCGCTGCACAGCCAGGCGCAAACCACACTGTGGAGCGACTTCTACCAGCCGGCGGGCCAGCCGCGCTTCGTCCACCTGCCGTTCGCCCATCCGCTGTACATCCTCTATTCCAGCGGCACCACTGGCGTGCCCAAGTGCATCGTCCACAGCGCCGGCGGTACATTGCTGCAACACCTCAAGGAACACGGCCTGCACAGCGACGTCGGTGCCAGCGATACCTTGTTCTACTACACCACCTGCGGCTGGATGATGTGGAACTGGCTGGTCTCCGGGCTGGCCCAGGGCGCGACGCTGGTGCTGTACGACGGCTCGCCGTTTCACCCCGGGGCCTCGCGCCTGCCGGACCTGATCGATGCCGAGGCCATCAGCGTCTTCGGCTGTAGCGCCAAGTACCTCGCCGCCCTGGAGAAAAGCGGCGAGCGCCCGCGTCACAGCCATCGCCTGGACAGCCTCAAGACCATTCTTTCGACCGGCTCGCCGCTGGCGCATGAAAGCTTCGACTACGTCTACCGCGAGATAAAGCACGAGTTGTGCCTGTCCTCCATCTCCGGGGGCACCGACATTGTCTCCTGCTTCGCCCTGGGCAGCCCGGTCCTGCCGGTGTATCGCGGCGAGCTGCAATGCAAAGGGCTGGGGATGGATGTCCAAGTGTGGGACGACCAGGGCAAGGCCGTGATCGGCGAGAAAGGCGAGCTGGTCTGCTGCCGGCATTTCCCCTCGATGCCCATCGGTTTCTGGAACGATGGCGCCGGAGCAAAACTCCACGACGCCTATTTCGCCACCTTCCCCGGCATCTGGGCCCATGGTGATTACGCCGAAGAAACCCGCCATGGCGGACTGATCATCCACGGCCGCTCCGATGCGGTCCTCAACCCCGGTGGAGTGCGCATCGGCACCGCGGAAATCTACCGTCAGGTGGAGAAGATCGACGAAGTGCTGGAATCCATCGCCATCGGCCAGGAGTGGGACAACGATGTGCGCGTGGTGCTGTTCGTCCGCCTGCGCGAAGGCCTAATCTTGGATGACGACTTGCAGGCAAGTATCCGCCAGGTGATCCGCCGCCATACCACGCCACGCCATGTGCCGGCCAGGATCATCCAGGTCGCGGACATCCCACGAACCATCAGCGGCAAGCTCGTCGAGCTGGCGGTGCGCAACGTCATCCACGGCCGAGCGGTGAAGAATACCGATGCCCTGGCCAATCCCCAGGCGCTCGAGCTGTATCGTGACCTGCCGGCACTGCGTGACTGAGGCGCATCTCTCACGCCGGCCATAGGCGATGACCGGCCTGGCCATTTATCATGCAGGCTCGTTTTCATCGAGATGGAACCTCACCATGGCATCGCTGCCCCGTGCCCTGCTCTGCCTGGGTCTGGCTACCCTGCCCACCGCTGCCGCGCTGGCCAGTCCCTGCCAGGATTTCAGCCCCCGCCAAGCCACCCTGGACGGCACCCTGGAACGCCAGGTATTTCCCGGCCCGCCCAACTACGAAGACATCGAAACCGGCGACGCGGCGGAGACCGGCTTTTACCTGAGCCTGGCCGAACCCGCTTGCGTCAGAGGCAACCAGGATGAGGCGGATATCGGCGCGGACGATGATGTGCGCCTGGTGCAACTGGTACTCGACCAGGCTGGTTTCGACGCGCTACGGCCCTTTCTCGGACAGCCGGTTACCCTGCGCGGCCAGTTGTTCTCCGCCTTCACCGGCCATCACCATGCGCCCTTGCTGATGGAAAAGGTCGAACGCATCGAAACCCTCGCCAGTACGGTAGTGAACTGTGCCGAGCTTGCAGAAGACAGTTTTCCCCGCAGTTTCCCATCGCCCTGGACCAGTACCGTCGTCGCCGCAACGGACCTCTATGCGGCGCCTAATCTGGCTTGTGGTGATTCGCAGCGCGCCGTTCCAGCCAACGCCAGCGTAGTGGTGGAAGGATTCAGGGGCGACTGGGTCGTGGTCCGCTACAGTGACGACGTGGCCGGCTGGCTTCCCAGCGGCCAGTTGAGCACAGCGGACGCTAACACCGCGGGCGCGCCGCCCCCACGACCGAACGACGCGGAAGTCGCGGCCCTGCCCGATGACGTGCGTGTATTCATCGAGGGCTATGCCACCTGCGAGCATTTCGCCGGCGAGGAACCCTACGACGAGGAGCGCGGCAAGGAAATCGGCGATGCGCTCGCCGAATACTGCCCGCCGATCAACCAACGCCTGAAAACCCTGGCGCACAAATACCGCGACGATCCGGTGGTGACACGGGCGCTGTCGACTTTCGAGCCGGTCGACTACTCGCCGCGCAAATGAAGCCAGGCATCCGCCTGGCGGCATGTCCGCCCCACGCGCTCCAGCCCGCGCTCTTCCAGCTATCCGGCAGCCACGCGCCGGTAATGCGCCGAATCGGCCAGCGGGCTCCTATACTGGCCTGATCTGCCTGCCCGGATCACCTCATGCGCGCGCTGGTCCTGCTCTCCATCGCCTGTTCCCTGATGCTGCCGAACGCCAGCACTGCACGAGACGGTCTGCCGACCGTGGAGTTGTACATTCCACAAGCGCCGCCCCTGGCCATGCCCGAACCGGGACACCATCACGGCATCACCGGCGACCTCACCCTGGAGGCGATCAGGCGCGCCGGCTATCAAGCGATCCTGCATACCGCGCCCTGGCTGCGCATCCAGAAGCAGGTCCAGGAAGGTTCTGGACGATTGATCATTCCCCTCACCCGGACCCCGGAGCGCGAGTCGCTGTATACCTGGGTCGCGCCGATCATGGCCCTGCCAAGAGCGTTTTTCAGCCTCGATGAGCCAGTGGCCAGCTTCGAGGAAGCCAGAAAACGCTACCGCAACATCGCTGTCGGCCTGGGCACGGTGCAGTTGGAAATCCTCCTGGCCAATGGCTTCAGGCGCGAGCAGATTCACGCTCTGCGCCTGGGCGAGAACCCTGTGGCGCTGCTGCAGAAGAAACGCATCGACGCCTGGTTCACCACCGTGCCCGAAGGCCTCTACATCATGCAGGAAGCCGCCCAGCCGACCCTGCGCATGAGTCCGCCACTGACTGACTCGCAGCTCTACCTGGGCTGCTCGCTGGATTGCGACCCGCAAGTGGTCGAAGCCCTGCGCGAGGCGTTCGACAGCCTGCGCAACGACGGCAGCATCCAGCGCATCTACGACAGCTATCTGTCCAGATGAGCCTCCCCGAGCGCCTCTGCGGATTCTTCGTCCGCCATCAAACCTATAGGCGCCATTTTTGCGACCAGTAAAACACTGGCACAATGGCCCCCTGCAAATTTGAGGAACCGATCATGTTCAGGCGCTTGCTAAGTGTTAGCTTTGCAAACAAGGAGTTAAAGTAGCCCAAAGATCCCATGGTGTTGGCCCCAACTCTGAGTCCTTTCGAGGGGATTTACATCAGATTGGAACCTGGCAATGGAGTTTGTTTGGGCTACGAAAGATTTGGTGATTGACGGACGCCCTTATCCCGGCTTTCCGATTCTGCTGTGGGACACAATGGAGAGCTGTGTCCCTGCTAACGACTTCTTCCGCCACTACATTCTGCGCGGAGTCATAGGGTCGCAGAAGTCCTGGCCAAGTACAGGCCCTACTGGCCACGCCTTATGCCCTGCAATCCAGCTCGACGCATCAACCGCTCCACCGTGCATCTGGCAGTTTCGATGCCTTCTCGCCGGAGCTGCTTCCAGACCGTCACTGCGTCATAGCACTGCATGTTGGCGTCCCACACGCGCTGGATCTCCAAGCTCAATGCCTCATCGCGTCGAGCACGGCGGCAGCGCAGTTTCGGGTTACGCTGCTGCGCCGTGTGCCTGCGGTAACCGGACGGGCGATCTGCAACACACGACAGACCGACTCGACCCCGAGACGGTCGCGATGCTGGTCAACAAATGCCCTCAGGACTTGCTGCGGCGCAGGAAGGCCTGCCCGTCGGGCTCCGCCTGGGCAAAATATGCACTGGCCAGATGCAGAATCTCATTGTCTTTGCGCAATTCGCGGTTCTCCCGTTCCAACGCCTTGATACGTTCACGCTCTTCGGTTGTAGGCCCGGGGCGCTGGTCTGCGTCGGTCTGCTGGCGACAAATCCAGCAATGCAGGGTTTGCGCTGCACAGCCAATCTTCGGTGCAATGGCCTCAATAGCAGCCCACTCGGAGGGGTGGTCGTTCAAGTGCTCCAAACCATGCGCACGGCACGTTCACGGACTTCAGGGGAGTAGGTCGTAGTCTTTTTCTCATGGCCTCATCTTCTCAAGAGTTGAGGCCGCCACGAAACCCGGGGTGATTCAAACGGTTGCATCTGAAAGTGCCATAGCTGAACTCCTAACATTGCGTTAGAGCCTGATATGGCCTCGTCACCCTAACACCCACCACAAGAAAAGCGAAATCGAAGCTGCTGGGTTGATGGACTAAAAAATGGACTAAATAGGCCTGGATACCGGTGGATTTCAGTAAAACTTTGCGGCACAAAAAAAGGGCCAAAAGGCCCTTTTTTCAATAGTTTATGGATTTTTATGGATATCCATAAACCAATATTTGGAGCGGGAAACGAGACTCGAACTCGCGACCCCGACCTTGGCAAGGTCGTGCTCTACCAACTGAGCTATTCCCGCTTGTCTTGGTGACGGGCGCCATTCTATACGTTCCCGGCGGTGCGTCAAGCCCTTGATTCAAAAAACTTTATTTTTTCTCGGTGTCAGTGCTCAGGTGTGGCCAGGCTGCCAGCAGGTACTGGAACATCGACCACAGAGTCAAGCCGGCAGCCACGATGAGCAGCGCATAGCCCACGATCACCAAGAATGTCACTTGCGGAGGATTCGCCAAAAGGATTACCAGTGCCAGCATCTGTGCTGCGGTTTTCCACTTGCCCAGGTTGGAGACTGCCACATGGGCACGTGCGCCCAGCTCAGCCATCCATTCCCGCAGAGCCGAGACCACTATTTCGCGGCCGATGATGATCACCGCGGAGAGTGTCAGCAGCACATGCATATACCCCAACTGGGCATGCTCTTCCACCAGCAGCACCAGTGCCACGGCGACCATCAACTTGTCCGCCACCGGATCAAGGAAGGCTCCAAAGGGCGTGCTCTGCTCCAGGCGACGCGCGAGATAGCCATCGAACCAGTCCGTTACCGCCGCAAACGCGAAAACGGCGCTCGCGGCCTGATAACTCCAAGAAAACGGCAGATAGAACAGGAGAATGAAGACAGGTATCAGCAGAACACGTAACACAGTGAGCAAATTCGGGATATTCATCGGGGCCACTGACCAGCGAATTGAGCGCGCATTCTACTCGCTGTGCAGGGCCGCATAAATCGACTCGGCAAGCTTTTTACTGATTCCGGGAGCCTTAGCTATCTCGTCGGAACTCGCACGAGACAGTTCCTGCAGGCCACCAAAGTGCTTGAGCAGTTCACGCCGACGTTTCGGGCCGACACCCGCGACCTGCTCCAGCGAAGAAACTTTGCGCGCCTTGCCTCGACGAGCCCTGTGCCCGGTAATGGCGAAACGGTGCGCCTCGTCGCGGATCTGCTGGATCAGGTGGAGTGCCGGGGAGTCGGCCGGCAAGGTGAATTCATGGCTGGGCTCATTTAGATAGAGGGTTTCCAGGCCCGGTTTACGGGTAACACCCTTGGCTACACCAAGCAATATCAGCTCAGGAACGGCCAGTTCCTGCAAGACTTCCCGCGCCATCGCCATCTGCCCCTTACCGCCATCGACCAGGAGGATGTCAGGCAACTTGCCCTCGCCTTCCTTCAGCCTGCTGAAACGGCGCGTCAAAGCCTGATGCATGGCGGCATAGTCGTCGCCTGGCGCAACGCCTTCGATGTTGTAGCGACGGTAGTCAGATTTCAGTGGTCCCTCCGGTCCGAATACCACGCAAGATGCCACCGTGGCTTCGCCACTGGAGTGGCTGATGTCGTAACACTCAAGGCGCTGCGGCGTCTCGGACAGCCCAAGCGCCTCGGTAAGAGAGTCAAAACGAGCAGCAACGTGCTGTCGGTTGGCCAGCCTGGCGCCCAGCGCCTGCTCGGCATTGGTCACAGCTAGCTGTTGCCAGCGCGAACGCGTTCCACGCACTCGATGGCTGATCGCTAACTCGCGTCCACGAGACTGCGCGATAGCATCAGCGAGAGTCGGAAGATCCTCATGGAGGACATTGACGATCACCTCCGACGGGAAGTCGCGCTCCTGGCCCGCCAGGTAATACTGGGCGAGAAATGCGACCAAGACGGCCCCTCCGTCCTCTTCAATACCAACCTGAGGAAAGAAACTCTTGCTACCGAGCATACGCCCACCCCGTACGCTCATCAGGTGCACACAGGCGCCGCCCGGATTGACGATGGCCGCGGCGATATCTACATCGCCCGTGCCTCCCTCCATGCTTTGCTGGTCCTGAACCCGCCGCAGCAGGCCAATCTGATCGCGTAGTTCTGCAGCAAGCTCGAACTCAAGGCTCATCGCAGCCTTCTCCATGGCCGCCGATAACTCGTCGGTCAGCGCCGTACTGCGCCCCTCAAGGAACATCACCGAATGCCGGACATCTTCAGCGTAATTCTCTTGAGACGGCAATCCGACGCAAGGCGCCTTGCAGCGCTTGATCTGATACTGTAAGCAAGGACGCGTGCGATTTCTGTAATAGCTGTCCTCACACTGGCGAACCTGAAATGCCTTTTGCAAAAGGCCAAGGCTTTCACGCACGGCCCCCGCACTGGGATAAGGACCGAAATAGCGCCCTTTCTCCTTCTTTGCCCCGCGGTAGATCCCAAGACGAGGGTAATCGCCATCGGACAAGTGGATGTAGGGGTAGGATTTATCATCACGCAGCAGGATGTTGTAGGGCGGCCGCCACTGCTTGATCAGCGTCTGCTCAAGCAGCAGGGCTTCGGTTTCATTCGCAGTAATCGTTGTCTCGACGGATGCGATTCGCGCAACCAGGGCTGCAGTCTTCGGAGCCAGCCCGGTCTTGCGAAAATAGCTGGCAAGACGCTTTTTCAGGTTGGAGGCCTTGCCGACATAAAGCAGCCTGGCCCCGTCATCGAACATTCTGTATACACCTGGCCTGCCACTACAGGTGGCCAGGAATGCGACCGCATCGAAGACTGGCATTTCAGTTGACGGCATCCACCATGCCGTGACGAACCGCCAGCAACACCAACTCAACGTCGCTGGAGACCGAAAGCTTTTCGTAGATGCGATAACGATAGGTATTGACCGTTTTCGGCGACAGGCAAAGCTTGTCGGAAATGGTCTGTACCTTCTGGCAATTGGCGATCATCAAGGCGATCTGAATCTCCCGCTCGGACAGTTGCTCGAACGGCGAGGCGCCATTGTTGGGCTGGAAGGATTTCAGGGCCAGCTGCTGGGCAATGTGCGGACTGATGTAACGCTGCCCAGCAAAGGCCATGCGAATTGCCTGGATCATCTCTTCGAGCGCGGAACCCTTGGTCAGATAACCAGCCGCACCGGCCTGCAGCAGGCGAGTCGGGAACAGATCATCCTCACAGGCCGTCACCGCGATCACTTTCAGATCTGGATGGCTTCGGAGCAGTTTCCGGGTTGCTTCAAGGCCGCCTATGCCTGGCATCTTCACATCCATAAGGACAACGTCAGGCTTCAGCTCACGGACTTTTGTCAGAGCCTCCTCTCCCGAGTCAGCCTGACCGATGACCTGAATCCCCTCGATGTCGAGCAACATCCGGGTAATGCCCATTCTCACTAGATCGTGGTCGTCGACCACCAGAACCTTAATCAAGCGACACCTCGCAGTATCAAAAACGCCGCTTCGCGCAGAGATTTTGACGCACAAGCCTCAGCAATCCGGAAACCTTGGCTTCAATAAAGCCAAATACATAACGCCAAAAGTCCGTATTAGCAGCCGCTTACACAGGATACAACGAGGAAACACAGACGGATGCAGCCAGGCAACCATATGCCCGGCCTGCTGGATGCCGACGCAACACCTGACTTCCAGGCGCCAGCCTGGGGCCATGAGCACGCTACGACAGCGACGAGTCTACCCCATTATCCGAGCCGAGGGACAAGCGCGACACGCTATCCCCATAAGAAATAGATGGATAAATCCATTGAAGCCGGACCAACGTATCTCTATGGGTACGCGTGGGCGCGCTATCCCTGCTCAATCGTCCAGGCGCACAAAACCTTGAGCGACAGGATCCCCCGTGAACTCAGCCTGCCGCCCAGCGGGCGTCCTGAACAGGCGAATGAGCACAATATGCGCAGACTCGCCAATGTCGAGCCAGTGACGAGTCCCAGCCGGAATTGTCAGCAGATCGTTGCGCTCGCAAAGGATTGCGTAAACGCAGTCGCCGATATGCAGGTTTACCAGGCCTCGTCCAGCGACGAACAAGCGCAGCTCATCTTCGGGGTGACGATGCTCTTCGACCAAGCGGGCCCGTAACGCGCTGCTCTGCGGGTGGTTTCTGTCCAGGCTGAGAACATCGAAGACCTCATACCCTTGTTGGCTCATCAGTGCGTCGAGCTGTACTCGACAGGCTGCGACCACCTCATGCTCGTCGGCCCCCGGTCGAATTGGCCCGTTAACCTGCAAGCGCTCGAAACCCACGCCAACCGCGGCCAACGTGCTGGCGATGTCGGTCCAATCGTTCAACAGTTTGTTAGGTAATTGCGGGCTGCTCTGATGATAGACAGTCAAGCTACTCATTGAAGGTTCCTTAGCTGCGGCGATGCGCAATAAAAATGCCGTGACTCACTGCTGCGCCTCGTCAAATCGGGCGCTCATGATAACCGCTGCGGCAAATGCGGCCAGACTGGCCAAGGCAAAGGTCAAGCCCGGACCGATGAGCTTCCAGCTGTAACCGGCATACAGCGCTCCGAGAGCGCCACCCGCGCCGGCCAGGGCGGCGTAGAGCGCCTGGCCCTGGCCTTGTTGCCGAGGGCCAAAACTACGCTGGACGAAGTGTACGGCCGCCGCATGGAAACTGCCGAACGTAGCAGCATGCAGGACCTGGGCAAACAACAGCACGGCCAAATGCTCGGCCATGAAGCCCAATAGCAGCCAGCGCAAGGCCGCGATCAGAAAACTGGCCACCAGCACCTGACGAAGATCGAAGCGATCGAGCAGGCGCGTCATGGCCATGAAGACCAGGATTTCCGCCACGACGCCCAGCGCCCATAGAACCCCGATCAATCCGCGGCTGTAGCCCAGGGTTTCTAGATGAATGCTGAGAAATGTGTAATACGGGCCATGGGAAAGCTGCATCAGCGCCACACACAGATAAAAGCTCATCACCCCCGGTCGGCGCAGTTGTGCCAGAAAACCGTCCTCTCGCCCAGTCCAGCGCTGGTCTGCAACAGGCTGGGCATCTGGAACCCAGATACTGCTGAGAACGATACCGGCAATGATCAGCACTAATGCATAAGGGTAAGCCGCCATACCCAGGCATTCGAACAATTCGCCAAGGCCTACAACCGCCAGGATGAAACCAATCGAGCCCCAAAGCCTGATCTGCGCATAACCGGATGCGCGCTCGCGAAGGTGAGCCAGCGTAATGACTTCGAACTGCGGCAATACCGCATGCCAGAAGAATGCGTGCAGCGCCATGACCATGGCCAGCCAGGCGTAGGTCTGTTCGACGAAGATCAGACTCAGGCTGAACAGCGTGCATAACGCGCCGATCCGCACAATCAACAAGCGCCGCCCACTGCGGTCGCCCAGCCAACCCCATAGATTGGGCGCGATACAACGCATCAGCATCGGGATGGCAACGAGCTCGCCAATCCGGGCGGGAGAAAAACCAAGGTAGGCGAAATACAACCCCAGGAACGGCGCCGTGGCGCCGAGCAGGGCGAAGTAGAACAGGTAGAAGCCCGACAACCGCCAGTACGGTAACGGCAAAGCCCTCACAGCTGGCGGAGTACCGGCGTAGATACACTCACGTCAGCGTTCTGCCCACGGTGACGCAGCAGATGATCGAGCAGAACAATGGCCATCATCGCTTCGGCAATGGGGGTGGCACGAATGCCCACGCAGGGGTCGTGGCGCCCCTTGGTGAGCATATCCAGCGCTTCACCTTCGACATTTATCGAGCGGCCCGATGTGGTAATGCTCGACGTCGGCTTCAGCGCAAGGCTGGCAACGATTGGCTGGCCAGAAGAAATACCGCCCAGCACCCCGCCTGCGTTATTGGAAACGAAGCCTTGCGGCGTCAATTCGTCACGATGCTCGGTGCCGCGCTGGGCCACACAAGCGAAGCCAGCACCGATCTCCACGCCCTTGACCGCATTGATGCTCATCAGGGCATGAGCCAGATCGGCATCCAGGCGATCGAAGATCGGCTCGCCCAGCCCCGGCATCACGCCATCGGCAACCACGGTAATCCTGGCTCCGACCGAATCCTGATCACGGCGCAGTTGATCCATATAAGCCTCAAGTTCCGGGACTTTTTCAGGATCAGGGCTGAAGAAGGCGTTTTGTTCGACACTGTCCCAGCTTTTGAACGGAATCTCGATCGGCCCAAGCTGGCTCATGTAGCCACGAACCTGAATGCCGAAACCGGCCAGTACCTTCTTGGCGATAGCCCCGGCAGCGACCCGCATGGCAGTTTCCCGCGCCGAGCTGCGGCCACCGCCACGGTAGTCACGGATGCCATATTTATGGTGATAGGTATAGTCGGCATGAGCCGGACGGAAGACATCCTTGATCGCCGAATAGTCCTTGGACTTTTGGTCGGTGTTGCGAATCAACAGGCCGATGGCCGTGCCGGTGGTCTTGCCTTCGAATACCCCGGAGAGGATTTCCACCTCGTCCGCTTCCTGGCGTTGCGTCGTGTGGCGACTGGTCCCTGGCTTGCGGCGATCAAGGTCACATTGCAAATCCAGCAGCGAGAGCTCGACGCCTGGCGGACAACCATCGACGATGGCGACCAGCGCCGGGCCGTGGCTTTCGCCAGCGGTGGTTACGGTGAACAGCTTGCCGTAGGTATTGCCGGACATGCAGCGCGCTCCGCGAATTCAGGCTTGATCTTAAAGGCCGGCAGTATACCTAGCGATGACGATTGATAGAACCTTGCAAGCGTTTGATGCTCGAATGGCGACCCTGCCCAGAGGCCTTTTGATGCGCCTGTTTCTGCTGATCGCCCTGTCGTTCCTGCCTGCCCTGCTGCAGGCCCAGACCACACTGCACCGCCCCATCGTACTGGTCACCTCGAGCGGAACACTTTACGGCAGCCTGTTGCTGCCCAAGCACGACGGCCCTATGCCCGTTGCCCTGCTGATTGCGGGGTCAGGCCCTACTGATCGCAACGGCAATAACCCCCAGGGAAACAACGACAGCCTGCGCAAGCTTGCCGAGTTGCTGGCCAAACACGGAATTGCCAGTGTCCGCTATGACAAGCGTGGAATAGCAGCCAGCAGGCTTGCCGGCCAGGACGAACGCAACTTGAGCGTTGAGGCCTATAAAGACGACGCGATTGCCTGGGCCCGCCAACTAAAAGCGGATACACGCTTCTCGCGCCTCTATCTGATTGGCCACAGCGAAGGCGCGCTGATTGCCAGCCTGGCTGCGCCGCGAAGCAGGGCCGATGCGCTGGTCAGCATCGCCGGCAGCGGACGACCGCTAGCACAAGTGCTAGAAGAACAACTGCGCAAACACCAGCCACCCGCCCTTCTCCCGGAAAGCCTGGCGCTGATTCGCAGTCTTGAACAGGGGAAAATCCACAACTTGGTCAGCCCGCAGTTGATGGTGCTGTTTCGCCCAAGCGTTCAGCCCTACCTCATATCGCTGTTTCGCCAGGACCCGGCAAAAGCCTTCAAGGCAACGCGAATGCGGGCTCTTATCATCCAGGGAAGCACTGATATGCAAGTCAGCGAAGAAGACGCAAAGCGACTGCACGAAGCAAGACCCGATAGCCAGTTGGCACTGGTTCCGGGCATGAACCATGTGATGGCCATCGTTCCCGCAGATGCACAACGCCAACTGGCATCCTACGACGATCCCGGGCTTCCGCTTGCCGATTCTCTCGGCAACTTGTTGAGCGACTTTCTCAACATCGACTCCAGCCCTCGCAAAAACAGCCGATAAGCCTTTGCCGGCCCCCCCCACGCTGGCATGCTTCAAGCAACCAGACAGGATGGCCGTGATGAGCGACACCCCCTCGCAACCTCAAATAGAAGAAGTACCGTCGACGCCTCATCCCTGGCATGACTTGCCAGCAGAGCAGTTTCGCTTGCTACGCCTCCCCCCGCTTCCGACTGACCGCGAAAGCGGTCCCAGGCCGTTGCGCTTCGTTCAACTTGGCCGCGTCGAACGGCATTCTGCCGAACAGAGCCTGCTGCGCCTCACGCTATCCCTGCCCGGGCAGCGCGTTCGCCCCGAGCAGAACCATATCGAAATCTGGCTCGACCACCGCAAGCGCACAGTGCGTTTCGTCGATGATGCCAACTTCAGCGTCGAGCCAGATAATCGGGGCCTTGGGCGCTTCCTTATGAGCCAGGGCATAAGCTGGGCACAACGACGCGCCCCAGGTTATGCCGTGGAAGGCGGCAGTCTGCCGGGCAAAGGCAGTATCGCGGAAGGCAGCAGAATGCGTCGCGACCGTATTCTGCAAGCACTGGGCTTCACGTTGAGCAGCGAGGGGGAAGCGGACGGTAAAGTAGGCTACGGCGCAGCAGGACTCAATGTACTGAAGGCTGGCTGGAATCATGAGAAGGTTCAGCCGCTGGAGCTACTGGAGGCGGCAGTCATGCTGCAGCAAGCCGACCGCAACCTCGCCGAGCAGGAGGTCAGCTTGCGCAAGCTCGAAGAAAAAGTGGCCATCCTCAAGCGCGAAGACAGCAGCCTACGCTTCACCATTGGCTGCCTGGCCATATTCGCCGTGTTCCAGGCGGCCCTACTGATCTGGATCGCCACCCATTGACCTAGCGCCCCTCAAGGCCGCAGACGAGTCTTGAACAGGGCCTGGTGCTCACGACACTGGCTGGCGGCCAACAGAAACACGCCGTGGCCACCCTGCTCGAAATCCAGCCAGGTGAAATCCACCTCGGGGTACAGCGCCTCGACATGAACCTGGCTGTTACCCACCTCGATGACCAGAACACCGTGCTCACTCAAATGATCCGCAGCCTGGGCCAGCAGGCGACGTACCAGATCCAGTCCGTCATCGCCACAGGCCAACCCCAGCGCAGGCTCGTGCTGGTATTCAGCAGGCATACCAGCAAAATCCTCTGCATCGACATAGGGCGGATTGGAGACGATCAAGTCAAAGCGCTGCCCAGGAAGACCGTCGTAGCCATCACCTTGCACGGTATAGACACGCTCCTCCAGGCCGTGGCGCTCGATGTTCTGGTTAGCGACCTCCAACGCCTCGAAAGAAATATCTGCCAGCACCACTTCCGCCTGTTCGAACGCGTAAGCACAAGCAATGCCGATACAGCCGGAGCCCGTGCATAAATCAAGGATCCTTGCCGGCTGCTTAGGCAGCCAGGGCTGAAACTGCTCAGCAATCAACTCAGCTATAGGCGAGCGAGGCACGAGTACCCGCTCATCAACCAGGAACGGCAGCCCACAGAACATCGCTTCGCCAACGAGATAGGCCGTAGGGATACGCTCCTCGATACGACGGCGCAGTAAATCGCGCAAGTGTTCAATCTCGTCTTCTTCAAGGCGGCAATCCAGATAAGCGTCAGCGACTTCCCAGGGCAGATGCAAAGCACCGAGAACCAGTTGGCGCGCATCATCCCAGGCATTTTCGGTGCCGTGTCCGAAAAACAGGCCCTCACGATGGAATTGGCTGACAGCCCAGCGAATATGGTCGCGCACGGTACGCAGGTGGGATCGGGACACAGGTTCACCTCCAGAAATGGCCGCCGATTCTAGAGGCTGCACGAATGTATTTCACGCCCATCGACAGGCCCTGGCAAAAAATCATCAATGGCGCAAGAGTTCACAGATGAACGCTGGCGGCGGAGAATAGAGCAACAGCCGCATTTGGAGTTTGCGTCATGCCCAAACCAAAAACCCTGTTTCAGTTGACCGGCCGCGGTTATGCGCCGGCCACCCTGGGCAAGGCAACACTGGTCATCATCGATGCCCAGGAAGAATATCGTAGCGGGATAGTGCCTTTGCCGAACATCGATGCCACATGCGAGGAAATCGCCGTTCTTCTCGCGGCAGCCCGTAATCAGGGCAGCGCTGTCCTGCATGTTCATCACCTGGGCATTCCCGGCGGTTTTCTAGACCCTCAAGGCAGTCGCGGCCATTACATTGCAGGCCTGGAACCGATAAACGGCGAAATCGTCGTGGAAAAACGCCTGCCCAATGCGTTCGCAGGCACCGACCTGCACGAACACCTACAACAGATCGGCCACCTCGACCTGATCGTTTGCGGGTTCATGACTCACTCCAGCATCAGTACCACGGTGCGCGCAGCCAAGGATTACGGGTACCGCTGTACGCTGGTCGACACAGCCTGCGCAACACGTGACATCCCCTCGGCAAGCGGTGTGATCACTGCCAGTGAACTGCATCGCATCGAGATGGCGGCACTCGCCGACAATTTCGCCACGCTGGTATCCCATTCTCGCGAGCTTATTTGAACCACCGCCCCCCTATGCAAGACGACGATTCTTCCCTCTTCCAGACCGCCGTTCATGGCGTCAGGCCCATGACCCATGATCGTGCGGACATGGGCAAGCCCAAGTCCGACCGGCAACGCCTCGACGCCGCGCGCAAGGCTGCAACCGCCAGGACCGGCGAAGTCAAGATCGATGGCCTTTCCGATCAATTCGTCATTGATGTCGGCGCGGAAGATGAGCTTCACTGGGCACGCGATGGCGTTCAGGATGGCCAGATGCGCAAGCTGAAAGCGGGCCAGGTCGCTTTCGAAGGCAGCCTGGACCTTCATGGCATGAGCGTCGAGAAGGCTCGCCAGGTGCTCTGGGAGTTCTTTGACGAAGCGGCACGGATGGAAGTCAGATGCGTGCGCATTACCCATGGCAAGGCCGCTCGCATGGATGGGAAACGACCACTGATCAAGAGCCATGTAAACACCTGGCTGCGTCAGCATGCCCAGGTCCTGGGCTTTACCTCATGCCTGCCCCGGCATGGCGGAACAGGCGCAATCTATGTATTGCTCAAGCGCACGATGCTTGATGGAAGGGACGAATAGAACCTGCCGCTTCAAGCCTCAGCATTTTTCTCAGATATTTCGTCGCCCAGCTTTGACACGTATTCTCATTAACATTAGTATCCGTACGCAACAGCAATCAGTTCTCATCGAGCCTGCTTTATGTACGTATGCCTTTGCCAGGGTGTTACCGACGGTCAAATTCGTGATGCGATCTATGAGGGCTGCTGCAGCTATCGCGATGTACGCGAAACGCTCAGTGTAGGAACTCAATGCGGCAAATGCGCCTGCCTGGCCAAACAAGTTGTCCGGGAGACCTTGAACGAAGTCCAGATTGCCCAGGGCGCAGCCTACTCAGCCGAATTCGTCGCCGCCTGACACACCCGCTGAATTTTGAACGCCCGATGATCCATCGGGCGTTTTGCTTTGTGTACTTCGAAATTCTATTCGCGCTTAACTGCCCGCCCCGCCCTTCGATGTCCGCTCAGCTTTCCGCTCCTTCGAACCAGGCCAGCTTGTCTCGCAGGCTGACAACCTCGCCGACGATCACCAGGGTCGGCGCATGCACCTCATGCTCGGCCACCAGTTGCGGCAGGTTGCCAAGCGAGCCGGTGAACACCCGCTGATGCTGCGTTGTGCCCTGCTGCACTAAAGCCGCGGGGGTGTCCGCAGAGCGACCGTGGCGAATCAACTCGGCACAGATGGTCGGCAAGCCGACCAGGCCCATGTAGAACACCAGGGTCTGGCCCGTAGCGCTCAGTTCCTGCCAAGGCAGGTTGAAGCTGCCATCCTTGAGGTGACCGGTGACAAAACGTACCGACTGCGCGTAGTCGCGATGCGTCAGCGGGATACCGGCATAGGCCGCACAGCCTGAAGCAGCCGTGATACCTGGCACCACCTGGAACGGGATACCCTGCTCGGCCAGTTCCTCGATCTCTTCGCCACCGCGACCGAAGATGAACGGATCGCCGCCCTTCAGACGCAGCACACGCTTGCCCTGCTTGGCCAAGTTGACCAGCAACTGGTTGATCTGCTCCTGGGGCAATGCGTGGTCCGCACGACGCTTGCCCACGTAGATGCGCTCAGCGTCCCGACGGCACAGTTCGATGATCGCTGGCGCCACCAGGCGGTCGTACAGCACCACGTCGGCCTGCTGCATCAGGCGCAGTGCGCGGAAAGTCAGCAGGTCCGGATCGCCCGGTCCCGCACCGACCAGATACACCTCGCCCAAGGCCTGGACCTGCGCACCGCCGACCTTGGCCTGAAGCAGCCGCTGCGCCTCGCCCTGGCGACCAGCGAAGACGTGCTCGGCAACCTCACCCTGGAATACGTCTTCCCAGAATACGCGGCGTTGCTGCACATCAGGGAACAACGCCTTGACCCTGCTGCGAAAGCGCTTGGCCAGCTCAGCCAGTTGCCCATAGGTCGAAGGAATCCAGGTCTCGATCTTGGCGCGGATAAGACGTGCCAGTACCGGTGCATCACCGCCGCTGCTGACCGCGACGATCAGCGGCGAACGGTCGACGATGGCCGGGAAGATCACACTGCACAGCGCCGGCGCATCCACCACATTCACGGGCATTCCGCGCAGTTGGGCATCCTGGGAAACCTCGGCATTCAGCGCCTGGTCATCAGTCGCCGCGATAACCAGTGCGGCCCCCAGCAGGTCATCGGCCTGGTACTGGCGGGTGAGCGCCTGCGCGCCCGTACGGCTATCGACCAGCGCCTGCAGTTCTTCGTGGATGCTGGGCGCCACCACCCGCAACAGCGCACCTGAGTCGGCGATCAAGCGGGCCTTGCGCAAAGCGATCTCCCCCCCACCCACGATCAGCACCGTGCGGCCTTGGAGTTTATGGAACAGCGGTAGGAAATCCATGGATCGACTCGGCCAGTAAAAAGAAAACGGGGCGACTTTCGTCGCCCCGTATTATGCGCTCGGTTACTTGTCAGCCAATGACTTCGATGCCGGCCATGTAAGGTTTCAGCACCTCGGGCACACGGATGCTGCCATCGGCCTGCTGATAGTTCTCAAGCACAGCGACCAGTGTCCGGCCAACGGCCAGGCCTGAACCGTTCAGGGTGTGGACCAGCTCCGGCTTGCCGGTTTCCGGGCTGCGGTAACGCGCCTGCATGCGGCGCGCCTGGAAGTCGCCACAGTTGGAGCAGGAGGAAATCTCGCGGTATTTGTCCTGGCTCGGCACCCAGACCTCCAGGTCATAGGTTTTGGTCGCGCTGAAGCCCATGTCGCCAGTGCACAACGCCAATACGCGATAAGGCAGCTCCAGCAGTTGCAGGACACGCTCGGCGTTGGCGGTCAGGCTTTCCAGGGCCTCGAAAGACTTGGACGGCTCGACGATCTGCACCATCTCGACCTTGTCGAACTGGTGCTGGCGGATCATGCCGCGGGTATCACGGCCGGATGCACCCGCCTCACTGCGGAAACACGGTGTGTGGGCGACGAATTTCAGCGGCAGTTGCTTGGCCTCGACGATGCTGTCGGAAACGATGTTGGTCAGCGACACTTCCGCCGTCGGGATCAGGTACAGGTCCGCCTCGCCATCGCGGCCGATCTTGAACAGGTCTTCCTCGAACTTCGGCAGTTGGCCAGTGCCCTGCAGCGCAGGCGCCTGGACCAGGTAAGGCGTGTAGGCTTCCTCGTAGCCATGCTCGGCGGTGTGCAGGTTGATCATGAACTGCGCCAGGGCACGGTGCAGGCGGGCGATGGGGCCGCGCAGCAGGGCGAAACGAGCGCCGGATAGCCTGGCAGCGGTTTCGAAATCCAGCCAGCCGTGCTGTTCGCCCAGGCTGACGTGATCCTGGATAGCGAAATCGAAGGTGCGCGGCGTGCCCCAGCGGCGAACTTCGACGTTGCCATCCTCGTCCTCGCCGACCGGCACCGACTCGTGGGGCAGGTTCGGGATGCTCAGCAGCAGGTTGTCCAGCTCGGTCTGGATATTGTCGAGCTCGCGCTTGCCTTCATCCAGCTCGCCGCCCATACGATCGACCTCGGCCAGCAGCGGCGCGATGTCCTCGCCACGTTGCTTGGCCTGCCCGATCGATTTGGAACGCGTGTTGCGCTCGGCTTGCAGTTGCTCGGTACGGGTCTGTACGGATTTGCGCCGCGCCTCGAGCTCTTCGATACGGGTCACGTCGAGCTGGTAGCCACGGGCGGCCAGGCGGTTCGCGATGTCATGCAGTTGAGTACGAACCAGTTTGGAATCGAGCATGGGATGTTCTCTTGTCTAAAGCGTCATTCAGAGTCTGGTCAGCGTCAGCCCGGCCCAGGTCGCAAGCAACCCACCGAGTACGCTCAGCAACGCATAGCCGATGGCCAGCGGAGCCTGCCCTCCCTCCAACAAGCGCAGCGTGTCGAGGGAAAACGAAGAAAAGGTGGTCAAGCCACCGAGGAATCCAACCACCAGGCCAGCGCGCAAGGCCAGCGGAATTTCAGGGCGCAGCAAAAACAGGCCGTAGAGATAACCGATCAGCAGGCAGCCGACAATGTTTACCGCCAGGGTCGCCGTATAAAAATGCTGGGGCCAGTGGGCATTGACCCAATTTCCCGTGGCGAAACGCAGCAAGGTGCCGGCCACTCCACCCACGGCAACTGCGGCGACCACACCGATCATGGCTCTCTCCTCCTGCGCGGGCTGTTCGCATCCAACTTGGCCAAGTGCGCAAGCTTATCGCGGATTTTCAGCTCCAAGCCACGGGGAACCGGCTGATAATACTGACGCGGCTCGAGCGCCTCGGGGAAGTAGTCCTCACCGGCGGCGTAGGCATCCGGCTCGTCGTGGGCATAGCGGTATTCGTCGCCGTAGCCCAGCTCCTTCATCAGGCGTGTCGGCGCATTGCGCAGGTGCAACGGCACCTCCAGCGAACCATTCTCGGCCGCATCGCGCATCGCCGCCTTGAAGCCCATGTACACCGCATTGCTCTTCGGCGCACAAGCCAGGTAGACGATGGCCTGGGCGATGGCCAGTTCGCCCTCCGGGCTGCCCAGACGCTCCTGTACGTTCCAGGCATCCAGGCACAGGGTCAACGCGCGCGGATCGGCGTTACCGATATCCTCGCTGGCCATGCGCACCACACGCCTGGCTAGATACAGCGCATCGCAGCCACCATCGAGCATGCGCGCGAACCAGTAGAGCGCGGCGTCGGGGTTGGAGCCGCGAATCGACTTGTGCAGCGCGGATATCTGGTCGTAGAACGCCTCGCCGCCCTTGTCGAAACGACGGCGACTGTCGCCGAGCAGGTTCTGCAGCAATTCAGGCGCTATCTCATCGCCGTCGTCCACTAGGTCGGCAGCGTTTTCCAGCAGATTGAGCAGGCGCCGACCATCGCCGTCCGCAGCAGCCATCAAGGTCGTGAAGCTTTCCTCGGGCAAGGTCAGGCGTCGCTTGCCTAGCCCCTTGTCCTCGCTCAATGCACGCGCCACCAGCTTGCGCATGGCCGCCTCGTCGAGGCTCTTGAGCACATAGACCCGCGCGCGGGACAGCAACGCGTTATTCAGCTCGAACGAGGGATTCTCGGTGGTCGCACCGATGAAGATCAGGGTGCCGTCCTCCACATAGGGCAGGAAGGCGTCCTGTTGCGACTTGTTGAAACGATGCACTTCATCGACGAACAGGATGGTCCGCCGGCCATACTGAGCAGCCTGCTGCTTGGCCATCTCCACGGCCTGGCGGATTTCCTTGACCCCGGAAAGCACTGCCGAGATGGTCTCGAAGTGCGCATCGGTGACCTGTGCCAGCAATCTGGCCAGGGTTGTCTTGCCTACGCCCGGCGGCCCCCAGAACACCATGGAATGCAGCGCACCCTGCTCCAGCGCATCACGCAGCGGCTTGCCCCGACCAAGTACGTGCTCCTGCCCGACGTACTCGTCCAGGCTGGTCGCTCGCAGGCGCGCCGCCAACGGCTGGGATACAGGGGCAGAGCTGAACAGATCCACGGACGAAACTTACTCCTGGATCACATCGGCGCCTTCCGGCACCTTGAAATCGAACTGCCCGGCGTCGATGGACTCGTTCATCTTCACGCTCAGGAACAGAATGTTGGTGCGCTGGCCAACGCTGTCGATCAATTGCATGTCGTTGATCACGCCACGGCGGAACGACAGGCGCAAGTTGTCGAACAATGTGTCCTTGGCCTTGGGCTTGAGGGTGAAGTCCACGACTTCGCCAGCTTCCTTGAAGGAAATCTCGAAGTTCTCACGAATCTTCGAAACATCACCGGACAGCAGCAATGCCGGCGTGTGGGTCAGGCGTTGATCCAGGCTCTGAATGGTCACCTGCATCAGGTCCGGATCATACAGCCAGACTTTCTGGCCATTGGAAACCAGCAGTTGCTCCTGCGGCGCGTCGGTGTGCCAGCGGAACAGCCCAGGGCGCTTCAATGCCAACTCGCCAGCGGTTTCCTGCAATTGTGTGCCAGAGCCATCCAATGTCAGTTGGGAAAAGCGTGCGGTCATGGTCTGAGCCTGGCTGAGTAGGGTCGTCAGTCGCGTTGCCGCAGCATCGTCGTCGGCATGTGCGGAAAGGGCAAAACAGGCCGTTGCGGCCAGCAACAACATGCGTAACAGGCGCATGGAAATCCTCTTGGCTGACTTAGTCTCGAATCGGCCCAGGCGCGATCACCTCACGCGAGCCATTGGTATTCATTGCGGTCACTACGCCGGCCATTTCCATCGCCTCGATCATCCGGGCGGCGCGGTTATAGCCGATCTTCAACTTGCGCTGGACGGCTGAAATCGAAGCGCGACGGCTTTCCGTCACGAAGCGCACGGCTTCGTCGTACAACGGATCTTCCTCGCTGCCCTCACCACCTTCGCCACCGCTGCCGCCTTCGAAGCTGCCACCGCCTTCATCGGCTCCGGCCAGGATGTCTTCGATATAGTCCGGCGCACCGCGCTGCTTCCAGGCCTCGACCACGCGATGGACCTCATCGTCGGAGACGAAGGCGCCATGGACACGGATCGGCAAACCGGTGCCGGGCGGCAGGTAGAGCATGTCGCCATGCCCCAGCAATTGTTCGGCACCACCCTGGTCGAGAATGGTCCGCGAGTCGATCTTGCTGGACACCTGGAAGGCCATACGCGTAGGGATGTTGGCCTTGATCAGGCCGGTGATCACATCCACCGATGGCCGCTGGGTCGCCAGGATCAAGTGAATGCCCGCCGCGCGTGCTTTCTGGGCGATACGGGCGATGAGCTCTTCGACCTTCTTGCCAACGATCATCATCATGTCGGCGAATTCGTCGACCACCACCACGATGGTCGGCAGCGTCTTCAGCAGTGGCGCCTCGTCTTCCATGCTTTCCCGACGATAAAGCGGATCGCTCAGCGGCGTACCGGCCTCCTCGGCATCCTTCACCTTGCGGTTGAAGCCTGCAAGATTGCGCACGCCCATGGCAGCCATCAGCTTGTAGCGACGCTCCATCTCGGCGACGCTCCAACGCAAAGCGTTGGCGGCCTCCTTCATATCGGTCACCACCGGACACAGCAGGTGCGGGATGCCTTCGTAGATGGACAGCTCGAGCATTTTCGGGTCGATCATGATCATTCGCGCATCTTCCGGCGGCGACTTGAACAGGATCGACAGGATCATCGCGTTGACACCAACCGACTTACCCGAGCCGGTGGTACCGGCAACCAACAGGTGCGGCATCTTCGCCAGGTCGGTGATTACTGGTTTGCCACCGATGTCATGGCCCAGGGCCAGGGTAACCGGCGACTTGGCGTTGTCATATTCCTCCGAAGACAGCACCTCGGAAAAACGCACGATCTGCCGGTCTTCGTTGGGGATCTCGATGCCCACGGTCGTCTTGCCCGGAATAACCTCGACCACCCGCACACTGATCACTGCCAGGGAGCGCGCCAGATCCTTCGCCAGGTTGGAAATCCGACTGACCTTCACCCCTGCCGCCGGCTGGATTTCGAAACGGGTAATGACCGGTCCTGGATGGACCGACTCGACCAACACCTCGACACCGAACTCCTTGAGCTTGATTTCAAGCAGACGCGACATGCCTTCGAGGGATTCGGGCGAATACTGCTTCTGCTTCTTCTCCGCCACGTCCAGGATAGAAATGGGCGGCAGAGTGCCCGCCACGGCGCTGTCCTCGAACAGCGGCACTTGCTTCTCCTTGAGCACGCGCTTGCTTGGCTCGGGAGCCTTGGGTGCAGGCGGAGGCGCAATCACAGGTGCGGCGCGGGTTTCCCGCTCACTCATGTGCTTGCTCAGCGATTCCTCGCGGGCGATCAGGCGCTCCTTGACCTTGGCCTGCTCGCGACGGTCATGAACCACCGGCGCGGCAACCTCGCTGACCCGATCATCCACCTCGCGCAATTGCGCGACCAGTTGCTTGCGCTCGGTACGGGCACTCCACCAGCGGTTGACCAGACTGTTGATCAGCTCGACCAGGTCCAGGGTGATCTTGCCGGTCAGGTCCATGACCTTGAACCACGACAGATCAGCGAAGACGGTCAACCCGAACAGGAACAGGGAGATAAACAGCAAGGTGCTGCCCTGCACGTTCAGCGCCTTTACCGTCAAGGCACTGAGACTTTCCCCCAGCGCCCCACCCGCCGACGCAGGCAAGCCCGTGCTGTCGACGAAATGGATATCGGCCAGCGCAGAGCCGGAAAGCACGAGGAACACAAGACCAATGAGGCGCCAGGAGAACAGCCAGCCGCTCCACTGCCAGGGCTGGTGGCGATTACGGAACACCTGCCAGGTCTTGACCGCGAGCAACAACGGAAAGACATAGGCGAAATAGCCCAGCGCCATGAATAGAATGTCGGCGCACCAGGCACCGGCGCGGCCCGCGGCGTTATGCACCTGTTCGGCGTTGCTGGTATGGCTCCAGCCGGGATCGCTCTGGTTGTAGGTCAACAGTGCCATCCACATATAGAGGCACAGCGCGCCCAAGGCGATGAGCGCACCTTCCTTGAGGCGATACTGGAGTTGCTGGCGCCAGATCGGCGGCTGAGCGGCTGGGGAAGAATTCTTCAAAACGTTTTCGATCCTACGCAGCGTATCGACGGCTGCTCGACTGAACACTCAAAAAACCGGGCCATTGTACGGATTTACAGTAGTCATGACACGTATTCAGGCTGGCCCGGGCTTTTGCGACGCTGTCGCCCTTCGGTGTAGCATACTCGGCAATTCCTCACGCGCGGCTCAATTGGAGCACGCATTCTCTTTTGTGACAAAGACTTATGGGGTCTTTTTATGAGCGACGTCAAGCATTCCAGACTGATCATCCTCGGCTCCGGTCCAGCGGGTTACACCGCGGCCGTCTATGCTGCCCGCGCCAACCTCAAGCCCCTCGTCATCACCGGCATGCAGCCTGGCGGCCAATTGACCATCACCACTGAAGTCGACAACTGGCCCGGCGACGTCGAAGGGCTGACCGGCCCCGCACTGATGGAACGCATGCAGAAACACGCCGAGCGCTTCGATACCGAGATCGTCTACGACCACATCCACACCGCCGAGTTGCAGAGCAAACCGTTCACCCTCAAGGGCGATAGCGCGACCTACACTTGCGACGCACTGATCATCGCAACAGGCGCCAGCGCCCAATACCTGGGCCTGCCTTCCGAAGAAGCCTTCTCCGGCAAGGGTGTTTCCGCCTGCGCCACCTGCGACGGCTTCTTCTACCGCAACCAGGTGGTGTGCGTGGTCGGCGGCGGCAACACCGCAGTGGAAGAAGCCCTGTACCTGTCGAACATTGCCAAGGAAGTCCACCTGGTGCATCGCCGCGACAGGCTGCGCGCCGAGAAGATCCTGCAGGACAAGCTGTTCGACAAGGTCGCCAACGGCAACATGCGCCTGCACTGGAACCATTCCCTGGATGAAGTGCTGGGCGACGCGACTGGCGTTACCGGTGTACGCCTGAAAAGCACCGAAGACGGCAGCACCAAGGAACTGCACCTTGCCGGCGTGTTCATCGCCATCGGCCACAAGCCCAATACCGACCTTTTCCAGGGCCAACTGGAAATGCGCGACGGCTACCTGCTGGTCCGTGGCGGCGGCGAAGGCAATGCTACCGCGACCAGTATCGATGGCATCTTCGCGGCCGGCGACGTGGCCGACCACGTTTATCGCCAAGCGATTACCTCGGCAGGCGCAGGCTGCATGGCCGCACTGGACGCCGAGAAGTACCTCGATATCTGAGCAGGCAGGGCGGTACTGCCGCCCTCCCCTTTCATGCTGACCTGGCTGAGCCGCGACAATCTCGACTTCCCGCCACTGGAAAAGGCTTTGCGCGAGCCCAACGGACTACTCGCGGCCGGCGGCGACCTCTCGCCCGAACGCTTGACCACGGCCTACCAGCACGGCTGCTTCCCCTGGTATCAGGAGGGTCAACCACTGCTCTGGTGGTCGCCCGACCCTCGCACCGTTCTCTTTCCAGAAGAACTCCATGTGTCACGAAGCCTGGCCAAGCTCATGCGCCAGCAGCACCTGCGGGTGACCCTCGACCAGGATTTTGCTGCGGTCATCAAAGCTTGCTCCGAGCCACGCGAATATGCGAATGGCACCTGGATAACCGACGCCATGCAGGCCGCCTATCGGAATCTTCATGAGCGCGGGCTCGCCCACTCCGTCGAAGTCTGGCAAGGCGAAGAGCTGGTTGGCGGCCTCTACGGGATCGCCATGGGACGGCTGTTCTTTGGCGAGTCAATGTTCAGCCGCGCCGACAATGCCTCGAAGGTCGGCTTCGCCACATTGGTCAGCAAGCTTCGCGACTGGGGCTTCGTACTGATCGACTGCCAGATGCCGACCCGCCACCTGCACAGCTTTGGAGCAAGGCCCATCAGTCGAGACGATTTCGCCCACTACCTGGCGGAACATGTGAATGCCGAAGCGCACTGGCTTGGTAGCGAAGAAAACCCTGGCATACACTTGTCGTAGGTTTTCGAGGGCTGACCATGACCGAACTGGCTCGCCTCAAGTTCTATGCCACACAACCGCATCCGTGCAGCTACTTGCCCGAGGAACAAGCTACCACGCTGTTTCTCGACCCCAGCCAGCCCATGGATGTGAAAGTGTATGCGGAGCTCTCCGATGTAGGCTTTCGCCGTAGCGGCGATCACCTCTACCGCCCTCACTGCCAGCGCTGCACGGCTTGCATTCCTGCACGCATACCCGCCGACCGTTTCATCCCGACGCGCCAACAGCGACGCATCATCAAGCGCAACGAGGAAATCCAAGTACGCGCGGTGCGCCCCAGCTTCAATGAAGAATATTACGGGCTCTATGCGCGCTACATAGAGCAACGCCACGCGGACGGCGACATGTATCCGCCCTCGCGGGAGCAGTTCACCACCTTCCTGGTACGCGACCTGCCGTTCTCGCGCTTTTACGAGTTCCGCGAACAGGGTCGCCTGCTGGCCATCGCCGTGACTGACGTTCTGCCCAACGGGCTTTCGGCGGTCTATACCTTCTACGACCCTGACGAAGAGCGCCGCAGCCTGGGGCGCTATGCCATTCTCTGGCAGGTAGGTGAAACCGCACGCCTGGGCCTGGGCGCCGTCTACCTGGGCTACTGGATCCGTAATTGCCGCAAGATGAATTACAAGACCCAGTACCGCCCCATAGAGCTGTTCGTCAATCAACGCTGGGTTGTCCTTAGCTAAGACCCTTGGCGCACGGTGGACTTTTCGGGCACAATGCACGCCGCTTTTGCCTGGGCACTCGCACCGGGCCATCAACTGGACACCGAGGGCTTTACTGCATGTCGAAAGAAGACAGCTTCGAAATGGAAGGCACTGTCGTCGACACCCTGCCAAACACCATGTTCCGCGTGGAGTTGGAAAACGGGCACGTCGTTACCGCGCACATCTCCGGAAAGATGCGCAAGAACTACATTCGAATCCTGACCGGCGACAAGGTACGCGTCGAATTGACGCCTTACGACCTGAGCAAAGGCCGCATTACCTACCGCGCCCGCTGAGTCGACGTCGAAAATGAAAACGCCCGGTACGAGCCGGGCGTTTTCATTTCAGCGATGAGCCCTCATGCGGGCTCGGCAGTTGTTTCGAACTCGAAGGTCAACTCTCCCGCGCTCAGGTCGACGTGCACCACGCCACCGTGCTCGGCGAGTTCCCCGAAGAGAATCTCCTCGGCCAACGGACGCTTGATGCGATCCTGGATCAGACGAGCCATCGGCCGCGCGCCCATCTGCACGTCATAACCACGCTCGGCCAACCAGCCACGCGCCGCCTCGGACACCTCGAGCTGCACGCGCTTGTCTTCGAGCTGGGCCTGAAGTTCCGTGAGGAACTTGTCGACGATGCTCTTGATCACTTCGTGACTCAGGCGGCCGAACTGGATGATGGTATCCAGTCGATTACGGAACTCGGGCGTAAAGCTCTTCTTGATCACCTCCATGGCATCCGAGGCATGGTCCTGCAAAGTGAAGCCAATGGATGCGCGCGATGCCGTCTCGGCACCGGCGTTGGTGGTCATGATCAGGATCACGTTGCGGAAATCGGCCTTGCGCCCGTTATTGTCGGTCAGGGTGCCGTGGTCCATGACCTGCAGCAGCAGGTTGAACACTTCCGGGTGCGCCTTCTCGATCTCGTCGAGCAACAGAACGCAATGGGGCTGCTTGGTGATCGCCTCGGTAAGCAGGCCGCCCTGGTCGAAACCGACATATCCGGGCGGTGCCCCGATCAAGCGGGACACGGTATGGCGCTCCATGTACTCGGACATGTCGAAACGCACCAGCTCGATGCCCATGGCCTTGGCCAACTGACGCGCCGCCTCGGTCTTGCCGACCCCGGTAGGGCCAGCGAACAGGAACGAGCCGACAGGCTTGTCCGGCGACTTCAGGCCGGCACGCGACAACTTGATGGCCGTGGCCAAGGAGTCGATGGCCGCATCCTGGCCGAACACTGTCAGCTTCAGGTCCCGCTCCAGGTTACGCAGCAGTTCCTTGTCGGAACTAGTGACGTGCTTCGGCGGAATCCGCGCGATCTTGGCGACGATATCCTCGACCTGGGCCACCTCGATGCGTTTGACGCGACGCTCTTCCGGCTGCAGGCGCTGGTAGGCGCCCGCCTCGTCGATCACATCGATGGCCTTGTCCGGCATATGCCGGTCATTGATGTAACGCGCGGCCAGCTCAGCGGCGGCACGCAGCGCTTCGTCGCTGTACTCGATGTGATGGTGCTGCTCGAAGCGGGTACGCAGGCCGCGCAGGATACCCACGGTGTCTTCCACCGACGGCTCGCCGACGTCGACCTTCTGGAAACGCCGCGCCAACGCACGATCCTTCTCGAAGATGCCACGAAACTCCTGGAAGGTCGTGGAGCCGATGCAACGAATCTCCCCCGAGGACAGCAGTGGCTTGAGCAGGTTGGACGCATCCATCACCCCACCGGATGCAGCTCCCGCGCCGATGATGGTGTGGATTTCGTCGATGAACAGGATTGCATGAGGGCGCTTGCGCAACTCGTTGAGCAGTGCCTTGAAGCGCTTCTCGAAGTCGCCGCGATACTTGGTACCCGCCAGCAATGCCCCCAGGTCCAGCGAGTAGACCACGCTGTCAGCCAACAAGTCGGGCACCTGGCCATCGACGATGCGCTTGGCCAATCCTTCCGCGATCGCGGTCTTGCCCACTCCAGCCTCACCGACCAGCAGCGGATTGTTCTTGCGCCGACGCGCAAGGATCTGTGCGACACGCTCGACCTCATGCTCACGACCGACCAATGGATCGATGCGCCCCTGGCGCGCCTGCTCGTTCAGATTGCTTGCATAGGCTTCCAGCGGATTGCCAGACGCAACGGACTCACCCGATTCCTCATCCTGCATTTCCTGCTCCCCCTCGACCTGATCTGCATGCCCGGGAACCTTGGAAATACCATGTGCGATGTAATTGACCACATCGATGCGCGCCACGCTCTGCTGCTTGAGCAGGAACACGGCCTGGCTCTCCTGCTCGCTGAAGATCGCCACGAGCACGTTGGCGCCGGTGACCTCTCGCTTGCCAGAACTTTGCACATGGAACACCGCACGCTGCAGGACGCGCTGGAACCCTAGCGTTGGCTGGGTCTCACGCTCCTCGTCGTGCTGTGGAATCAGGGGGGTGGTGGAGTCGATGAACTCCTGCAAATCGTGGCGGAGCTTGTCCAGATTCGCTCCGCAGGCACGTAGTACCGTGGCTGCCGCCTCATTGTCCAGCAGTGCGAGCAACAGATGCTCGACCGTCATGAACTCATGGCGCTTGGCGCGCGCCTCCTTGAAGGCAAGATTGAGGGTGACTTCGAGCTCTCGGTTCAACATGGCTTCACCTCTTACCAAGCGGCCGGAATTAACCGTCCTTCTCTATTTCACAGAGTAGCGGATGCTGGCTTTCCCTGGCGTACTGATTGACCTGCATGGCCTTGGTCTCGGCGATGTCTCGCGTGAACAGGCCACACACCGCCCGACCTTCCGTGTGAACGGTCAGCATCAGCTTCGTAGCCAGCTCCCGATTGTGACCAAAAAAAACTTCCAGCACTTCGACGACGAAATCCATGGGGGTGTAGTCGTCGTTATACATCAATACCTTATACATCGGTGGTGTCTGCAGGATCGGCTTGGCCTCCTGCACCGCGACACCAGAGGCATCATCCTCTCGATGGGTCGGGCGATCCTGATTGAATGTTAGACGAATCTGCTTGGTTGCATGCATACGAATGTGAATGCTTCATGATGGCTGTGCGAAGGAATGTTCAGGCAAGCTTATGACCCGCTTCTCAGCCAGTCGCCGGATTGCCTTGACTATCGGTAAAACGATGTTAAAAACATTCATACCCTGTTTCGGGGTATCGGGGTTCCACGCCCTTGCCAGCCAGTTGGTTCAACGTGGAACTGGATGTGGATGATACTCCAGTGATGGAGTCCTTTGCAGAGGGATATCAGCATGCTAAGCGGTAAGGTCAAGTGGTTCAACAACGCCAAGGGATACGGTTTCATCGTCGCCGAAGGCCGAGATGAGGACCTGTTTGCTCATTATTCGGCCATTCACATGGAGGGCTACAAGACTCTGAAGGCCGGCCAACCGGTGAGTTTCGATATTATCCAAGGGCCCAAGGGCCTTCACGCAGTGAATATCAGTCCGGTCCTGGCAAACACCAGCAACGAATCTCCAGCAACGAGCAGTACGACTCAAAGCCGCCCTGTCGAAGCCTGATGATCCCTTGCAACAAAAAAGCTGCCGATCCGACCGCTTAGGAACGATCCGAACAAGCAGCCCACCAAACGCCCCGATAAATTCGGGGCGTTTACGTTTATGGCTCCCTGAGACGCCATTCGTCAGATAATCGAACTCATCGTTGCCTGGAAAGCAGCCTTGCCCTTGATCACAGCCCACGATTCCAATCGTCCATTGGTCTATGAACGCCACCACAACGCGATACCCACAGAGAGTGGTATACTGCGCGGCGTGACTAAATAGTCATGGTGCCGAGGCGCTCGAATGAGGCAGACCCGGCATCCACGGTCGATATCCACCCATCTGGAACGACCGAAGAACGCTCTAACTGGTGCAACCAACATCATCGCGGCAAATTCTCGACCTTCGGCTCATGTCCGGCATGGGCGAAAGCGCCTACCAGCGCATATCGAGATACTGTGCACGCCCAGCAAAGAAGAGAGTTAATCCTAGATGTCTACCCGCTCGAAGATCACCTATACCTTCACCGATGAAGCGCCCGCTCTTGCCACCTACTCGCTTCTTCCCATCGTAAAAGCCTTCGCCGCCTCCGCCGACATAGACGTCGAAACCCGCGACATCTCTCTCTCCGCTCGTATCCTGGCCGGCTTCGCCGATCGCCTGGGCGACAAGAAGATCGAAGATGACCTGTCCTACCTCGCCGTTCTCGCCACCGCACCGGACGCCAACATCATCAAGCTGCCCAACATCAGCGCCTCCGTCCCCCAGCTCAAGGCCGCCATCGCCGAACTGCAGGCCCTGGGCTACGGCATCCCCGACTACCCGGAAGACCCGCATAGCGAAGAAGACAAGGAAACGCGCGCGCGCTACGCCAAGATACTGGGCAGCGCCGTAAACCCGGTTCTGCGCGAAGGCAACTCCGACCGCCGCGCCCCGGCCGCGGTCAAGGCCTATGCACGCAAGCACCCACACTCCATGGGCAAATGGAGCATGGCTTCGCAGTCCCACGCCGACTACATGCGCGGCGGCGACTTCTTCTCCAGCGAACAGTCGATCACCATGGCCAAGGCCGGTGACGTGCGCATCGAGTTCGTCGGCAAGGACGGCAAGGTCGAGGTCAAGAAACAACTCGCCCTGCAGGAAGGCGAAGTGTTCGACAGCATGTTCATGAGCTGCCGCAAGCTGCGCACCTTCTTCGAGAAGACCCTGCAGGACTGCAAGGAAACCGACGTCATGTGGTCCCTGCACGTCAAGGCGACCATGATGAAGGTCTCCCACCCGATCGTCTTCGGCCACGCCGTCAGCGTCTACTACAAGGACGTGTTCGACAAGTACGGCGAGCTGTTCAAGGAACTGGGCGTCAACCCGAACAACGGCATCAGCAGCGTCTACGACAAGATCAAGTCGCTGCCGGCCTCGCAACAGGAAGAAATCCTCCACGACATCCACGAGGTCTACGCCCATCGCCCGGAAATGGCCATGGTCGACTCGGTCAAGGGCATCACCAACCTGCACATTCCGAGCGACGTCATCGTCGACGCCTCGATGCCGGCGATGATCCGCAACTCCGGGCAGATGTGGGGCAAGGATGGCAAGCAGAAAGACACCAAGGCCGTCATGCCTGAGAGCACCTACGCGCGCATCTATCAGGAAATGATCAATTTCTGCAAAACCAACGGAGCGTTCGACCCGACCACCATGGGCAGCGTACCGAACGTCGGCCTGATGGCGCAGAAGGCTGAGGAATACGGTTCCCACGACAAGACCTTCGAAATGACCGCCGACGGCATCATGCGCGTCGTCGACGTCGCCGACGGCAGCGTGCTGATGCAGCATGAGGTCGAGGCCGGCGACATCTGGCGCGCCTGCCAGGCCAAGGACGCACCGATCCGCGACTGGGTCAAGCTGGCCGTCACCCGCGCCCGTCAGTCCAACACCCCGGCGATCTTCTGGCTGGACCCGGAGCGTGCCCACGACCGCGAGCTGCAGAAGAAGGTCGAACTGTACCTCAAGGACTACGACCTGAGCGGCCTGGACATCAGCATCACCGACTACAACTCGGCGATCCGCATCAGCATGGAACGCCTGATTCGCGGCAAGGACACCATCTCGGTGACCGGCAACGTACTACGCGACTACCTGACCGACCTGTTCCCGATCATGGAACTGGGCACCTCGGCCAAGATGCTGTCCATCGTTCCACTGATGGCCGGTGGCGGCATGTACGAAACCGGCGCCGGTGGCTCGGCACCCAAGCACGTCCAGCAACTGGTCGAAGAGAACTACCTGCGCTGGGACTCCCTCGGTGAGTTCCTCGCCCTGGCCGTTTCCCTGGAAGACACTGGAATCAAGACCGGCAACGCCAAGGCCAAGATCCTGGGCAAGACCCTCGACGAAGCCACCGGCAAGCTACTGGACAACAACAAGTCGCCCTCGCGCAAAGTCGGCGAGATCGACAACCGCGGCAGCCACTTCTACCTGGCGCTGTACTGGGCCCAAGCCCTGGCCGCGCAGAATGAAGACGCCGACCTGAAGGCACGCTTCGCCCCGCTCGCCAAGGCCCTGACCGAGCAAGAAGCGACCATCGTCAGCGAGCTGAACGCCGTACAAGGCAAGCCTGCGGACATCGGTGGCTACTACCGCTCGAACCCGGAGCTGACCAGCAATGTGATGCGCCCGAGCGCCACGTTCAACGCAGCAATCGACGGCCTGCTGAAGTAATTCGCAACACGTGAACCACAGAATCCCCGGCCCATGCCGGGGATTCTGCTTTTAAACGGGAGAAAACCCATGACGTGGCAACCCCACATTACCGTCGCCACCATTGTCGTGGATGAGGCCGGCCGCTTCCTGCTGGTCGAGGAACAGCCCGCCGGGCTTGAACACAGCGTCCTCAACCAGCCCGCCGGGCACCTGGAGGCGAATGAAAGCCTGATCGAAGCAGCCATACGCGAAACCCTGGAAGAAACCGGCTGGGAGGTCGAGCTGACCTCAGTGACAGGCATCTACCTGTACACCGCGCCAAGCAACGGCATTACCTACCAGCGCGTGTGCTTCGCCGCCCGTCCGCTTCGCCACCTGCCCGACAGCCCGCTGGACAAAGGCATCATCGGGCCGCACTGGATGAGCCGCGAAGAGCTCCAGGGGCAGCCTCATCGCTGGCGCAGTCACCTGGTCATGCGCTGTATAGACGATTATCTCGCTGGCGAGCGGCATGCGCTGAGCCTGATCCGCGACCAGTAACATCTGCCATTGGCCGCTACCCCGCAAGCACTGGTAATATCGGCCGCTTTTCCGCAGACGTACCCTGAAGCCCATGCGCGAACCAGCCAATACCCGAGTGATCGTCGGCATGTCCGGCGGCGTCGACTCATCCGTTTCCGCCGTCCTGCTGCTTGAGCAGGGTTACCAGGTGGAAGGCCTGTTCATGAAGAACTGGGAGGAAGACGACGGCACCGAATACTGCACCGCCATGGCCGACCTGGCAGATGCCCAAGCAGTTTGTGACCGGATCGGCATCAAGCTGCACACGGCCAACTTCGCCGCCGAATATTGGGACAATGTCTTCGAGCACTTCCTCGAAGAGTACAAGGCCGGGCGCACACCGAATCCGGACATCCTCTGCAACCGGGAGATCAAGTTCAAGGCTTTCCTCGACTATGCCCTGGGCCTGGGCGCCGACCTGATTGCCACCGGCCATTATGTGCGCCGCCGCGATGTAGACGGTCAAAGCGAACTGCTCAAGGGCCTGGATGCGAACAAGGACCAGAGCTATTTCCTTCATGCCGTGGGTGGTGAGCAGATCGGCCGCACCCTGTTTCCCGTCGGCGAACTGGAAAAGCCCGAAGTCCGCGCCATCGCCGAGAAACACGGCCTGGCCACGGCAAAGAAAAAAGACTCCACCGGGATTTGCTTCATTGGCGAGCGCCGCTTCAGCGATTTCCTCAAGCAGTACCTGCCCGCGCAACCCGGCGATATCGAAACCGTTGAAGGTGAAGTCATTGGCCGTCATCACGGCTTGATGTATCACACCATCGGCCAACGCCAAGGCCTCGGCATCGGCGGCCTCAAGGATGCCAGCGACGAGCCGTGGTACGTGCTGGCCAAGGACCTTGAACGCAATGTACTGCTGGTGGGCCAGGGCAACGAGCACCCCTGGCTGTTCTCCCGCGCCCTGCTCGCCTCGGAAATATTCTGGGTCAACCCGGTCGATCTCGACAGCCCGCGCCAGCTGACGGCCAAGGTCCGCTACCGGCAGAACGACCAGCGCTGCACCCTGGAACAGACCGCCGAAGGCTACCGCGCAGTATTCGACGAGCCGCAGCGGGCTGTTACGCCCGGCCAGTCCGTGGTGTTCTACGACGGCGAAATCTGCCTGGGTGGCGGCGTGATCGAAAGTGCCCAGCCTTGGTTCGAAGGAGCAGGCCTGGTATGACGCCCGTACAGGAACAGCTCATGGCCTTGGCTGCGGTCTTCGAGGCTGCCACCCTGGTCGACAAGATCGCCCGCACAGGCCAGGCCAGCGATGCCGACATCAGATGCCTGATTGGCAGTCTGTTGGTACGCGATCCGAAAAATACCCTTGAGGTGTTCGGCGGCGATGACATCAATCTGCGCGAAGGCTACAAGGCGCTCGCCGCAGCGCTGGAACGCAGCCCAGCGGCCCTGCAACGCGAGCCCCTGCGCTATACGCTGCAACTGCTCGGGCTCGAACGCCACCTGGCCAAACGGGAAGACCTGCTGCGCACCATCGGCAATCGCCTCGACCAGATCCAATCCCAGGCCGACCACTTCGGCCTGACTCACGAGAATGTCATCGCCTCGTGCGGTGGGCTGTACCAGGACACCATCAGTACCTTCCGCCAACGTATCCAGGTACATGGCGACATGCGTTTCCTGCAGCAACCCAACAACGCAGCCAAGGTGCGCGCCCTGCTACTGACCGGCATTCGCTCGGCACGCCTGTGGCGTCAGTTGGGCGGGCACCGCTGGCAACTGGTGTTCAAACGTAAAAAGCTGCTCAGCGAGCTGTATCCACTGTTACGCGGCTAAGAACCTGTTCACGATATTTTCGACCCCGTCTAAATGGCTGCATCAAGGTAATCGTGGATACAAGCCGCAGCAGGTTGAGAAAGTTCGTCATTCCCGCGAAGGCGGGACAGCGGCTCCATCGCTGAACAGCGCTTGCGCTGGCCCGCAGGGGAATAAACCAGAAGCCCCTAAGCATCTGGGCTCCCGCCTTCACGGGAGTGACGGCCAAACACACCGCGTAGGAACGGTTATCGCACGAACATATCCACCCCTCGAAGCAGACTGAAGAGTCACTTTAATGACGCTGACATCTGAGATCGTGAACAGCTTCTAAGACAAAGAGGTGCTGGAAGCCCAAACCTTCCAACCTCATCATTCAACAAACGACGAACTGCCTGCACCTTTCACCCGAAGCCTACAGCCTGAGACAGGCTGCTTCATGTATGATGTGCGCCCTTTTCGTTGACCGACTGCCCGAGACTCCTCCATGCAGCTCTCCTCGCTCACTGCGGTTTCCCCTGTAGATGGCCGCTACGCCGGCAAGACCAGCGCTCTGCGCCCGATTTTCAGCGAATACGGCCTGATCCGTTTCCGCGTACTGGTCGAGGTCCGCTGGCTCCAGCGCCTGGCCGCCCATGAAGGCGTGGCCGAAGTGCCGCCGTTCTCCGCCGAAGCCAACACCATTCTCGATGCCCTGGCCAATGACTTCGCGGTCGAGCATGCAGAGCGCGTCAAGGAAATCGAACGCACCACCAACCACGACGTCAAGGCCGTGGAGTACCTGCTCAAGGAACAGGCCGCCAAGCTGCCAGAGCTGGCCAACGTCAGCGAATTCATCCATTTCGCCTGCACCAGCGAGGACATCAACAACCTGTCCCACGCCCTGATGCTGCGCGAAGGCCGCGACGGCGTGCTGCTGCCACTGATGAGACAGATCGCTGCAGCCATCCGCGCGCTGGCGGTGAAATTCGCCGACGTGCCGATGCTCTCGCGCACCCACGGCCAGCCGGCCTCGCCGACCACGCTTGGCAAGGAACTGGCCAACGTGGTCTACCGGCTGGAGCGCCAGATCGCCCAAGTCGCGGCGGTGCCCCTGCTGGGCAAGATCAACGGCGCGGTGGGCAACTACAACGCCCACTTGTCGGCCTACCCACAGATCGATTGGGAAGCCAATGCTCGCCAGTTCATCGAGAACGACCTGGGCCTGGACTGGAACCCCTACACTACCCAGATCGAACCGCACGACTACATCGCCGAGCTGTTCGACGCCATCGCGCGCTTCAACACCATCCTCATCGACTTCGACCGCGACGTCTGGGGCTACATCTCCCTGGGCTACTTCAAGCAGAAGACCGTTGCCGGCGAAATCGGCTCCTCGACCATGCCGCACAAGGTCAACCCGATCGACTTCGAGAACTCCGAAGGCAACCTGGGTATCGCCAACGCACTGTTCCAGCACCTGGCCAGCAAGCTGCCAATCTCGCGCTGGCAGCGCGACCTGACCGACTCCACCGTGCTGCGCAACCTCGGCGTCGGTTTCGCCCATAGCGTCATCGCCTACGAGGCCAGCCTCAAGGGTATCGGCAAGCTTGAACTGAACGAGCAACGCATCGCCGCCGACCTGGATGCTTGCTGGGAAGTCCTCGCCGAGCCGATCCAGACCGTAATGCGCCGCTACGCCATCGAGAATCCCTACGAGAAGCTCAAGGAGCTGACCCGTGGCAAAGGCATCAGCCCGGAAGCCTTGCTGGCATTCATCGACGGGCTCGACATGCCGAGCGCCGCCAAGGAAGAACTCAAGCAGCTCACTCCGGCACGCTACATCGGCAATGCCGTTGCCCAGGCCAAGCGCATCTGAGTGCAGCCAGTCTTGCCAACGCCCGGCTGAGCCGGGCGTTTTTATTTTAGTTATTTATTGTCCTTCAAGGTCTTACCAATGAATCCTGATACTCCTCTGCAGCTGTTGGGCGGCCTCACTCCACGCGTATTCCTGCGCGATTACTGGCAACAGAAACCCCTCCTGATCCGCCAGGCGATCCCCGGCTTCGAGAGCCCGATCAGCGCCGACGAGCTGGCAGGCCTGTCCCTGGAAGATGAGGTTGAGTCGCGCCTGGTACTGGAACATGGCGAAAGCCCATGGGAACTTCGTCGCGGCCCCTTCGCCGAAGATGCCTTCAGCCAGCTCCCGGAGCGCGACTGGACCCTGCTGGTGCAAGCTGTCGACCAATTCGTCCCGGAAGTGGCCGAGGTACTCAAGGACTTCGGCTTCCTGCCCAGCTGGCGCATCGACGACCTGATGATCAGCTTCGCCGCACCTGGTGGCAGCGTGGGCCCGCACTTCGACAACTACGATGTGTTCCTGCTGCAGGCCGAAGGCCAGCGCCGCTGGAAGATAGGCCAGATGTGCGACACCGATAGCCCGTTGCTGCAACATGCCGACCTGCGCATCCTTGCCGACTTCGAACAGACCGACGAGTGGGTACTCGAACCCGGCGACATGCTCTATCTGCCGCCGCGCCTGGCCCACTACGGCATCGCCGAAGATGACTGCATGACGTATTCGGTAGGCTTCCGCGCCCCCAGCGCAGCCGAAGTGCTGACCCACTTCACCGACTTCCTCTCGCAGTTCCTGCCTGATGAAGAGCGCTACAGCGACGCCGGAATGCAGCCGATCAGCGATCCGCACCAGATCCAGCAGGATGCCCTGGATCGCCTGAAAGCCCTGCTCGCCGAGCACATGAACGACGAACGCCTGCTGCTTACCTGGTTCGGTCAGTTCATGACCGAGCCGCGCTACCCGGAACTGGTGGCAGGCCATGACATCGAAGAAGACGAGTTGCTGGCAGCCGTCGGCGACGGCGCCATCCTGGTACGCAGCCCAAGCGCCCGGCTGGCCTGGAGTGAGGTCGATGTAGGCCTGGTGCTGTTCGCCAGCGGCCAGAGCCGCTTGCTGCCAAGCAACCTGAAAGAACTGCTGCGCCTGATCTGCGCCGCCGAAGCGCTGCACAACGAGAACCTGCAGCCATGGCTCGCCGACGAAGACGGGCGTAAGCTGCTCAGCGAATTGATCAAGCAAGGCAGTCTGGAGTTTGCCGATGAGTGACATCGAGGTTCGCCTGGCCGACTGGCACAAGGACAATGCCGACCTGCGTCGCATTCGGGAAACGGTGTTCATTGCCGAACAGGCGGTTCCACCGGAGCTCGAATGGGACAGTGAAGATGCCGATTCCGTGCATTTCCTCGCCTGCGAAGGTGATTATGCGGTCGGCACCGCCAGGCTGGCTCCGGACGGGCAAATCGGCCGAGTATCCGTACTCAAGGACTGGCGCGGCCTGAAGATCGGTGACGCGCTGGTCCAGGCGGCTATCAGCGAAGCCGAGCAGCGTGGGCAGCGCGAACAGAAACTCAGCGCCCAGGTGCATGCCAGCGCGTTCTACGAGCGGCTTGGCTTCAGTGTCCAGGGCGGCGAATACCTCGAAGCAGGCATTCCCCATGTCCTGATGGTTCGTCACAGCCACTGACCGCATTGCGCCTTCCATTGCCGGGCGCCCGAGGCGCCTTTGCCCCGGAGCCCCAATGAACGACGACAAGCAGGAAGTCGATCTACCGGCCATCGACTTCCAATCTCCCGGCCGCTTCGCCGTGCTCAACCCAGGCAGCGAGGCCATTGCGCCACAAAACCGTGAGCCCGCCCCCTTCCAACTGGGCCGGCACCCTCACCTGGAGCGCTTCCAGAGCGCTGAGCAATGCCAGCCTCACGTCCTGGCGTTGATCCAGCAAGCTCGCCACAGCCTGTGCCTGTACAGCAGCGATCTGGAGCCCCTGCTGTACGACCACTCCAGCATCCAGGAAGCATGTACGGGCTTTCTGCTCGCCCATCCGCGCAATCGCTTACGCATCCTCGTTCGCGATGTGAGCAAGCCAGTCAAACAAGGACATCGCCTGCTGTCCCTGGCCAAGCGCATTACCAGCAACCTGCATATCCGCCGAATCAATGACGGCAGCGAGGAAGAACAATCGACCTACCTGCTGGCTGACGACTGCGGCCTGCTATTGCGCGCCAAGCCTGAAAGCTATGTCGGTTACGCGCTCTACAATGACAGCAGCCGGGCACGTCGCCAGCGAGTGGCGTTCGACCAGGCATGGGAAACCGGGCTACAAGACCCTGACTTGCGGAGCTTCCTGCTATGAAAAAGCCCTTTGCCTTTCTGCTCCTCGCCCTGCTGAGCGCACAGGCCCTGGCCGCGACCGAATTGATCCCGCTCAACTACCGCAGCGCCGACGAGATGCTGCCAATCGTCCAGTCGGCACTGGAAGGTCAAGGCAAGGCGAACGCCCATGGCAACCAGTTGATCATCAATGCAGCCCCAGAAAAGATCGCGGAAATACGCACCCTGCTGCAGCAACTCGACACTCCAGCGCGACGCCTGCTAATCAGCCTCGATACCAGCGAGTCAGGACAGACCGATAGCAGTGGCTACTCGGTCAACGGCTCCGCCCGTATCGGCAGCGTGGACATTCAGACTGGCCGCGGTGAAGTCGGCGGACGTGACCAGGTACGCATCATCAATCGCTCGACCGCCAGTCGCGATGGCGGCTTCCAGCAGATACAAGCCACCGAGGGCTATCCGGCACTCATCCAGGTCGGCCAGAGCGTACCACTGACCAGCACCAGCGTCGGCCCGTACGGCCAGGTCATCAGCAACACCGAGTATCGCAACGTCACCCAGGGCTTCTACGTCACCGCAACGCTGACAGGCCAGACCGTGCACCTCAGCGTCAGCAGTAACAACGACCGCCTGAGCCGCAGCCAACCCGGCGTGATCGACGTACAGAGCAGCGATACACGCGTCAGCGGCCTGCTAGGCCAGTGGATTCCACTCGGCGGCGTCAGCCAGCAGGTACAACGCGACCAGCGAGGCACCCTGCGCAGCTACTCGACCCAAGGCGGCAATGACATGAGCATGCGCATCAAGGTCGACGTCCTCGACTGAATAACCATCATATAAAAATGGTTTTGTAGTGCTACGAAAGTATCACTACAAAATCGTTGACGAAGCTTTTCCACCACTGCATGATGGCCTCGCTCCCGCTAACCAGGGGTCCTTGACCGGCCTCCTGATCGCTCCGTAACACCATTCGGATCGATCCGTGTTTTAACAGCCCACAAGGCGTTTCAACGAGGTTGCGACTGGAACGAAAGTTGTCCTGAGGGACGGGGAAGCCTTAGCGTAATCAGTCAGACAGCAAGTCTTGAAGCGTCTGGCCCAACGGCATCCACGAGCCGGCAAGCCATGCGTCTACGATCAAGACAGTGCGTCTCGCCCCCCCGCCTCTCGCGACACCGTCGCCTGGTCAATACTTCGAAGTTCCGTTGCGTGATGCCCGTAACAACAAGCTTGTGCACGTTGGTTCTGGGTGGGAAGTCGGTGCTAACCAATCTCATACTTTGAAGGATTGACCCATGTCCGCTTATCAAAACGACATCAAAGCCATTGCCGCCCTCAAAGAAGCCGCAGGTAGTAGCTGGAGCGCGATCAACCCTGAATCCGTTGCCCGCATGCGTGCCCAGAACCGCTTCAAGACCGGCCTGGAAATCGCCAAGTACACCGCCGCCATCATGCGCAAGGATATGGCCGAATACGACGCTGACGCCTCTGTCTACACCCAGTCCCTGGGCTGCTGGCACGGCTTCATCGGCCAGCAGAAGCTGATCTCGATCAAGAAGCACCTGAAGACCACCAACAAGCGCTACCTCTACCTGTCCGGTTGGATGGTCGCCGCCCTGCGCTCTGACTTCGGCCCGCTGCCGGATCAGTCGATGCACGAAAAAACCGCGGTTTCCGGCCTGATCGAAGAGCTCTACACCTTCCTGCGCCAGGCCGATGCCCGTGAACTGGATCTGCTGTTCACCGCCCTGGACGCTGCCCGCGCCTCTGGCGATCGTGCCAAGCAGGACGAAATCCAGGCACAGATCGACGGTTACGAGACCCATGTCGTGCCAATCATCGCCGACATCGACGCCGGCTTCGGCAACCCCGAAGCCACCTACCTGCTGGCCAAACGCATGATCGAAGCGGGTGCCTGCTGCATCCAGATCGAAAACCAGGTCTCCGACGAGAAACAGTGCGGTCACCAGGATGGCAAGGTCACCGTTCCGCACGAAGACTTCCTCGCCAAGATCAATGCCGTCCGCTACGCCTTCCTCGAACTCGGCGTCGATGACGGCGTGATCGTCGCCCGTACCGACTCCCTGGGTGCAGGCCTGACCAAGCAGATCGCCGTGACCAAGCAACCAGGCGACCTGGGCGACCAGTACAACGCCTTCCTCGATTGCGACGAAATCAGCGCTGCCGAACTGCAGAATGGCGACGTGGTGATCAATCGTGGCGGCAAGCTGCTGCGTCCGAAGCGCCTGGCCTCCAACCTGTTCCAGTTCCGCAAGGGCACTGGTGAAGACCGCTGCGTGCTGGACTGCATCACCTCGCTGCAAAATGGTGCCGACCTGCTGTGGATCGAGACCGAGAAGCCACACGTTGGCCAGATCAAGGCGATGGTCGACCGCATCCGTGAAGTCATTCCGAACGCCAAGCTGGTGTACAACAACAGCCCGTCGTTCAACTGGACCCTGAACTTCCGTCAGCAAGTGTTCGACGCGTTCGTTGCCGAGGGCAAGGATGTATCCGCCTACGACCGCGCCAAGCTGATGAGCATCGACTACGACGAGACCGAACTGGCCAAGGTCGCTGACGAGAAGATCCGTACCTTCCAGCGTGACGGCTCTGCCCATGCCGGCATCTTCCACCACCTGATCACCCTGCCGACCTACCACACCGCCGCACTGTCGACCGATAACCTTGCCAAAGGCTACTTCGCCGACCAAGGTATGCTGGCCTACGTCAAAGGCGTCCAGCGCCAGGAGCTTCGTCAGGGTATCGCCTGCGTCAAGCACCAGAACATGGCCGGCTCGGACATCGGCGACAACCACAAGGAATACTTCGCCGGTGACGCCGCACTGAAAGCCAGCGGCAAAGACAACACCATGAACCAGTTCCACTGAGAAACAGCCTGAGCCAAAGAACCCCGGCACCTGCCGGGGTTCTTTTTTTGGGTTCATCCAAGGCATTGGCGTTCGCCAGGGAATACGCAGAACCTAGGGCAAGGCAAAGAAGCGCCTTCCATCGTCTCTCGGCATCGGGTCGATGACTCCCAGTGTCGGCGCGATCTTGAAAACGTATACCTGCAAACGCTTGCCGAGCGCCCCGAGTAGCGCCCTCCTCACCCGAAAACCCTCACCGCGCGGGACAACATGCTCGATGGGCGGCTAGGGCCTGGCAAAGTAGCGCTCATCATGTGAGCACTGGCGCTCGGACTGGTGTTCAAACCGCTGATTAACATGTTATCAATCGCAGCCGTCGAGCGGCCCAGAAGAATCGGGCGTCATGAGGCATTGGCCATGAACAATCGCTGTGGCTGATCCAAGCTACCACCGTCGGAGCGAATAACATGTGGAAAATAGATCCGGTGTCCTTGCGCCTGTTCATTGCGGTCTGCGAGGAAGGTTCTATCACCAAGGCGAGTGAGCGTGAGTTCATCGTCTCCTCGGCAATAAGCAAACGAATTGCCGACATCGAATCGGCCTACGGCATAACCCTGCTCACACGCGGCCAGCGTGGCGTCTCGCCCACGGTGGCGGGCGAGACATTGTTGCGCCACGCGCGCTATCTGATGCGCAGCCTCGAACGCCTGCATGGAGACCTGCTGCAACACGCATCGGGCAATCGCGGCCGGGTGCGGATTCTGGCGAACATTTCCTCGATCGTTGAATTCCTGCCTGAAGAGCTCAGTGAGTTCATTCTGGCCAACCCGCATATCCAGGTGGATTTCGAGGAGCGCTTCAGCCCCGAGGTCATTCGTGGCGTGGCCGAAGGGCATGCCGATATCGGCGTGTTCCGCGAGTCGCAGCTCGACACGCAATCCTTGCAGTTGCTTCCCTATCGCCAGGATCACCTGGCAGTGGTGACGACCTCCGATCACCCGCTGGCCGGCCGTAGTTCCATCACCTTCGAGGAAACCCTCGATTACGAACACCTCAGCCTGTCGATCTACGCCACCATCAACAACAAGATGCAACGCCTCGCTGAACAGATGGGACGCGAGATGCGTTGCCGCACGCATGTGTCGTCCTTCGACCCGGCATTCCGCCTGGTGCATAACGGGGTCGCAATTGGCATCTTCCCCCGAGAGGCTGTCGGGCGTTACGCCAAGCTCTATGGCCTGAGCGTGATTCCTCTGCTGGATGAGTGGGCATTGGGGCGTTTTCAGATCTGCATACGCGACCACGAGTCTCTTTCGACACCAGCCAAACGGCTGCTGGAACACTTGCTCAGCCGGGTGTCGGTCGCCGCTGCCTAAGGCCGTTTTTCTGCCATCTCGTTTCGCGATGGACACCCTCTTGGATGGTTTCTTGTCAGCCTTTTCCAGGCACTCATAGACTCCCGGCACGCCCTCGAAGCACCGCTTCGAGCGAATAAAAAGAGCCCTTTCCTCTCTCCCGGAGCGGGCTCGAATAATCGCTGCTGCTGGAGACTCACATGCCTCACCAACTCTCGCCCTCCTCCCATTCACCCGAGCCGATGACAGGTGGCGACGCCATCGCCGATGCCTTGCTGCGGCATGGCGTGGACACGGTCTTCGCCCTGCCGGGCGCCCAGATGTACGGCCTCACCGATGCCTTCGCCCGCCGCGCGGATCGCCTGCGCACCCTGGGCGCTCGCCATGAGCAGACCTCCGCCTACATGGCTTTCGGCTATGCCCGGGCCAGCGGCAGGCCTGGCGTATTCAGCGTGGTACCTGGCCCCGGTGTACTCAATGCCTCCGCGGCGCTGCTGACCGCGCACAGCACCAATACTCCGGTCCTGGCCCTGACCGGCGACGTCATGTCGGATTTTCGCAACCGTGAACGCGGGCAACTGCATGAGTATCGCGAGCAGTTGGCGACGCTTCGCACCCTGACCAAGCATGCCGAGCACATCGAACACCCGAGCCATGCTCCGCAACAGGTCGCCACTGCGTTCCAACGGATGAACTCGGGCCGCAAGGGCGCCGTGGCGCTGCAGGCATCCTGGGACTATTTCACCCAGCGCGCATGCGTGACACCCGCCGAGCCGCTATCCCTGACCAGCACCCCACTGGCCGACCCAGGCGTCATCGAAGAGGCGGCGGCCATTCTGGGCAGTTCGCAGAACTGCATGATCTTCGTCGGCTCAGGCGCGCTGGATGCCAGCGCCGAGGTCACCGCTCTCGCCGAAGTACTGGGCGCTCCGGTGGTCAGCTTTCGCGGCGGTCGCGGCGTCGTGCCCGACGATCACCCCTTGGGCTTCACCGTCGCGGCAGGCCAGCGCCTGTGGCAGCAAACCGATGTGGCCCTGATCATCGGTTCGCGCTTCGAGCTGCTCGATATCCGCTGGAATCACCGCCCCGAGGGTGTGAAGCTCATTCGAATCGACATCGATCCAGCTGAGTCGCGCCGACTGCCAGCCGCCATCAATATCGTCGCCGACGCAGCGCAAGCCAGCCAAGCCCTGGCATTAGCTGTCGAACGTCGTGGTGTACCTTCGCGACGCGATGGCATCCTGGCCGATACCAAAGCCAGTGCCGAAGCGGCGATACAAGTCGTACAGCCACAGATGGATTACCTGCGGGTCATCCGCGACGTCCTGCCCAGGGACGGTTTCTTCGTCGACGAACTGTCCCAGGTCGGTTTCACCTCGATTTTCGGCTTCCCGATCTACCAGCCTCGTCATCTCGTCACCTCTGGCTATCAGGGCACACTGGGTTTCGGTTTCCCCACGGCACTCGGGGTCAAGGTCGCCTTTCCGGACAAAGCAGTCGTATCGATTTGCGGCGATGGCGGATTTCTCTTCGCCGGGCAGGAACTGGCGACCGCCGTGCAGTACGGCATCAACCTAGTGACCATCGTGTTCAACAACGATGCATACGGCAATGTGCTGCGCGACCAGCAGAACGGTTTTGGCGGGCGCCTGATCGGCTCCGAGCTGGTCAATCCGGACTTCGTCAAGTTCGCCGAATCGTTCGGTGTACAGGCATTTAGGGTCGACAGCCCGCAAGCGCTGCGCCCGGTTCTGCAGCGCGCTATCGAGGCTGATCGTCCGGTGCTGATCGAAGTCAGCATCGGGCGCGGGCGCGATGGTAATCCCTGGCCATTCCTGCATCCGTCCTTCAAATGAATGCGTGCCTGAAACGATAAGAGAAGCCTGAAATGACCGCGGATAAAACAAAGATCGTCATCAATGAAGTCGGCTTTCGTGATGGCCTGCAAAGCATCGAACGCATCATGTCCACCGATGACAAGAAACGCTGGATCGACGCCAGTTATCACGCCGGCGTGCGCCACATGGAGGTCGCGTCCTTCGTGCCGCCACGGCTGCTGCCACAAATGGCCGATGCCGCCGAAGTCGTGGCCCATGCGCTGCAGTTGCCTGGCCTGCAGGTGACCGGTTTGGTACCGAACCTGCGCGGCGCCGAGAACGCCCTGCAGGCCGGTGTGCAGCGGATCGTCGCCCCCGTGTCGGTGAGCCCGGCGCACAGCCTCGCGAACGTGCGCAAGACCCCGGAACAGATGGTCGAGGAAATGGCACGCATACGCGAGCTGCGCGACGACAGTGGCTCGTCCGCAGTATTACTGGCCGGCATGTCGGTGGCGTTCGGCTGTACCCGCCAGGGCACGGTGCCGCTGAGTGATCTGTGTGCCCTGGTACGCCTGGTCATCGAGGCCGGTGTCGACGAAGTTTCGCTGGGCGACACCACCGGCCAGGCCACCCCCAGGCAGGTCGGCGAAACGCTGGATGCGGTGCGCGAGGTCGCGGGCGACAGGCTGAGATCCGCCCACTTCCACGACACCCGGGGCCTGGCCCTGGTCAACAGCCTGGTGGCGGTGCAACACGGCGTGCGCGAGTTGGATGCGTCTCTCGGCGGCCTGGGTGGCTGCCCGTTCGCCCCGGGGGCTTCGGGCAACACCGTCACCGAAGACCTGGCATTCATGCTGGAAAGCATGGGCTACGAGACTGGTATCGACCTGCGCAAGCTGCTCGACGCGCGCCAGGTCATGCAGGCCGGGCTGCCGGGCGAGCCGGTGTACGGCTACATCGCCCGCGCGGGCCTGCCGCTTGGCTATCAAGGCGCCTGGGTGCGCTCCTGACGTCATCATATCTTCACGGAGAACACTGCATGTCGACTCTACCTCTCGACGGCATCCGCGTCGTCGAGCTCTCGCATATGGTCATGGGCCCTACCTGCGGCATGATCCTGGCCGACCTGGGTGCCGAAGTCATCAAGGTCGAACCCCTGAAAGGGGATTCCACACGTCGCCTGCTCGGCGCTGGGGCGGGCTTCTTCCGCACCTTCAACCGCAACAAGAAGAGCCTGGCGCTCGATCTCGACCAGGAACAAGGGCGCGACGCCCTGCTGCGCCTGGTCGATCGCAGTGACGTGTTCATCGAAAACTTCAAACCAGGTCGCATGCAGGCGCTGGGGCTGGACTACCCCAGCCTGCGCCAGCGCAATCCCCGCCTGGTCTACGCCTCACACAAGGGATTTCTGCCGGGTCCCTACGACCAGCGCCTGGCCCTCGATGAAGTGGTGCAGATGATGGCCGGCCTCGCCTACATGACCGGTCCGGTCGGGCGCCCGCTACGAGCCGGCAGTTCGGTGAACGACATCATGGGCGGCATGTTCGGCGCCATTGGCGTGCTGGCCGCGCTGCAGGAACGCCAGCGCAGCGGACAGGGGCGCGAGGTGCAGAGCGCCCTGTTCGAGAACTGTGTGTTGCTGGCCGCTCAGCACATGCAGCAATACGCGGTGACGGGCACGCCCGCCGCTCCCATGCCGGATCGCATCAGCGCCTGGGCGGTGTACGACGTGTTCAGCTTCGCCGGGGGCGAGCAGATGTTCGTCGCCGCCACCGGCGACGGGCAGTGGGCAACGCTGTGTCGGCTGCTGGACCAGCCTTCGCTGCTGGCTGATCCGGGCCTGGCCAGCAACAACGACCGGGTGCTGCAGCGCCCTCGTCTGCTCGCCAGGCTGGCCGAGATATTCAAGGAACATGATGCGGCGACCCTGGCCAGGCTCTTCGAGGCGAACGGCATTCCCTTCGCACCGATCCGCAAGCCTGAAGAGCTGTTCGACGATCCGCACCTTCTGCAGAGCGGCGGCCTGGCGAAGCTGCAAGTCGAAGACGGCTCCAACACGCTGATGCCGCTCCTGCCACTGGCCCTGGATAACCAGCGCCTGCAACCTCGCTGGCCTATCGCCCGTATCGGCGAACACACCGATACGGTACTGAGCGAACTGGGTTACAGCGCAAGTCAACTTCAGGAGCTGCGCCGCACTGCCACGATCAGCGCCTGAACCATGCAACCCACGTTTTCGTGGGGCACTACACCCTGTGGATGAATATAACAATGACAATAAAAGCTCCCTCCAACCGCCTGCTCACGGTGAGCACGGCGCTGTCCACGCTATCCCTGCCGTTGTGCGTGCAGGCCGCTTTCATCGACGATGCCAAGGGCTCTCTGGAGCTGCGCAATTTCCACTACATTCGCGATTTCCGCGATGAACAGCCGTCCCAGTCGAAACGCAACGAATGGGCACAAGGGTTCATTCTCAACCTGAAGTCCGGCTATACAGAAGGCGCGGTCGGCTTCGGCCTGGAAGCGACCGGCATGCTCGGCCTTAAGCTGGACTCCAGCCCGGACCGCACCTCCACTGGCCTGCTGCCACGCCACGATGACGGAAGTGCGCCGGACAGCTATGGCAAAGCCGGCCTGACCGGCAAGGCGCGCCTGGGTGAAAGCGAGCTGCGGGTGGGTACGTTGAGCCCGGCGCAACCCCTGCTGCGCAGTAACGACGGACGTCTATTCACTCAGCTGTTCGAGGGTGCGGAGCTGGTCAGCCGTGACCTGGATCGCACGACGCTTACCCTCGGTTGGCTTGAGTCAGTCAAACAGCGCAACTCCAGTGATTCGGAAGACCTGTCGATGATGCGCCTGCACGGCACCTACACCATACCGAGCGGCCAGGGATCGGACCATTTCGCCTATGCAGGCGTGAGCTACGCCGCCTCACCGAACGTGACCCTGCAGTATCAATATGGAGTATTGAAGAACTTCTTCCGCAAGGATTTTCTCGGCGTGACGGCGAGCACGGCCCTGGGACCCGGCAAGCTATTCGCCGAGGCTCGCTACTTCGACAGTCGCGAGGATGGCCGGCAGTTCGCCGGAGAGGTCGACAACCGCACCCTGAGCAGCAATATCGGCTACAGCTGGGCGGGCCACACCTTCAGCGGCGGATACCAGAAGGCCTGGGGTGACACGGCGTTCGCCTATGTCGATGGAACCGATACCTACCTGTACAGCGAAATGCTGGCCAGCCCGTTCACCATGCCCAACGAGCGGGTATTCCATGCGCGATATGACTTCGACTTCGCCGCGCTGGGCATCCCCGGCCTGCGTTTCAACTGGCGTTACGTCAAGGGCGACCAGGTAGACGTCGCCACCCTGACCACACGCGAAGCCCGCGGGCTGTCCCTGCGCGGCAAGTACGGACGCGAACGCGAGTCGGGTATCGATCTTTCGTATGCGATCCAGTCCGGGGCGCTGAAAGGTGCCGGTATTCGCTGGCGCAGCTCGGTCATGCATTCGAGCTACGCCAATGACGCGGATGAAAGCCGGTTGACGCTGACCTACAACATTGCATTCTGACGGCGCCCGGGCTGGCGAAATCGCCCCGTTGCCGCTGCGAAGACGATAACGACAAAAAGGAAATGGCCCATGAAAACCCTGCTTCGGCTGACCTGTTTCTGCTCCCTGTTCAGCCTGCCCCTACTCCCTGCCCAGGCTGCCGACTACCTGATGCGCGTGAGTCATCAGTTGCCCAATAGCCACCATGTGGCCAAGGCGCTCGAGACGTTCGCCGACGAGGTTCGGCATGAGAGTAAGGGCAAGATCGATGTGCAACTGTTCGGCGGAGAGCAATTGTTCAAGGCTACGCAGAACCACATGGCCGTCGCGCGTGGCCAGGTGGAATCCGCCCTGGTAATGAACATGCAGTGGGGCGGCACCATTCCGGAGATGCAGGTATTCAGCGTGCCCTACCTGATCACCCAGCGAACGCAACTGGAACACTTCCCCGACTCGCCCGCCGCGCAATTGCTGGAGCGCAAGCTGGCCGCCAAGGGCGTCACCAATATCGGCTGGCTGCTGGACGCCAGCAACATGCTGTTCACCTCGCAGAACAGGCCGTTGCAGAGCCCAGCCGACTTCAAGGGCGTGAAGATTCGCGGCCTGAGCAAGATTCTCGACAGCGGCCTCATCGCCATGGGCGCGGCGCCTTCCACCATGCCCGGCTCGGAGGTCTACCAGGGGCTGCAGACAGGCGTGATCGACGCCGCCGGCAGCAGCGTCGGGGCGGTCTACTCACGGCGTTATTTCGAAGTGCAGAAATATGGCTTCGCCACCTCGATGCTGACCGTCTACGACAACCTGGTGGTCAATCCGAAATGGTGGAACGCCTTGCCAGCCGACATGCGCCAGGTGGTCATCAACGCGGCAAAGAACGCTGAGCACAGCCTGATACCAACGAGCGACGAGATCGATCCGGCAGGCATACAACGCTTGCGCGATGCCGGCATGAGTATCGAAATCGAGACCCCGGAGCAAGCCAGGGCATTGGAACTGGCAACCCGGCCGGCAGTACTCGGCGAGTTTCTCAAAAGCAGTCCGGACGGACAGACACTGATCGATTTGATCAGCCAGCAATAACGCTTTCCGTACGTCTGTTTTCAACTGCGGCCTGCTCGTCAGACTTCGAAGGAAGGGCCGCCTGAGGGTGATTTTCATGAACAACTCCGTGGCCAGTCGTTCTGGCATCCAGCATCTGCAGCAAGTCCCCCTGTTCTGTCGCATCAGCGACCGGATCATCGACGTCCTCACCAGGTTTTTCCTGGGCCTGGCCGCGCTTTGCGTACTCGGCGCCCTGTGCGTCATCGCCTACTCGGTGGTCTGCCGCTACCTGCTCAACCAGCCTTCGCTCTGGGTGGACGAAGTGGTTGGCTACCTTGTCCTGGGCATCGTGATGTTCGGCTGCTCCGCGGCATTGCGCGAAGGCCGGCACATCGGCGTCGATCTCCTGACCGAGCGCCTGCGCGGCAAATGGCGCACCCTGGCCACTGCCTGGGGACATGCCTCGGTCCTGGCTGTTGCGATCTTCCTGGTGAGCAATGGCTGGCAGACCGCGCAGTTCTCCCGCGAGATGGATATCGTCAGCAATGGCCACCTCGAACTGCCGATGTTCTGGCTGCAGATGCTGATGCCCCTGGGCGGCGGCATGCTCGCGCTGGTCTCGCTCGACAGCCTGTTGCGCCTGGCCTGCGGCCTGGCTCCGAGAACCTCGACACAAGGTGCGCACTGATGCTGCCAATAACCCTGATCCTGATCGGCCTGGTGCTGTTGCTGCTCACCGGCATGCCCATCTTCGCCGGGCTGTCACTGGCTGGCGGCGTATTGCTGCTCGGCGAGCCGGGCGCCATCGACGCCCTCTCCGACATCATTTTCTCCAAGGTGAGCATGTACGCGCTCGTGGCCATTCCGCTGTTCGCGTTCATGGCCCACGTGATGATTCGCGGCAAGGTGGTGGACGACCTCTATGGCACCGCCTACACCTTGACCCGCCATTTGCCGGGCGGCGTCGGCATCGCCACGATCATCGCCTGCATGATCTTTTCCGCGATCTGCGGCTCCAGCGTGGCCACGGCCCTGACCATCGGTGCCGTGGCGATACCGCAGATGATTCGTTACGGCTATGAGCCCAAGGCCGCCTACGGCCTGGTTGCCGCCGGTGGCACCCTGGGCATCCTGCTGCCACCCTCGGGGCCGATGATCCTCTATGGCGTGGCCACCGACACCTCCATCAGCGGCCTGTTCATGTCAGGCGTACTGCCCGGCCTGCTGCTGGCGCTGCTGTTCATGCTGCATACGGCCTACAGCCAGCGTCATGGCCTGCGTCAACCGCGCGCCAGCCTGAAGGAAACCGGCGTGGCGATCTACCGGTCCGGCTGGGCGCTGCTCTTGCCCCTGCTGGTGCTCGGCGGCATGTACCTCGGCATATTCACGGCCACCGAAGCCTCGGCGATTGGCGCCTTGCTGGCGATCATCGTCGCGGCCCTGATCTATCGCAGCATCGCCTGGCGCGACCTGTGGGACTGCGCGCTGGATGCCAGCCGTACCTCGGCCATGCTGTTCATGATCCTGGGCGGCGCGTCGGTGTTCGGCTATGCGCTGACCAACCTGATGATTCCGCAACAGATCGTGAAACTGGTGCTGGACATGCAGATCGGCCCCTATGGTTTCCTGCTGGCGATGATGGCGATGCTCTTCGTATTGGGCATGTTCCTCGAGTCGATCGCCATCATCCTGATCACCTCTCCAATCGTCATGCCGGTGATGATTCAGCTTGGCATCAACCCGATCTGGTACGGCGTACTGCTGGTGATCAACCTGGAAGTGGCCCTGATCACACCACCGGTGGGCATGAACCTGTTCACCATCAAGGCAGTGACCCACGCACCGATCGGCCAGATCATTCAAGGTGCACTGCCCTTCGTGCTGCTGATGATCATTGGAATGACTCTCGTCATCCTGTTTCCACAACTCGCACTGTGGCTGCCAGGCACCATGGTCAACAAGTGAACGATTCGGCTGGGTTATCTCAAGTCTGTTTATAACGAACTGCATAAGCTCGATGTGATCGACTTTCCTGGCCATTTCAGCCGTACCAAGCCAATTCGGTTGCAGGAAAAGCATCTTTCCTGCCTCACAAAACCCAGATCACAGAGCGGCCCGATGGAGACTGAGTGTTCGAGGGCGGTGAATCGGCAAAAAACCTTGGCGGTTAGGTTGTCGCGCGCCCTGATCATGTGTGATGGCGTCTAACAGTTGCCGCTCGAGTGTAAGCGATAGCGGGCACTCGCGGCCCGCCATGGCTCCAGTCGGCTAGATCTTATCCGCGACCTTCTTCACCGCATCCGGCGCGGCATCGGTATTGGCCAGTTGGTTGGTGTAGGCGCCCAGGATGGCCTGGAACGGGTTGATCTTGCCCTTCTTCAGCCCGTCGAGCGCGCCTTCCAGACCTGCTGCGATGGTGCCGAAGTAGCCGCTCAGGCCGCCCTTGATCGCACCACCCAAGCCGTCCTTGGATTCGCCGATACCTACCAGGGTGTTGCTCACGAAGGGGATGAACCACAGCTTCTTGCCGACTTCACCGGCAAACCATTGGAAGTTGTCTTTGTTGGTGCCATCAGCACGCACGTGGGTATCTTTAGTCTTGTCCAATCGGTGGTCATCTTTCAGGGCGCTGTAACCTTTCTCGGTGAAGTCCTTCCAGTTACCGGCCGGGGTTCCGTGGCGCGCATCGCCATCCTTGGTTATGCCGTACAAATCACCCTTGCCGCTGACCTCGCTGCGGTCCTGGCCATCGGCACCCTCTGAGCTATCGATCCAGTTGAGCACCTTGGCCGCGTTGTAGGCCGCATCGGCACGGCTTTGCGGGTCCTTGTTCTTCTCGGTCCAGTCACCCAGTTGTTTATAGGCGCCTTCGCGGTTGATGTCCTTCTGGTCCCCGAGGTTCTTGAGGATCGGGTTGGCATCGATGATTTCCTCGGCACTACGGGTATCCCCTTTGGGGCGTCCGGTCGCTTCAGTCGGTTTGCCATCAATATCCTTTTCGGTCGCGCGAATCGAGCCGTCGGCATTGACCACGCTATTGGATTGCACTGCCTCTTTCTTCTCCAGCTTTTCACCGCCCGCGGTCGGCAGTGCCGGTGCGCTGCTTTCACTCGACGGCTGCTTGAGGGCATTCTCAGCAGGCGTCTGTTTCTCATTGGCAGCCAGCAGCCGTTCGGATATCTGGCCGAGCAGCGTCTGCACGATGCCTTGCGCCATCTTCTGAACCATTTCGTTGTCGTTGCGCGACGGGCTGTTCTGCGGCATTGACGACGGCTTCTGGCCGCCTCCGAACGACAGCGCGTTATTGGCATTGCCAAAGGCTACTCCGCCATTGTTTGCCAGGGTCTTGGGTGGAGTCTGCTTCGCCAGTTGTGTGGAGTCGGCTGGTGACGGCAAGGTCTGCTGTGGCTTCATGGCCGTCATGTTGGGTAGTAGTCGCATGGTTAGGCTCCTGTGCATCGCTGGATGTCAGGCCCGAGTGGTTTCCTGCCCGCGCGCTCAGACCTTTGGTTTTCGGGCCGGTAGGTGGGTGGCATTAGCGTTCGCAATGGTTCCTTTATGGAATGTCACGGCGCTTAAGTTACTGCCTTGGGATTAGCAAAATACCCGGTGCATACGTTATCGGCCGCCGTACAACTGCCGCCGCACCTATGCCACAATATGCCCCATGTCAGGCATGAACCCCGCGTTCATCGCAAGCCAGCTCGGTCATAGCGTCCAGATGCTGCTGTCTACTTTATGCGCGCTGGATCAAATCCCGCTCCGGCTGGAACGAGATGGCCAAGCTTCAAATTGGCCCAGAAATGGCCCCGCCGCCCGAATAAATCTCCTAACTTATTGATTGGTAAGCCCTTTGATTTCCACCGCAAACATCACCATGCAGTTTGCGGCGTGGTTTATTGGGTGGCGATGAGTGGATTTATGAGGGTTTCAGCCACCTCAACCCACCAATAAAACAGCAGGTTGCCCCAAAAAATGCCCCAAGACTTATGAGCGCTTGCCGCCTACGTAGAGACATTTCAGCCGGCTCAATAAGCCGGGTGGATAGTCGCAGCGCTTGCGACGTTCGGAAAGCAATGCGCGCTCATTTGCCTTCAAGCAGCCTGCCTTGACCGAGTGAAATCAACATCTAATATCACATAGCCATAACATTAACGGAGGAGTGCATCATGGCAATCGATGTTGATGAAACAGGTTACGTAGGAGTAAAAAACATTGTTGAGTTCTTTCGTTTTTTGCTAGACCAAAAACTTGAGGAGGCAGCTGTCGAGCATCTTGAGAAGCAAGGAGTGGTAGATGTCTTGATGAGCAAGCAAGCTATCGACAGTGTAAAGAATTTCCTTGGCCAGGAACTTTCGGCGCGAGGAGAGCACACCGCTGCCGCACAAGCGGTTACGCAATGTATCTGCTGCAACGCAGGCTGTAGGAACAAATAGGAGGCTGAGGGAGCCATCGAGCATCGGCTCCCTCGGCACCAATAAGTTAATGCACTGCGCCATACGCCTTTTCGCATGATCTCCCCGCTACTCCACGCCGGTCAGCCTCTGCCGCCATAGCTCGACCTTCTCGCTCCACTTCGCTGAACAGGTCGGCGAGCACGTCGAAGGCACTGTTGGTTGCCTGGCCTCGCTGGGCAGCGATGGCATCGCAGGTGGCGCCACGGGAGGCTCGTAGACGATCGACTTCTCGCTGCAGCCCGTCAGCGCGCTCATCAGCACGACCAGCATCAGCACGTGCATCTTCCAACTCCCCTCTCGCTTCATCTCGAACCCCATCAATTGCTTTCTGCTGTCGTTGTTCTTCTGCCCTGGCGTCGGTCTCGGCTTTCGCTACGGCGGCCTTGTCCTCGGCGAGGTGATCGCTGAACGCCTTCTGCTCGAGCACCAGGTCAACCTGCAGGCTGCTGACCCGCAGTTGCTGGCCACCGCCAACCGCGATAAGTGCCAGCACCCACCAGAGCCAGGCCGGTACTGCGGATGCCCAACTCATGGCCTCACCATGAACAAAATCCGTTCGGCATTGCGGCGCCGAGTCAGACCATCAAGGATCTTGCCGCCAGCTTTGTTCCAGCGCGGGAACTGATCGGACGCCTCAGAGAACATTCCTTTGTTGAGCAAGCTCAGCAGCGTCGAAGACGCTAGGTTTGCGGCGCCAAGGTTGTATACAAATGAGATCAGGGCATCCCATTAGTTCTGGTTGACCTGCACCTTGAGCAATTTCGCAAGTTCGCCCTCGAACGTGGCCACATCGGCGCGCAGCAGTTCCTCAGCCTGCTCAGCCGTGATCGCCTGCCCGGCCTTCACGCCACGCGTCGTGCCGTAGCCTATGGTCCACACGCCCACCGAGTCCTGATACGCGGCCAGCCGCAAGCCCTCGAACTGGCGGATCAGCGCCAGGCCTCTTTCTGATGTTCTCAATTTTTTCTCCGGACAATAAAAAGCCCGCACTGGGCGGGCTTGGTCTATGTTTGAAATTCGTCTACAAGCGAGTAAAGCAAGGGAGCGCTTCAAATGGACTTTGACTTCGATTTTGACGATCCACCCCACAGAGGTGGAGGCCCGGTACCAAACTCAGATAAGCGGTCCGAAAAATCTGGAATTACATTTGAGGCAGTCAAGCTGATACTGATCAAGAGCGTACTTCTTCGGGGAGCAAACCGAACTGTCGGTACACACCACGAAGTCCTTGTGGTACTTGCCAATGACATAAATATCCGAGTATCAAGAACAAACGGACAAGACACTCTACAAGTTGGCGCGTTAGTAGAAGGTGGTGGAACTTACGAAATGCCAACCTTGCTAGAGCTTAAGCCAAAGGGTGGTCTTATGGCGAAGGATGTCGAAACAGCCTACGAAAAAGTTAGAGGAATGTTCCCAAGTTACGAGCACGCGGATTGCCAGACATTTGCAGCTTACGTAGTCCTGGAGCTTACAGATGTGAAAAAGCAAAATATTGGAGTCGAGGAGGACTTCATGTGACAACATGATATCCCCGCAAAGTGAGGATCTCAGTGAGTGATATTGAGAGCCAGCTCTATCGCGGCGAGCCGCGCTCGGTCACGGCGCCCTTGCTCGGCGAGGCCGGCGATGATGAATGCTTGAAGACCTTCACCACGAAACGAGTAGCGATCACCCTCGGTTTGAACAGTTTCAACCCATGCCTCAGAGATTAATTCCCCTTGCTCGGTATGCTCTGCTACAAGAAGATTGCCTTGTTCGTCGTAGGTAGCCGGTACAATATTGATTTCATACTGAGCAGCGTGTTCGATGGTTTTAGTTGGCCATTGGTCAAAGCAGATAAATCCATAGTTAAATGGTTCCAGACCAAAAGATTCACCAAGTTCAATAGCACGTTGAACCGTCATGCCAATGTGATCGCGTGCCCAATTACCTTTTTCTTCAATGGCATACAACCACTGATACGCGCCGATCTCATCTGCAAGCGCGATAGCCCAATTAAGTTCGGCCTCTGTCAGTTTGCGAACTTCTGTTTTCTCGCGAGCGTCTGAAGTGCCGATTGTTGCTGTCGCAGCAAAGTATTGAGTGAATCGCAATGCTGCGGTGGCCATAGAAATTGTGTTATCTGCAGCAGGGGTTGGGCCTTGGTTAAATTGGAGTCCGCCCCCGGACGAATCAAGGGGTATTCTCATAACTGCTGCTATTGCGGTGCCCCAGCCTGCTACGCGACGTTGCCACGCAAGATAGCCGCCGTTGACGACGTTCCATATACCCGGGGTTGTACTTTCATCTTGTTGATACCATACCCCGCCAGCAGCATTCAGTATTCGGATGCCTGCAGAAGTGAATGTATTTAGCCCAGATACAGTGTTTGTGCCGTTCAGCAGCGGCACAGTCGCGCCTGACGTTCCCGTGCTTGCTGTCGAAGCAGTACCTAGCCCGAGTGCAGTACGGCCGTTCGCAGGGGTATCTGTGAAAACAGTCTTGCCGCTTGCACTCGCGCCCAAGTTGTCAAGAGCAACACTGGCGGAAGCTGCATATGCCCAGAGCTGCATTGCTGAAAGCTGAGTTCCCCAGTTCAGACGGATTGTATTGAATGCGTCCGACAGGTCTTTGTCGTAGCCCAGCATCGGCGCAACGCGATACGTTTTGCCGCTGCCAGCCGATCCAGCATATGCAGGGGCAAAGGTCAGCACCGTATCACTTGTGACGCCGGTTACTTCATGTTGAGCATTGCTGCCGGCAATTGTAATACCGTCGCCGACGCGGACATTCCCAAGGAATGCCGTTCCGCTGCCGGTCGCAGTGGTGCCGCTTGCCGCTACAGTAACTGTTCCCGTCGAATACCAAGCCATTTAATTCTCCAAATCAGTAATTTGTAACGTCAACAACAAGGCCGCTGTTGTAGGTATTTATATTCGCCGACGGGGTCGGCCAGAACGCCCCATTAATCACCTGTAGCGGAAGGTTTTTCATCTGATAAACACCGTTCGAAGGTGTACTTACTTGTCCGCCGTAAACCGTTATAACCCCTGATGGCTGCTGCTCTGTGCCGCCTCGCGTCGCTCTTATGCCATTGGCTTGCACACAAGGGATTACTGCCAATTTAGGACTACCCGAAACTGTTCATTGGAACGTTCCATTTTCCTCGATTGTCGTTCCAAAATAAGCAGCGATGCGCATGTACTTTTTCGCACTATCGAAAACCTCCAACCCATCGCTACCGAACACTTGCAGACCGTAAGTCCCGGTTACTCCTGAATACTCTGGCTTATCGAATATGAAGTATTCAAAATCAAGCGAAGAGCCTGCCGTAGAAGACTCCGGTATTCCCCTGACGCTAAATCCATCTGACTGAGCGAAAACCGCAACCGAGCCGCGTGTATTAAACGCAATCATTGCAGTCGGCCTAGATGAGACAGGGTAAGAGATCAGATAGGTAGGATTGTTTGATGGGACAAAAGAAACCGAGCCCTTACTTATCAAACATAGGTTTTTAAAACCACCGTCTATCTGGAGAATGCCAGAGTCGTTTATTACTTGAAGTCCAGCCTGCATTACCATAACCCGTAAATTAAAGTTCCGCCTTGAATGGGCCAGTCAGTAGGGCCGACGAATGCCCAAGATAGGGTAGTTCCTGAAATGGTCGTTTTAATAAGCCTGGTGGCATCTCCTATTGAGTTGAATGAGTTGGCCTGCTGAACACACACCCAGGCATCACCTGTAGCGAACTCAGGAACTTGTATAGAGCCATCCGACTCACCAGAATATACAGTCCCGATTATTCTGGTGAGCCGATTGGTTACATCCAACACCAGATTCCCCGCCGCGTCCCATACTTGCAGTCCTTGGGACATATCATTAGCTCCAAATGCCTAAGCGCACTCTGAGAACTCCGTTTGTATCCCACACTTGCAGAGTCTGATTATTGAGCGTCATTCGGCCGCCGCCAGAAACCGTAGCGTTAATTTCCAGCGTTCCGTTTTTGGACAGTTTCCAACCGGTTTGCCCGGAGACGTAGTTTGTCGACTGAATGTCGTCGCTGATCTTTGCGAAGTTAATCGTCGCGTCTCCAATCACCGCGCTACTGATGATTGTTTGCCCGCCCTGGACAACAAAAGGCACAACTGCGCCTTCGCCAGAGTTGTTCAAGATCGCAAATCGATTCGCACGCACAAGGAACTGCGACTGCAAACTTCCGGCTACGTTTTCAACGCCCAGACCGATCCCGGCATATTCATACTGCCATGCCGAGTTGATCTGAACTTTTACCGACCACATGGCCGATAGCGCGCTGCCTTGATCGGCCTGGGCCTGGGCAACCGTCTGCACGGACGCAGAGGTGGCCAAGGCGCCGCTGCCGCTGGGCATGCGGACTTCTATTGTTGTTGTTCTCGACGCCAACGCAGTGTCCGCAGTTGCGCGGGCCGTTGCCTCGTCCTGTACAGCCGCGCTGGTTGCCAGCGTCCCAGTGCCTGACGGCATCCTTGCTTCGAGCGTTGTCGTGCGGGTAGCCAGGGCCGCATCGGCAGTTGCACGCGTGCTTTCTTCAATCGTCAACCGGGCATCAACGCTGCCGACGCTCGCGGTCAGTTGCGTGTCGCGTGTGACGCTGGCTTCGTTGTTCGTTGCGACTGTTTTGACCTGTTGCGCGTATTGCGCTTGGGCATACCAGCCCCGAAGCGAGTCCGCCTTGTCACCACTGGCGCTGACTGGGCGGGCAGCAGCGCGGAGCGCCGTTAAACTGCTGGCCTGGGCCTCGACGCTGCCGTCAAGCTCGGAGATATCAGCGGTGTTCTGCGCTACCTGCAGAGCCAGGCCGTTTGCCGTTTGAACTACTTGCCCGATATCGAGCCAGTACGTCGCATTCGGCGGCGGCGTGTTGACCGGGACCGCCTGCAAAGCCTGGTACAAGCGCCTGCCGTTCGGATCACCACGCACGGTATCGCCAGCCGCGTAGGTGCTTTCAGGATCGTATGCCAGCGCATCCTCAAACTCAGCTACAGCCTCGCTGATTCGCTCGTTGACAGACCCCGGACCATCGCCGTCGATCAGATCGATGCGCTCTGCCAGGTGTTGGCCCAGCGCCGTCTCACCGATCTTCTCTGCGAAATATGCGTCGTACGCGCTGACATCGGTGCTGCTGATGCCGTCCACCCACGACGTCCACGGACCGACGTTGCCCAGCCGGTCGACCAGCCTCGCGCGGAACCAGAAGCGCGTGCCGGCTGCCAGGCCATGAAGCTCGTGCTCGCTCTGCGGGTATGCGAAGTCGCCCAGCTTCAGCGAGTCCTGGCCAGTGGCATTGTTCGCGTATTCGAACTCGGTGCGCTGAGTGTCCTCTGCGCCGTCCGGGAACAGCCAGTTCAGACCGATGCCGAAAATCAGCGGCGTGGTGGTCAGCGAGGCCAGGGCCGGTGGCGTGCCGACTTTCCCCTCCAGCGTCGTCAAGCTCGACGTGGCCTGTACTGACGAAACGTCCATGACGTTTACAGCTCGCACGCGCGCGAGGTAAGCGCCAGCGTAGATGCCGACCTCGGTGTTCCCCGTACGCGGCAACGATATCCAGTCGCCGCTGTCCCGCTTCCACTCAACTTCGTACGCCACGGCGTTCGCCGGCGCATCCCACTGAATGGTTGCCGTGGTGACCGCCAGGCCCTGGGTTATCGCAGTCGTGGCGATGATCCGGACGTTCGTCGGCGGCGCCTGGACGCTTGGCGGAATGACGCTGATCGGGCGATCTTCGAGGCGCGCGCCCGTATCGATTGAGTCGTACTTGCTCGGCTCGTGCTGGCTTGCGCTGATCGTGAACAGGTGCGGCTCGTCGCGGGTACCCGGCAGTCGTGGACCCAAGAGATGAAGATGTCGAGCCGAAGTAGCTGTACGACTTCGTCGCCGTCGAGCTGACAACCACGCCGATGCAGATCGATTGTGGCAACGGCATCGTCATCCTGCTGACCGGCCAGCTCGACCGCGCGCGGGTCAAGCGCGACAGCGACGGATTGGGCATCGCCGATGTGAAAACCGGCGGTGCAGCTGTTTCCCAAGGCGTGGCAAAGACCAAGGGGCACGCGCCGCAGATCGGCACCTACGAGCTGCTCTACGAGCACACCACCGGCGAACGGATCACGGCGCCGGCGGAAATCATCGGCCTGAAGACCAAAGGCGCCCCCGAGGTCGGCACAGGCGAGATAATCGAACGGATGGAGCGCGAAGGTGTTGTCACCGCAGCCGACAGCAATGGTGGCCGCGAAGTACTTGATGCAGCTGTTGTCGACGCCGAGTTCGAAGAGATCAAGGCGATCGGCGTCGAGCGCTTCGCCGGTCACACCCTCGGCGAGATCGCCATCGGCGCGGCCACCAAGAAAGACGTCTTCGACCTGGGCTGGCTGCAATCGCGCTTCGCGCTGACCAGCGACGAAGGCGAGCGCGTGATTCTGCAGTTGCTCGACCAGGGCGTGATCGTGCTCGAAGCCGAGAACGCAGACGACCGCAAGCTCAACACTTACCGCATCGTGAAGAAACCAGGGGAAATCGCCCTCGACTTGGAGTGACGGCCATGCGCATCACCAACATCGATATCAAACACTTCCAGGGGCTGCAGAACGCAGCCCTTGTTGTTTCTGCTCCCCTGCTGCTGGTCGCCGGTCCGAACGGCGCCGGCAAGTCATCCTTGCTCGACGCCGTCAGCATGGCCATGACCGGCCTGCCGCGCCGAGTGAGCCTGAAGAAGGACATGGGCCAACTGGTCACCGAGGGCCAGAAGAAAGGCGAAGCGCACGTAACTTGGCGTGACGCTGCCGGCGAAGAGCAGGTGTCCTGGGTGATGCTGCCGAAAGGCAACACCGCGCCCTTGTATGACTCGCCTTACCTGCCCTTTGTTCTGGACGCCAGCAAGTTCGCATCGCTGGAGAGCAAAGACCGCCGGCGCCTGCTGTTCGATCTTGCCGGTGCCAAGGCCAGTCCGAACGAGTTCGGTACCCGCCTGGAAGCCAAGGGCGCCGATCCGGCGCTGGTCGAGAAGATCAAGCCGATGCTCAAAGCCGGTCCCCAGGCTGCGGCCGACCAGGCCAAGGAGTACGCAAGAGAGGCCCGCGGCGCCTGGAAAGCACTGACCGGCGAGAACTACGGCAGCGACAAGGCCGAGGGCTGGGAACCTGAAGCGATCGAGGTCGGGAGCATCACCCAGGCCGATATCGACGTGGTCGCCAAGCAGGTCAGCGAACTTGATCAGGATCTGGCCGAGGCTCAACAGACCTTGGGCGGGCACAAAGCCAAGGCCCAGGCAGCCGGCCAGCGTCAGGGCCAGCTCCTGAACCTGCGCGAGATTGCTGACCTGATCGATCGTCGTCGCCTGAAGCTGGAGGCCGACAAGGTCCGTCGCGATGAGTGGGACGGTAAGCTGGCCGAGGCCCGCCGGGCTGCCGAGGGTGATACAGCACACGATCCGCTGGCCTGCCCTCACTGCCAGGGGCGTGTTCTGGTGAAGGCCGGCACGCTGGTCGCCTACGTGGCGCCGGAGAAAGTTGCCGACCCGGAGGCCGCCAAGCGTGTCACCGAATACGCCGGCTACCTCGAAAGTGCATTGCGCGCGATCGAGGCAAGTCAGCGTGACGTGAAAGCCAGCGAGGATGCCATCACTCAGCTAGCCGTGCTCGAGCAGGAGGCAGCAGGCACTCCGGACGCAAACGCGATCGCCAACGCCGAGCAGGTTATCAACGACCTGCGCCAGGACCGCGACAAGCTGCAGGCCAAGCGCAATGCACTGCAAGAGGCCTTCGGCGCGGCTGCCGGCCGTACCAAGCTGGTGGCCGACGCGGCGAAGCTGCATGAAGAGGTCCAGGCCTGGACGGTGATCGCAGACGCACTGGGTCAGAACGGTATTCCCGCCGAGATACTGAGCGGCGCCCTGGGCCCGATCAACAAGCTGCTCGCCAGCCACTCAGCTATCACCGGTTGGAGCCAGGTGCAGATCAGCACCAGCATCGAGGTCACATTCGGCGACCGTCTCTACGGTCTGCTGTCTGAGTCCGAGAAATGGCGCTGCGACACTCTGCTGACGATCGCCATCGCCATGCTGTCCGGCCTGAAGTTCGTCGCCATCGACCGCTTCGACGTGCTGGACATGAGCGCCCGCCCGCAGGGCCTCAACCTGCTGCGCCAGCTCACTGCCGACGGCAGCCTCGAATCGGCAATCCTCGCCGGCTCACTCAAGCAGCCGATGCTGAACCCGCCCGCCGGCATGCAGGCGATCTGGATCGAGTCCGGCGCCATCGCCCAACCAGAAGCCAAGGCCGCTGCATAAGCGGCCTTTCCACTTTCAAGGAAGCCCCATGACCCCGTACATCTTCGACACTTAAACGACCGGTACCGACCACGAAAAGGACCAGGTCATCGAAGCGGCCTGGTTGGAAATACGCCATAGCCGCTCAAATCAGCTGTACTTGCCAATTAACTTTTGGAAGAGATGCCTTCCGCAAAAACAAATTGTGAATTTGGATGAGATCTCTTTAATTCAGACTCAAGGATTTCATTTGGGATACCAGCCTCCTTTGCAAAACTATAGATACTTTCCACTGATACTCCTGACTTTATGTACTTGCGCAACGCACTCATAAGTGAAGGCGGTGCGAAGTATTCAGATTCCGCATTCTTCTCAAGACGGCTAATGCGGGTGGACAATGTCCGCGTATGTCCAAGAATTTCCTCAAGAATGCTGCTCTCGGACCGAGGCTCGACTGCCTCCTGCTGCGGTGTGTCATCAATAGCCTTTTTGAACTTTGTAAAAAATTGGTTCCAGTACGTATTGAAAACTTCACTAAGAATTCTTTCGTCCAGAGCCTGATCATTCATAGACGAATTCAAGGAGCGGACAAGAGCCCACATTGAGTCTCGCTCAGGAAGAGTGTGATTGAACTGGGCAAGCGGGTCTTCAATATCGGATGGAGTTAAATCAATTAGTAGTGTGCATACGCGACTAGTGCTTAGCCCTTTTGCCAGTGCGCCAGACTCAAACAGAATCCATGGTTTATTTTTATTCTCCTGCGTCAAGCAAACGATACCAACAACTGTATCCTTCAGTTGATCTGATATTTCAGTAAACCATATAGACCCTCGATCAATATCACGAGTTGATATCCAGGGTCTTGAGGCTTGTAAAACGCACTTAATCCAATCACTCAATAGCTCTGCAACGAGCCGACTGCGGCGCCCTGACCAACTGATAAAAATCTTCATTACTGCTCCTTATGACGGCTCCTTGCCGCTCCGCTTGACCCTACCCAAAAAAAACTTTCAGCGCCACTGGCGAGGATCAAACGTGCAGCAACATAGAATCCTGATCGGAAATTGCATCGATCAGCTCCGCACCCTGCCCGGCCAGTCGGCGCATTGCTGCGTGACCTCCCCACCCTACTATGGCCTTCGTGATTACGGCGTAGACGGCCAGATCGGGCTGGAAGAGTCTCCCGCTGAGTTCATCGCAGCCCTGGTCGACGTGTTCCGTGAAGTGCACCGAGTGCTGCGCGATGACGGCACCTGCTGGGTGAATATGGGCGACAGCTATGCCGGATCATGGGGCGCTCAAGGAAGGCCCCAAGGAAATGGGCAGATGTCAGGACGGGCAGTCACAAGTGCTCGCCAGATCAACGCTCATCCTTCCTTTCGATCCAATACCGGTGTTCGTGGCCGCGAGCTAGGGCTCAAGAAAAAGGACATGATGGGCATGCCATGGCGGCTTGCTTTCGCGCTTCAAGATGACGGCTGGTACCTCAGGCAGGACATCATCTGGAACAAGCTGAACCCCATGCCTGAGAGCGTGCGCGACCGCTGCACCAAGGCACATGAGTACATTTTCCTGCTGAGCAAGTCGCCCAGTTACTACTACGACCAAGATGCGATTCTCGAACCCTGTTCACCCAATACGCATGCCCGACTGTCTCAGGCTGTACAGGATCAGATCGGCAGCGAACGTGCGAATGGTGGAGCGAAAACCAACGGAAATATGAAGGCGGTCGCCAGGAAATCGAACGGTGTCGGCTGGGGTCACGGCACAGATGGAGAACAACGCCAGCGAGGGCGAGTTAAGGGCAACTCCTCAATGGACAGCGCCCTGGCGATCATGCCGGACAACCGCAACAAGCGCAGCGTCTGGACAGTATCGACGCACAGTTTCAAAGGCGCTCACTTCGCGACTTACCCGCCTGACCTGATCAGGCCGTGCATCCTGGCCGGCTCGCCTCGTGGAGGCCTCGTCCTCGATCCATTCGGCGGCGCCGGCACCACCGCCTTGGTCGCAATGCAGGAAGGTCGACGCTCTGTTCTTTGCGAACTCAATCCTGAATATGCCGCCATCGCTCAGGCCCGACTTGACGCGGCAAAGCTCGACGGTGAAAGCCAGATGGATATCTTCAAAGACATGTTCAATAGCTGCTAATCATAGCGACGCTAGCTACCGGCGATTAGAAACGGATGTTTCTTGACGACATAGGTGTTCTCGCATTCCCTATTATCTGCGTAATGGCTCATAGAGAATCGCTGGACATTTTGGACTCCACTTCTAGTTAAATACTGAATTGAAACCTCGAAATTCCTCCACTCGTATATATCATCAAAAACAAAACCTACGTTCCCATCGCCGAACAAGCATCCGACACTAACTGTTTGATTGGCAACGCCATCCTGAGTCATTAAAATTAGTAATCTTTCACAGTAATCGCCCAGATTATGAACTGACATAGAGCAGTAGAAAATCCCTTCTCTCCCCCACCCAGCATCGACACAACTTACTTTTAGCAGTGGCTCTACTGAGCTAGCATAATTTTGTAAGTTCTTATGCTGTGCCTTTACGCTTTCAACTTGTTGATCGACTGAGTTCCTTAATTCACTAGCCTGAAGTTTCAAGGCTTCATTGCTGTTTCGTAACTCCTCACCCTGCTGGAAGAAACCAAGCACAAGCCAGAGGAACGCAAGGGGCGCAAAGGCTCCCGCCAGAAAGTCTCCTACTTCATTTATATCCGTTTCGCTGCTCCATAAACTCGGTATTCGATACCAAGTCATGGCTAGCACTATGACCATATAAATGGCAGTTCCCGCAAAACCAATTCTTGCCAACTTCTTATCCATTTCAATTCCCTGAAAATAAAGGCGTCGCAGATGATAGGGCGTGCCCTTTGCCACTTCCACCTTTGCTGCAGTCGGCTTGCTACGAGGCCGGCGAATCAGCCCTGCCACTGCTGTTCGTTTGAGGTATTCGTAAATGAACCGGATTGCTGAAGAAGCGTTGGCCAGAGCGCGCGAGCGTCAGGGGCGCCGTTCCTTCTGGTCGCCCACAGAAGATGCTGAACTGACCGAACTGTACCCAGATACGCCAATGCCCGAGATTGAAAAGCGCCTTGGGCGATCGGTCAGCAGCATCTACCAGCGAGCACGGACGCTTGGTCTGAAGCGCTCAACAGAATACCTGGCCACTGAGCACGCAGGGCGCCTCAAGAAGGGACACCAAGCTGGTAAGCCGACCCAGTTCGTGAAGGGCCAAAAGCCTTGGAACACTGGCCAGAAAGGCTGGACCGCCGGCGGACGATCCGGAGAGACCCGCTTCAAGCCTGGAACGCTCAATGGGACAGCAGCTGAAAAGCTCAAGCCAGTTGGCTTCGAGCGGGTCACCGACGACGGAATTTTGCAGCGCAAGATCCGAGACGACGGTCCGCCCCACAAGCGCTGGAAGGCTGTACACGCGATCCTCTGGGAGGAAACGCACGGACCAATCCCGGCCGGCCACCTGGTGGTATTCAGGGACCGTAACCGCAAAAACATCCAGCTCGACAACCTGGAGCTGATCACACGCGCCGAGAACTGCCGGCGCAACTCAATCCACCGCTACCCACCCGAGCTGAAGGAACTTATACGCCTGCAGAAGAAGCTCGAACGTGAAATCAGGAGACAAGCCGATGAAGAATCAGATGGTCGATCTGCGTAACCACCTTTTCGCCGCCCTTGAGGCGCTGCATGACCAGGACAAACCGATGGAGATCGAGCGGGCCAAGGCGATTGCCGATGTGGGGCGCGTCCTGGTCGAGACAGCAAAGGTCGAGGTGGCCTTCCTCAACGTCACCGGCGGTGATGGGACTGGCTTCATCGAATCGACGCCGGCGCTGCCAGGCCCTCGCTCATGAGCAAGAATCATCCCTTCTACAGCGGCACCTACAGTGGTCACGACTGCTACTGCATGACGGTCGAGGATCGAGTTCAGCGAGTGGCTGAGTTCGACCTGGCTGCCTGCGATGCAGCCCTTCAGATTGAAGGGCTACAGGCCACCGTTCGCAAGGCTATCGAGCGGCGCATAAAAAGGCTGGAAGCAGCTCAAAAAAACGAACTGCCTTCAAGCCCACCAGCCTATCACTTGAATGAGATATGACCGGGAGCGCCAGCCCTGGCTAGCTCGACCACCTGATTGGGCATCACGCCCTTAACTCCGGTCAGAGTCAACACGCCGCCCCCCTCCTTTGCGGCACGCGCTAGCTGAATCCACTCATGCATCAACCGCCCCATAAAAGCCAATTCCACCGAAGCGCCTGCTTTCAAGACCATTACAAGCTGCTGGGTTTGCATCGATTGGAAGTACATCCCTTGCTCCTCAATGAATTGCCGCTGGCCACTCGCCAGCCCGCCAAAAGCTAACGCACACAAATCCAATCTGCCAGTAAGGCGAGTCCCCAATGCCCCCAACTCTGCGAGCCCTCGGCCTTGCGGCTTTGCTGCTCGGCTGTTCGAACATCGATCCCAATAACCCGCTGAAGCTGCAGCACGAGCGAGAGCGCCAGCAGCGGAACGACTGCCGGCCGCTCGATACGCCGGGGATGCGCACCGGCAGCCCCAACAGCAACTTCGACTTCGTGTGCCGACGGCCAGATAACCAGGCCAGCCCCGAACAACCCCGCCCCGAGGTGACACAGTGACCAACCCCTACGGCCTCGATGCCGACTACTTCAACCGGCTGTTTGCCCGCGAACTTCACCCCAGCGTCGTGCACAACCAGTCGCCTGACTGCTTGGCCCGTGTGCTTGCCCGGGCAGCCCGAACCGCCAGCTCATCCGTCCTGGCTGAGTCCGAATTCCAGTTCAACCACCTGGTTCGCCCTGGGCAGATCGAGGTCGGTGACGAGCTGCGCTTTCACGTCGCCGGCGAACTGGTCAATGCCAAGGCTGAGCAAGTACTTCACCCTGGTAGCGAACAGGAGGAAGTGGTCTGGGACAGCAGGCGCAACCACTACTTCAATACCTGCATGGCCATCGACGGCACCAGCTCGCATAAGCAGGTGCTGATCCGCATCAAACCAGGTGTTGGGCCTGAGCCGCGTACAGCGCTGGACGACGATGCGATCCTGCAACTCTTCGCCGACAACGCCGAGCACAGCGAGCTGGGTGACCAGAACGGCTACTGCATCGTGCGCCAGCGCCACGCTATAGCGATTGCCGGCGCTCTCTTCGCCTCGATGCCCGTCCACCACGCGGCCTACCGGGACGCCTACCGTGGAGCCCGGGAAGACCTGGCAGGCTGGAAGCGCCGTGCTCTCGAAGCCGAGGCTGCGGTGCGCCAGAAAGACCAGATCATCCAGGAGCTGGCGGACGACCTGAACAATCTCAACGGAGCGACCTTCGTCGGCGAGCTGCGTGCAGGTGCCGATCCGGAGCAAGTCCCCGACTCAGTGTTTACCGAGCAGTTCATGGCCTGGTGGGAAAGCGAGGGCCAGTACTGCCGCTCTGGCGGCGGCAATTACGAGCGGGTCTTCGCCTTCCAGGCGTGGCGGTATCTCTACCCGCTTGTACTTCGTGCTCGAGCAGCGACCTCACAAAACCAGCAACAGCCCGAACCACCACCACTCGGAATCGACTCGGAGGGCGGCAGCCATGATTGAGATATGTGCAATCACACCTTCCACGGAGGATGGTATGTCTCAGATAGTAGTTATGTATTCAGGCTCAAACAAACGCTTAATGCGCGGGGGTTCATTACTAATCACAGGGCAAACGCCAAAATCTCTTGCGTAATAATAATCATGGGACTCTTTGATCGCACACCTATTCATAATCGCCAACTCTGAATAGGTAAGAAATGAGTTCTCTTGGCCTGCTGCAAGAATTATCTGCGGCGTCACTGGAACTATCATGAGTGTTGAGTAACAGTCAGGAGCTATAAATTCGCCTTCAGCGGAACGTAATACCCCCCAATTCAAGCCTCGAACTGATTGCCGAAATATATCTTGGCTTCGAACGACTCGAATACCGGCCATAAAGCGACCCGGCATTATACCGTCTGGTCTTGCGAAGATGACTCCCTTGCTTTCAAGAACGGCTTCCTGCTCTTCATTAAGATCGGTTCCGGAAATTCCATTCATAGAAATGTCTGGTAAGCCCTGCACCTTAAAATCATGCCTTACACACCAAAGAGAGTAAAAGTCTTCAACTACAGTTTTCTCAAAATGGCCAATAACTGTAGTGCTTCCAGAAATTATACTTCTGGCAAGCCCCTGAAATTTGTCCTCAATCTGTTTCCCAATAACTGTTTCAGTTCTCTCATCCCATACTCTTCTAACAATGAAAATAGGATTATTCCTATTTGCCGAAAAGCTCTTTCCTAGATTTTTGCTGAAGACCCGAACACCCGTCTCAGACTCAAAACGCTTGATGCTAGCTGCCGGAAAGACATGCTGCTTCAAAGTAAACCTTGGTGGCCTTACCAATTCTTTACCCATCCCATTCCGATCCATCTGGCAACCAGATCATGGCACGAAGTGCCGAGGGCTCCCTATGTCCAAAGAAAGACCCATCCTGTTCAGCGCGCCGATAGTCCGCGCCATTCTCGAAGGCCGGAAGACAGTCACGCGGCGCGTCGTGAAGCCGCAATATTCCGATGCGTCATGGACCGTAAAGCCAGCAACTGATCCAGGGCACCCGTGCCATAGCCATGACTGGTGGCTGCCCACTGGCTCACGGCCTTATTCGGCATTGCCCGCCTGTCCATACGGCGAGCCTGGCGATCGGCTCTGGGTCCGTGAAAGCCTCGGCTACGACTGCGAATATGGGCACTACTTCAGCGCCGGCGGGAAGCACGGAGAAACGGTCTATCTGTGCTCGCTGTTCGACGATCAGGAGGCGCAGACCGGCTACAGCTACGACGGGCTGCTCCCAGAGCGGTCTGTGCCAAGTATTCACCTTCATCGTCGTTACAGCCGCATCCTGCTTGAGGTAACCGCTGTGCGCGTCGAGCGCCTGCAGGACATCACGCGGGGCGATGCAATGGCTGAGGGATGCCCTTTCCCCAATCTCAACGGCCCCGCCGTTGGCAAAACCGATCCTGTCGGCTGGTTTAGCGAGCTGTGGGAATCCATCAACGGCCCAAGCAGCTGGAGCGCCAACCCCTGGGTCTGGGTCGTCGAGTTCAAGCAGGTGACCGTATGAACGCCCCGATCTACTGCCGCAGCTGCGCCAGGCGCGCCGGTAACTGCCAGTGCCCTCCTCACCCGGAACTCCAGCCATGCTCAAAGAAATAAGCAGAACACCAGGCACTGCCTGCGAGGGCGATGAAGTGATCTACGAGCTGCGTAGAACACCAACATACCCCGACCTCAGGCCAACCCATCACCTCGATGCCCAGGGCGAACCGTTCGCCTTCGTGGGCGGCCTGACCGCTCTCGCGGGCTCCCTCACACCAGACCAACTAGACGCACTCGCGCGCCAGATCAAGCAAATCGCAATCGACTGCCGTCGCCACGCCGCCGAACAGAACGAAGCCGTTTAACCCCCTTTCGCCATGATCACCTGCTGGCCACGCCGGCGGAGGTAACGCTATGCCCGCAATACAAGTAGCCGAGCCACTCGACAAACTCACCGAAAAGCAAATGGCTGAATACCTTGGCACAACGCCACGCTCGCTCGAGGCCAAGCGAGCCAGGAAACAGATTCCTGAAGGAGTCTGGAAAAAAATTGGAAGCCGAATTTTCTACAGCATAAAGAGATATAACGAATGGCAAGAAAGCCTCTGGTTCTGCCCGCCGGAATTGAAATTCGACAATCTGCAATCCGCATCCGATTCAAGTGGAACGGAAAACGCTGGTCAGAGACGCTCGGCTATCCCACGACGCAAACGGGGATCAATGCTGCATCCCGCCTACGTGATCAAGTAATACAACTGATAAAGCTCGGCATGTTCGATGAAAAGAAACATGCCGAACTTTTCCCGAACTCTCCTAGCAGTATATCTGGCCAAACTTGTGCTTTTGGTCAGTATGCCCAGACATGGCTGGATAGCCGAACGCTGGCAGAGGGCACGCGAGATAACTACAAATCGGTCCTCAATGTCTGGTGGATGCCCTATCTGGCGACTACTCCCCTGGCCAATCTAACTCCCGCTTTTATGCGGGGATTGCTTGCACAGATCGACTGGACCAGCAATGGAGTGAAGTCCAGCGCGATGAGCAAGATAAGCACCATCCTTGATTCAGCTGTTAGCGACAGACTTCTCAGTGAAAACCCAATGGCTGCGCTTGAAAAGTCCAGCAGGGAGAATAAAAAGATTGATCCGTTCTACCAGGCCGAGGGCGATCGCATCATCGAAGCTCTTTATTCAGCCGAGTACTGGCCTATACGAATATACGGAGCGTTCTTCGAGTTTGCCTTCTATACCGGAATGCGTCTTGGTGAGATTTCTGCGCTGCGCTGGGAAGAGGTAGATCTGCAGAAGCGAGTAGCTTTTGTTTGTCGGGTTGTGGCCAAGAAGAAAATCGTCAACCGGACCAAGACGAAGAAGGATCGATACGTTCTCCTCAATGAGCGAGCGATTCACGCCCTAGAGTACGCAGAAAAATACGCAGAGCGGCGAGCCGCGGGGCCAGGAAAGCACGACGAGTTTCCTTACTGCTTCCCGCCCAGCAAGAATTCCCTTTACGTCCAACAGACGAGTGACCTGCATCATCAGTGGCGACCAATCCTAAAGGGGCTGGGTATTCGCTACCGCCCCCCGTACAATGCGCGCCACACATACGCGACCATGTGCCTTATGGCAGGGATGGCTCCGGCCTTCATTGCCAAGCAACTGGGTCACTCGGTGCAGATACTCCTTACTCGCTATGCCAGATGGATTGATGGCGAAGGAGACTGGGCGGAGATGGGAAAACTAAAAATTGCCCCAAATTTGCCCCAGGACTAAATCAACCCCTTTGAAACGTGCGAGATAGACAGCTTTGATTTCCACCGCAAACATCACCATGCAGTTCGGCGCAAAGCCGCTGTTCGAGAACGTTTCCGTCAAGTTCAACAACGGCAACCGCTATGGCCTGATTGGCGCCAACGGCTGTGGCAAGTCGACCTTCATGAAAATCCTTGGTGGCGACCTCGAGCCCTCCGCCGGCCAGGTCATGCTCGAACCCAACGTGCGCCTCGGCAAGCTGCGTCAGGACCAGTTCGCCTACGAGGAATTCACCGTGATCGACACCGTCATCATGGGCCACGAGGAGTTGTGGAGGGTCAAGGCCGAGCGTGACCGTATCTACTCGCTGCCGGAGATGAGCGAAGAAGACGGCATGAAGGTCGGTGAGCTCGAAGGCGAGTTCGCCGAGATGGATGGCTACACCGCCGAGTCCCGTGCCGGCGAGTTGCTGCTCGGCCTGGGTATTCCGCTGGAACAGCATTTCGGCCCGATGAGCGAAGTCGCGCCTGGCTGGAAGCTACGCGTGCTGCTGGCCCAGGCGCTGTTCTCCGATCCGGAAGTGCTGCTGCTCGACGAACCGACCAACCACCTGGACATCAATACCATCCGTTGGCTGGAAAACATTCTGGTGCAGCGCAACAGCACCATGATCATCATTTCCCACGACCGTCACTTCCTCAACTCGGTCTGCACCCACATGGCCGACCTGGATTACGGCGAACTGCGCCTGTTCCCCGGCAACTACGACGAATACATGACCGCCGCGACCCAATCGCGCGAGCAACTGCTGGCCGACAACGCCAAGAAGAAAGCCCAGATCGCCGAGCTGCAGACCTTCGTCAGCCGCTTCTCGGCCAACGCCTCGAAGGCCAAGCAGGCCACCAGCCGGGCCAAGCAGATCGACAAGATCCAGCTGGCCGAAGTCAAGCCGTCCAGCCGCGTCAGCCCGTTCATCCGCTTCGAACAGACCAAGAAGCTGCATCGCCAGGCCGTGACGATCGAAAAGGTCTCCAAGTCGTTCGATGACAAGGTACTGTTCAAGAACTTCAGCTTCACCGTCGAAGCCGGCGAGCGCGTGGCTATCATCGGTCCGAACGGTATCGGCAAGACCACCCTGCTGCGTACCCTGGTCGGCGAGGTGAAAGCGGATGGCGGTGAAGTGAAATGGACCGAAAGCGCCGAGGTCGGCTACTACGCCCAGGACCATGCCCACGACTTCGAGGATGACGTAAGCCTGTTCGACTGGATGGGCCAGTGGACCACTGGCGAGCAAGTCATTCGCGGCACCCTGGGCCGCATGCTGTTCTCCAACGACGAGATCCTCAAGTCGGTCAAGGTCATTTCCGGCGGTGAACAGGGGCGCATGCTGTTCGGCAAGCTGATCCTGCAGAAACCCAATGTGCTGGTGATGGACGAACCGACCAACCACCTGGACATGGAGTCCATCGAAGCGCTCAACCTGGCGCTGGAAAACTACCCGGGCACGCTGATCTTCGTCAGCCACGACCGCGAGTTCGTCGGCTCCCTGGCCACTCGCATCATCGAGCTCTCGGAAAACGGCGTGACCGACTTCAGCGGCAGCTACGACGACTACCTGCGCAGCCAGGGCGTGATCGTCTGACCCACGGCCACATAGAAAAGGGCATCCATCAGGATGCCCTTTTTCGTTTCAGGGCAATTGCCCCCTCGACCGGCTGCTGCGATACAACTCCCACGACGAGATGAACAGCGCCGCGATCAACGGGCCGATGACAAACCCGTTGAGGCCGAACAGCACCAGCCCGCCCATGGTCGAGATCAATACCAGGTAATCCGGCATGCGCGTGTCCTTGCCGACCAGAACCGGGCGCAGGAAGTTGTCCACCAGGCCGATCACCAGAACGCCCCACAGAACCATGACCACGCCCTGCCAGATACTGCCATTGAGCATCAGATACAGGGCCACCGGCACCCAGACGATACCGCAGCCAACCGCGGGCAACAGTGACAGGAAAGCCATCAGCGTGCCCCACAGCAATGGGCTGGATATACCGAGAATCCAGAAGATCAGCCCGCCCAGCGCGCCCTGGACGATCGCAACGATGATGTTGCCCTTGACCGTCGCCCTCACCACCCGCGTGAACTTGATCTGCAGGCGGCGCTTCTGCCGGTCCTCCAGCGGCACCGCATCGCGCACGGTACGCACCAGCTCGCGACCGTCACGCAGGAAGAAGAACAGCATGTACAGCATCAGGAAGAAGCTGATGATGAACTGGAACGTGTCCTGGCCGATGGAGAACGCCTTGGTCGCGAGGAACTGGCTGGCTTGCAGCGCCCCCTTGCCAATGCGCTCGCGCAGGCTGTCCATGTCGTCCAGGCCGACACGGCCAAGCTGGTCCTGTACCACGCCTGGCAGCATGTCTCGCCCCTTGGTGGCGTAGGCACCGATGTCCAGTTGCCCGGAATCGATACGCTGGTAGATTTGGCTGCCCTCGCTGACCAGCATCGCGGTAACCGCGATCACCGGCAGAATCGCCACCAGCAGACAGATGCCCAGGGTGATCAGCGCCGACGAATTGCCCCGCTCGCCCATGCGCCGGGCGATGCGCCGCTGCATTGGCTCGAACAGCACCGCCAGGACTACGGCCCAGAAGACCGCGCCGTAGAATGGCCAGAGGATCCAGCCGAAGGCCAGGGTAACGATGACCAACAATAAGGTGAAGGTCTTCTGCTCGAGGGTAGGGAGCGACATGGGCGTCCTTGCGGAAGGAGGGATGATTCCTCTTAGTCCGCCAGTGGCCCGGCAAAGTGCCAGCTATTCTTTTCCATTCCGCCATGAAGCTCAGGCGCTGCGGTTGCTCGTTGCGTAGTCGATTGGTCAGCCTCGCAACAATTTCACCAAGGCTATCGACTACGCCACCGGCATGTGGTCCACAGGCAGCGCGCGCTCAGTCCTGGCTGTTGGCGCCGATCTTGTGCAGCGACAGGTCCGCCCCGTAGAACTCCTGCTCTTGGCTGAGGCGGATACCGGTCACTGCCTTCAACAGGCCGTAGACGACCAGTCCGCCAACTAGAGCGACGATCACCCCCGCAGCGGTACCGACCAGTTGGCTGGCCAGGTTGACGTCCCCGAGTCCACCAAGTGTTTGCTGGCCGAAGATGCCACAGGCGATCCCGCCCCAGACACCGCACAATCCGTGCAACGGCCAGACACCCAGAACGTCGTCCAGCTTCCACTTGACCTGGGTGGCGATGAACGCCCAGACGAACAGAGCGCCCGCGATGGCTCCAGTGACCAGCGCACCGACTGGATGCATGAGATCGGAACCGGCACAGATCGCCACCAGCCCGGCCAACGGCCCGTTGTGCAGGAAGCCCGGGTCATTGCGGCCCACCACCAGGGCGGCAACCGTGCCCCCCACCATCGCCATCAGCGAGTTGACCGCCACCAGGCCGCTGACGTTACCCAGCGTCTGCGCACTCATCACGTTGAAGCCAAACCAGCCGATGATCAGGATCCACGATCCCAGCGCCAGGAACGGAATGTTCGACGGCGCGAAGGCCACCAGGCGTCCCTCGCGATAGCGCCCCTTGCGGGCGCCCAGCAACAGCACCGCGCCAAACGCCAGCCAGCCGCCCATCGCATGTACCACCACCGAACCGGCGAAATCGTGGAAGGCCGCGCCGAATCGCTCGCTCAGCCAGGCCTGAAAGCCGAAATTGCCATTCCAGATCATGCCTTCGAAGAACGGGTAGACAAAGGCAACGATCAGCAAGGTCGCGCACAACTGCGGGCCGAACCTGGCACGTTCGGCGATGCCACCAGAAATGATCGCCGGAATGGCTGCGGCGAAGGTCAGCAGAAAGAAGAACTTGACCAGGGGATAGCCATGATCTTCGGTCAGCACCGCTGCCGGCTCGAAAAAACTGACGCCATAGGCGATCCAGTAACCAACGAAGAAATAGGCCAGGGCCGACATGGCGAAGTCCGAGAGAATCTTCGACAGTGCGTTGACCTGGTTCTTGTGGCGAACCGTACCGACCTCGAGGAAGGCGAAACCGGCATGCATGGCCAGCACCATGATCGCGCCGAGGAGAATGAACAGGGTGTTGGAGCCATGGATCAGATTCTCCACGGCACTATCGAGGTTTTCCATCTAACGGCTCCGGCAGCAGCTAAAAGCACCAAATACGATCACCAACGCAAAACATCGCACCAAGATGAAACATTCACGAGCCGATGCTTATCAGGAGATCGCGCCATTTCAATGCGAAAGTTTGTCAGCGAGGAATGATCTTGAAATTTATTTTCTTTTATTTTCAATGATTTGAAACGAAAAACGGGGCGCCTTCCGGCAACCCGGATCGCCCCATTCATGCGCGGTCGAACCATGAAACGCACCACGAAAATGCAAGTGCTGTACCAGAGATTTCTGTTGAACCATACTCGGGGGGCTTACTCCTAGCTTCAGCACATTCGTAACCTGGAGAACGACCGATGGCGCGCAAGACTTCGACCCCGCGTACGCAAGACGATCTGGTAGCCGACTTCAAGGCCCTGGTAGCGGATACCGAACGCCTGCTGCAACACACTGCGGAACTGGCTGGCGATCAGGCCGACGAACTACGCGGCCAGTTGCTGGAAAACCTGGAGCGTGCCCGCGACTCGCTGCGCGTTACCGAAGAAGGCCTGCGTGAGCGCGGTCGCCAAGCGGTTGACAGCGCCGAGAGCTATGTACAGCAACACCCATGGCAGTCGATCGGCGTGTCCGCTGGTGTCGGCTTTCTCCTGGGCCTGCTGTTCTCGCGGCGCTGACCGATGAGCGACGGCACGGAGCCAAGCCCGCCACCAGCGGGCCAGTCACCGTCGATCCCACGCCTGAGCGCAGCCTTCCTCGGGCTGCTGCATGGTCACGTCGAACTGTTCGGCATCGAACTGCAGGAACAGAAAGCCAACAGCCTGCGCATCCTGCTATTCGCCGGTTTTGCGCTGGTCTGCGGCCTGTTGTTGCTGCTCAGCCTATCCGTACTGGTGCTGATCGCACTGTGGGATAGCTATCGCCTGCAAGCGATCATCGGTCTATGCCTGTTCTACGCTGTAGCGACACTATTCTGCGCATTGCGCCTGAACAGCGTACTCCGGGATGAAGCCTCGCCCTTCAGCGCCACCCTGGAAGAACTCTCCCGCGACCGCGAGCAATTGATGCCATGAACCTTCCAGAGCTGCCCCGCAATGCCTCCAGGCAAGAGATGCGCAAAGCGTTGATCCGCATGCGCCTCGAACTGCATCGCCAGGAACTGCGCCACGAGACCAACCTGGTACTGCGTCCGATCCGCCAGGCCAAGGGCATGGCATTGGCTTTGCCGCAAAGCCTCGGTCTCAAGCACGCTCCATTATGGGGCGTGGCCGCCGCCACCGCGGCCGGTTTCTTCGCCGCACGCAGTGGCGGCCTGCAAAGCTGGATCACTCATGCCAGCCGCTACTTGCCATTCATCACCCGCTATCTGAACAACCGAAAACCCTGAACTGGCCACATTCTTGCTTTGCCCGACGGGCCACCCTGTAATTCGGTGGCCATGTGACATTCAGACTAAGGATGTATCCGTGATCGACGGGCAACCGCTCGCCAGCTTCCAACCTTTCATCGACACCGCAACCGGCCGTATCGCTGGCGTCGAGGCATTGGGCCGTCTACGCCAGGAAGACGGCAGCCTGCTCTCCGTCGGCCCTCTGTTCACTGATCCGCGCATCTCGCCCACGGCGCTCAGGCGCCTGGATCGCAGCATTCGCGAAGATGCCTTGCGCCGTTTGCGCGAAGCACCGGAGGACTGGTTTCTCAGCCTCAATATCTCGCCACGCTGGATCAGCCGCCTGCGCCCCAACCAGACGCTACCCAGCCTCAAGCAACTGAAGGAATCAGCGGTCGCGGCCGAGCGCATCGTCTTCGAGATCACCGAACTGGGCGGCAGCAGCCAGAAGCTGTACGACGTGGTAGCCCGTTATCGCCAGGCTGGCGCCCGCATCGCCATCGATGATTTCGGTGCCGGCTACTCGCAACTGGATCGAGTGCTGGCCTTGCAGCCGGACATTCTGAAACTGGACATGCGCCTGTTCCAGGAGGCGGCACGTGGCGGTCCGAGTGGCGAAGTGGTCAAGGCCCTGGCGCAGATGGCCGAGAAAACCGGTTGCTGGATCATCGCCGAAGGCGTGGAAACCGAGGCCGAACTGGACTTCGCTCTCGAGTGCGGCGCCCGCTACGTCCAAGGCTATCTGTTCGCCAGGCCGGAGCTGGAGTTCTTCGCCGCCGATGCATTCGTCGCCGAGTTCGCGCGCCTGCGCGACCGCTATGTGCAGAGAAAGCTTGCTGAGCGCGCGCGCCTGATGAATCTGCGGCAACAGCTCGTCGAACTGATGAACCTGCTGAAGCCCTGGGCCGAAGGCCTCGCCAACGTCGATGCCCTGCCAAGCCTGACGCAATACCCCTGGTTGTTGCGCATCTACCAATGCGACCGCCATGGCACCCAACTGACCCCCAACACGGAACGCGGCCAGGACGGCTGGAAAGAAGACACCCGCTATCTGGAACACAATTGGTCCTGGCGTCCCTACTTCTATCAACTGCTGGCGGAAGGCTGGGAAGAGCGTCGCTTGACCCTGTCTAGCACTTACCGTGACGCGACGACCAACCAGTATTGCCTCACCGCTGGACAGTTCATCGCCGGTGGCAGCCGCCTGTTACTGCTCGATATCGATGCCGCGGGCCTTTGATTCGACCGGCATGAGCGCTGCTCGACCATCGGAGTGCTTGCAGGGCGGAGGCGGAAACGAGAAGCTACGGCGCATCCCACCGGCGAGGACAGCCCTTGGACTGGCAAACCCTGCTTACCCGCGAACGCCTTGGCAAGCCCGCGCACAGTTCGGACGAATTGGGTCGTAGCCCGTTCCACAAGGACCACGACCGCATCATCTTCTCCGGTGCGTTCCGCCGCCTGGGACGCAAGACCCAGGTCCATCCGGTCTCCAGCAACGACCATATCCACACGCGCCTGACCCATTCGCTGGAGGTCAGTTGCGTCGGCCGCTCGCTGGGCATGCGTGTCGGCGAGATGCTGCGTGACGCGCTGCCACAGTGGTGCAGCCCCGCCGATCTCGGCGTGATCGTGCAGTCGGCCTGTCTGGCCCATGACATCGGCAACCCGCCGTTCGGCCATTCCGGCGAAGATGCCATCCGCCATTGGTTCCAGCAGGCCAGTTCGCGTGGCTGGCTGGATGCGATGAGCGATGCCGAGCGCCTGGACTTCCTCAATTTCGAGGGCAACGCCCAGGGCTTCCGTGTTCTCACGCAACTGGAGTACCACCAGTTCGACGGCGGCACACGCCTGACCTACGCCACCCTCGGCACCTATCTCAAGTACCCGTGGACCGCGCGCCATGCCGAGGCCCTCGGCTATAAGAAGCACAAGTTCGGCTGCTACCAGAGCGAACTGCCGTTGCTCGAACAGATCGCAGCCAAGCTCGGCTTGCCGCTGCTCGAAGAACAGCGCTGGGCTCGCCATCCACTGGTCTACCTGATGGAGGCGGCTGACGATATCTGTTATGGCCTGATCGATCTCGAAGACGGCCTGGAAATGGAACTGCTCGACTACAGCGAAGTGGAAGCACTGCTGCTCGACCTGGTCGGCGACGACCTGCCGGAAACCTATCGCCAACTGGGCGCCAGCGACTCACGCCGACGCAAGCTGGCGATCCTGCGCGGCAAGGCCATCGAGCACCTGACCAATTCGGCCGCTCGCGCCTTCGTCGCCCAGCAGCACATCCTGCTCGAGGGTGGCCTGCACGGTGACCTGGTCGAGCACATGCATGGCCCGGCCAAGGACTGCGTGCAACGAGCCAAGGCCATCGCCCGGGAAAAGATCTTCCAGGACAAGCGCAAGACCCTGCACGAGATCGGCGCCTACACCACCCTGGAGATCCTGCTGAACGCTTTCTGTGGCGCGGCGCTGGAACAGCATGGCGGGCGCACGCCATCGTTCAAGAACCGGCGCATCCTCGACCTGCTCGGGCACAATGCACCCGACCCGCAGTGGCCGCTGTACAAGGCCTTCCTGCGCATGATCGACTTCATCGCGGGCATGACCGACAGTTATGCAACGGAAATGGCGAGGGAAATGACCGGCCGCTCCAGCCCGGTGTAATGCAATGAACAATCTTCTGCGGCAAGCACTGAACTGGCACGCGGGGCCGCCCGCCTGGGGTCCTGCGATCATCGCCGGGCTGGGCTGCGCCCTGCCCCTGGTGCTCGGCCTGTTCAGCGGCCATCCGGGCTTTCTCTGGGCCTCGGCCGGCGCCTTCCAGGCCGCCCAGGCCAATCCGCTGCATCGCTTCGGCATGCTGCGCATGCTCCTGCTGACGCTGCTCGGTGCCTGCAGCGCGGGGTTGGGCTACTGGTCCGGCAGCCATCCGCTGCTCAGTCTCGGCCTGTTCGCCGCCTACGGCTTCATGCTCGCCTGGCTGCAGCGCCTCGGCGTGGAGGCTGGCAAGCTGGGCATCGGCCTGGCCGTCTGCCTATGCCTGGGACAAGGTCAATACGGCGTCGGCAGTTTCAGGAACCCGGATGCGGTTGCGGCCCTGTTCATCCTCGGCGGACTCTGGGTCGCCCTGCTCGCCTTCGGCCTGCGCGGCGTACACGGCCTGCGTACGTGGCCGCACATGCCGCGCCTGGTGGCCATTCTCAAGGTGATGATGAAGCATGCCAAGCGCCTGCCCGAGCAACGCTGGCGCCTGCACGCATTGCGCTGCACCCTGGCCTTCGCCCTCGCCGGCCTCATCGTCAACCTGGCAGCGCTGCCACGTGGCTACTGGCTCACCATCGCCCTGATCGGCACCTTGCAACTGGAATTCAAGGTCAGCCTGGTGCGGGCGCTGCAATCCTGCCTGGCGAGCCTGTGCGCCGCAGCGCTGCTAATCTACTTCGGGCACAGCCTGCAAAGCCCGCCGCTGATGGTCGCGACGATCCTGCCGCTGATCGTCCTCAGCCGGGCCTTCCAGGCCCACAACTATGGTTTGTTCGTTCTGCAAGTCACGCTGAGTTTCATGCTCTTGACGGAAAGCCTGTCGCAGGACTGGCACCTGGTCCAGACTCGCCTGTTCAACACCCTGATCGGCGTGGTCCTGGCCATGTCGGTGGCACTGATGATCTACGGCCTGGAGCAATGGCTGATCCGGCGACAGGAGCGCAAGTCGGTTTCAGACGCCTGAGCAAGCATGCGCTGTGCATATTAAGGGAATGAGGACATGCCGTTGAAAGAGCGCCGTTTTCCGTTCCACGTCCACATCAGTGTGCTGCTTACCCTGTTGCTGCTGGCCACGGGCATGGTCCTCGGCTTCTTCAACTACCGGCAGACCAGCCAGATCATCCTGTCCGGCAGCCAGCAGTTGTTCGGCCAGATCATCGAAAACGTCGAAGCCGACCTGCAGAATACCTATCAGCCGATCCGCCACTTGCTCGACCTGCTCCTGCTGGATGAACGCATCCAGGGCAGCGATACACGACAGCGCCTCGCGCTGCTGCCGGTGTTTACCCGCGCGCTCAACGATAATCCGCGCCTCTCCTCGCTTTATCTCGGCTATGCCGACGGCGATTTCTTCATGGTCCGGCCGTTGCGCAACGAAACCCTGAGACGCACCTTAACACCTCCCGAAGACGCGGCTTACCAGGTCTGGAGTATCGAACATGACGATTCCGGGCAGATCGTCTCCAACTACCTCTACTACGACAGCCGACTGAACGCCCTGCCGACCAGCAGCAATCCCGCTGAGCGGTACGACCCACGCACACGCAGTTGGTACCGTACAGCCTTGGGCAGTAACCGGCAGATCACCACTGAACCCTATGTGTTCTTCTCCTCCGGCGATATCGGCACCACCCTGGCCGTACCCGGTCGCAACGGGACGGTACTGGCCGCCGACCTGACCCTCGCCGACCTGTCGGCAACCCTGGCCCGGCATCGCATGACCCCCTCCACCGAACTGGTCCTGTACCGGCCGGATGGCGCTGCGGTCGCCTACCCCGGCCTGCCCCGGCAGTTGCATCGCGTCGATGACCGGGTCCACCTGACCCCGGTTCGGCAACTGAGCCCGGTACTCGGTACGCTGTTCGAGCGCGGCTTGCAGAATGACCGACGCGGCAGCATGCGCTTGGGCAACAAGGACTGGCAGGTCGCCTATACGGAACTGGCCGAAGGCGGCCCGAATGGCCTGCGCCTGGCGGTGCTCGCCCCAGAAGAGGAGTTACTGGCGGATGCCCGGCGCATTCGCTGGCAAGGTGCGGTGCTGACGCTCGCCCTGCTGCTGTTCTGCGTGCCGCTGGGCTGGTTCATGTCGCGCCTGCTGGTACGACCGTTGCGGGCACTGGTCAGTGAGGCCAAGGCAATCCGCAACTTCGACTTCTCGCACCCCGCCGCCGGGCACTCCCTGGTGCTCGAAGTGGACCAACTGGCGGTCGCCATGGGCCACATGAAGGACACCCTGTCCAGCTTCCTGGAAATTACTTCCAGCCTCTCCGCCGAAAAGCGTTTCGATACCCTTCTGCAGCGTATCCTGCGAGAAACCACGGGCTTCAGTGAAGCCCGCTGCGGCCTGCTCTATCTGCGTGACGAACAGAGCGGCGCGCTGACGCCCCACGGCCTGTTCATCGATGGCGAACTGCAGAGCCTTGCCCAGCACCAGATCGTCGCCTATCCGGCAGGCAGTGAATACGTGCCTGAATGGCTCGCACAGGTGGCGAACGGCGGTAGCACGCAAATCATCGACCTAGGTTTCGACCAGGCCCATGGCTTGCGCGGGCTGCTGCATGAACTCGACAGCCCGCGTGTCCACCTGGCCGCCACCGCCCTGCGCAACCGCCAGGGCGAGACGCTCGGGGTACTGGTGCTGGCGCATCCGGATAGCGGCGAACTCCCCACTGCCTTGCGCCCGGAACGCATCGCCTTCGTCGAAGCGCTATCCGGCGTGGCAGCGCTGTGCATCGAAAGTCAGCGCTTGCTGGATCAACAGAAAAACCTGCTCGATGCCTTCATCCAGTTGATCGCTGGCGCCATCGACGCCAAGAGCCCCTACACCGGCGGCCACTGCCAGCGGGTTCCGGAACTGACCTTCATGCTCGCCCAGGCCGCGGCGGCCAGCGACGAGCCGCCCATGCGCGACTACCAGCCGACGGCCGAGGACTGGGAAGCCCTGCACATCGCCGCCTGGCTGCATGACTGCGGCAAGGTCACCACCCCGGAATACGTGGTCGACAAGGCCACCAAGCTGGAAACCCTGTATGACCGCATCCATGAAGTGCGCATGCGCTTCGAAGTGCTCAAGCGCGATGCGCAGATCGACTACTGGCGAGGGCTGGCCAATGGCGAGGCCGTCGAGCACCTGGCCCAGGCCCGCGATGAACTGCTGGCGACCCTGGACGAGGAGTTTGCCTTCATCGCCCGCTGCAACCTGGGCGCAGAAACCAGTGCCGATAGTGACCTGCAACGTCTGCGGCGTATCGCCGGGCGTACCTGGCAACGCACACTCGACGACCGTATTGGCGTCTCCTGGGAAGAGCACCAGCGCCAAGCGCGCACACCTCCGAGCCCGCTCCCCGTGCTGGAACCACTACTGGCCGACAAGCCCGAACACATCATCGAACGCCCGCCGCACGAGATCATGCCAAGCGACAACCCCTGGGGCTTCAGGCTCGATCCGCCGCTGCACAAGTTCAACCGTGGCGAACTCTACAACCTTGGCGTGAGACGCGGCACCCTGACCCGCGAAGAGCGTTTCATCATCGGCGACCACATGGTGCAGACCATCCGCATGCTCAGCCACCTGCCCTTTCCGAAGCATCTGCGCAACGTGGTGGAAATCGCCGGAGGGCATCACGAAAAGATGGACGGAAGCGGCTATCCGAAGCGCCTCAAGCGCGAGCAGATGAGCCTGCCGGCACGGATCATGGCGATCGCCGATATATTCGAGGCGCTGACGGCCATCGACCGCCCCTACAAGAAAGGCAAGACCCTGAGCGAAGCGTTGAGCATCATGGCCAGAATGTGCCGGGAAGCGCACATCGACCCGGACCTTTTCGCCCTGTTCGTCCGCGCCCGCGTGCCGGAACTGTACGGGCAACGCTTCCTGCGACCGGAGCAACTCGATCAGGTAGACGAAGCGGCAATCCTCGCGGATGCGGGAATGCCTGAAAACGAAAAAGCGCGTCAGGCACAAAGGCGGACGAAAGATGCATGAATGCCCTTTAGTCCGGCCTCCGTCCGCAGCGCTTTTGCTTGAAGGCGGGATCAGGCCTGGTTGACCGGATTCTCCGGATACCACACATCCATCAACTGGCTCAGGGTGAATTCGCGCAGCTCGCTGCGGCTCTTCAGCCAAGCCTCGATCTGGGCGCGCTGCTCGGCGCTGACCGAGCCACGCTTGGCCAGGCAGACAAAGCCGTAGTCGTCACCGCCGACATAACCGAGGCCGTTGCCTTCGATGGCATCACGCAGGAACTCGTCAACGAACGTATCGGCCTGCTCGGCGGACAGCCCTTCGTTGAAAGTCAGGGTCAATTCGCAGCCCAGCTCCTGGAACTCGTCCACACAGAGCTTCTTGCGCAAACGACGGGAACGGTTGGTGGCCATGTAAAACTCCTAAAGCACTCATTCAATGACGGGCGGCACTCTAACAGAGAGTCGACGCCTGCGCATGAAAGAGCGTCTTGGGCCAGCCAGGGCAAACGCTTTTCGGACTCCTCGCGGGGCTTTTTTCGCTCTGACCCGTGGCTTGTGGCTTGCGGCTTGAAACAGCTCCTTCATAATGCGCAACATTTCTCATTATCCAGCGTGCGGCGTTGCTCACGGCGCCGCATTTCCTATCGCCCTTCATCTCTATATCTCGGGCCTGCCAATGATCAAATCGTTTCGCTCCATCGCCATCGCCAGCCTGCTTCTGCCACTCGCCCTTCCTCTCCACGCCGCCACCGTCACCACCCTGTCGCCGAAGATCCAACAGGCGCTGACGGCCAACAAGATCAGCCCCGCCAGCCTTTCGTTGATGGCCGTACCGCTCAACGGTCCCGGCAACACCGTCATCTACAACGCCGATGTCTCGGTCAACCCGGCCTCGACCATGAAACTGGTCACCACCTATGCCGCTCTGGAATTGCTTGGCCCGACCCACCAGTGGCGTACCGAGTTCTACACCGACGGGCAGCTCAAGAATGGTGTGCTCAATGGCAACCTGTACCTCAAGGGCGGTGGCGATCCCAAACTGAACATGGAAAAACTCTGGCTGCTGATGCGCGACCTGCGCGCCAATGGCGTGCAGCAAATCACCGGCGACCTGATTCTCGACCGCACTCATTTCAACCTGCCACAGCTGCCAGTGTTCAACGATGACGGCGGTGACCAGAACAAACCGTTCCTGGTCGGCCCCGACTCCCTGATGGTCAACCTCAAGGCCGTGCGCATGATCGTTCGCGCCGAAGGCGGCAAGAGCATCGTGCAGATGGACCCGCCGCTGACCAATGTACGCATCGACAATCAACTCAGAGTCGGCCCGGCCGCCAAATGCCCGGCATGGCCGGACGTGCGCTTCAACCCGGTGACCCAGTTCGACGGCACCAGCCTGGTGGTGACCGGCAAGATAGCCGAAGGCTGCTCGGGACAAAGCTACCTGTCGCTGCTGGACCACGCCGGCTATACCGCCGGAGCGGTACGGGCGATCTGGAAGGAACTGGGCGGTAGCATCATGGGCGCAGACCGCAGCGGCGAGGTGCCCGGCAAGGCGACACTGATCGCGCGCGCCTACTCGCCCGACCTGGCCGAAATCATCCGCGACATCAACAAATACAGTAACAACACCATGGCCCGGCAGCTTTTTCTCAGCATCGGCGAGAAATTCCGTGACAAGGCCGACGCCGACGATAGCAAGGCGGCGCAGCGCGCCATCCGCAGTTGGCTGGCGCGCAAGAACATCACCGCACCGCACCTGGTGATAGAGAACGGCTCCGGGCTGTCGCGGGATGAGCGCGTCAGCGTGCGCGAGATGAACACCATGCTCCAGGCTGCCTGGCAAAGCCCCTATGCGGCGGAATTCATCTCCTCGCTGCCCCTGGTGGCGATGGATGGGACCATGCGCAAGCGCCTGCGCAAGACCGGCATGGAAGGCCAGGCGCACATCAAGACCGGCACGCTGAACAACGTACGCGCCATTGCCGGCTTCAGCCGCGACGCCAAGGGCACGACCTGGGCCGTGGTCGCCATCCTCAATGACCCCAAGCCCTGGGGCGCGTCGGCGGCGCTGGACCAGATCCTGCTGGATATCTACCGCCAGCCGCGCTGAGCCACCATTGCCCAGCGCATAGCCAGCATCAAGCGCGCGCAGTGATCCGCCAGGCGCGGTGGATCTTTGCATTACGGGCGAAATCCTGATCCAGGGTTTCGCCGCTGATTTCCTCAACCCCGTAGCGCGCCGCCAACGCTTCCGCGAGCTGGAATTTGCGGAAGTTGTTGGAGAAATACAGCACGCCGCCAGGCGCCAGTCGGTTCATCGCCAGATCGAGCAGTTCGACGTGGTCACGCTGTATGTCGAACACGCCTTCCATGCGCTTGGAGTTGGAGAAGGTCGGCGGATCGATGAAGATCAGGTCGTATTCGCCCCGGTCGTCAGCCAGCCAGGCCATCACATCGCCTTGCTCCAGGCGCTGCTTGTCCGAGAAACCATTGAGCGACAGATTGCGCCGCGCCCAATCCAGGTAGGTCTTCGACAGGTCGACGCTGGTCGTGCTGCGCGCGCCGCCCTTGGCCGCATGCACGGTGGCCGTGGCGGTATAGCAGAATAGATTGAGGAAACGCTTGCCCGCCGCCTCCTTCTGGATACGCAGACGCAACGGTCGATGGTCGAGAAACAGCCCGGTATCCAGGTAATCGGTGAGGTTGACCAGCAAGCGCACTCCGCCCTCCTGCACCTCCATGAACTGGCCCTGGGTGGCCTGGCGCTCGTACTGGCGGCTGCCGCTCTGGCGCTCACGGCGCTTGATCACCACCTTGTCCTGGGCAATACCGAGGGCTACCGGGATCGCCGCCAGCGCGTCGAGCAGGCGAGCCTGGGCCTTGTCCGGGTCGATGGAGCGTGGCGGCGCGTATTCCTGTACGTGAACCCAATCGCGGTAGAGGTCGATAGCCAGCGCGTACTCCGGCATGTCGGCATCGTACAAGCGGTAGCACTCGATCTGCTCGCGACGCGCCCACTTGCCAAGCTGCTTGAGGTTCTTCTGCAGGCGGTTGGCGAACATCTGCCCGCCCTCCGAGAGCCTGGCCGGCTCGCTCGCCACCGCTGCGCTGGCCGAATCGGCGCCGCGTCGCTCCCCGGTTACGAACTGCTCGGGCAACACCTTGAACAGCAGCAACTTGCACGGCAGCGCGCCGTTCCAGAAGGCGTATTGCTTATGGCTGCGCAGGCCCATGCGCTTGCCCAGCTCGGGTGCACCAGTGAACACCGCCGCCTCCCAGTTCAGGCAGCTCTGGCGCAGACGCTCGCCCAGATTCTGGTAGAGATAGAGCAGGCTCGCCTCGTCTCCCAGGCGTTCGCCGTAAGGCGGGTTGCTGACCACCAGGCCACGCTGGTTCTGATCCGGGCGTGGCTCGAAGGTCGCCAGCTCGCCCTGGTAGATCTTTACCCAGTTACCGAGACCGGCACGCTCGATGTTGTTGCGCGCCGGCTGGATCAGGCGCGGATCGGCTTCGTAGCCACGAATCCACAGCGCGGGCTTGGCCAAGCCATCTGCGGCACGCTGTTCGGCTTCGGCCTGCAGCTTCTTCCAGAGCGCCGGCACATGGCCGAGCCAGCTGGAAAAACCCCAGCGCTCGCGCCGCAGGTTGGGGGCGACGTCCGCCGCCATCAGGGCGGCCTCGACGAGGAAGGTACCGACGCCGCACATGGGGTCGGCCAGCGCGCCGCCTTCGGCAGCGATGCGTGGCCAGCCAGAGCGAATCAGGATCGCCGCCGCCAGGTTCTCCTTGAGTGGTGCCGCCCCCTGCTGCAGGCGATAGCCACGCTGGTGCAGGCTATGCCCCGAAAGATCGAGTGACAGCACCGCTTCGCCACGATCCAGGCGCAGGTGGACACGGATATCGGGATTGAGCTTGTCCACCGAAGGTCGCGTGCCATCGTCACGGCGCAGCACATCGACGATGGCATCCTTGACCTTCAGCGCGCCGAAATGGGTATTGTCGATGCCAGAGCCATGGCCGCTGAACTCCACCGCCAGGCTGCCGGTCGCCTCCAGGTGTTCCGCCCAGTCGACGCTTTTGACGCCCAGGTACAGGCTTTCGGCGTCCTGCACCGGGAAGCGCCGCAACACCAGCAACACCCGGTTGGCCAGACGCGACCAGAGGCACAGCCGATACGCCACCTCCATGCTGGCAAAGCCCCTGACCGCGGCAGTCTGCTCTCGCACTTCTTCCAGGCCCAGGCCGGCAGCCTCTTCGGCCAGCAATCCTTCCAGGCTTTTCGGGCAGGTCAGGATCAGTTCGTAACGGTCCAGCATGAATCACCTAATCGTTTCAGGGGCAGTCGGGCTGCCCGGCATGTGTGACACAAGGTCGCGAAGCAACCCTTTGTCGGAATAAGTACAACCCGCAATCGCGAGTCTTTCGCAGTGGCAATGTGCCGTTCCATCCGACACAACCCCCATCACAAGGGGCCTGGCTGCCTGAACATGAGCGACGTAGAGCGAAAGCTTATGGCCCATACAGATGGGAGGTTACTGCGTTATGACAAAATGATCATTCACAGCGCCTGAACCATTCGCTAGAACTCTCTCCAGGCCGTTGTCGCAATGATAGCGGCAGGTGATCGCCACGCCGGCAGCGATCCGAACGCAGAACCCTGTTTCTGCACCGGTCCCCAAGCGGACCCACAGGACATAACAGTCAACAAGTGAGGGCAATACCCTATGAGAAGACTTAAGCGTGATCCTTTGGAACGAGCTTTCTTGCGCGGTTATCAGCACGGCATACACGGCAAATCCCGCGACTTGTGCCCTTTCACCCATGCTTCCACACGGCAGGCCTGGATCAACGGCTGGCGTGAGGGTCGCGGCGACAACTGGGACGGACTGACCGGCACGGCCGGCATCCATAGACTCAACGAACTCAACGCCGTCGGCTGACCAGGATCACCCCCGACTTCACCATGCCGTCACATCCAGGCGGCGGGCGCAAGCCCAAGGGCTCCCACAGGGAGCCCTTTTTATTTCCCTGATGCAGACGCGATGGCATCGACCGATTCGCGAATCAACGCCGGCCCCTTGTAGATGAAACCCGAATAGACTTGCACCAGGCTGGCACCCGCGGCGATTTTCTCGGCCGCATGGCGCCCTTCAGTGATGCCACCCGCCGCGATGATTGGCAGGCGGCCGGCCAGCTCACCGGCCAGCACCGCAACCGTATGGGTGCTCTTTTCCCGCACCGGCGCGCCAGACAAACCGCCGGCCTCATTGCCGAAGGGCAATCCCTCGACACCTTCGCGACCCAGTGTCGTATTGGTGGCGATCACCGCATCCATGCCGGTCTCCAGCAGGGCACGGGCGACTTCCACGGTTTCTTCGTCGGTCATGTCCGGGGCGATCTTGATCGCCAGTGGTACGTGCTTGCCATGGGCAGCGGTCAACTGCTCCTGGCGCTGGCGCAGTGCCGCGAGCAATTGCTTGAGCGAATCGCCGAACTGCAGGCTGCGCAGCCCGGGTGTATTGGGCGAGCTGACGTTGACCGTGACATAACTGGCGTGGGCATAGACCTTGTCCAGGCAGATCAGGTAATCATCCACCGCGCGCTCGACTGGCGTATCGAAGTTCTTGCCGATGTTGATCCCCAGCACACCCCGGTAATGCGTGGCCTTTACCCGCTCCAGCAGATGATCGACCCCCAGGTTGTTGAAGCCCATGCGATTGATCACCGCCGTCGCCTCCGGCAGGCGGAACAGGCGCGGCTTGGGGTTGCCTGGTTGCGGACGCGGGGTCACCGTGCCGATCTCGACGAAACCGAAACCCAGTTGAGCGAAGCCGTCGATGGCATCGCCATTCTTGTCCAGGCCAGCAGCCAGACCCACCGGATTGGCGAACTCCAGGCCCATGACCGTCACCGGCAGGCTGGCCGGCGCGCGGCACAGCAGCTTGTTGAGCCCCAGGCGACCGCCTGCCCCGATCAGGTCGATGGACAACTCGTGGGAAGTTTCCGGGGACAGCTTGAACAGCAGGGCGCGGGCCAGGTCATACATGACGAATCAGCTCGGAGTCATAAAATGCGGGCCGCGATTATAGCCACCAGGCCACACTCAGAGCGAGGCGCTCGACATCAGAGCGGCCGCAGTTCGAGCAATTCACCCTGATTATTGAACTCCAGCTCGAAACTGCCATGGATTCCATCATGACGCAGGAATGGCTTAAGGTGATGGGCCGGCAGGCTGACCTTGCGCCCGTCGCGGCTATGCAGCAATACCCGATTCGCCCGCCCCTGGTAGACCGCCAGAAAGCGTTCTGTGGTCAGGGCGATGTCCAGGACCAGACTCGGCATGGAGGCTACCTCATTGATGTTCGTTGAAATCTTGCCATACGTCGTTCGCGCCATGGCACGCCAAATGATCGCGTCCAGATGGATGGATGCACTTGCAGCCGGCCTCTGCCACACTACTCTCCGGGCTCATGGAGTACGCAGCGAGTCATGACCACTTCCAACACCTCCGGCACGCTCAGCTCGAAACTTTCGGCGCTGGTTCAGCGCTTTGGCTTGAGCGAGCGTGTCTCGCGCATGGTGTTCGAACGCTCGCGTCAGTTGCAACTACCATTTCGCGCGCTTCCGCCGTTCAAGGAGTGCATCTGGTGGCACGAAGGCACGCCTCTGCATCGCCTGGCGAACCTCCCCCGCGACGCTTTTTCCGGGCCGGTGCAAGAAGACAAGGCCGCCGCCCGCGCCGCGCTGATGCCGGTCATCGAAATGCATGAGGAACATGTCGAGCAGCTCGACCTGCGCCGGATCGACGGCCTGTGCGCGCCGCGTCCCGCCGACGTCGATGCCGCCCATGAAGCCAGCCTCGACCTGTTCGCCGCTGGCCCCTGCTGCCGCAAGGTGCGCATCATCAGCTACAAGGATTTCCTGCGCAGCATCGGCAAGGCACTGCCACGCTTCGCCGCCGGCGAGGCCGTCGAACTGCGCCAGGCCGACTGGCGCGGCGGGCGCCTGTTCTGGACCGGCGAGCAACATATCGAAGAATTCGCCAGCGCCCTCGCTTACGCCCGCCTGCGCGGCCTAGAAACCAACCTGCCGGCAGTCATCAGCCGCTACAGCATCAGCACGCCAGGCCTGGCCCAGTTGCGCCAGCGCTACCACGTACTGGCGATGCCGAGTGAGGCCTGGAGCGACCCGGCGTTCATGGGCCTGCTACTGGACAATGGCCTGCCCTATGCACGCCTGAACCTGCTGCGCATGCCAGGTGCTCCGGAAATCCTCATGCTGCCGAAAACCACGCCGGCATCGAACGCGCTGGGCGAAGGTCTGCGCCTCACCGGCGCACCTGACGTGGCCAGCTATCTCGAAGACCTGCTCGAGGCTCGCTAGGGCAAACAGATTGTGCACAGGTTCTAACGAAAACGGCCGCCATCGGGCGGCCGCATCTGCGCGATCGATCGTCAACAGGCGTGATGCACCTCCTGCGTGACGCCCCAGCCATCGAGTACCCCATCCAGCGGCGTGACCAGGGATTCGAGGTCCTGCTCGAAGTCATCGATACCGGCATGGGTCGCATACATCACCTTGCTCACCATCAGGTGCCAGGCTCCGTCCTCCCGCGGATGCACCTGGGCGTTGAGTGATTCGCCACGAAACTGTCGTGCGGCTTTCCTGGCCCGCGTCTCGTCCGGGAAAATGGCATGGAACTCGATCGGATGTACCCGTGCAAAGTCGAACCCGCCCTCCTTCATCCGCAACAGAACGTTGGTGCTGACATCATCTTGGAAGATTGTGCCCATGGTACGACCTCCTCTCAGGCGATGGATCGAACGCGGTCGCTGCTGCGACCTCGCGACACCGTACGCAGCCGGTGCCGCCCGAGAACCGGTGGTGCAAGTCCGGCCTGTCACGTCTGGTCTCAAGTACACCAGCATTGCTAGCTTAGCCTCACTGCTCGGCCCTTGCGCCTGAGCTCAAGGACCGGACGACAGATGGAGCCTATCACTCATTCTTGCGACCCACTGCGCCCGTGGTGTTTTCCAGCAGGCTTTGCGTGGCGATTTGCAGGAACGACTCCAGGCGTTTCTGCAACTGCGCCTGCTGCGGGTCGCCCTGGACCTTCTCGACCGTAGCGTTGGCGCCCAGCCGATAGTTGTAGAGACGCGGTTCTAGCCCCTTGGGCTGGATCAGGATCTTCGAGCCACTGACAATGGCCACCGTCTGGTCGCTGCCTGACGGCTTGATCACGCCCTCCCCCTGGTCGCCGTCAGGCAAACCGAGGATATCGCGGCCCCAGCACTGATGCTGCACAGCGCCCCCCAGTCGACCCATGATGGTCGGCACCACGTCGATCTGCGTACCGACGGTATCGCGCTGGCTGCCGAACTTGTCCTGGATACCCGGTGCGATCAGCAGCAGGGGTACATTGAAGCGGAACAGGTCCATCTCGGTCAGTTGTTCCGGGCTGCCAAAGCCATGATCACCGACCACGACGAACAAGGTGTCCTTGTAGTACGGCTCGCGCTTGGCCTTCTCGAAGAACTGACCAAGCGCCCAATCGGAATAACGCATGGCGGTCAGGTGCTCGTTATAGGAGCCCTGGTCGGTCACAGGCTGTACCGGCAAGTCTTTCGGCAAGGCATAAGGCGTGTGGTTGGAAAGCGTCTGCAACAGTGCGTAGAACGGTTTTTGAGGGTCCAGCTTGGCCAGTTCTACAGCACCACGATCGAACATGTCCTGGTCGGAAACGCCCCAGGTCGGATCGATGTACACCGGGTCGACGAAATCCTCGCGACCGATGAAGCGGCGCATGCCCTGGTTGCTGAAGAAACCGGACTGGTTATCCCACTGGAAATTGCCGTTGTAGACATACAGGTCATCGTAGCCACGCGCACTGAGCAACTGCGGCAGCCCGGAGAACTGGTGGCCCCCTTCCGGGGTGCGCATCAGGTACTCGAAGCTCGGCAGGTTGGGGAAACAGGCCATGGTGGCGAACATGCCCTGGTGGGTATGGGTGCCATTGGAGAAGAAGCGGGTGAACAGCAGCCCCTCCTTGCTCAGGCGATCGAAATTGGGCGTGATGTTCGCATCGCTGCCCAGCGCGCCGACCCAGCGGCCGGCGAAGCTCTCCATCAGGATCACCACCACGTTGCGGATCGGCAAGGTGCCATCGGCCGGCACAGCATAGTCCCGGCGTACCGCTGCGCTATCCGCGTCGACCAGTGTGTCGTGCTGGCCAAGCAGCATGTCGCGGGTGGTCTGCAACGCCTCGGCTTCAGGCAGGGTGGCCTTCCAGGCGTTGTCGCGATGGTCGGAGAAACTGTTCTTCGCCGCATCCACCAGGGTCAGGGTGCCATTCAATCCCAGGTGGTTGGCGAACATCGAATCAGTGGTGTAGGCATCGCCCCAACGCAGCGGGGGGCCTTGCTTGAGCGTGCCACGGGCGGCGATCACGCAGAACACGACGCACACCAGCAGCACTGGCAGGCGTGCGAACCAGACGGGAAACCTGCCGGCGGCGATACCGCGGGTGGCACGCTCGATCAGCACGAACAACCAGCCCAGAAGCGCCGTGGCCGCCGCCCAGGCCAACAGGTAGCGAACGACCGGGAAGCCGTACCAGATCATGCTCAGGACCGTGTGCAAATCCTCTTCCATGTACTGGAACACCAGGCTGTTGAGGCGCTGGTGGAACTCGCGGTAGAAGTCCATTTCGGCCACGCCGAGGAACAGGGTCAGGCTGGCGAACAGCGTCAGCCAGGCCACTTGCAGTCGCCGTGACGCCATCGCCCGGGGACTCAGCAGGGCCAGCAACAGCGGCGCGCAGGCATACACCACCAGGCGCAGGTCGAAACGCAGGCCATTGCCGAAAGCCTCGGCGAATGCCTGCCAGGGCGTGCTGCCGATCTGCTCATGGTTATAGAGCAGCAAGGCCAGGCGCAACGCCGAGTACATCAGCATGAGCAGCAAGGCGCTACCGAGAGTGAAAGCCAGGTGGCTGGAAATGGAGGGTGGCGTGCGACGGGCTGATTTCGACTGCGGGTTGAAAGGCATGCACAACGATCCGATCAGTGAGGGAATCCGCCAGACACAGCTCCGGCGGCCGGGCGCCGGATGATGAGGCAGGCAATGTGAAATTTCCGTTGAGAAACATCCTCATTCGAAATGGTGGAAATATCCAGCCACGATTACTCGTCACGCGGAACTTTCTACCCGCCCTTTTCTGTCATACAACCTCATCCCCAACGCCTGACCCAGAGCGGCCGGGCCCGGACCTGCCCCGTAAGGATCGCCAGCATGAAACCACTACTTCTCTGCCTTGCCCTGGTCGCCACCGGTACGGCGCAGGCAGCAGCCAACTACGGCGAGCGCCTGGAAGGCTTCGATTACCCCTACCCGCAACAGCGTTTCGATTTCCGCTCCCAGGGCCAGGCATTATCCATGGGCTACATGGACGTACCGGCCGCCGGCAAGGCCAATGGCCGAACCGCCGTACTGCTACACGGCAAGAACTTCTGCGGGGCCACCTGGGACAGCAGCATCAAGGTTCTCAGCGAGGCGGGCTACCGGGTCATCGCCGTAGACCAGATTGGCTTTTGTACGTCCTCCAAGCCCAGGGGCTATCAGTTCAGCCTGAACCAGTTGGCTGCCAATACCCATGCGCTACTCGCAGCCAAGGGAATCGGCAAGGTCACTCTGATCGGGCATTCGATGGGCGGCATGCTCGGTATCCGCTACGCCCTGAGCTACCCCGACGCTGTCGAACGGTTGTTGCTGGTCGATCCCATCGGCCTGGAGGACTGGCAGGCCGCTGGGGTGCCCTACGCCAGCATCGACCAGCTCTATCAGGGCGAACTCAAGACCAGCGCCGAGAGCATCAAGAACTACCAATTGAAGTACTACTACGACGGCCAGTGGAAACCCGAGTACCAGCGCTGGGTCGACATGCAGGCAGGCCTCTACGCCGGGCCTGGCAAGGAGATCGTGGCCTGGAACCAGGCCCAGACCTCGGAGATGATCTTCACCCAACCGGTGGTCCACGAACTGCAGAATCTGCAAGTTCCGACCATGCTCTTCATCGGCGGCAAGGACCGTACGGCACCTGGCGCCAATCGCGCGCCGAAAGCCATCGCCGACACCCTGGGTAACTACCCCGAGCTGGGCAAGGCGGCCGCAAAAGCCATTCCCCAGGCGACATTGGTGGAATTCCCGGCGCTGGGCCATTCGCCTCAGGTGGAAGACCCCGAGGCCTTTCACCAAGCCCTGCTGAAGGCGCTGGGGGCACGCTGATCCTCAACCTGCGGCCAGTTGACAGGTGGGCTGAAGCCCACCCCAACACAGCTCGAACCCCGCAAGAACCTGCAAGTTTGCTCAAAGCCCCCCGCCATTCGTCACCTCGCGCCAAGAATCCATGCCGCCAAGGAACATCGGCCGCGCGGCGTATTCAAAGCAGTGCGAACGCCCCCCGGCACGCTAAATCTTTGTAAAAACCGCAGCATGCGACGTTTTCCTATGTTTTTACGACAACTTGTGACTTTTCTGTCATCTGCCGCCATCAATGCACCACAGGCCGCGGCGAACCAGCCTTGAAGGCCTTCCAGCAGATTGGGCATCCATCGGAGACCAGACCCATGACCACGCTCCGCGTAAACGAAGCACTCCTCATCGCCGGCGGCGCCTTCCAGCCCTTCCAGTGCATCGCCTGGTCGCAACAGCAGGATGGCAGCGGCGAGTTGACCCTGACCGTCATTGACCGCACCAGTACTCGCGTCGGCTCCACCAATATCGACAGCAGTGCCTGCCGCGACCCCAAGCAACTGGCCAGCGCGCTGCTCAAGTCCCGCGAGCAACTGAGCCTGCAGGGCTACCGCCTCGAACCCTGGAGCATGCCGGAGTGATTCGGACACGGCGGGCAGAACGCTGCCCGCCGTGTTGATTACAGCCAGAACCTGATTCTCATGCCCCTTCCGCAACCGGCCGGATAAGCCGAGGACGCCAGCTTCGCTTTTCGCGTCCCCCCCTGGCAGCATTGATAGAGCGCTCTCGGCAGCGACATGGCCAAGGCCTGATTGGCAAGATCCGTGCGATGACTGTCCTTGTGGCCAATCACACCCGGCGCCACACTGCGTCCATCTTCTCGCGAGCGCTTGAACATGGATGCCTCCAGAACCATTGCCTCCCTCATTTATCCGAATGTGATGAGTCTCGACGTGGTCGGGCCTTTGCAAGTCTTCGCCTCGGCCAATGTCGAACGCCAGCGCCAGGGCCTGTCTACGCCCTATAACCTGGTGTTGCTGGCAGAACAGGCCGGCCCGGTACCGACATCGGCGGGCCTACGCCTGATCGCCGATCGCGCCTGGCGCGACGTCGAACCAGGCTTGCTGGATACCCTGCTGATTCCCGGTGGCCTTGGCGAAACCGAGCAATGCCACAACACGCCCCTGCTCGAGTGGCTCGGCCAGGTCGAGCCACGGATTCGCCGCCTTGGCTCGGTCTGTTCGGGAGCGCTGATCCTTGCCAGTGCCGGTCTGCTCGATGGGCGCCGGGCCACCACGCACTGGGCCGATGTCGAAGCGTTGCGCAGCCATGGCCGCATACACGTGGATGGCAACTGCCTGCACACCTTCGACCCGGCCGATGCCGACGACAATCATGTGTTCACCTCGGCCGGCGTGACCGCCGGCATCGACCTTGCGCTGGCCCTGGTCGAAGCGGACTTCGGCCGGAGCCTGGCACTCGCGGTCGCCCGGCGCCTGGTGCTGTTCCTGCGCCGCCCAGGAAATCAGGCCCAGTTCAGCGCATTGCTCGTTCCCGAGCCCAGCCGCACACCGAAGCTGGCCGATCTGCTGGCCTGGATTCCCGCCAATCTGGGCGCCAGCCTCTCGCACGAAGACCTGGCCCGGCAGGCCGGCATGTCTGCGCGCAGCCTGTCCCGCGCCTTCAGCAACGAACTCGGTATCAGCCCCGGCCAATATGTCGAACGCGTTCGCCTCGAAGCCGCGCGTGCCCTGCTTCAGGACGCCCAGGCCTCGATCGGCACCGTGGCCCGCCTGACCGGCTTCGGCCATCCGGAAAACCTGCGCCGTACCTTTCACAAACACCTGTCCATCAGCCCGCAGGAATACGCCGAACGTTTTGGCCGCTTGCCCTAGGAGACCGCCCATGCTTGAACTGCGCCCCAACTGCGAACGCTGCGGCTGCGATCTGCCAGCCGACGCCCGTAACGCCTTGATCTGCTCATTCGAATGCACATTCTGCCAGGACTGCGCTCAAGAGCACCTGCATGGTGCCTGCCCCAACTGCGACGGAGAACTGGTCCGCCGGCCGGTTCGTCCGGCGGTGAAGCTGGAGCGTTTCCCGGCTTCGACCACCCGTGTCGGGGGCACGCCATGATGCTGTTGCGCCACCCTGCCTTGCTGAAACTGTTCATCGCCCAGACGCTGTACTGGAGCTGTTCGATGATCGGCATCACCCTGACCGCGCTGATCGGCCTGCAACTGGCGCCGAGCAACAGCCTGGCCAGCCTGCCGCTGGCGCTGCTGGTGCTCGGCAATCTGCTGGCGGTACAACCGCTGTCTTCGTTCATGCAGAAGCGGGGTCGTCGCCCAGGACTGATGCTCGGTGCTGCGGCCGGGGTTATCGGCGGCCTGCTGTTCGCCGCGGGAGTCTGGCTGCAATCCTTCGAACTGTTCTGCCTGGCCGCCCTGCCAGTAGGGGTCTACCAGGCATCGGCGATGTACTATCGCTTCGCCGCCCTGGAGACGGTCGATGCCCAGCACAAAGGGCGCGCTGCCGCCTGGGTGATAGGCGGCGGGGTCTGTGCGGCCTTGATCGCTCCCAGCCTGACCCTGTGGGCGCGTAACCTGCTGCCCACGCCCTTCGTCGGCGCCTACTTGCTGCTCGCGGTACTGGCGCTGCTGGCCCTGGCGCTGCTGGCAAGCCTGCGCGAGGGTGCCGTTCCCGTTACCCCGCGCGGCGAAATAGGTGCCTTGCTGTCCAGGCCGGCGATACGCTCGGCGCTGGCGATTACCGCGATCGGCCACGGCCTGATGATCCTGGTGATGAATGCCACGCCGCTGGCCATGAGTTTCTGCGGCCTGTCGCTGGAGAACGGCGCCCGGGTGATCCAGTGGCACATGCTCGGCATGTTCCTGCCCGCGTTCATTGCCGGCCCCTTGGTCGACCGCCTGGGCGGACGGCGTGTCGCCCTGGCTGGCATCCTCATCCTCGCTGGCAGTTCGGCCATCGCCCTGAGCGGCCAGGCCATGACCCATTTCCTGGTTTCCTCATTGCTGCTGGGGACGGGCTGGAACCTGATGCTGGTAGCCGGCACCACGCTGCTCGGCAGCGCCCATACCGCAGAAGAACGAGGGCGGGCCCAGGGCCTGATGGAGTTGGCCAATGGCAGTGTGGCCGCCTGTGCCTCGTTCGCCTCCGGCGCCTTGATCGCCGGCTGGGGCTGGAGCCCATTGAACCTGGCCATGTTGCCGCTGCTGGTCATTACCCTGCTGGCCTTGCGCGGCGCGAAAGCCCATCAGGGAGTCGCTCTGTGATCCGAGGATCAGCACAACGGCAGCGCAGCCCGTGGACAAAGACTGGAGCCTGAAACGCACAGGGCGACCGAAGTCGCCCTGTTTCATCGCCTCACTGCATGACACTCAGTAGTAAGCATTCTCGCGATTGGTGTGGTCGGTGACGTCACGCACGCCCTTGAGCTCCGGAATGCGTTCGAGCAGGGTCCTCTCGATGCCTTCCTTGAGGGTGTAGTCGGCCTGGCCGCAGCCCTGGCAACCGCCGCCGAAACGCAGCACGGCAATGCCCTCTTCCACCACGTCCACCAGGCTGACCTGGCCGCCATGGCCCGCCAGTCCAGGGTTGATCTCGGTCTGCAGATAGTAGTTGACCCGCTCGTTCAGCGGGCTGTCCTCGTTGACCATCGGCACCTTGGCGTTCGGCGCCTTGATGGTCAGTTGGCCGCCCATGCGGTCGGTGGCGTAGTCGACCACCGCATCATCGAGGAATGGCTCGCTGACCGCGTCGATCCAGGCGGTAAAGCTGGCCAGTGCGACCGGCGTGTCTTCGGCCTTGGCTTCACCAGGCTTGCAGTAGGCAATGCAGGTTTCCGCGTATTGGGTGCCTGGCTGAGTGATGAACACACGGATGCCGATACCCGGCGTGTTCTGCTTGCTCAACAGATCGGCCAGGTAGGCTTCTGCCGCTTCGGTAATGGTGATGGCGCTCATGGTGACTCCTCGCAAACATGCACAAAGTGTACGCCAGTCCCGATGAGGGATAAAGCCCTAGTAATTTAGTAGGAATAATTCTGATTTGCTGGAAAAAGCAGCTGAAAGCCTCGAACTGCACGCAAGAGCCGTTCGCACGGATTCGGCTTTTACGTGCAGCTCGAGGCTTGAGGCCGCTCCTAGAGGTTCTCGTAGCGATTCATGTCGAGCACCCCGGACTCCACGGGCTCGGTCTCGTTGATGTAGACCGTCAGGTCATGGAAGTAGCGCCAGAACTCCGGGTTGCTGCGGCGAATGCCCCAGCGCTCGACGATTCGCTCGAAGCTTGCCTGGTCGCGGGACTGCTCCAGCGCCTCGACGAAACCTGGAACTTCCAGCGCGGGCACGTTGAACATGAAGTTGGGGTAGCTGCTGAACACTCCCGGATAGACTGTCACGGTATCGAGCCCGGGCTGGTAACGCAGCGACTCGCCCGTGAGGAACGCCACGTTGCTGTGCGCCCGGTTGCGCAGCAGGCTGTAGACCACGCGTGAACCGTCAGACATCTGCACGCGCAACATGGTCGCTTCCGGCAACTGGTGAATCACCTTCAGCCCCGCCGCTGGCCGCCCTGGCAGGCGGCTCAAGGCCTGCTCGGCATTGCGCAGCTCGGGTGGCAGGCCATTGCGATAGCAATGCGCACCCAGGCAGCGATTCAGCGGGTCGGATCGCACGTTGAGGCCGTCGTAGCGCTTGAGAAGCTGGTTGGCGAATACGCGCTTGGCGCCCTCCGTCGGCAGGAACAGGCCGGTCGGCGTCTTGAAGTCAGCCTGGCTGTAGTCCCACCACATCTTCAGCTTGCCGCTGTTCTGGTACCAGTCGTCCAGGTAGCCCTGGCGCGACTTGGGCGGCATCAGGCGGAGGAAGTTGAGCTCCGCGCCATTGCGGATCAGGTCGAAATACAGGCGTGTCTGGGCCTGGTGCGAAACGTTGCCGAACACATCGAAGTTGACCACCAGTTGGTAATAGGTGCGCTCCAGCAGCGGATAGTCCATCAGCCAGAGGGTCTGCGGGATTTCGCCGATCAGGCCTTTGCGCACTGTGGCACTGTCGTGATGGCGGAAGATCGACAACAGCGCATTGTCGTTACCGCTCCAGATCGTCGACCAGTCCGGTGCCGTGGCATCGGCGTAGGCATCGCGACGCAGGTCTTCGTAGGCGTTGCGCTTGTCCCGATAGGCCGCCCACAGCCCCAGCAGATCGCCAATGTCGTCGATCTGCCCCGGCATCGCCAGCAGTGGCGTGGCCTCGCCACGGTAGCTGGCATCGGTGATGTAGAGGTCGTGATCCGGGTCCTGGAACAGCGTCCAGAAGTTGTCACGGATTACGTCGGTGGCGATCTGCCCACGGCATACCGGGCCACGGATGAACGTGCGCACGAAGTATTCGGCGTTATCCAGCATGAACTGGTAGCGGGCGCGCACTGGAATCGCCTGGAAGGTCTCGAACGGGTTGGCCCTGCGCTGCAGGCCGTAGCCGGGCACCTGGTCGGTGTTCCAGTCACCGGAGTAGAACAGCTCCTTGACCCGTGCCATCTTCTTCGCGCTGAGCGGATAAGTGATGTGGGTCTTGTGCACGATCACGCCCTGGATCGGCCACAGGCGGTAATAGATAGTGGTGCCCGGGTCATCATTGGGCCGCCTGCTGGCAATCGGGTCGATAGGCTGGCCGCTGGGAGTGCGCGAACGCACCAGTTGGAAGAAATGCCCTGGCTGGCCACCTTCGAAGTACAGGTGGGCGAGGAACAGGTGCTCGAACAGCCAGCGTCCGACCAGCGCCTCGCGCGCGCCCGGTGAATTGAGCAGGTTCTCCCACTGCAGCAGTTGCGCCTGTTCCGCCGCACTGGGCTGTAGCGTCAACTCCTCGACCGGCGCCCCTTGCGCGCCCCAGGCTTGCAAGGTGGCATATTCGGCGTCGGTCAGGCCCGCCACGGCGAAGGGCATGCCGGCATGGGCGAAGCGCTTGGCATAGGCCTCGAACTCGCCGGGCAGCGGGCACTGGTTGTCGCGATTGATGGAGATATCCAGGTCGGCAGGCAGCTTGGCATTGGCCTCGGGCGGGTTGGCCCGTCCCAACTCAAGCATGCGCGCGATCAACGCCGCCTGGCCCTGCTGCGGATCGAGTACCGAGGTGAAGCCCTTGCGTCGCCAGGCCTCCTCGCCCAGGGCATCGAAGTACAGGCGCGTGGTGGGCTGCGCTTGCGTACGGGCGCCATCGTATACCGGTGACTTGTTCGCGCCGCGCAAAACGCCCTCGCCGCTGCCCAGGTTGAGCTGGCAAGGCGAGTCATAGCAGGCATGGCAGGCCACGCATTTATTGGTAAGGATCGGCTGGATATCCTGGCTGTAGGAAATCTCCCCGGCCCGCGCCACGGTGAAAACCCCACAAGCCACCAAGGCGAACAATGCGCGAAACCACATGAATCCGTTCTCCGCTAATCGAAGCGGCGATTCTAGCGAGATCGACGCATACGTGCTGGCCGGCTTTGCATTTACCCCCCGCCAGCAACATGAGCCAAATTCATACAAAGGCACGAGACGCCGCGCAGGCATCGGTCTTTGCTATCATCGCGCCCCTCGTTTTCCGCTGCTCCCCAGGTAGTTTCCATGTCCGACCGTGCCGCCCGCCTCGCTTCCCTTCAGCAAGCCCTCAAGGAACGCATCCTGATCCTCGATGGCGGCATGGGCACCATGATCCAGAGCTACAAGCTGGAGGAAGCCGATTACCGTGGCGAGCGCTTCGCCGACTGGCCGAGCGACGTGAAAGGCAACAACGACCTGCTGCTGCTGACCCAGCCGCAGATCATCGCCGCCATCGAGAAGGCCTACCTGGATGCTGGTGCCGATATCCTGGAAACCAACACCTTCAACGCCACCCAGGTGTCCCAGGCCGACTACGACATGCAGGCGCTGGTCTACGAGCTGAACGTCGCCGGCGCCCGCGTCGCCCGTGAAGTGGCCGATGCCAAGACCCTGGAAACCCCGGACCGTCCGCGCTTCGTCGCCGGCGTGCTCGGCCCGACCAGCCGCACCTGCTCGATCTCCCCGGACGTCAACGATCCCGGCTACCGCAACGTCACCTTCGACGAACTGGTGGACAACTACACCGAGGCCACCCGTGGCCTGATCGAAGGCGGCGCCGACCTGATCCTGATCGAGACCATCTTCGATACGCTCAACGCCAAGGCGGCGATCTTCGCCGTGCAGCAGGTGTTCGACGAAGACAACGTCGAGCTGCCGATCATGATTTCCGGCACCATCACCGACGCTTCCGGCCGCACCCTGTCGGGCCAGACCACAGAAGCGTTCTGGAACTCGGTGGCCCACGCCAAGCCGATTTCCGTCGGCCTGAACTGCGCCCTCGGCGCCGCCGACCTGCGCCCGTACCTGGAAGAACTGGCGAACAAGGCCGGCACCCACGTTTCCGCGCACCCCAACGCCGGCCTGCCCAACGCCTTCGGCGAATACGACGAAACCCCGGCGCAGATGGCCACGGTGGTCGAGGAGTTCGCTGCCAGCGGCTTCCTCAACATCATCGGCGGTTGCTGCGGCACCACGCCAGGGCACATCCAGGCCATTGCCGAGGCGGTCGCCAAGTATCCGCCGCGCGTGATCCCGGACATCCCCAAGGCCTGCCGCCTGTCCGGCCTGGAGCCGTTCACCATCGACCGCAAGTCGCTGTTCGTCAACGTCGGCGAGCGCACCAACATCACCGGTTCGGCCAAGTTCGCCCGGCTGATCCGCGAGGAGAACTACACCGAGGCCCTGGAAGTCGCCCTGCAGCAGGTGGAAGCCGGCGCCCAGGTGATCGACATCAACATGGACGAGGGCATGCTCGACTCCAAGGCGGCCATGGTGCGCTTCTTGAACCTGATCGCTGGCGAGCCGGACATCTCCCGCGTACCGATCATGATCGACTCCTCGAAATGGGAGGTGATCGAGGCCGGCCTGAAGTGCATCCAGGGCAAGGGCATCGTCAACTCGATCTCGATGAAGGAAGGTGTCGAGCAGTTCAAGCACCACGCCAAGCTGTGCAAACGCTACGGCGCCGCCGTGGTGGTGATGGCCTTCGACGAGGTCGGCCAGGCCGACACCGCCGTGCGCAAGAAGGAAATCTGCCAGCGCAGCTACGACATCCTGGTCAATGAAGTGGGCTTCCCGCCGGAAGACATCATCTTCGACCCGAACATCTTCGCCGTCGCCACCGGCATCGAGGAACACAACAACTACGCGGTGGACTTCATCGAGGCCTGCGCCTTCATTCGCGACAACCTGCCCTACGCCTTGAGCTCGGGCGGCGTGTCCAACGTGTCGTTCTCGTTCCGTGGCAACAACCCGGTGCGCGAAGCGATCCACTCGGTGTTCCTCTACTATGCGATCCAGAACGGCCTGACCATGGGCATCGTCAACGCCGGCCAGCTGGAAATCTACGACGAGATTCCCAAGGAACTGCGCGACAAGGTCGAGGACGTGGTGCTCAACCGCACGCCGGGCGGCACTGACGCCCTGCTGGCGATCGCCGACAACTACCGCGGCGGCGGCGCGGCCAAGGAAGTCGAGAACGAAGAATGGCGCTCGCTGCCGGTCGACAAGCGCCTGGAACACGCGCTGGTCAAGGGCATCACCGCGTTCATCGTCGAAGACACCGAGCAATGCCGCCAGCAATGCGCACGCCCCATCGAGGTCATCGAAGGGCCGCTGATGAGCGGCATGAACATCGTTGGCGACCTGTTCGGCTCGGGCAAGATGTTCCTGCCCCAGGTCGTGAAATCCGCCCGCGTGATGAAGCAAGCGGTCGCGCACCTGATTCCCTTCATCGAACTGGAAAAAGGCGACAAGCCGGAAGCCAAGGGCAAGATCCTCATGGCGACCGTTAAAGGCGACGTGCACGACATCGGCAAGAACATTGTCGGCGTGGTCCTCGGCTGTAACGGCTACGACATCGTCGACCTCGGCGTGATGGTGCCGGCGGAAAAGATCCTGCAGACCGCCATCGCCGAGAAGTGCGACATCATTGGCTTGTCGGGCCTGATCACGCCATCGCTGGACGAGATGGTCCACGTCGCCAAGGAAATGCAGCGCCAGGGCTTCACGCTGCCGCTGATGATCGGCGGCGCCACCACCTCCAAGGCGCATACGGCGGTGAAGATCGACCCACAGTACAACAACGACGCAGTGGTCTACGTCACCGATGCCTCGCGCGCCGTGGGTGTGGCCACGCAGTTGCTGTCCAAGGAACTGAAAGCCGACTTCGTGCAGCGCACTCGCGACGAATACGTGGTCGTGCGCGAGCGCACCGCCGCCCGTGCGACCCGCACCGAGCGCCTGTCCTACCTTGACGCCATCGCCAACAAACCCAAGTTCGACTGGGCCGCCTACAACGCGCCGAAGCCGAGCTTCACCGGCGTGAAAGTGCTGGATGACATCGACCTCAACGTGCTGGCCGAGTACATCGACTGGACGCCGTTCTTCATCTCCTGGGACCTGGCCGGCAAGTACCCGCGCATCCTCAGCGACGAGGTGGTCGGCGAGGCGGCGACCAGCCTGTTCAACGACGCCCAGGCGATCCTGCGCACGCTGATCGACGAGAAGCTGATCAAGGCCCGCGCCGTGCTCGGCTTCTGGCCGGCCAACCAGGTGCGTGACGACGATATCGAGGTCTACGGCGCTAACGGCGAGCCACTGGCCACCCTGCACCACCTGCGCCAGCAGACCATCAAGCCGGACGGCAAGCCGAACCTGTCGCTGGCCGACTTCGTCGCGCCTAAGGCAAGTGGCAAGACCGACTACGTCGGCGGTTTCATCACTACCGCCGGCATCGGCGCCGAGGAAGTGGCCAAGGCCTACGAGGCCAAGGGCGACGACTACAACGCGATCATGGTCAAGGCGCTGGCCGACCGCCTCGCCGAAGCCTGCGCCGAGTGGCTGCACGAACAGGTGCGCAAGGAGCACTGGGGCTACCAGCCGGACGAACACCTGAGCAACGAGGAACTGATCAAGGAAGCCTACAAAGGCATCCGCCCCGCTCCCGGCTACCCGGCCTGCCCGGACCACACCGAGAAGGCCACGCTGTTCAAATTGCTCGACCCCGAGGCTGATTACCACAAGGCCGGCCAGAGCGGCGTGTTCCTCACCGAGCACTACGCCATGTTCCCGGCGGCGGCCGTCAGCGGCTGGTATTTCGCCCATCCCGAGGCCCAGTACTTCGCCGTCGGCAAGGTCGACAAGGACCAGATCGAAAGCTACACCGAGCGCAAGGCGCAGGACATCGCCATCAGCGAACGCTGGCTGGCGCCCAACCTGGGCTATGAGGAATAGCGGCACAAGCACAATGCCTGGGCCACGGCCATTGGCCCTATCGCAAAGGAACCCACATGAGCGAACACTCGCCCTACCTGCTCGACCAGCTCGAATCCGCTGACCTGCTGGAAATCGACGGCCTGCATGCCTTCGACTTCAGCCTCGATGACGACCTGCTCGACCAGGCCGATGCTGCCGCCGAGGCCGACGAATCGTTCGCCAGCGACGCAATCGCCCTGCGCATCGACGTGCGCGACGGCCGCGACCTGAAGCACTGGGCCTTCAGCTACAACAGCCTGATGGAAGCCAGCCATGATGCTGCTAGCGATAGCTGGCTGATCGATGGCAAGCACCGCCTGAGCTGCCTGCAAGGTGTTGGCGTAGAAACGGATATCGAGTGAAAGCCTTCGACCAAGAGCGCTGAACGCTCTGCCTCCAACACGTTTTTCGGTTTTCCTGCGTTACTGAAACTGCGCGATCAACCACTCGACGAGCCGAGCGCAGGCCGCTTCCTTGGCCTTCTCCTCGTTGACGATCAGGTAATGCAGCGTATCCCTGAGCAACAACGCCTCCTCCACCGGGCGCACCAGCCGTCCTTCCTGCACCAGGTGGCCGACCAGGTGATGCCAGCCCAGGGCGACGCCCTGACCGTCGAGGACCATCTGCATCAACAGGTGATAGTCATTGCTGCTGAAACCGTGCGGGCTGTCGCTGGAGCGCATCTCGATACCCGGCGAGTTCAGCGCCAGCCAGACGTTCCAGTCGAGATGCTCGGTCATCTGCGCCCGGCCATAGGGATTGAGATCCAGCAATACGCTCTCACGCAGCCCCTCCAGCGAGCGCAGTTGGGGATGCGCCTGCAGGTAGTCCGGCGTGCACACCGGGTAGACATGCTCGTGGAACAGCGGGATACGCCGGTAGCCCGGAAGCAGGTCGAGCGTCTGGGTGATGAAGATATCAGGCTGGGTGCCAGGCTCCAGGGCCAGGAAATTCTGCGTGGTGATGACATTCAAGTCGATGTCGGGATGGGCACTGAAAAACTCCCGTAGCCGGCTGGACAGGCGCATGGCGGACAGCGCGGGCGAGCAGTACAGGGTCAGTGCCTGGCGGTCGACCCGCTCTCGCCGGATTCGCTCGGTCGCCTGGAAGATATTGAGGAACGACAGTTGCGCCGCATTGAACAGGCTTGCGCCAGCAGTCGTCAGCTCCATGCCGCGCCCCGTGCGCACGAACAACTCCGCGCCAAGGTACTGCTCCAGCTCACGGATTTGCCGGCTGATCGCCGCCTGGGTCACGCACAAGGCCTGCGCGGCGCGGGTGAAACTCTTGTAGCGGGCAGCCGCGACAAACGACCTCATCGCCTTGAACGAAGGCATCCCGATCAACGCCTGATCGGGCGGAGCATTTCTGGCCATAACTAAATCTACCGGACCGACCTGACGAAAAAGTCGATTCTACGCACTCGCGCCCAGCCCTTACACTTCAGCTACTGCCCACGAGCCATGCGAATCTGGCCAGGGCCTTTTAATAACAAGGGAGAACACATGCAGTACCGCAATGCGATGGAGGCCTTTGTCGGAGGCATCCGAGCGCTCCTGCCGCTGACGCCTGGCGTCGTCCCGTTCGGCCTGGTCGCCGGCATCCTGACCACCAACATGGGCATGTCGCCCGGCACCAGCCTGGGCATGACCGCACTGTTCTACTCCGGCTCGGCGCAGATGGTCGCGCTGCAATTGATGAACGACCAGGTGATTCCGCTGGCCATCGTGCTCACCTGCCTGGTCATCAACCTGCGCTTCATGATGTACAGCGCGTCCCTGGCCCCGCATTTCAAGCACCTGCCGCGACGCCTGACCTGGCCACTGGCCTACCTGAGTTCGGACCAGTCCTTCGCGATTTGCATCATCAAGCTGAGCTCGGGAGAGCTGGGGCGATTCGCCCATCAGTTCTATGCCGGAACCGCCGTCAGCATGTGGCTGGCCTGGATGCTGTCGGTGGCGGCCGGTGTGTTCCTCGGCAGTGGCGTACCACCGAGTTGGTCCCTGGAGTTCGCCATCCCATTGTCCTTCCTCGCGCTGCTGGTGCCGTCGATACGCAACTCGGCAGGCCTGGCCGCCGCCGTGGTCGGCGGGTTGGTCGCAGTGCTCGCCATCCATCTACCCTACAACCTGGGCATGATCCTGGCGTCGCTGTGCGGTATCGCCAGCGGCGTGATCGTCGAACGGCTGCGCCCCGCGCCAGCGCCGGTCCCGGTCGGCAAGGAGAGCGCAGAATGAGCACTGCCGCCCAATGGGCCCTGTTCGCCGCCGTCGGCCTGGGCACGTTCGCCATCCGCCTGTCGTTCATCGAACTGTCCGGCTGGCTGCGCCTGCCGCCGCTGCTCAATCGCGCCCTGGCCTACGTGCCCGCCAGCGTGCTGGCCGCCCTGGTACTGCCAGCGGTGGTCTTCCCCGGCGCTGGCGCCGAGGCCGATCTGCTCAACCCACGCGTCCCGGCGGCGATACTCGCCGCCATCGTCGCCTGGTTCAGCAAAAGCACACTCATGGCCCTGGGCGCCGGCATGGGCGCGTTGTGGCTGCTGCAATACCTGGGCGCATGACCGGAATGGGGCTTTCCACGCCTGAGCGCCCTGCAACTGGGCCTCGACGCCAATGGCCTGGCGAGCGGAGTAAATAGTTCGAACTCCCGTCGAGCCGGTCCGCTCCAACTTTTACAGGGCCGGACCGGCCCGTTCGACGGAGCGATACCCGCATGATCAAGCAAACCCTATCGGTACTCTTCGTGACCGCGGCCATAAGTGGCTGCTCGACCACCGTGGAAAACCCCGCGGACTACGTCACCTACCGCCATGAGCCGCTGGTCAAGCAGGTCAAGGACGGCATGACCAAGGAGCAGGTGCTGACCTTGGGTGGCCCACCGTCGAGCGAAGTGAACAACACCGTGACCCCGGGCACTTGCAACAATTACGTGCTCAATGTCGAAGGCAAGGAGCAGCCCTACTACGTCAGCTTCGACAGCAATGGACTGGTCGACAGCAAGGGCTTCATGACCTGCAAGGAACATCAGGTCAACAAGAAGAATCTATGACCCCAGCGCTGGCTACCAATGGAAACCGCTGCCAGGCAGCGGTTTTCATTGGTAGCGACAGCGCACTGTCGTTCAACGCGCCCCAGAGCGAACAATGCGGATCTTGTGGGTGAAGCCGACCTTGCGCGTCACACTGATCGCCCGGCGTGTCACCGTGTCGATGGTGATGTTCCAGAAACCGTCGCTGGGCACTTTGATCTTCGCCGGGAACTTGTCGAATGCGCCGCCGTGATAGGTGTGGCGACCGCCGTTCTTGAAGCTGCGAAAGTTGGCGTCATTCATCAGGCGGATGTTGCAGGATTGCGAGCACTCGATGACGACCACGTCATCCTCATTGAGATTCTCGCGCTGGTGTACGAATTTCATGGTGTTTCCGAGCGGTTGCGACTGAGGCGCGACAATATCACGCCTGTCCTTTGCCCGCCGTAGGCGTTAGGTTCCAAGCATTGCGAACGCATAAGGACATCCATCATGAGTAGGACGATCAGCAGCATCGCCATTCCCGCCGACAGCCGCATCGCCCGCTTCCTGCCCGATGCCGGCTTCCACGATTGCCATGCCCTGACCATACCACCGGTCCAGGGTAGCGCCCTGGCGCTCTACCTGCGCACGGTCAGCCTGACGCCAGGCTGGATCAACGCCCTGATGGGCCTGCGCAACCGCCTGGTGAGCCTGGTCGGGCTGAAAAATCTCGGTCATCTGGGCGACATCGATCCGTACAAGCCGGCTTCGGCCTATCGGGTAGGCGACCGGGTCGGCATCTTCACCCTGGTACACCTGAGCGAGGAGGAAGTGATCCTTGGCGACAGTGATCGCCACCTGGATGTCTGGGTCTCGTTCAGCAAACAACTCGGCAGCGCGGGCGAACGGCTGGCCGTGTCCACCGTGGTGCACCTGAACAACCGGCTCGGGCGCCTGTACATGAGGTTCGTCGCCCCGCTGCATCGGCGTATCGTCCCGGCCTCGCTGAGGCAACTGGCCGCCGACCTGAAGTGAGCGCCTCGCCACGGCGGTGACGCCCATCCGGGCCAGTGGTAGGATGCGCGCCCCATGCGCATCCATGAAATCCACCAACGCCTCGCCGATGTCGGCGCCAAACCCTGCCACAGCGGACGGATCAGCCGTGCCTGGCTGCAAGGCCAGCCACTGGACACCGGCACCCGGCGCAACCAGACCAAGGACTTCCTGCCGCTGAGCGTGCGCAACGCCCTGCCAGAGCTATCTGCGGAACTCGACGGGTTGGTGCGCCTGCGTTCCGAGCACCCGGCCGAGGACGGTTCCGCCCGCCTGCTGGTGGAACTGCGCGACGGCCAGATGGTGGAAAGCGTGCTGCTACCGCGCGGTGGGCTGTGCGTGTCCAGCCAGGTCGGTTGCGCAGTGGCCTGCGTGTTCTGCATGACCGGCAAGAGCGGCCTGCTGCGCCAGCTCGGCAGTGCCGAGATCGTTGCCCAGGTCGCGCTGGCACGGCGTTTCCGGGCGGTGAAAAAGGTCGTGTTCATGGGCATGGGCGAGCCGGCGCACAACCTCGACAACGTGCTGGAAGCCATCGACATGCTCGGCACCGACGGTGGCATCGGCCACAAGAACCTGGTGTTCTCTACCGTCGGCGACCCACGGGTGTTCGAGCGCCTGCCCCGGCAACGGATCAAGCCGGCGCTGGCACTGTCGCTGCACACCACCGATGCCGCCCTGCGCCAGCGTCTATTGCCCAAGGCGCCCCGGATCGATCCAGAGGAACTGGTGGCGCTCGGCGAGGACTACGCGCGCCGCTTCGACTATCCGATCCAGTACCAGTGGACCCTGCTCGACGGCATCAACGACAGCCAGGAAGAACTCGACGGCATCCTGCGCCTGCTCAGCGGCAAGTTCGCCGTGCTCAACCTGATCCCCTACAACAGCCTGCCGGACGATAGCTATGCCCGGCCGGCCGGCGAGCGCATCGTGCACATGGTGCGCTACCTGCACAGCCGCGGCATCCTGACCAAGGTACGCAACTCGGCCGGCCAGGACATCGACGGCGGCTGCGGCCAGTTGCGCGCCCGCGCCGTGGACGTGATCAACACCCGGCACCTGCACAAGGCCTGACCCAGGCTTGCGCTACAGCCTCAGCCAACGCGCCGAGATCGCCACGGCGAGCAACATGACGGCCACCAGGATGAATGCCGTCAGCAGGCTGGAGGCGTGGGCAATAAAACCGATTGCCGCCGGCCCCGCCAGGACGCCCATATAGCCCAACGTCGTGACGGCCGGAATGGCGATGCTGGGTGGCATGCTGCGCTGCTGACCGGCCATGGAAAACAGCGCCGGAACGATGTTCGAGCAGCCCAGGCCAACCAGCCCGTAGCCCAGCAACGCCACTTCCCAGACGGGAACCAGAGTCGCCACGCCGAAGCCGATACCGCCACATACGCTGCCCAGGATGATCGAGCGATGACGACCGAAGCGCGCGACCAGGCGATCGCCGAACAGCCTTGCCGTGGTCATCGTCAGCGAAAACACAACGAACCCCGTCCCCGCGAGCGATGCGTCCACCCCACGAACTTGGGATAGGAATACCGCGCTCCAGTCCAGCATGGTGCCTTCGGCGAGGAAGACGATGAAGGTCAACACGCCGATGAACAGCACGACGCCCCGGGGCCAGGCCAGTAAAGGCCCCTCGTGGGTAATGCGTTCACGGTGCCAGTGTCGCGCCGAGAAAAACGCCAGTGGCGCAATCACACCGACGCTCAGCAGCAGAGCCATGCCCGGGCCAATCCCGAAGCCCAGCAATAACGTCATGGCGGCCGCGCCGGCCAGTCCACCGATACTGTAGAAGGCATGGAATCCGGACATCATCACCTTGCCGCTGTCGCGTTCTACAGCAACGGCCTGCATGTTCATTGCACAATCCATCGCCCCCATGCCTGCACCGAAGACGAAAAGAACCATACCAAGGCCGAATGCTGAATGCGCCAGGCCAAGCAACGGTAAGGCCAAGCACATCACCAGCAAGCTGATGAGCATTACGCGGCGACAGCCGAGCCGCGCGGTCCAGGCACCAGCCAACGGCATGGCCAGCAGCGACCCGACACCCAGGCACAACAACACGATGCCGAGCGATGCTTCGTCGAGACTCGCATTCGCCTTGGCAAAGGGGACAATCGGCGCCCAGGCCGCGATGGCGAAGCCAGGCATGAAAAACGCAGCGCGCGTGGCATGTTGCTCCGCGCGAGGAGACGACGAGTGAGACATGGTTATTCCAATATGAAGCGAATACTCGAGGCATTCCCGTCCAGGTATGCCTACGGCCAGAAGCCAGCCAAACCTCAGACAGGGATGGGACCCATTCGATCACCGACACGTGCGCCCCGACAGATCGTTGCATCACGAAAGAGAGCATGACCGCGAAGTGAACGCTACGGCCCGGGGCGCAGCGCATCCTAGTCGAGCAAGGCCTCCAGTACCACGCGAATACGCTCCCGAGTCAGCGCGCCGCAGGTTTGCATGGGCTCGCGCAGCTCATCGCGAATCATGCCCTGCTGCGCCAAGGCCTCCTTCACCGCCGCAGGATTGGCTTCGGCGAACGCGGCCTGGATCCACGGCAGGAGAAGGAAGAAGGTGCGCCGCGCGGCATTCAGGTCGCCCGTCTCGACCTGGCGGTGCAGGCGCACGAACAGGTCGGCACGCACATGGGCCGAAGCCGAGATCGCACCGCTGCCGCCCAGGCACAAGGTGGAAAATATCTGCGTGTCCTCGCCGGTCAGGACGTCGACATGGTCATCGGCGATCAGCGCCATGGTGGTCTCGGGGTCGCCAGCACAATCCTTGATCGCGACGATCCGTGGATGACGGACGATACGTCGCAACGTTTCGCGCTCGATTCGCACGCCGCTGCGATAAGGAATGTCGTAGAGCACCACTGGCAGCCGAGCGGCATCGGCGACCCGCTGGAAGAAGACTTCCAGCCCCTGCTGGGACGGCCGGATGTAATAGGGTGCGGGCACCAGAACCCCGGCCAGGGGCCGCTGCTGCACATGCTGCTGGAAGTCCAGCAGCTCATCCAGGTTGTTACCGGCCAGGCCCATGATCACCCGCTGCGGCTCGACCCATTGCAGCACGGCATCGAGCACCGCCAGTTGTTCCTGGCGACTCAGGGCTGCCGCTTCGCCGGTGCTGCCACAGACCACGAAGCCAGCGACCTCGTCGGCCAGCAAACGACCGACGAGATCGCGCAGCGCGGGGAAATCGATTTCTCCTGCGTGAAAGGGAGTGACCAGGGCCACCCAGATACCGGTAATGCGAGACATGCGAAAACTCCTAGCGACTGACCGTCTGGTCGCCGTCAGGGAGGGTGCGGGAATCGAGCGAGGGAATGTTGCTACCTGGCGCCTGGTGTCCTGTCAGCCCATCTGACGGGACAGCGCGCCCCGGTCAAATGAGCGACTGTTTCTTCGATTTATCGGCAACGGCGACCCACGCGCAAGCCTGGGCAGCGAGGCCCGCAAGCGATGGCGAGTGGTCGAGGCTGGGGAACATGAGGTTTCCGTTGCGAAGTTCAGGATCGGGATGGTGCTCAATCCTGGCCGAACCTGTCAACCGCCGTTTACGCCATCAGGGCCGGGAGTTTTTGCGACGCGCGGGAAAGGCTTTATCATGGCCGCTCCTGCAAGCCGGACCGACCATGAAATTCGCCATCGCCCTCTTCGCGCCTCCCCATGCGCCCGCCTCGCGGCGCGCGTTGCGCTTCGCTCAGGCCGCCCTGGCCGGCGGGCACGAGCTCGTACGCCTGTTCTTCTACCAGGACGGCGTGCACAACGCCTCGGGCAATACCGTGAGCGAACAAGGCACGCTGGATGTGGCAGCCGAGTGGCGAGCCTTCATCGAAGCGAATCGCCTCGACGCCGTGGTGTGTATCGCCGCGGCGCTCAAGCGTGGCGTGCTCGACGCGGATGAAGCGGCGCGTTACCAGCGCCCGGCGGCCAACGTTCAGGCGCCCTGGACACTGTCGGGACTTGGCCAGTTGCACGAAGCCAATCAGCTTGCCGACCGCCTGATCTGTTTCGGAGGCCAGGCATGAGCCGTTCATTACTGATCATCAGTCGCCAGGCGCCCTGGGCCGGTCCGAGTGCCCGCGAAGCCCTGGACATCGCCCTGGCTGGCGGTGCCTTCGACCTGCCGCTGGGCCTGCTGTTTCTCGACGACGGCGTGTTCCAGCTCGTCGGCGAGCAAAACGCGGCCAGCCTGGAGCAGAAAGACCTCATGGCCAACCTGCAGGCCCTGCCGATGTTCGGTGTCGAATCGCTGTATGCCTGTGAACACAGCCTCGCGCAGCGCGGCCTGGTCGGTACTGCCCTCGCTCTGCCAGTGAAGACGCTCGCCAGCGCCGACATCGCCGCACTCATCGACCGTTACGATCAGGCGATTACCCTCTGATGGCCACCTTGCACATGCTTTCCCACTCCCCCTTCGGCGACGAGCGCTTCGCCTCGTGCCTCAGGCTGCTCGGCGCCCACGACGGTTTGTTGCTGACCGGCGATGCGGTCTATGCCCTGCAACCTGGAACAGCGCCAGCGCAGGCACTGCTGGCGTTGCCCATACCGGTCCACGCCCTGGCCGAAGATCTGCAGGCCCGGAACATCACAGCATCGGAGACGGTCATCGCCATCGACTACCCGGCCTTCGTCGCTCTGTGCGGCCACTACGACAAGGTCAACAGCTGGCTATGAATGCCCTCGATGTCAACGGCCGACAGGTCGCCCTGGACCAGGACGGCTACCTGCTCGAACTGAGCGACTGGAGCGTCGAAACGGCCGAAGCCCTGGCCCAACGCGAGCCGCTGCAACTGACCGCCGAGCACTGGCAGATCATCGAACTGCTGCGCGCGTTCTACGACGAATTCCAGTTGTCCCCGGCGACCCGTCCGCTGGTCAAGTACGTGGCGCTCAAGCTAGGCCCCGACAAGGGCAACAGCCAGCACCTCAACCGCCTCTTCAATGGCACCCCCGCCAAACTGGCTGCGAAGCTGGCGGGCCTGCCCAAACCGACCAATTGCCTATGAATCTCGTAACCCCAGCGGAACACCCCTTCGCCGCCTTCGTGCGCATCCTCGGCAAAGGCAAGCGCGGCGCCCGCGACATGACCCGTGAAGAAGCCCGTGAAGCCATGGGCATGCTGCTCGACGGCAAGGTCGAAGACACCCAGTTGGGCGCCTTCCTGATGCTGCTGCGGCACAAGGAAGAATCCGCCGAGGAACTGGCCGGCTTCACCGAAGCTCTGCGCGAACGCCTGGATGCCCCGCCTATCGCGGTAGACCTGGACTGGCCGAGCTACGCCGGCAAGAAGCGCCACCTGCCCTGGTTCCTCCTGGCCATCAAGGCGCTCGCCGCCAGCGGTGTGCGTATCCACCTGCATGGTGGCGGCGCCCATACGGCGGGCCGCCTGTATACCGAACAACTGCTGGGCAGCCTGGAGATTCCGCTGTGCCAGTCCTGGGATGAAGTCGGCAAGGCCCTGGATACGCACAACCTGGCATTCTCGCCACTGGGCACCTGGGCACCCTTGCTGCAAAGGATGATCGACCTGCGCAACACCCTCGGCCTGCGCTCGCCGATCCACTCCCTGGCCCGCCTGCTCAACCCGCTCGGGGCGCAATGCATCATGCAGAGCATCTTTCACCCCGGCTACCAGGCGGTACACCGGGAAGCCAGTCGCCTGCTCAGCGACACCGCCATCGTGATCAAGGGCGAAGGCGGCGAGATCGAGGTCAATCCCGATGGCAGCAGCCATCTGTACGGCACCGCCGGCGGGGAAAACTGGGACGAAGAGTGGCCGGCGCTGTCGGCACAACGACACGTCAAACCGCTATCCCTCGAACCCGAGCACCTGGTAGCAGTCTGGTCTGGGGCGGCGCATGACGCTTATGGCGAGCTGGCGATCCTGTCGACCATCGCCCTCGCGCTCAGGGCGCAAGGCATGGAGCGTGAACAGGCGTTGGAGAACGCCCGCAGCATCTGGGCCGACCGCCAGCCATCGATTTGATTGATAGTTGGCCTCAAGGCTTTTCGCTTCCTCATCGAACGCCAGCCACGCACACTCACGCCAAACCGAACAAACAGCACGGAGTGACGAGCATGGGCTTGCTGGTGGAGGGTAAATGGCAGGACAGGTGGTACGAGTCCCGCGACGGCCGCTTCAAGCGTGAAGATGCCCAGCGCCGCAGTGCGATCAGTGCCGACGGCGAATTCAAACCGGAAGCCGGTCGTTACCATCTCTACGTCTCACTGGCCTGCCCATGGGCCCATCGCACCCTGATCCTGCGCAAACTCAAAGGTCTGGAAGCGCTGATCGACGTTTCCGTGGTCAGTTGGCTGATGCTCGAACATGGCTGGAGCTTCGACAAGCTGAACGGCTCCACCGGCGACAGGCTGGACGGCCTGACCTACCTGCATCAGCGCTATACCCGTGACGATCCCCATTACAGCGGGCGCGTCACGGTGCCCGTGCTGTGGGATACCCGGACCCAGCGCATCGTCAACAACGAATCCTCGGAAATCATCCGCCTGTTCAACAGCGCATTCGATGACCTGACCGGCAACAGCCTGGACCTGGCGCCCCGACACTTGCTGAGCGAAATCGACGCGCTCAATGCGCGCATCTATCCACGCGTGAACAACGGCGTCTATCGCGCCGGCTTCGCCACTCGCCAGGATGCCTATGAAGAAGCGTTCAACGAAGTGTTCGCCGAGCTGGACTGGCTGGAGCAGCGCCTCGACTCACGCCGCTACCTGGCGGGGGAATGGTTGACCGAGGCCGATATCCGCCTGTTCACCACCCTGGTGCGCTTCGACGCCGTCTACCACGGCCACTTCAAGTGCAACCTCAAGCGCCTGGAGGACTACCCGAATCTGTCGAACTGGCTGCGTGAGCTCTATCAATGGCCTGGCGTGCGGGACACCGTGGACATGCAGCACATCCAGAACCACTACTACCTCAGCCACAAGACCATCAATCCCAATGGCATCGTCCCGGCCGGCCCGGCCCAGGATTTCGAACGTCCCCACGACCGCGAGCGCTTGCCAGGCAGTGGCGTCTATGGGAGCCGGCGATCCTTTGACTAGGCTCTGTTGACGTTTCGGCGCACGACGAAACCTCAACAGACCCTACGGGGAGTGGCCTGCCACGGCAGGCCAAGGGACATACAAGCGACGGCTGTATCAGTCGTCGTTGCTCATGATTCCGAAGATTTGCAGCAGGCTGACGAACAGGTTGTAGATGGAAACGTACAGGCTGATGGTCGCCATGATGTAGTTGCGCTCGCCGCCATGGATGATGGCACTGGTCTGGAACAGGATGCAGGCCGACGAGAACAGGACGAAGCCGGCGCTGATCGCCAGTTGCAGGCCGCTGATATTGGCGAACAGGCCTACCAGGGTGGCGCCGAGCAACACGAAGAAGCCCGCGACGATGAAGCCTGACAGGAAGCTCATGTCCTTGCGGGTCGTCAGCACATAGGCGGACAGGCCAAAGAACACCAGCGCAGTCATGGCGAAGGCCGAAGTGATGACCTCCGCGCCGTTGCTCATGCTCAGGTAGCGGTTGAGGATCGGGCCGAGCGTGTAGCCGAGCAGGCCGGTCAGGGCGAAAGTGGTCACCAGTCCCCAGCCGGAGTTGCGCAGCTTCATGGTGGCGAAGAACAGGCCGTAGAAACCGACCAGCATGACGATGATGCCTGGATAGGGCAGGTTCATCTGTTGCGAGACGAACGCCACGATACCGCTGAAAGCGAGCGTCAGAGCCAACAGCCCGTAGGTGTTGCGCAAAACCTTGCTGGTCTCCTGCTGGTCGACCTGCGCCGGTAGGTAAGCATAATCTCGCTCTTTCATGGCATCACTCCTGGGAACCGGTTTCGTGCTGATAATGGCTATGGATGATAACAGAGGCATCTGATCGTCAAGCTACAAGAGTTTGACAGTGTGTTGCATTCAAGTAATATGCCGCCCGCAAGTATGGAGGTGTGGCCGAGTGGTTGAAGGCAGCGGTCTTGAAAACCGCCGATGGGCAACTATCCGTGAGTTCGAATCTCACCGCCTCCGCCATATTGAATACGTTGAAAGCCCCGGTCTCGGGGCTTTCGCGTTTCTGGGCGCTGCAGGACCGGAACGGGGGTCAGCGGAAATGCATCTACGCCCCCTGCCCTGGGCAGGCCGGGCGCCCTCAAATCGCGAAGTGGTAAGTGCTGCGGCCTTTGCGCTTGGCCTCGTACATCGCCTGGTCGGCCTTGGCCAGAACGGCGTCGATGGTCAATTGCTCCGACGGCTGGTTGAAGGCAATCCCCACACTCACACCGACCTTGACCTCTGCCTTGCCGTTGATGGCAAAGGGTTGGGCCATGGCCTGGCAGAGCGTTTCGCCGAGCCTCTGCGCGGCTTCCGTCGACTCCAGGGATGGCGCGATTATCACGAATTCATCGCCTGCGAGGCGGCTCACCAGGTCGTTGGCACGAACGGAGGCCTTCATCCGCTTGCTGGCGGCGATCAGCAGGTCATCGCCCGCTTCGTGGCCATGTTCGTCGTTGACCGATTTGAAGCCATCGAGGTCGAGGAAGAAGATACAGAATGGCTTGCCGGCATCCATTTCCTCTTGCATGCGCACATGCAACGTCGCGCGGTTGGGCAGCCCGGTGAGCGAGTCGAGCGCGGCCCTGTCGAGCAGCGCTTTCTCCGTCGTCTTGCGTTCGGTGACGTCCTGCGACATCACGAAGAAGCCTTCGACCTTGCCGTGGCGGATATCCGGTGCATAGGTCGCACTCCAGACTCGCGGATCGTTCGGGTGATACTGGATGTTGTCCACGGTCACTCGCTTGCCGCTCAAAGCCTCTTCGAAGTACGGCAGCAGCCGCGCATAGACATCCGCACGCAGGGCCTCGGAAACCTTCTTGCCTTTCAGCTCCCGCGGGGCGACGCCCAGCAGGTCACGGTACATCTCATTGTTGAAGCGGTAGCGCAGGTCCGGCCCTATGTGGGCGATCAGGACGGGAAGGTTGTCCGCAATGGACTGCAGCGTTTGCTGGTTTTCCGCCAGTTGCAGCGTACGCTCGGAAACCTGGCGCTCCAGGGTTTCCTGATAATCGCGCATCACATCCTCGGCCCTCTTGCGCTCCGAGATATCGATCACCACCGCGACATAGTGCAGCGGCTTTCGCTGTTCGTCCCTTATCGCCGCCACGCTGATTTCTACCCAGATCAGTTCGCCGGAGCTGCGCAGGTAGCGCTTCTCGAGCATGTAGCTCTGGCGCTTGTCCCTGATCAGTTCATCAAGCAGTTCCAGGTCACGATCCAGGTCCTCGGGGTAGGTGATCTGCTGGAAGGTGCGCTCGATTAGTTCCTCCCGGCGATACCCGGTAATCGCGCACAGCTTGGAATTGACCTCGATGAAGCGCCCGTCCAGGCCAACGATCGCCTTGCCGGTGGGGGTTTGCTGGAACACTGTCTGGAACTGGCTGTCGCTCAGCAGCCTGGCCTTGCGCTCTTCCTGATGCAGGCTGGCGGCGTCGCTGACCAGGTTGCGCTGGGTAATCTCCGCCTCCACGATGCGGGCGAGATCCTTGAGAGCGTCCAGTTGAGCGCGGCTTATTTGCCTCGGTCGGGTATCGATGACGCACAGCGTGCCGATGGTCAAGCCGTTGGCGAAGCGCAAGGGGATGCCCGCATAGAACCTGACATGGGGCGGACCGGTGACGACCGGGTTGTCGAAGAATCGCTCGTCAGCCAATGTGTCCGCTACCACCAGGGCATCTTCGGCATTCAGGGCATGGGCACAGAACGCGAGGTCACGTGGCATTTCCGTCGCCGAGAGCCCCACGGCCGACTTGAACCACTGGCGATTGCAGTCCACCAGGGAAACCAGGGCCATGGGGGCATCCAGCAACGAAGCGGCCACCCGGGTGATCCTGTCGAAGGCTTCCTCTGGAGGCGTATCGAGGATACGCAGGCGCTCGAGAAAGCTTATTCGGGCGGTTTCGTTGAGGGGCTCGGGGGCTGATTGCAAAATGACCTCGACTGATCAGAGGGCCGCTGCCGACTCCAGCGCCACGACACAAGCGAAAGCTTAGTATCGGTCGCCGCTACCAGCCATTTCAGTCGATCAGAAGCCTCCGGACATGCGCGCCAGGCGCGATCTTCGCTTACCTGCAGGCAAAGAAAAGCCCGCACGAGGCGGGCTGAATAACTAAACACCAATAGGAGCATCGGATGGGGAGCCGATGGGTGAACGATATGCCGTGTCTTGTGAAAAGCATGTCCGCGGAATGTGAAAAAATCGTAATGCCCGATATCGTCGCACGCTGGGGCTGGCCGCGAGCCCCGCCACGCCACATGGCACAACTCTCGCACCCCGGGCACGTTCGCCGGCAACTGGCGCTGTCGCGGCCTTGACGTAGCTGTCGGCTAGCGCCCCGAACTCCCAGCCGAGGCATCCTGCTCCGCCCATTCGCGGCGCTTCTGCTCGTCAGGGGCGTCGGGGTCGAGGTAGCGCTGCAGCGCATGCCCCACTGGAGCGGCCATGGCCGGTGCAGGTTCGGTGCCCTGCTGCAACTCAGAGGAGCGCTCTACCATGCGCATCAGGTTCAGCGCATTGGCGCAACCCGGTGGTAGCTGCGCCGAGGCGCCCTCTCCCGCCCGCTCCAGGCAGGCATCGGCAAACGGCGAATGACGGCCCAGGTTGACCTGATAGTGCGGCGAATACGCCGGCTGGCGCAGTTCGGTTTCACATCCGCCGAGCAGGAGCATGGCCGCTGCCAGCGTCGCCCCGAGGATTCGATCAGTCCACATTGAAACCGAACTCCGATTGATTGAGGCCATGGCCGGACCGGGCGATGCGCCAGGCGGGGTTGTCGTCTTCGCCATCCAGCGGTGTCGCCAGGTTGCGCTCGCGGGTCGGTTGCACCAGGTACGGCGTGATCAGGATCACCAGTTCGGTCTCGTTCTGCTGGAAGCGCTTGGAACGGAACAGCGCGCCAAGCACCGGCACGTCACCGAGCAGCGGCAGCTTGTCCAGGTCCTGGCTGTTGTCACGCTGGAACAGGCCGGCGATGGCGAAGGTCTGGCCACTGCCGACCTCGACACTGGTGTCGGCACGGCGCACCTGGAACGCCGGTACGCTGATGCCCAATACGTCGACCGATGTGCTGCCGGCCAGCGAACTGACTTCCGGACGGACCTGCAAGGCGATGCGCCGGCCTGGGAGCAGGGTCGGCGTGAACATCAGCGAGACGCCGTAGTGCTTGTATTCGATGCCGACCAGATCACGGTTGACCGGCACCGGCACGGGAATCTCGCCACCGGCCAGGAAGCTCGCGGTCTTGCCGGTGGTGGCCGTGATATTGGGTTCGGCCAGCACCTCCAGGATACCGTTGCTTTGCAAGGCGTCGAGCAACACGTCGATATTCGCGCTGCCGCTGGCAAAGCCCGCTGAAACCAGGTTGGTCGCGCCGCTGCTGGCCGCCTGGGACAGCGGCCCGCCGCTGATCAAGCCGAAGGAGAAGTTGCCGGTATTGACCAGGGCGTTCCAGTTGACGCCATAGCTCAGCAACTTCTGCCGCGAAACCTCGGCGAAGCGCACACGGATATTCACCTGCGGCGTGCCGCTGTAGGTTGCCAGGTTGGTGGCCGGCGACGCTGGCGTCGACTGGCTGTCGAGGCTGGCGCTCAGGCGCGTGGCCTGCGCCACGTCATCGACCTGGCCGAACGCCAGCGGGCTGCGCCCGGCCATGCCCGGCACCACGCCAGCGGCCTCGACGCCATTCAACGATGGCGTGACGTCCAGATGCACCGAACCACGGGGCTGCTGGTCGTCGCCCAGGGCCACCAGGTTGGTAGCGCCCGTGGCCTTGCCGTAGACATAGGCCACGCCTCGGGAGACCACGCGCACATCGGCGACGCTCGGGTCCGCGACCAGCAGCGACTCGACGGGCGTGGCGAAGCGCAACACCCTGCCCTCACCCTGGACCAAGGCCACACGCTGGCGGCTGCCCATGTCGATGGTCACCTCCTCGGCGGCACTCAGGCCCGACAACAGCACCAGGCCAAGCGCCCAGGCATGCAGCTTCCTTATCCTCACAGCGACTCCTGAAACGAGGCTCATGACGCGGCCGCAATGGCCGTGGTGGTGCGCTCGGCAACGGCGCGATAGCCCGCCGACGGTTCGATGCTCGCCAGCGGTTGCACGCTGTATTCGCGGGACAGGTCCTGATAGCAGAGCACCGGCACCTCCAGTTCGTGGCGCACCAGCAACTGGCGAACGTAGCGGCGGATATCCGGCGAGCACATCACCACCGCCGCCACACCGCCCTGGATTTCGTTGTAGTGGTTCTGCAACTGGCCAACCAGGCCGCGGGTAAGTCCTTCCGGCAACGCCAGGCTCCCGGTGGATCGACGCAAGGCCTGGCGGATCGCTTCCTCCAGCGGCCGGGAAAGGGTAAAGGCTGCGATCATGCGGTTGGAATCGGCATGGCGATGGCAGATGTGCCGGCTCAGCGCAGCCCGGGCGTGCTCGCTGAGCACATGCACCTCCAGCTCGCGCGGGCCGCATTCGACGAAGGTTTCCAGCAAGGCGCGCATATTGCGCAGGGAAATCCCTTCATCGAGCAGGCGGCGGAACACCTCGGAGATTTTCTGCAGTGAGTTGCTGCGCTGCGCCTCCTTGACCAGGTCGGCGTATTCGCTCTCCATGCGCGCCAGCAACTGCCGGGTTTCCTGAATGCCGGTGAATTCGGCGGCATACCGGCTGAGCGTACGGGCCAGGTAAGCGCCCATCACCGTCAGCGGCTCCTGGAAGACCACACCGGCCGCCTCCAGCCTGGTACGTTGCCCCTCCTCGACCCAGAGCGATGGCTGGCGACCGTCCAGGGCACCGCCTTCGTCGCTGTCGATTTGCAGCATCTGCAAGGTCGACAGGTCATCCAGGACGCACAGATGCTGGGCGGGCACCGCGACTTCGCATACCGGCACCCCCTCGATATCGACACCGAAGCGCCCCTCGCTGGCGGCTGGATCGACCCGCACGCCGACCCGTGGCAGGTCGATGCCCAGCTCGTCCATCACCCGTGCCCGCGCCTGCTCGGCTTCCTGGCGCAGGCGTGCCAGCGCAGTGCACTCGTGCAGCGCCTCGCTGATCCACAACGTCACCCGGCAGTCGAGGTCGCCGCTGTCGCGCTGCGCCTCGGGCGCCACCACGGTCGCGTCCTGCAGGTCCTCGTGCAGCGCAACCGGAGCGTCTGCAAGGCGGTCGTGCTTGCGGCCAAGCAGGTAGGCAGCAACCGCCAGCGCCGTGCCGATGAGCAGAAACACGGCGCTGGGAAAGCCAGGGATGAAGGCGATGATGCACAGCACCGCCGCCGTCACGGCCAGGGCCTGGTGATTGGCGCCGAGCTGGCTGACGATTTCCGTACCCAGGTCGCGCCGATCATCCGAAGCCACGCGGGTAACCACGGTACCGGCAGCCACGGCGATCAACAGCGCTGGAATCTGCGCGATCAGGCCATCGCCAACGGTGAGCAGCGAATAGGCATGCACCGCATCGGCAAATGCCATGTCACGCTTGAGCATGCCGATCAGCAGGCCGCCGAACAGGTTGACGAAGAGGATCACCAGGCCAGCGATGGCGTCCCCCTTGACGAACTTCATCGCCCCATCCATGGCGCCGTACAACTGGCTTTCGCGCTCCAGCAGCGAACGGCGCCTGCGCGCCTCGACCTGGTCGATGTCGCCGTTGCGCAGGTCGTTGTCGATGCTCATCTGCTTGCCGGGCATGGCATCGAGGGTAAAACGCGCCGCCACCTCGGCCACCCGCTCGGCGCCCTTGGTGATCACCAGGAACTGGGCCACGGTGATGATCAGGAACACCACCAGACCGATCACCACCTCGCCGGCGATGACGAAATCACCGAAGGCGGCGACGATCTCGCCGGCATCGCCGTCGAGCAGGATCAGGCGGGTGGTGGCGATGGACAGGGCCAGGCGAAACAGCGTACTGAGCAGGATCACCGGCGGCAGCGCCGAGAAATCCACGGCCCGCGCCAGGTAGAACGCGACGAACAGCACCAGCACGCCGAAGGAAATGTTCAGCCCGATCAGCACATCGAGCAGCGCCGTGGGCAACGGGATGATCATCATGATCACTGCCATGATCATGAAGGCCGCGACGACCACGCCACTGCTGCGGGCCGCCAGGCTGGCCAGGCGGTTCAACGGGGTCAGCGTCACGCTTGCGCCCTCCTCTTCAGATAGCTGCGCAGGCAGTCCCGTGCCTGTTGCCGCTCGCCCAGCAACCAGAAGGCACGGCTACGCAGCAGCAGGTGATCGTGTTGTTCGCTTTCCAACTGGCCCAGCCGTTCCAGGCCAAGCAAGGCACGACGGCCATCGCCGCTGGCGAGAAAACTGCCGATCAGGGTGCGCATGATGCCGGCGTCGGCCGGTGCCAGTTGCGTGGCCAGCAGCAGCAAGGCCAGGCCACGGCGGGGCTGGCCTGCGCGCGAATAGAGATCGCCCTTGACCTGCAGCCAGCGGGCCGCGTCCTGCTCAGAGCGCGCCATGCTCGACCTCCACTTCAGGCTGCATCAGGAGCAGCAGTTCGCCCTGCTGCTGCAACTCCTCGCCCAGCAGGCGCGCGAGCACAGCGGCGGTGTCCTGGTCGTGGCCGAGAAATGGCAACACCTCATCGATCAGGTATTCGAGGATTTCCATCGAACGGGCGTTGCCGAGGATCGAGGCGTCTTCCAGATGGGGCTGCGTGGCGTCCTGGATCTCGCGCAGGATCGCCCGCGCATCGACGAAACGACGCGCGCGGATGGCCCGCTCGAACGACTCGCGCACGGCCCCTTCGGTGGCAGGAACCAGGCGCCGGACGCCCTCGGCCTGGGCAGGCCCTTCGGGCTGCAGGCGCCGCGCGCCGCCGTGCGATTCGACCCTCACGGGAGATTGGTCTCGATCGGCTTCATAACGTCAGGCTGAACTCCTGGCCGTCACGGGCAAGAATGATCCGCTCGGCCTCGATGCGTTCCAGCAGCCAGCCGTCACTGAGCGCCGCCCCTGGATACAGGCGCTGGCCACGCTCGCCGATCACGTAAGGTTTGTCGCCGTTCCAGACCGCCTGGAAACGTACGCGTGGCGCGGCGGGAGCGCTACGCAGGCTGACCGCGCCGTGCAGCAGGTGGGTGCGTCCGTAGGTTTCGTCGAACCAGCGCTGGGTGGCGCGCCACTGTTCCATTTCACGCACACCCACCTCGCCACTGACCTGCAGGTAACTGCCCTGGGCGTCGAGTTGCAGATGCTGCAGGCCGGCTTGATCGAGGTGGCCCCTGAGTGCCTGGGCGGCGTTCTCTGGCGCAGTGTTGTCGGCCATGGCGACAGGCGCTGTCAGCATGGCTTGCACGGAAGCGGAAGCATCCGCCTCGCGCATGCCGATGAAGGGATACGCCAGCAGACAGGCAACGACTACGCCAGCGCCCACGACCGCCGCGTTGCCCTTGAACCAGGCGGCCAGCGGCGGCAAACGCAATGGTAGGCGGCCGCGCTGCGCGGGCCCTTGCAATTCGATGATCATGTCGGCGACGCGCACACGCACCGGCAGGTGCGCACGGTAGCCGCTGCCCCGAGCGACTTCGACCTCATCGACCCACAGGTCGCCCCCCGTGGCTTCGAGGGTGACCGCATGCCGCTTGCCGAGACAGATCCGGAAATGCCGCGCGGCAAGGCCTGGATCGCTCAGTACCACGTCGCATTCGGTGCTCGAACCCACGTGCCACTCGGGCTGGTCGATGGGCAACGATGCCCCGGCGTGGACCCCGGCCACGACGAGCAGGCGCGGCATCGCCAACGGCACCAGCCCGGTTCGGAGGGAAGCAGTCATCGATTCGGAACCCTGGCAGAAGCATCACGAAGCCAGGGCCATCGGAACGACCCGTAGCGAGGCTGCGTGAGGAGAATTCGGGATGGAACGAAGAGGCGACGCCGAAGCGTCGCCTCGCCGCGAATCAGTTCTGAGGACGCTGTTTGGTGGCGTCGAGCTCAGTCTTCTTCTCGGTGGTGATCTCGGTGATCTTGGCCGACTTCTCGATGGCCGCGTCGAAGGCAGCTTCCATCTTGGCGATTGCGGCGTCGGAGCTGCTGCTGGTGGCGGAAGATACTTCACTCATATCAATGTCTCCTTTGAGGGGATAAATAGACATGCGCAAACGAGCGACTACACGGCTGCAAACGCTGCACAACGACCGAAGCGAGGACCTTGCGGCAACCTTGTCTTCGGTAGTTTCAGGTTGCCCGGCGAACGTGACGTTTTAATGGCGAGTCGAAGGTGAGAGACGGGTTTTTGTCTTATTTGTACGAAAGGTTCACGAAAACCATGTTTTATCGAGACTCCTAGATACGAAACAACACAGATAGCCATGAACGGACCAGCGCGCCCATGACGAACCGGTCGCTTGGCATTCAGATCAGCCGCGCCGCCACCAGAATGTCGGCGACGCGCTGGAAATAGCGATCAGGCAGCGGGCTGCCGGCCGGTGCGCGCTGGGCAATACCCTCTGCCAACTCAGCATCCTGGGATTGCGGCAAGCCCAGTTCGTTGGCCCTGGCCAGCATCGCAGCGGACTGCTCGGGTGACGCACGGCAGACCACCACCGGCACTGGCGTCTTGCCGCGCTCGTAGCACAGGCCCACGGCCCAGCCGCCGGCACGACCGATGACGAAGGTGGCCTGCTCGACACCGATCCGCGTCGTGGAGCGCTGCATCTCCTGGCGCAGCTTGCGTCGCTCGCGCTTGATCAGCGGATCGCCTTCGCTGTCCTTGTGCTCGCGCTTCTGCTCGCTCTTGGTCATGCGCATGTCGCGCTCGAACAACCAGCGCTGCACCAGCAGGTCGATGGCGCCAACGATCAGGAAGGCCAGCACGGCGGTGACCAGCAACGGTGTCAGCAGGCTGGAAAAGGACGAATGCAGGCAACCCAGGCCACAGCGCGAAGCCTCCAGCAGGCTCTGCAGACCGCTGCGGTAGACGATGACGAAGGCCACCGAAACGCTGCCGACCTTGAACAGGGTCTTGAGGAACTCGGTGACACTGCGCATCGAGAACATGCGTTTGAGCCCCTCCACCGGGTTGATGTGCCTGGGCTCCGGCTTGATCGGCTCGGCGCTGAAGACCATGCCACGCATGATGGCGATGTTGGTGAGGATCACCGTGACCACGGTAACCGCCAGGATCGGCAGGCACGAAACCAGCAGCAAGCCCACGGCCTCGCCCCGCAATTGCGGCCAGATCGTCGCGAAAGGTTCTACATAGAGGCGTCCGACCAGGAACAGGAAGCTGCGCACACGCGCCTCGATATCGCCCGCCAGCCAGGCCACGCACAGGGTACAGACCAGCATCAGCATGCCGGTAACCATATCCTGGCTCTTCGACAACTGGCCTTTCTTGCGGGCCTCGCGCAGCTTCTTGTCGGAGGCTGGCTGGGACTTCTCTTCGCTCCTGTCGCTCATCGGCCTTCGCTGAAGTGAATTACCAGGGATGCCCTGGCAGCGCTCGTTCGGCGACCTCGCCAGAAGCCACGACGAGCTTGCCGGGCCATGACTATGCAGAGCCTGGATGACGGAGTTATTGCAGGAGGCTCAAAGCCATCGCCCTTGTATCGGGCAGCAAACCTTCACGTACATGTCATGCAGTCGGCCGATGATGCCAGGACCTACCCCTCAACAAGGAGAGCAAGGATGTCTACTGTCGCCTCACTCGGCAATACCGCAGTCCCGGTCCAGAACCCCGCGGCGTTCGACGCGAAACTGGATATCGCCAAGTCCAGCAAGATCATCGCCGACTACCTGAAACAGAAAGGCAAGTCCGCCATCGACGCCAAGGAACTCCAGCAACTGGCGCAGAACCCGTCGCAGGTGCCGGCCGAGGTATCGGCCGCCGCCGCGTACATGGTCACTCACCAGGACGTATTCACCGCCATCGAGACCCACGACGTCGCCGGCGCCGATGGTCTTTCCGGCACCTGGAACTTCGAGTGGGCAGCCGAAGGCGGCCTCAAGGGCAGCGATATCGAAGCCATCGCCGCTATGACCGATGCCTTCGACCGCGCCATCGCCAAGTCCGCGCAGATCACCGAGATCACCACCGGCAAGAAGACCGAGCTGGACGCCACCAAGCAACGTGCGCAGAACTGATCGCGCTGCTATTTACGGCCTGATACTCGGCAGGCCCGCTTACCGCGCCCAGGGTGCGAACATCCAGGTTCGTTGCATTCCTTGGGTCTCCTGATCACGGCGAGCCGCCGGGTCTACCGTTCCAATATTTTGAAAGCCCTTTTCATCATTCGATATAAGCTAACGCTCATCCTTCGACGAGCGCCTTCCTATGATGACCCTGCGCCAGATCCGTCATTTCATCGCCGTGGCGGAAACCGGATCGATCTCCGCGGCCGCTCAAGCGGTGTTCATTTCCCAATCGACGCTGACCCAGGCGATCCAGCAGTTGGAAGAAGAAATCGGCGTCAGCCTGTTCAATCGCCACGCCAAAGGCATGAGCCTGACCCACCAGGGGCACCAGTTCCTGCGCCAGGCGCACTTGATCCTGGCCACCGTGGACAACGCCAAGCGCAGCCTGCAGCAGAGCACCGATCAAGTCGAAGGCCAGCTCACCATCGGTGTCACCAGCCTGGTGGCCGGCTATTACCTGGCCGACCTGATCACCCGCTTCCAGCGCGCCTATCCCAACGTGCGCACCCGCGTGGTCGAGGACGAGCGACCGTATATCGAGCACTTGCTGGTTTCCGGTGAAATCGACGTCGGTGTGCTGATCCTTTCCAATCTTGAAGACCGTCACGCCCTCCAGACCGAGGTACTGACCCACTCGCCGCACCGCCTGTGGCTACCGGCACGCCATCCGTTGCTGGAGCGCGACAGCATCAGCCTGGCTGACGTCGCCAGCGAGCCGCTGATCCAGCTGAATGCCGACGAAATGGGCCTACACACCCAGCGCATCTGGAGCCGTGCCGGCCTGACGCCACAGGTGACGTTGCGCACCGCCTCGGTGGAAGCGGTGCGCAGCCTGGTCGCGGCCGGCCTGGGCGTTTCGATCCAGCCGGACATGACCTACCGCCCCTGGTCGCTGGAAGGCGACATCATCGAGGCACGCCCATTGGCCGATCTCGGCGAGCCGCTGGATGTGGGCCTGGCCTGGCGCCGTGGCAGCGCAAGACCGGCCTTGGTCGATCCCTTCCTGACCCTCGCGCGGGAACAACCGGCAAACCGCAAGGTTTCGATTTAATCGAACGCTGCTTTTGATATTTAGAATTTGTATCGCTCGGCGTCGGAATCTAGTCTCGTTTCGTATGGACGCAGGCACTCCGAGTCGATCAGGAGTCGCCATGCCAACCGAGACGAGAAAAAGAAGAAGTCCGAACATGTCCGCAAGCCTCCCCACCCTGCATGATGCCCTGCTGATCGACGGCCAACTGGTCAACGGCGAGGGCGTTGCCGAGTCGATCATCAACCCGGCCAGCGGCGAATTGCTGGGCAGCGTCGCCGAAGCCTCCGTGGATCAGGTTGAAGCTGCGGTACAGGCGTCACAACGCGCATTCTGCGGCTGGTCGCGCACCACGCCGGCACAACGCGCCACGGCCCTGCTGGCCATCGCCGACAGCATCGAGGCGAACGCCGATCTGCTCGCCCGCCTGGAGTCGCTGAACTGCGGCAAACCCTTGCACCTGGCTCGCCAGGACGACATCCCCGCGACCGCCGATGTATTCCGCTTCTTCGCCGGTGCGGTGCGTTGCCAGACGGGCCAGTTGGCCGGCGAATACGTACCCGGCCACACCAGCATGGTACGCCGCGACCCGGTCGGCGTGGTCGCCTCCATCGCGCCCTGGAACTATCCGCTGATGATGGCGGCCTGGAAGATCGCGCCGGCCCTCGCCGCTGGCAACACGCTGGTGTTCAAACCGTCCGAACACACGCCGTTGTCGATTCTCGCCCTGGCGCCACACCTCGCGCAGATACTGCCGGCTGGCGTGCTCAACATCGTCTGCGGCGGCGGCGAAGGCGTCGGCAGCCACCTCGTCGGCCATCCCAGGGTGCGCATGGTGTCGCTGACCGGCGATATCGTCACCGGCCAGAAGATTCTTCAGGCCGCCTCGCGCACACTGAAACGCACCCACCTGGAATTGGGCGGCAAGGCGCCGGTGATCGTCTGCAACGACGCCGACCTCGACGCAGTGGTAGAAGGCATCCGCACCCACGGTTACTACAACGCCGGCCAGGACTGCACCGCGGCCTGCCGTATCTACGCCGAGAAAGGCATTCATGATCGCCTGGTGGCCGAGTTGGGCGATGCCGTTTCCGGTATCCGTTTTGCGCGCAAGAAAGACGCCGACAACGAGATCGGCCCGCTGATCAGCGCCCGCCAGCGCGACCGGGTAGCGAGTTTCGTCGAACGCGCCCTCGGCCAGCCGCACATCGAACGGGTCACCGGCGCGGCCGTGCATTCCGGCGCCGGCTTCTACTATCAGCCGACCCTGCTCGCCGGCTGCCGGCAGATCGATGAGATCGTCCAGCGCGAAGTGTTCGGCCCGGTGGTTACGGTGACCCGTTTCGAACAGCTCAGCCAGGCCGTGGACTGGGCCAACGACTCCGAATACGGGCTGGCCAGCTCGGTGTGGACGCAGAACCTGGACAAGGCCATGCAGGTGGCGGCCCGTCTGCAATACGGCTGCACCTGGATCAACACCCACTTCATGCTGGCCAGCGAAATGCCCCACGGCGGGCTCAAACGCTCAGGCTACGGCAAGGACCTGTCCAGCGACTCGCTGCAGGATTACAGCGTGGTGCGTCACATCATGGCGCGCCACGGACAACAACTAGACTGACTCCAGCTCGGCGGTTGCGCCGACGACATTTCACTGCCCCGAACAACTCGTCCAAGAAAGAGGGATTCATGATGTCAGCGCACAAAACCGCAGTGCTCAGCGCACTGACCACCGCTCTGCTCGCCAGCACCGCGATCAACGCCGCCGAACCGCTCAAGGCCCTGGGCCAGGGCGAAGGCCAGCTCGATATCATCGCCTGGCCCGGCTACATCGAGCGCGGCGAGAGCGACAAGAGCTACGACTGGGTGACCCGCTTCGAGCAGGACAGCGGCTGCAAGGTCAACGTCAAGACCGCCGCCACCTCCGACGAAATGGTCAGCCTGATGAGCAAGGGAGGCTACGACCTGGTCACCGCCTCGGGCGATGCCTCGCTGCGCCTGGTCGCCGGCAAGCGTGTACAGCCGATCAATATCGACCTGATCCCCAACTGGAAGAACGTCGACCCGCGCCTGAAGGATGCCGCCTGGCACACGGTCGCCGGCCAGCACTACGGCACGCCCTACCAGTGGGGACCGAACGTGCTGATGTACAACACCGAGGTGTTCAAGCAGGCGCCCACCAGTTGGAAGGTCTTGTTCGAAGCGCAAACCCTGGCTGACGGCAAGAGCAACAAAGGCCGTGTGCAGGCCTACGACGGCCCGATCTACATTGCCGACGCGGCCCTCTACCTCAAGGCCCACAAGCCTGAGCTGGGCATCCAGGACCCATACCTGCTGACCGAGGAGCAATATGCGGCCGTACTCGACCTGCTGCGCCAGCAGCAACCGCTGATCCATCGCTACTGGCACGACGTCACCGTGCAGATGAACGACTTCAAGAACGAGGGCGTGGTCGCCTCCAGCGCCTGGCCGTATCAGGTCAACGCCCTGCAACTGGAGAAACAGCCCATCGCCTCCACCGTGCCCAGCGAAGGTGCCACGGGCTGGGCCGACACCACCATGTTGCATGCCGAGGCCAAGCACCCGGTGTGCGCCTACAAGTGGATGGACTGGTCGCTGACCGCCAAGGTCCAGGGTGACGTGGCCGCCTGGTTCGGCTCCCTGCCGGCAGTCCCCGCCGCCTGCAACAACAACGAACTGCTCGGTGCCGAAGGCTGCAAGACCAACGGCTTCGACAACTTCGACAAGATCGCCTTCTGGAAAACCCCGCAGGCCGAGGGCGGCAAGTACGTGCCCTACAGCCGCTGGACCCAGGACTACATCGCGATCATGGGCGGGCGGTAAGGGTCCCGCGCTGGCGGCGCGGTCCGTGGGCGGCGTGGTGTGCTCGCACGACGCACGCCTAACCGCAGGCATGTCTCGCTTCGTGCTGCGGGACGCCTTGCCCACGAACCGCTCGCCAGTGCTGCCGCCACATAGCCAACGGGCACGACCGAGTTCCTCGTACAGCCGCCCATTCCACGTAATGGGTTCTACCGTCGTACACCTGCCACCCACGCTCCTCACCTTGTCGGGAGCGGTGGCCGGTGGCTTTCCCTGGAGTGTTAGAGATGACCCTTGCAGTGCAATTCACCGATGTGTCCCGCGTGTTCGGCGAGGTCAAGGCCGTCGACCGGGTGTCCATCGACATCCAGGATGGCGAATTCTTTTCCATGCTCGGCCCCTCCGGCTCGGGCAAGACCACCTGCCTGCGCCTGATCGCCGGCTTCGAGCAACCCAGCACCGGCTCCATTCGCATCCATGGAGAGGAAGCCGCTGGCCTGCCGCCCTATCGCCGCGACGTCAACACGGTGTTCCAGGACTACGCGCTGTTCCCGCACATGAGCGTGCTGGAAAACGTCGCCTATGGCCTCAAGGTCAAGGGGGTGGCCAAGGCCGAGCGCCTGGCCCGTGCCGAAGAAGCGCTGGGCATGGTCGCCCTCGCCGGCTTCGGCAGCCGCAAACCGGCCGCCATGTCCGGTGGCCAGCGCCAGCGCGTGGCCCTGGCTCGCGCCTTGGTCAATCGTCCGCGCGTTTTGCTGCTCGACGAACCACTGGGCGCGCTGGACCTGAAGTTGCGCGAACAGATGCAAGGCGAGCTTAAAAAGCTGCAGCGCCAGCTTGGCATCACCTTCATCTTCGTCACCCACGACCAGAGCGAAGCGCTGTCGATGTCCGACCGCGTCGCGGTGTTCAACAAGGGCCGCATCGAGCAGGTCGACACGCCACGCAACCTTTACATGCAACCGGCCACGGCCTTCGTCGCCGAGTTCGTCGGCACCTCCAACGTGCTGCGCGGAGAGCTGGCCCGACGCTTCACCGGTAGCGACAAGCCACTGTCGATCCGCCCCGAGCACATCCGCCTGGCCGGCGCCGAGCCGGCCGGCAGCGACGAGGTGGAGATCAGCGGCCTGCTGCACGATATCCAGTACCAGGGCGCCGCCACCCGCTACGAGTTGCGCCTGGACAACGGCCAGAGCTTCGCCGTGAGCCAGGCCAACAACGCCTGGCAGGTCAGCGAGAGCCACGTGCAGCCCGGCCAGAGCGTGATCGCCCGCTGGGCTCGCGGCGCCATGACCGCCCTGCGCGAGGACGCCTGAAATGAGCCAGTCACTCGCCCTGCGGCCAGCCACGGGCGGCGCGTTGCGGCGCCTGTCCGACCTGCTCTACCGCAAGCCCGTGCTGTACCTGTCGCTGCTGCTGATACCGCCGCTGCTATGGTTCGGCGCGGTCTACCTGGGCTCGTTGCTGACCTTGCTGTGGCAGGGTTTCTACACCTTCGACGACTTCAGCATGACGGTCACCCCGGACCTGACCCTGGGCAACTTCCGCGCACTGCTGCAGCCGGCCAATTTCGACATCATCCTGCGCACCCTGGGCATGGCGGTGGCGGTGTCGATTGCCAGCGCCATGCTGGCCTTCCCCATCGCCTACTACATGGCGCGCTACACCACGGGCAGGACCAAGGCCTTCTTCTACATCGCGGTGATGCTGCCGATGTGGGCCAGCTACATCGTCAAGGCCTATGCCTGGACCCTGCTGCTGGCCAAGGGCGGCGTGGCCATGTGGTTCGTCCAGGCCCTGCACCTGCAGCCCGTGCTGGAGTTCATCCTTGGCATTCCGGGTGTAGGCGGCAATACCCTGTCGACCTCGCACCTCGGGCGCTTCCTGGTGTTCGTCTATATCTGGCTGCCGTTCATGATCCTGCCGATCCAGGCCTCGCTGGAGCGCCTGCCGCCCTCCTTGCTGCAAGCCTCGGCGGACCTGGGCGCGCGTCCGGCACAGAGCTTCCTGAACGTGATCCTGCCACTGTCGATCCCCGGCATCGCCGCCGGCTCGATCTTCACCTTCAGCCTGACCCTCGGTGATTTCATCGTCCCGCAACTGGTCGGCCCGCCCGGCTTCTTCATCGGCAACATGGTGTATTCCCAGCAGGGTTCGATCGGCAACATGCCGATGGCCGCCGCCTTCACCCTGGTGCCGATCGTGCTGATCGCCATCTACCTGACCATCGTCAAACGCCTGGGGGCCTTCGATGCACTCTGACTCCTCACGGGCCTCGTGGCCGCTGAAGATCGCCGCCTGGGGCGGGCTGGTGTTCCTACACTTCCCGATCCTGATCATCTTCCTCTACGCCTTCAACACCGAGAGCGCCGGCTTCAGCTTCCCGCCCAAGGGCTTCACCCTGGACTGGTTCAGCGTGGCCTTCGCCCGCCCGGACGTGCTCGAGGCGATCAAGCTGTCGTTGCAGATCGCCGCCGTTGCCACGTTCGTCGCCCTGCTGCTCGGCACCCTGGCCGCAGCGGCGCTGTACCGGCGCGACTTCTTCGGCAAGGAAAGCATCTCCATGCTGCTGATCCTGCCCATCGCCCTGCCCGGCATCATCACCGGCATCGCCCTGCTCTCGGCGTTCAAGCGCTTCGGCATAGAACCGGGCATGCTGACCATCATCGTCGGCCACGCCACCTTCTGCGTGGTGATCGTCTACAACAACGTCATCGCCCGCTTTCGCCGGATCAACCACAGCCTGCTCGAAGCAAGCATGGACCTGGGTGCCGATGGCTGGCAGACCTTCCGCTACATCGTCCTGCCCAATCTCGGCTCGGCGTTGCTGGCTGGCGGCATGCTGGCCTTCGCCCTGTCCTTCGACGAGATCATCGTCACCACCTTCACCGCCGGCCACGAACGCACCCTGCCGTTGTGGCTGCTCAATCAACTGTCTCGCCCACGCGACGTACCGGTGACCAACGTGGTGGCGATGGCGGTGATGCTGGTGACCATGCTGCCGATCCTCGGCGCCTACTACCTGACCCGTGACGGCGAGAACATCGCCGGCGGCGGCAAGTGACTTCATGCCGTGCCAGCCGGCGCGGCTCCACGGATGAACACCGATAGCGAGGTTCTAGCGATGCAAACCAAACTGCTGATCAACGGCGAACTGGTCGCCGGCCTGGGTGCCAGCCAACCCGTGCTCAATCCCTCTCTGGGAAGCACGCTGATAGACATCCCCGAAGCCACCGCCGAGCAGATCGACGCGGCCGTACGCGCCGCCGATGCGGCTTTCGGCGACTGGTCGCAAACCACCCCCGGCCAGCGCTCGGCCATGCTGCTGGCCCTGGCCGAGGCCATCGACGCCAATGCCGATGAACTGGCGCGACTGGAGTCGCAGAACTGCGGCAAACCGTACAGCGCCGCACGCAACGACGAGTTGCCGGCCATCGCCGACGTGTTCCGTTTCTTCGCCGGCGCCGTACGCTGCCTGCAAGGTTCCGCCGCTGGGGAATACCTGCCCGGCCACACCTCGATGATCCGCCGCGACCCGATTGGCGTGGTCGCCTCCATCGCCCCCTGGAACTACCCGCTGATGATGGCCGCGTGGAAGCTCGCGCCAGCCCTGGCCGCCGGCAACTGCGTGGTGCTCAAGCCTTCCGAGCAGACGCCGCTGACCGCCCTGCGCCTCGGCCAACTGATCGCCGCTATCTTCCCTGCCGGCGTAGTCAACATCGTCTTCGGCCGTGGCGCGGCGGTGGGCGAGCCGCTGGTCAACCATGAGAAAGTGCGCATGGTGTCCCTTACCGGCTCCATTCCTACCGGCTCGAAGATCATCTCCAGCACCGCCAGCAGCGTGAAACGCATGCACATGGAACTGGGCGGCAAGGCGCCGGTGATCATCTTCGACGACGCCGATATCGACGCCGCCGTCGAAGGCATCCGCACCTTCGGCTTCTACAACGCCGGCCAGGACTGTACCGCCGCCTGCCGCATCTATGCGCAGAAAGGCATCTACGAGAAGTTCGTGGCCAGGCTCGGCGAGGCCGTCGGCTCGATCAAGCATGGCCTGCAGGATGACGCCGCCACCGAACTCGGCCCGTTGATCACCGAAGTGCACCGCCAACGCGTGGCCGGTTTCGTCGAGCGTGCCAGTGCCCTGTCCCATATCGAGGTGGTCACTGGCGGCAAGGCGCCCGCTGGCAATGGTTTCTTCTTCCTGCCCACGCTGTTGGCCGGTGCGCGGCAGAGCGACGAGATCGTCCAGCGCGAAGTGTTCGGTCCGGTGGTTTCGGTCACGCCGTTCGACGATGAAGCGCAGGTGCTGGCCTGGGCCAACGCCTCGGACTACGGCCTGGCCAGCTCGGTCTGGACCCGCGACGTGGGCCGCGCCCATCGCCTCTCGGCACGCCTGCAGTACGGCTGCACCTGGGTAAACACCCATTTCATGCTGGTCAGCGAAATGCCCCACGGCGGCCTGAAACACTCCGGCTACGGCAAGGACATGTCCATGTACGGGCTGGAGGACTACACCGCCATCCGCCACGTGATGATCAAGCACTGACCGCTGCCGTGACTGCTACATAAGTTCCGACAAGCGATAGCGAGCCCTTCCGGGAAGTCGGCGGACACGTCATGAAAGGGCGATAACGACCGCTCCCGGCCTGGGCTCGAATGGCCCATCGCAACGCCTTGTAGTGGATTATCCTTGGCACTCCAAAAGACAGATTTATATCCGACCAAATAACTAAGTTATTACAGGGTCCTATGCCAACTAAACGTCCAGTCGTAAAAGTCCGTGGAGAGTTACCCAGAAACACTCAAGAAACAGCCAGCTAATAATATTTATTCTTATTTGAGAATCATTCAAAAACTCTCTTCAATAAATCCCCGCTATACGACTAAAGCATGAAAACCGCTCAAGACCGCTAGTTTCAAGGCTTACATGTAACTCCCGCCTCGTTTGTGAATAACATCAGCCTGTTTTTTTATTCAGAAAAATTTACTTACAGCCATTAACGGGCATAAAATCCCGGACATAATTTACGGGCGTGACCTATCCTGTTCACGACCAACCCATATTAAAAGCCGTCCCCCTTTAACCAAGGAGTATCGGCATGCCTGATGCGGTAAGTACTATGTCTCACAACTGGGCTTTCGCCATTTTCCTGCTCGGAGTCGTCGGGCTCATCGCTTTCATGCTCGGCCTCTCCAGCTTGCTTGGCAGCAAGGCCTGGGGACGTAGCAAGAACGAACCCTTCGAATCCGGCATGTTGCCCACCGGCAGCGCCCGCCTCCGCCTCTCAGCAAAGTTCTATCTGGTCGCGATGCTCTTCGTGATCTTCGACGTCGAAGCCCTCTTTCTCTTCGCTTGGTCCGTCTCCGTCCGCGAAAGCGGCTGGGCCGGTCTGATCGAAGCTACAGTTTTCATAGCAATTCTGTTGGCTGGTCTTGTCTATCTATGGCGGATCGGTGCGCTCGACTGGGCGCCCGAAGGCCGTCGCAATCGGCAGGCGAAGCTAAAACAATGAGGCTTTGGCGATGCACTACAACCTTACTCGGATCGATCCGGATGCTCCCAACGAGCAGTATCCGATCGGCAAACGGGAGACCGTTGCCGATCCACTGCTAGAAGGGCAAGTCCACAAGAACATCTTCATGGGCAAACTTGAAGATGTACTGAGCGGTGCGGTGAACTGGGGACGCAAGAACTCCCTGTGGCCGTACAACTTCGGTCTGTCCTGCTGTTATGTGGAAATGACCACAGCCTTCACCGCACCGCACGACGTTGCGCGCTTTGGCGCGGAAGTCATTCGTGCGTCTCCGCGCCAGGCCGACTTCATGGTCGTCGCGGGTACCTGCTTCATCAAGATGGCGCCCATCATCCAGCGCCTCTATGAGCAGATGCTCGAACCCAAGTGGGTCATCTCCATGGGCTCATGCGCCAACTCCGGCGGCATGTACGACATCTATTCCGTGGTCCAGGGGGTCGACAAGTTCCTCCCGGTCGACGTCTACATCCCCGGCTGCCCGCCCCGTCCCGAAGCGTTCCTGCAAGGCCTGATGCTGCTGCAGGAGTCCATCGGACAGGAGCGTCGCCCGTTGTCCTGGGTCGTTGGCGATCAAGGCATCTACCGTGCCGACATGCCTTCGCAGAAAGAACAGCGCCGCGAACAGCGTATCGCTGTAACCAACCTGCGCAGCCCCGACGAAGTGTGATCAGCGGCTCCCGACGAGCCACGCTTTTCATTGACGCCGTTGACCGATAGCGACCGAGATCATGACTGCAGACAGCGTTCTGTCCATACCGCCGTACAAGGCCGACGACCAAGATGTGGTCGCCGAGCTGAATTCCCGTTTTGGTGCCGAGGCCTTCACCGCCCAGGCCACCCGCACCGGCATGCCGGTTCTCTGGGTTGCCCGCGAGCACCTGGTCGAAGTGCTGCGCTTCCTGCGCAACCTGCCCCGCCCCTACGTCATGCTGTACGACCTGCATGGCGTCGACGAGCGCCTGCGTACTCATCGCCGTGGCCTGCCGGGTGCGGACTTCACCGTTTTCTACCACCTCATGTCGCTGGAGCGTAACAGCGACGTGATGATCAAGGTCGCCCTCGACGAGCGCGACCTGACCCTGCCCAGCGTCACCGGCATCTGGCCCAACGCCAACTGGTACGAGCGCGAAGTCTGGGACCTCTACGGCATCACCTTCACCGGCCACCCGCACCTGTCGCGCATCATGATGCCGCCGACTTGGGAAGGTCACCCGCTGCGCAAGGACTACCCGGCGCGCGCCACCGAGTTCGACCCGTTCAGCCTGACCCTGGCCAAGCAGCAGCACGAAGAAGAAGCAGCGCGCTTCAACCCGGAAGACTGGGGCATGAAGCGCGGCGGCGCCCACGAGGACTACATGTTCCTCAACCTGGGCCCGAACCACCCCTCCGCGCACGGTGCGTTCCGTATCATCCTGCAGCTCGACGGCGAAGAGATCGTCGATTGCGTGCCGGAGATCGGTTACCACCACCGGGGTGCCGAGAAAATGGCCGAGCGCCAGAGCTGGCACAGCTTCATCCCCTACACCGACCGCATCGACTACCTCGGCGGGGTGATGAACAACCTGCCCTACGTGCTCTCGGTGGAGAAACTGGCCGGGATCAAGGTGCCGCAGAAGGTCGACACCATCCGCATCATGATGGCCGAGTTCTTCCGCATCACCAGCCACCTGCTGTTCCTGGGTACCTATATCCAGGACGTCGGCGCCATGACCCCGGTGTTCTTCACCTTCACCGACCGCCAGCGGGCCTACAAGGTGATCGAGGCCATCACCGGCTTCCGCCTGCACCCGGCCTGGTACCGCATCGGTGGCGTCGCCCACGACCTGCCGCGCGGCTGGGACAAGCTGGTCAAGGAATTCGTCGACTGGCTGCCCAAGCGCCTCGACGAGTACACCAAGGCCGCGCTGAAGAACAGCATCCTCAAGGGCCGTACCATCGGCGTTGCGCAATACAACACCAAGGAAGCCCTGGAATGGGGCACCACCGGTGCCGGCCTGCGCTCCACCGGCTGCGACTTCGACCTGCGCAAGGCTCGCCCCTATTCCGGCTACGAAAACTTCGAGTTCGAAGTGCCGCTGGCCCACAACGGCGATGCCTATGACCGCTGCATGGTCCGTGTCGAAGAGATGCGCCAGAGCATCCGCATCATCGACCAGTGCCTGAAGAACATGCCGGAAGGCCCGTACAAGGCGGATCACCCGCTGACCACGCCGCCGCCGAAAGAACGCACCCTGCAACACATCGAAACCCTGATCACCCACTTCCTGCAGGTTTCCTGGGGCCCGGTCATGCCGGCCAACGAAGCCTTCCAGATGATCGAGGCGACCAAGGGCATCAACAGCTATTACCTGACCAGCGACGGCAGCACCATGAGCTACCGCACGCGCATCCGTACGCCGAGCTTCGCCCACCTGCAGCAGATCCCTTCGGTGATCCGCGGCAGCATGGTCGCCGACCTGATCGCGTACCTGGGCAGTATCGACTTCGTCATGGCCGACGTGGATCGCTGAGGAGAACACCATGAGCAACGCAGCCCTGATCCAGACCGACCGTTTCGTCCTCAGCGAAACCGAACGCTCGGCCATCGAGCACGAAATGCACCACTACGAGGACCCGCGTGCGGCGTCCATCGAAGCCCTGAAGATCGTCCAGAAGCAGCGAGGCTGGGTGCCAGACGGCGCCGCCGATGCGATCGGCGCGATCCTCGGCATCCCGGCCAGCGACGTCGAAGGCGTCGCTACGTTCTACAGCCAGATCTTCCGCCAGCCGGTCGGCCGCCACGTGATCCGCGTGTGCGACAGCATGACCTGCTACGTCGGCGGCCACGAAAGCGTGCTGGACAGCATCAAGAACCAGCTCGGCATCGTGCCCGGGCAGACTACCGCCGACGGCCGCTTCACCCTGCTGCCGGTGTGCTGCCTGGGCAACTGCGACAAGGCGCCGGCGATGATGATCGACGACGAAACCTTCGGCGACGTCCAGCCGGGCAGCGTCGCCAACCTGCTGGAGAGCTTCCAATGACCAGCCGCAGCTCGACCATCCTCACCTCCCACGGGCCGATCAACCACATCGCCCGCACCGAGGAAAGCCACCCGCTGACCTGGCGCCTGCGCGACGACGCCCAGCCGGTGTGGCTCGACGAATACCAGCAGAAGAACGGCTACGCCGCCGCGCGCAAGGCCCTGGGCGAGATGGCCCAGGCCGACATCGTGCAGACGGTCAAGGATTCCGGCCTCAAGGGCCGTGGCGGTGCGGGCTTCCCCACCGGCGTCAAATGGGGCCTGATGCCCAACGACGAGTCCATGAATATCCGCTACCTGCTGTGCAACGCGGACGAAATGGAGCCCAACACCTGGAAGGACCGCATGCTCATGGAGCAGCTGCCGCACCTGTTGGTGGAAGGCATGCTGATCAGCGCCCGCGCGCTGAAGGCCTACCGTGGCTACATCTTCCTGCGCGGCGAATACGTCGACGCGGCGCGCAACCTCAACCGCGCCATCGACGAAGCCAAGGCCGCCGGCCTGCTGGGCAAGAACATCCTCGGCAGCGGCTTCGATTTCGAGCTGTTCGTACACACCGGCGCCGGGCGTTACATCTGCGGCGAGGAAACCGCGCTGATCAACTCCCTCGAAGGCCGCCGCGCCAACCCGCGCTCCAAGCCACCGTTCCCGGCTGCCGTCGGCGTGTGGGGCAAGCCGACCTGCGTGAACAACGTCGAGACCCTGTGCAACGTGCCGGCCATCGTCGCCAACGGCGTGGACTGGTACAAATCCCTGGCCCGCGAAGGCAGCGAAGACCACGGCACCAAACTGATGGGCTTCTCCGGCAAGGTCAAGAACCCCGGCATCTGGGAACTGCCCTTCGGCATCCAGGCCCGCGAGCTGTTCGAGGACTACGCCGGCGGCATGCGCGACGGCTACACCCTGAAAGCCTGGCAGCCGGGCGGCGCCGGCACCGGCTTCCTGCTGCCGGAACACCTTGAGGCACAGATGTACGCCGCCGGTATCGGCAAGGTCGGCACCCGCATGGGCACCGGCCTGGCCCTGGCCATCGACAACACGGTGAACATGGTCTCGCTACTGCGCAACATGGAAGAGTTCTTCGCCCGCGAGTCCTGCGGCTGGTGCACCCCGTGCCGCGACGGCCTGCCCTGGAGCGTGAAGATCCTCCGTGCCCTGGAGCGCAAGCAGGGCTCGCGCGAAGACATCGACACCCTGCTCGGCCTGGTCAACTTCCTCGGCCCCGGCAAGACCTTCTGCGCCCATGCGCCAGGTGCCGTGGAGCCGCTGGGCAGTGCGATCAAGTACTTCCGTGAAGAGTTCGAAGCCGGCGTAGCCGCCGAGGTGATCCTGCCCAAGGTGGCGGCACACGCGGTATGACCCCGATGGCCGGACCAGTGGGCGCGATGGCGCCGTCCGGCCCAGGTGACAACAAGAATTCCCTTAGCCCGTCCACTTTCGAGTGGGCAAACGAAGACTGAAGAAAATGGCCACTATCCACGTAGACGGCAAAGATCTTGAAGTCGATGGTGCGGACAACCTGCTACAGGCCTGTCTGTCCCTCGGACTCGACATCCCCTACTTCTGCTGGCACCCGGCGCTCGGCAGCGTCGGCGCCTGCCGCCAGTGCGCGGTGAAGCAGTACACCGACGAGAACGACAAACGTGGTCGCATCGTCATGTCCTGCATGACCCCCGCCACCGACAACACCTGGATCTCCATCGACGATGAAGAATCCAAGGCCTTCCGTAAAAGCGTCGTCGAATGGCTGATGACCAACCACCCGCACGACTGCCCGGTGTGCGAGGAAGGCGGTCACTGCCACCTGCAGGACATGACGGTGATGACCGGCCACAACGCCCGTCGCTACCGTTTCACCAAGCGCACCCACCAGAACCAGGAACTCGGCCCGTTCATTGCTCATGAGATGAACCGCTGCATCGCCTGCTACCGCTGCGTGCGCTACTACAAGGACTACGCGGGCGGCACCGACCTCGGCGTCTATGGCGCCCACGACAACGTCTACTTCGGCCGGGTCGAGGACGGCGTGCTGGAAAGCGAGTTCTCCGGCAACCTGGTCGAGGTCTGCCCGACCGGCGTGTTCACCGACAAGACCCACTCCGAACGCTACAACCGCAAGTGGGACATGCAGTTCGCGCCGAGCATCTGCCACGGCTGCTCCAGCGGGTGCAACATCAGCCCCGGCGAGCGCTACGGCGAGTTGCGTCGCATCGAGAACCGCTTCAACGGCTCGGTGAACCAGTACTTCCTGTGTGACCGTGGCCGCTTCGGCTATGGCTACGTGAACAACCAAGACCGCCCACGCCAGCCGCTTCTCGGCACGCAGAAACTGAGCCTCGACGGCGCCCTGGACAAGGCCGCCGACCTGCTCAAGGGCAAGCGCGTGATCGGCATCGGCTCGCCGCGCGCCAGCCTGGAAAGCAACTTCGCCCTGCGCGAACTGGTCAGCGCCGACAACTACTTCTCCGGCATCGCCGCTGGCGAGCTGGAAAACATCCGCCTGATCCGCGACGTGCTGAGCAATGGCCCGCTGCCGGTACCGACCCTGCGCGACGTGGAAAGCCACGACGCGATCTTCGTCCTCGGCGAAGACCTGACCCAGACCGCCGCCCGCGTGGCCCTGGCCCTGCGCCAGGCAGTCAAGGGCAAGGCCACCGAGATCGCCGCCGGCGCGCGGATTCAGGACTGGCACATGGCCGCCGTGCAGAACGTCGCCCAGCACGCCCTGCACCCGCTGTTCATCGCCAGCGTCGCCTCGACCCGCCTGGATGACGTCGCCGCCGAGACCGTGCACGCCGCACCGGACGACCTGGCCCGCCTCGGTTTCGCCGTCGCCCACGCCATCGACCCGAGCGCTCCAGCGGTGACCGGTCTCGACAGCGAAGCCGGCGAACTGGTGCAACGTATCGCCGCTGCCCTGCTCAACGCCAAGCGCCCGCTGATCGTCTCCGGCGCATCGCTGGGCAGCAAGGCGCTGATCGAAGCCGCCGCCAACATCGCCAACGCCCTGAAGAACCGTGAGAAGAACGGTTCGATCAGCCTGGTGGTGCCGGAAGCCAACAGCATGGGCCTGGCCCTGTTCGGCGGCGAGTCTCTCGACGCCGCGCTGGATCAACTCAGCAATGGCCAGGCCGACGCCGTGGTCATCCTGGAAAACGACCTGTACCGCCGTGCCGATGTCGCCAAGGTCGACGCTGCGCTGAACAAGGCCCAGGTGGTGATCGTCGCCGACCACCAGCAGACCGCCACCACCGCCAAGGCCCATCTGGTGCTGCCGGCGGCCAGCTTCGCCGAAGGCGACGGCACCCTGGTCAGCCAGGAAGGCCGCGCCCAGCGCTTCTTCCAGGTCTACGAGCCGTCCTACTACAACGGCGACATTCTGATCCGTGAAGGCTGGCGCTGGCTGCACGCCCTGCACACCACCCTGCAAGGCCGTTCGGTGGACTGGACCCAGCTGGACCAGGTCACCGAGGCCTGCGCCAACTCCAACGCGCAACTGGCCGGCATCCGTGACGCGGCGCCCAGCGCCTCGTTCCGCATCAAGGGCCTGAAACTGGCGCGCGAACCGCACCGTTACAGCGGCCGTACCGCCATGCGCGCCAACATCAGCGTGCACGAGCCGCGCCAGCCGCAGGACAAGGACAGCGCCTTCGCCTTCTCCATGGAAGGCTATGCCGGCAGCGTCGAACCGCGTCAGCAGATTCCGTTCGCCTGGTCGCCGGGCTGGAACTCGCCACAAGCCTGGAACAAGTTCCAGGACGAAGTCGGCGGTCACCTGCGTGCGGGCGATCCGGGCGTGCGCCTGATCGAAAGCAAGGGCACCAGCCTGCCATGGTTCAGCGTCGCCAACGCCTTCAACCCGGCGCAAGGCACCCTGCAGGTCGTGCCGTTCCACCACATCTTCGGCAGCGAGGAAAACTCGTCGCGCGCCAAGCCGGTTCAGGAACGCATCCCGCAGCCTTATGTGGCCCTGGCCAAGGAAGAAGCCGACCGCCTCGGCGTCAACGATGGCGCCCTGCTCGCCCTGACCGTCAACGGCCAGACCCTGCGTCTGCCGCTGCAGGTACGTGAAGAGCTGGCCATCGGCCTCGCCGGCCTGCCGGCTGGCCTGCCGGGCATCCCGGCGGCCATCGCCGGCAGCGTGATCACCGCCATCGTGGAGGCCGCGCAATGAGTTGGCTGACACCTGAAATCGTCGACGTCATCGTCGCGGTCCTCAAAGCCATCGTGATCCTCCTCGCGGTGGTGGTGTGTGGCGCCCTGCTCAGCTTCGTCGAGCGCCGTCTGCTCGGCTGGTGGCAGGACCGCTACGGCCCGAACCGCGTTGGCCCGTTCGGCATGTTCCAGATCGCCGCGGACATGCTGAAGATGTTCTTCAAGGAAGACTGGACGCCGCCGTTCGCCGACAAGCTGATCTTCATGCTCGCGCCGATGATCGCCTTCGCCGCCATGCTGATGGCCTTCGCCATCATCCCGGTGACCCCGGGCTGGGGCGTGGCGGACCTGAACATCGGCATCCTGTTCTTCTTCGCCATGGCCGGCCTGTCGGTCTACGCCGTGCTGTTCGCCGGCTGGTCGAGCAACAACAAGTTCGCCCTGCTCGGCAGCTTGCGCGCCTCGGCCCAGACCATCTCCTACGAGGTGTTCCTGGCCCTGTCGCTGATGGGTGTGATCGCCCAGGTCGGCTCGTTCAACATGCGCGACATCGTCGACTACCAGGCCAACAACCTGTGGTTCATCATTCCGCAGTTCTTCGGTTTCTGTACCTTCTTCATCGCCGGCGTGGCCGTGACTCACCGTCACCCCTTCGACCAGCCGGAAGCGGAGCAGGAGCTGGCCGACGGTTACCACATCGAATACGCCGGCATGAAATGGGGCATGTTCTTCGTCGGTGAATACGTCGCCATCGTGACCATCTCGGCGCTGCTGGTGACCCTGTTCTTCGGCGGCTGGCACGGGCCGTTCGGCATCCTGCCGCAGATCCCGTTCATCTGGTTCGCCCTCAAGACCTGCTTCTTCATCATGATCTTCATCCTCCTGCGCGCCTCGATCCCGCGCCCGCGGTATGACCAGGTCATGGCGTTCAGCTGGAAGTTCTGCCTCCCGCTGACTCTGATCAACCTGCTGGTGACCGGCGCACTCGTGCTGGCCGCGGCCCAGTAAGGAGAAAGACGATGTTCAAATACATATGGGACGTTCTGGTCGGTACCGGCACCCAACTGCGCAGCCTGGTCATGGTCTTCGGCCATGGCTTCCGCAAGCGCGACACCCTGCAATACCCCGAAGAACCGGTCTACCTGCCGCCGCGCTACCGTGGCCGTATCGTCCTGACCCGCGACCCCGACGGTGAAGAACGCTGCGTAGCCTGCAACCTGTGCGCCGTGGCCTGCCCGGTCGGCTGCATCTCGCTGCAGAAGGCCGAGACCGAAGACGGTCGCTGGTACCCGGACTTCTTCCGCATCAACTTCTCGCGCTGCATCTTCTGCGGCCTGTGCGAGGAAGCCTGCCCGACCACCGCGATCCAGCTCACCCCGGATTTCGAGATGGGCGAGTACAAGCGCCAGGACCTGGTGTACGAGAAGGAAGATCTGCTGATCTCCGGCCCAGGCAAGAACCCGGACTACAACTTCTACCGCGTCGCCGGCATGGCCATCGCCGGCAAGCCGAAAGGCACCGCGCAGAACGAAGCCGAACCGATCAACGTGAAGAGCCTGCTGCCCTAAGGACGAATGATGGAATTCGCTTTCTACTTCGCCGCGGGTATCGCCGTGGCCTCCACCGTACGGGTGGTGACCAACACCAACCCCGTGCATGCCCTGCTCTATCTCATTATCTCGCTGCTGGCCGTGGCGATGACCTTCTTCGCCATCGGCGCACCGTTCGCCGGCGCGCTGGAAATCATCGTCTACGCCGGCGCGATCATGGTGCTGTTCGTCTTCGTGGTGATGATGCTCAACCTCGGCCCGGCGGCCGCCGAACAGGAACGCCAGTGGCTCAAGCCCGGCATCTGGGTCGGCCCGTCGGTTCTCAGCGTGCTGCTGCTGGCCCAGGTGCTGTACAGCCTGTTCCACAGCCCGAGCAACGCGCTGGTCGGCACCACCACCATCGACGCCAAGGCTGTCGGTATCAGCCTGTTCGGCCCATACCTGCTGGTCGTCGAACTGGCCTCCATGCTGCTGCTCGGTGCGCTGGTCGCCGCCTACCACCTGGGCCGCCACGAAGCTAAGGACATCACGCCATGAATGCGATCCCGATGGAGCACGGCCTGGCCCTGGCCGCCGTGCTGTTCAGCCTGGGCCTGATCGGCCTGATGGTGCGCCGCAACATCCTGTTCATCCTGATGAGCCTGGAAGTGATGATGAACGCCACCGCCCTGGCCTTCGTCGTCGCCGGCAGCCGCTGGGTGCAACCCGACGGGCAGGTAATGTTCATTCTGGTGATCACCCTGGCAGCCGCCGAGGCCAGCATCGGCCTGGCGATCCTGCTGCAGTTGTATCGCCGCTTCAACACCCTGGATATCGACGCTGCCAGTGAGATGCGCGGATGAACCTTCTCTTTCTGACCCTCGTGTTTCCCCTGCTGGGCTGGTTCATCCTGGCCTTTTCGCGGGGCCGCCTCGGCGAGAACGCCAGCGCCGTCATCGGCGTCGGCTCGATTGGCCTGAGCGCGCTGACCGCCGCCTGGACGATCTTCCAGTTCAACGTCGCACCACCGGCCAACGGCGTGTTCACCCAGGTCCTGTGGCAGTGGATGAACGTCGATGGCCTGGCGCCGAGCTTCACCCTGTACCTGGACGGCCTGTCGGTGACCATGCTCGGCGTGGTCACAGGCGTGGGCTTCCTGATCCACCTGTTCGCCAGTTGGTACCTGCGTGGCGAGAGCGGCTATTCGCGCTTCTTCGCCTACACCAACCTGTTCATCTTCAGCATGTTGCTGCTGGTGCTCGGCGATAACCTGATGACGCTGTTCTTCGGCTGGGAAGGCGTGGGCCTCTGCTCCTACCTGCTGATCGGCTTCTACTACGGCCAACGCAAGAACGGCAACGCCGCGCTGAAAGCCTTCATCGTCACCCGCATCGGCGATGTGTTCCTGATGGTCGGCCTGTTCCTGCTGTTCATCCACCTCGGCACCCTGAACATCCAGGAGCTGATGGTACTGGCGCCGCAGAAATACGTGCAGGGCGACACCTGGTTGTGGGTCGCCACGCTGATGCTGCTCGGCGGTGCCGTGGGTAAATCCGCGCAGTTGCCGCTGCAGACCTGGCTGGCCGATGCGATGGCCGGCCCGACGCCGGTATCGGCACTGATCCACGCCGCGACCATGGTCACCGCCGGCGTGTACCTGATCGCCCGGACCCACGGCCTGTTCCTGCTGACCCCGGACATCCTCGAACTGGTCGGCATCGTCGGCGGCGTGACCCTGGTCCTGGCCGGCTTCGCCGCCCTGGTGCAGACCGACATCAAGCGCATCCTCGCCTACTCGACCATGAGCCAGATCGGCTACATGTTCCTCGCCCTCGGCGTCGGTGCCTGGGACGCGGCGATCTTCCATCTGATGACCCACGCATTCTTCAAGGCCCTGCTGTTCCTCGCCTCCGGCGCGGTGATCAATGCCTGCCACCACGAGCAGAACATCTTCAAGATGGGCGGTTTGTGGAAGAAGCTGCCGCTGGCCTACGCCAGTTTCATCGTCGGTGGTTCGGCCCTGGCCGCCCTGCCGCTGATCACCGTCGGCTTCTACTCCAAGGACGAGATCCTCTGGGAAGCCTTCGCCAGCGGTCACCAGGGCCTGCTCTACGCCGGCCTGGTCGGCGCCTTCATGACCTCGATCTACACCTTCCGCCTGATCTTCATCGCCTTCCACGGCGAGCAGAAGACCGAGGCCCACGCCGGCCATGGCATCGCCCACAACCTGCCGCTGATCGTGCTGATCGTGCTGTCGACCTTCATCGGCGCCTGGATCACCCCGCCGCTGCACGACGTGCTGCCGCAGAGCGTCGGCCATGCCGGTGGCGAAGGCCAGCACAGCCTGGAAATCGCCTCGGGCGCCATCGCCCTGGCCGGTATCCTGCTCGCCGCCCTGCTGTTCCTCGGCAAGCGCAGCTTCGCCACGGCAGTCGCCAACAGCGCTCCGGGCCGCCTGCTCTCGGCCTGGTGGTATGCGGCCTGGGGCTTCGACTGGCTGTACGACCTGCTGTTCGTCAAGCCCTACCTGCTGCTGACGCGCCTGCTCGGCCGTGACCCGATCGACCGCTGCATCAGCCTGATCCCGCGCGCTGCCCGGGGCGGTAACGCCCTGCTGAGCCGCAGCGAGACCGGTCAGATCCGCTGGTACGCCGCGTCTATCGTCGGGGGCGCCGTGCTGGCGCTCGCCGTCATCCTGTTTCTGAATTAAGGAATGTAGCCCGCTATGATTCTGCCCTGGCTAATCCTGATCCCCTTCATCGGCGGTCTGCTCTGTTGGCAGACCGAGCGCTTCGGCAACAAGCTGCCGCGCTGGATCGCTCTGCTGACCATGACCCTGCTGTTCGGCCTCGGCCTGTGGCTGTGGCTGACCGGCGACTTCAACATGGCACCCGCGCCGGGTGGCGCCCCGCAATGGGCCCACGAGTTCAAGGTGCAGTGGATCGAGCGTCTCGGCATCACCATCCACCTCGCCATGGACGGTTTGTCGGTCCTGATGGTCGTCCTCACCGGCCTGCTCGGCGTGCTCTCGGTACTCTGCTCGTGGAACGAGATCGACAAACGCATCGGCTTCTTCCACCTCAACCTGATGTGGATACTCGGCGCGGTGGTCGGGGTGTTCCTCGCCATCGACCTGTTCCTGTTCTTCTTCTTCTGGGAAATGATGCTGGTGCCGATGTACTTCCTCATCGCGCTCTGGGGTCATAGCGGCAGCGACGGCAAGACCCGTATCTTCGCCGCCACCAAGTTCTTCATCTACACCCAGGCCAGCGGCCTGGTGATGCTGGTGGCGATCCTGGCCCTGGTATTCATCAACTTCAGCCAGACCGGCGTGCTGACCTTCAACTACGCCGACCTGCTCAAGACCCAGTTCTCCGCGACCGCCGAATACCTGCTGATGCTCGGTTTCTTCATCGCCTTCGCGGTGAAGTTCCCGGTGGTGCCGCTGCACTCCTGGCTGCCCGATGCGCATGCCCAGGCACCGACCGCTGGTTCCGTCGACCTGGCCGGTATCCTGCTGAAAACCGCCGCCTACGGCCTGATGCGCTTCGCCCTGCCGCTGTTCCCCAACGCCTCGGCCGAGTTCGCGCCGATCGCCATGTGGCTCGGCGTGTTCGCCATCGTCTACGGCGCACTGCTGTCGTTCGCCCAGACCGACATCAAGCGCCTGATCGCCTACTCCAGCATCTCGCACATGGGCTTCGTGCTGATCGCCATCTACTCCGGCAGCCAGATAGCCCTGCAGGGCGCGGTGGTACAGATGGTCGCCCACGGCCTGTCCGCCGCCGCTCTGTTCATCCTCAGCGGCCAGCTCTACGAGCGCATCCACACCCGTGACATGCGCCAGATGGGCGGTATCTGGGCGCGCCTGCCCTGGCTGCCGGCGATCAGCCTGTTCTTCGCCGCAGCGGCGCTGGGCCTGCCTGGCACCGGCAACTTCGTCGGCGAATTCCTGATCCTGATCGGCAGCTTCAAGATCGCCCCGTGGGTCACCGTACTGGCGGCGACCGGCCTGGTGCTGGGCTCGGTCTACTCGCTGATCATGATCCATCGCGCCTACTTCGGCCCTGCCAAGTCGGACACCCCGCTGGAGGGCCTCAAGGCCCGCGAGTTGAGCATGGTGCTGGGCCTGGCGGTCCTGCTGATCCTGCTCGGCGTCTACCCGCAGCCGGTGCTCGATACCTCCGCAGCCACCATGAACGGTGTGCACCTGTGGATGGAAGGCGCCCTCAACCAACTCGGTAAGTAGAGCTATGCAACTGACAACTCAACACTTCATCGCTCTCCTGCCGCTGCTGGTCATCACCGCAACCATCGTCGTGGTGATGCTGGCCATCGCCTGGAAGCGCAACCACGCCATGACCTTCGGTCTTTCGGTCGTGGGCCTGAACCTGACCCTGCTGTCGCTGCTGCCAGTGCTCAAGGTCACGCCCATCGCAGTCACCTCGCTGCTGCTGATCGACAACTACGCCTGCTTCTACATGGCGCTGGTGCTGATCGCGGCCCTGGCCTGCCTGACCTTGATCCATGCCTACCTGGGTGGTGACTCGGGCAAGGGTTATCCAGGCAACCGCGAAGAGCTGTACCTGCTGATGCTGATCTCGGCCCTGGGCGGCATGGTGCTGGTCAGCGCCCAGCACCTGGCCGGCCTGTTCATCGGCTTGGAACTGCTGTCGGTGCCGACCTACGGCATGATCGCCTATGCCTTCTTCAACAAGCGTTCGCTGGAAGCCGGCATCAAGTACATGGTGCTGTCCGCCGCCGGCTCGGCCTTCCTGCTGTTCGGCATGGCCCTGCTGTTCGCCGAATCCGGCAGCCTGAGCTTCGCCGGCATTGGCGCCAGCCTGGCGGCCAGCGGCGGTCAGGGCCTGCTGGTGCAGGTTGGCATCGGCATGATGCTGGTCGGGCTGTGCTTCAAGCTGTCGCTGGTGCCCTTCCACCTCTGGACCCCGGACGTCTACGAAGGCGCCCCAGCCCCGGTAGCCGCGTTCCTCGCCACCGCGAGCAAGGTGGCAGTGATCGCCGTGCTGGTACGCCTGTACCAGGTGTCGCCGGCCTTCGCCGGCGGCTGGCTGAACGACCTACTGAGCCTCATCGCCATCGCTTCGATCCTGTTCGGCAACCTGCTCGCGTTGCTGCAAAGCAACCTCAAGCGCCTGCTCGGTTATTCGTCCATCGCTCACCTGGGTTATCTGGTCATCGCCCTGATCGCCAGCAAGGGCCTGGCCGTGGAAGCCATCGGCGTGTACGCCGCCACCTACGTGCTGACCAGCCTGGGTGCCTTCGGTGTGATCACGCTGATGTCCACGCCCTACAGTGGCCGCGATGCCGACGCCCTGTACGAATACCGTGGCCTGTTCTGGCGCCGTCCGTACCTGACCGCCGTGCTGACCGTGATGATGCTGTCGCTGGCCGGCATTCCGCTGACCTCGGGCTTCATCGGCAAGTTCTACGTGGTCGCCGCCGGCGTGCAATCCGAACAATGGTGGTTGCTCGGTACGCTGATCGTCGGTAGCGCCATCGGCGTGTTCTATTACCTGCGCGTGATGGTCACCCTGTTCCTCGTCGAGCCGAACCTGCGCAGCCACGATGCCGAACTGCAATGGGCCCAGCGCGCCGGCGGCGTGATGCTGCTGTTGGTCGCCGCCCTCGCCTTCCTCCTTGGCGTCTACCCGCAGCCGCTGCTGGAACTGGTGCAACACGCCGGCCTGGTCGCCCTCGCGCCCTGACCACACGCTCACGTCAGACCAAAACGAACGCCCCGATATCGGGGCGTTCGTTTATCTGCCTATCGGCGATAGCGCTATTAGGACGTCAGCTTCGAGAGCCGGACATTTTGCCTTGTCGTCATTCCCGCGCAGGCGGGAATCCAGAAGACTCGAGGCATTGGATTATTCCCCTTCGGGCCAGCGCAAGCGCTGTTCAGCGATGGAGCCGCTGTCCCGCCTTCACGAGAATGACGGGCTTATAGCTCTTCTCAATGCCCGCCCAGGTACGCGTTCCTCACCTCTTCGTTACCCAGCAGTTCCGCCCCCGTGCCGCTCATGCGGATCTCGCCGGTGACCATCACGTAGGCGCGATCCGACAGTTTCAGCGCGTGGTTGGCGTTCTGCTCGACCAGGAAGATGGTCATGCCGGTCTGTGCCAGCTCGCGCAAGGTGGCGAAGATCTGCTTGACCACGATGGGCGCCAGGCCGAGGGACGGCTCGTCGAGCAGCAACAGCTTGGGCCGGCTCATCAGCGCGCGGGCGATGGCGAGCATCTGCTGCTCGCCGCCGGACATGGTCATCGAGCGCTGGTTGCGCCGCTCCTTCAAGCGCGGGAACAGCTCGAACATGCGCTGGATATCCTCGTCCGCGTGGGCGGTGCCAATGGGAATGGTGCCCATCAGCAGGTTCTCCTCCACACTCATGTCGGGGAATACCCGACGCCCTTCCGGCGACTGCGCGATACCGTTGGAAGCCACGTAATGCGCGGTCTTCTGGGTGATGTCGATACCCTGGTAGACGATCTGCCCGCCGCTGGCGCGCGGCTGGCCGAAGATCGACATCAGCAGGGTCGACTTGCCGGCGCCGTTGGCGCCGATCAGGCTCACCGTCTCGCCGCTGTTGATGTGCAGGTTGACCGACTTCAGCGCCTGGATCGGCCCGTAGTGCACGTCGACGTTCTTGAACTCCAGTAGCGGCGAACTCATGCCACGTCCTCTTCTTCCGCGCCGAGGTAGGCAGCGATCACTTTGGGGTCGTTCTTGATCTGCTCCGGCGTGCCCTGGGCAATCACGTTGCCGTATTCGAGCACGACGATATGGTCGGAGATGCCCATCACCATGCCCATGTCGTGCTCGATCAGCAGCACGGTAATTTCATGCTCGTCGCGCAGGCGGCGGATGATCTTGCTCAGGGCATGGGTCTCGGCCGGGTTGAGGCCGGCGGCCGGCTCGTCCAGGCAGATCAGCTCGGGCTTGGTGCACATGGCCCGGGCGATCTCCAGGCGCCGTTGCTGGCCGTAGGACAGCTCGCCGGCCAGACGGTTGGCGCAGTCGACCAGATCGACCACTTCCAGCCAGTAGAAGGCGTGGTCGAGCAGTTGCTCTTCCTTGCGGCGAAAGCCCGGGGTGTTGAGGATGCCGGCGAGCATGTTGCGGTTGGCGTTCATGTGCTGGGCCACCAGCAGGTTCTCCACCACCGACATTTCCTTGAACAAACGGATGTTCTGGAAGGTGCGCGCCAGGCCGGCACGGTTGACCAGGTGGGTGCCGCCGAACAGCTTGAACCAGAGCCGCGAACCAAACTGCCGGGGGCGCACGAAATCCTCCGGCTGGAACTGCTCGCCGAGTATCTGGATCACGTTGGTCGTGGTGTCCTGGGCATTGAGCTTGATGCTGCCACCGGTGGCCGAATAGAAACCGGTCAGGCAGTTGAACACCGTGGTCTTGCCGGCACCGTTGGGGCCGATCAGGGCGGAGATCGAATGGCGCTTGATGCTGAAGTTGACGTCGTTGAGCGCCTTGATGCCACCGAAGTGCATCATCAGGCTGTCGACCGAGAGAATCAGTTCATTGCTCATGGGGCGACTCCCTTGCGGATCGCGTAGCCGGTTCGGCTGATACGTACCAGGCCGCGCGGCCGCCAGATCATCATCAGCACCATGAGGACGCCGAATACCAGCATGCGGATGTCGCCGAATTCGCGCAGCAGCTCGAACAGCAGGGTCATGACGAAAGCGGAAATCACCACCCCGGTGGTCGAGCCCAGGCCGCCGAGGACGACGATGGCCAGCACCAGCACCGACTCGAAGAAGTTGAACGAGGCCGGGTTGATGAAGCCCTGGTAAGTGGCGAAGAACACCCCGGCCAGGCCGGCGGTGGAGGCACCGATCATGAACGCCGAGAGCTTGACCAGCACATGGTTGAGGCCCATGGCGCGGCAGGCGATTTCGTCCTCGCGCAGCGCTTCCCAGGCACGCCCGACCGGCATGCGCGTCAGCCGATGCTTGATGTAGAGCACGGCCAGCACCACGAGGAACAGGACGCCGTAGATCACGATCATGCTGGTGTTGGGGTTGTAGCTGATCCCCAGCAGTTCGTGCAGCGGCACACCGCCCTCCTTGGCCCGGCGCCCGAACTCGATGCCGAAGAAGGTGATCGCCGGCGCCGAGACACCGTTCGGGCCATTGGTGAACTCCATCCAGTTGTTCAGCACCAGGCGGATGATCTCGCCGAAGCCGAGGGTGACGATGGCCAGGTAATCGCCGTGCATGCGCAACACCGGGAAACCGAGGATCGCCCCAGCCACCGCCGCCATCACCGCGGCGATGGGCAACATGCTCCAGAAGCCCAGGCCCAGGTACTGGTAACCCAGCGCCAGGCCGTAGGCGCCGATGGCGTAGAAGCCTACGTAGCCGAGGTCGAGCAAGCCGGCCAAACCGACCACGATGTTCAGGCCGAGGCCGAGCAACACGTAGATCAGGCACAGGATGATCACCGTCAGCCAGTATTTGCTGGCCAGGAACGGAAAGGCGAAAGCCACCAGGATCACCAGGGGCAGGAGGATGCGCAGCTTGGACTTGTGCTCCGGCGACAGCACATGCACACCGCCCTCGTTACGCTTGAACGAGGCGATCCATTTCCTGCCGCTGGCGGTCTGGCCGAAGGCACTGAGCAACAAACGCCCGGCCATGACGATGGCGACCATGATCGCCACCCGACGCGGCTCCAGGTTGAAACCATAGCCATCGAGGACGATGCCGGTGATCGGCCCGAACACGACCAATGCCACCAGGCCAGCCAGCAAGGTATCGCGCAGGACCACCTTGAAATCGAATGCGTGAGTCATGCCGTTACACCTTGGTCACATGCGGTTTGCCGAGCAGGCCCTGGGGCCGGAAGATCAGGACCAGGACCAGCAGCGAGAAACTGAACACGTCCTTGTAGTCCGAGTTGACCATGCCGGCGAACTGCGCCTCGGACACGCCGAGGATCAGGCCGCCGAGCATCGCCCCGGGCAGCGAGCCGATGCCGCCGAGCACGGCGGCGGTGAACGCCTTGATACCGATGATGAAACCGGCATAGAAGTCGAAGGTGCCGTAGTTCATGGTGATCAGCACGCCGGCCAGGGCCGCCATCGAGGCGCCGATGACGAACACGTAGGAAATCACCCGGTCGGTGTTGATGCCGAGGATCGAGGCCATCTTGCGGTCCTGCTGGGTCGCGCGGCACATGCGGCCGAGCTTGGTGTGCTGGATCACGTAGTGGAGGATCGCCATGCCGATGATCGAGGCGACGATGATGAACAGCTTGGTATAGGTCAGTTGCACGTAGCCGTCGCCAACGTGGAACTTGATCACCCCTTCGAGCAGGGTCGGTACGCCCTGCTGGCGCGCGCCCTGGCTCAGTTGCACGAAGTTCTGCAGGATCAGCGACATGCCGATGGCACTGATCAGCGGGGCCAGGCGCGTCGAGTTGCGCAGCGGTTTATAGGCGATGCGCTCGATGGTCCAGCCATAGACGCCAGTGATCACGATGGTGAACGCCAGTGTGCCGAGAATCAGGAACGGGAACGAGTTGATGCCGAAGAAAGCCAGCACGGCGATGCCGATGGCGGCGAGATAGGCCGAGACCATGTACACGTCGCCGTGGGCGAAGTTGATCATGCCGATGATGCCGTAAACCATGGTGTAGCCGATGGCGATCAAGCCATAGACCGAGCCCAGGGTCACCCCGTTGATCAATTGCTGAAGAAAAATGCCGTCCATGAAGAAACTCTCACAGGCATGGAATACGAGCAGCGTGCCGCGCCGCATTGGCGTGGCATGCTGCTGAAGAGAAGCGGCGCACCGGCCTCATGAAGCGGTGCGCGCGGGTTGGATCAGGGCAGTTGGTGGTACTTGCCCTTGTCGTCCCACTCATACATCACGTAGTCGGAAACCTTCAGGTCGCCCTTCTCGGTGAACGCCTTCTTGCCCATCACCGTATCGATGGTGTTGCTCTTCAGCCATTCGCTGGCCTTGGCCCCATCGGTGCTGCCCACGCCCTTGAACGCGGCAGCCAGGACCTGGACCGACGCGTAGGAGTACAGGGTGTAGCCCTCAGGCTCGAAACCGTTGGCACGGAATTTCTCGATCACCGCCTTGCCGTCGGGAATCAGGCGCGGGTCGGCGCCGAAGGTCATCAGCACGCCCTTGGTATACTGCGGGCCGCCAGCGGTGGTGACCAGTTCGTCGGTGACGATGCAGTCGCCGGAAACGAAGGTGGCGTTGACGCCCTGCTCGCGCATCTGCCGCACCAGCGGGCCGGCTTCCGGATGGCAACCGCCGAAGTACACGACTTCCGCGCCAGTGGAACGAATCTTGGTGACCAGGGCGTTGAAGTCTTTCTCGCCACGGGTCAGGCCCTCGTACAGCACCGGCTCGATACCGCGCTTGGCCAGTTGCGCCTTGGTCGCATCGGCGAGGCCTTGGCCGTAGGTGTCCTTGTCGTGGATGACCGCGACTTTCTTCGCCTTCAGCTTGTCGACCAAGTAATCGCCAGCGACGATGCCCTGCTGGTCGTCACGGCCGCACATGCGGAACATGCCGGTCTGGCCACGCTCGGTGATCTGCGGGTTGGTCGAACCGGGCGTGATGGCGATGATGCCGGCTTCGTCGTAGACCTCGGACGCCGGCATGGTCGACGACGAGCAGAAGTGGCCGACCACAGCGACCGCCTTGTCCGAATCGACCAGGCGGTTGGCCACCGCCACGGCCTGCTTCGGCTCGCAGGCGTCGTCAGCCTTCACCAGCTTGATCTTCTCGCCATTGATACCGCCGGCGGCGTTGATGTCTTCTGCGGCCTGGGAAGCCCCACGCCAGTACTGGTCGCCATAAGAAGCGTTGGCGCCCGTATGAGGCCCGGCGACACCGATCACCACATCGGCCTGAGCGAATGAAGAAGTGCCCATCGCGGCGGTAACCGCAAGGGCCAGAAAACCTTTTCTGAAAATCTTCTGCGACATGGAGTGCTCCTGATATTTAGTAGGCAACAGGTGACAGCAAGGCTTGTGCCAGTCCTAACCTCAGGAAACAAAGCAGAAAATTAAGAGTTCGGAGATAAAAAAAAGGAGTTTTTTGAAAGATTTCTTCGCATCGGGAAAATCAAAAAGCCAAAAAAACTGACGACAACACCGAATTGCCTGCCTTTGCCTTTACTTTCCGTAACGACGCTTGCCGCGCAGCGCAAGCGCCCCGGTTTTGTGCGAAGAATCCACCCATACGCACCATTAAACAGCATGCGTCGGGACCGATCAGGTACAGGATGGGCTGAAACCCGGCACAGCCCACCCGAGCAGCTTCAGATCAGGCCGCGGCGAACAGGGCCTCGATCTGCTCCTGCGCCGCTTTCAGGGCATTGGCTCGCGGCTCTTCGCCGTAGGCCAGGCCCTCGGCCCGCACCACCTCGATGTCGGTGATGCCGAGGAACTGCAATACCTGGATCAAATAGGCCTCATGCGCCTGGCCGCTGGCCTGGCCGGCGTGGATGCCGCCAGCGGTGGATACGATCACCACCTTCTTGCCACCCGCCAGCCCCTTGGGGCCGTTCTCATCGTAGGCGAAGGTCTTGCCGGCAACGGCGATACGGTCGATCCAGGCCTTGAGCTGGGTCGGCACGGTGAAGTTGTACATCGGTGCGCCAATCACAATGGCGTCTGCGTCGAGAAACTCTTGCAGGGTTGCCTCGGCCAGAGCGACCTCCGCGTTTTGCGCCGCATCGCGTTGCTCGGCCGGGGTTGCGCCAGCAGCCAGGCTCGCCGAAGACAGGTGCCCCAGCGCCTGCTGCGCCAGATCGCGGTAAGTCACCGCGAGCCCCGGCTCGGCTGCGCTCCAGGCCTTCACCAGGCGCTGGGAAAGCTGACGGGAAGCGGATGCATCGCCGAGGATGCTGGAATCGAGGTGCAGAAGTTTCATGGGCGATCTCCTTGAGGGATTGGAATGAAGGCAATCCTACCCATGAACTCAAAACTCGATTAGTTGGCAATTGTGTGACGCATCGTCCTACTCATGATGCCAATCGCTCATTGCGCCGACGCATGCAGGGAACCGACCAGCGCACGACGGAAGAAGCGTACCGCCTCGTCGCCCAGTTGGTCGTGAATCGCGACCCTGTCGATCCCCTCCTCGTCCTCGCACAATGGCGGCACAGCCTCCTGCATCGCCGTGGAGCACGGCGCGATGAACACGAAATGCCCGGCGCCGGGCAACACCCGGTAGTCCGGCGCGAATGGCAGATTGCGCGCCAACGCGCCGGCATTGCGCTCGGGGGCCAGCACCTGGTCATGGTCGCCGCTGTACAGCAGCACCGGAACCCGGACCTCGTGCAGGCGGCTCTCATCGAACATCAGCCCCAGCGGTGCCAGCAGCAGCAAGGCCGCCACGCGCGGGTCCGCGTTGGCGCTCAGGTCGGCGCGATCACCAACGAGTTCGCCCGCATTGGCACAGGCGTCCGCATCGTTCGGACGCTCCTGGCAATAGGCCCGCAACAATGAGGCCTTGGGCCTGGCGCCGGCCATGATCAGCGCGCTTTCACCCCCCGCCGAATAGCCGATCACCCCCACCCGCCGCGCATCCAGGCTGCCCGCCAGCAAGGCATCCCGCTGCAGTGCATCGATGGCGGCCGACAATTGCAATGGCCGGCCATAAAGGTTGCTCAAGGTGCCAAGCCGACGCTGGTCCTGATAGTTGTCACCGGGATGCAGCACAGCCAGGACAATGAAGCCGTGGCGCGCCAGCGCAGTAGCCAGGTCATGCTGCGCCAACGGCGAACCGGCGTTGCCGTGAGAAAGCACGATCAGCGGGAAATGTCCCGCCGCGACCGGTGCCTCGGCCTCTGCGCCGACCTCATAGAGGCCGACGACGGTCGTGCCATGCGCCGAAAGGCTGGGATAGAAGGCCACGGCATGCATCTGCCCATCGTCCAGCGGGTCGCTCAGGACCAGGCGATGGAAGCCCACCGCCCAGTTACCAGCGGCCTCGACCGCGGCTGGCAGCAGGTAACAGCAGATCAGCAGGATAAAGCGACGAATAGGCATGATGCTCACCATACGGCACTGTTACTCAAGGCAGTCACTGCATGGATCAGGCCATCTGGAGCAGAGGATGGTAGTCATGCCCCGGCGATGAGATAGTGCGCGCCCGCTGGAGGATTTCTTAATGCGTGATCTCAACGATCTCTTCTACTTCGCCAGGGTCGTCGAGTGCGGTGGCTTCGCTGCTGCCGGTCGCTTGCTCGGGGTTCCCAAATCGCGCCTGTCGCGACGCGTCGCCGAACTGGAAGAAGGCCTCGGTGTGCGCCTGCTGCAGCGCACCACCCGCAAACTGGCGCTGACCGATGTGGGCGAGCGCTACCTGCGTCACTGCCAGGCCATGCTGATGGAGGCGCAACAAGCCGAGGAAACCGTCGCCTCGTTGAGCAGCGAGCCGCGTGGCCGGCTGCGCGTCTCCTGTCCGACCGGGCTGATGCGCACCAACCTGCGTGACATGGTGCCGAGCTTTCTGCAGCGCTATCCGCAGGTGCAACTGGAGATAGTCCTGAGCAACCGGCGCATGGACCTGCTCGACGAAGGTATCGATGTCGCCCTCAGGGTGCGCGACCAGGGCGACGAAGACCCCGCACTGATCTGCCGTCCTCTGGCCGAGGCCCAGGCACTGCTGGTGGCGGCCCCCGCCCTGCTGCGAGGCCTGGACATCACGACCCCGCAGGATCTGGCCAGGCTGCCGGTGCTTGGCGCGGTGGAGAATGATCGACGCGTGCATTACCAACTGTTCGACGACAGCGGCAACCGCCAGGACGTTGCCCTGGAAGCACGCCTGAGCATCGAGGACTTCGACATCCGCAAGCGTTGTGCCCAGCAAGCCCTTGGCATGACCTTGTTGCCACACCTGCACTGCCATGCCGAACTCGAAGCCGGCAGCCTGGTACGCCTGCTACCCGACTGGCATCTGCCGAGCGGCCAGCTACAGGCGGCCTATACCCATCGACGCGGCATGCTGCCGGCGGTAAGGGCCTGGCTGGAACATCTCGACAACGAGCTGAAAAGCATGCCGCTGCCGGTATAGGCCAATTACCGAGCGACGCAGGCAACGGCGGGTACGCGCGAATCGTTAGCCTGCTTTCTTTAGCCGCCCCCTTCGTCCATCATGACCGCCCGAAGTCCTCACCCCAGCACGAGCGCCTGCATGAGCTCCCAGAGCAGTACGCTGCAGATCATTGCCATCGTCCTCTTCACCTTCATCGGTTTCCTCTGCGTTGGCCTGCCCCTGGCCGTTCTGCCTGGCTACGTGCATAACGATCTTGGCTACGACTCCATGATCGCGGGTCTCATCATCGGCCTGCAGTACTTCGCGACATTGGCCTCGCGCCCCATGACCGGCAGCCTGTGTGACCGGCTCGGGCCGAAGCGCGCAGTGATCTATGGGCTGATCGGCTGCACCCTGAGCGGCGTACTGACCCTGCTCTCCACATCCCTGCAGGAAACGCCATGGCTCAGCCTGAGCCTGCTGATCGCGGCACGCCTGACCCTCGGCGTCGCCCAAGGGCTGGTCGGCACCGGCTCGATCAGTTGGGCCATCGGCCAGGTCGGTGCGGAAAACACGGCCCAGGTGATTTCCTGGAACGGCATCGCCGCCTACGGTGCCATCGCCATCGGTGCGCCACTGGGCGTGCTGATGGTCGCCCACCTGGGCCTCTGGAGCCTGGGCACGCTGCTGATCCTGCTTGGCGTCGGTGCGCTGCTGGCCGCCCGCAATAAACCGGCGGCGCCGATCAACCAGGGCATACGCCTGCCGTTCAGCCGCGTGTTCATGCGGGTCCTGCCCAATGGCGTGGCCCTGGGGCTCGGCTCGATCGGCTACGGCACCCTGGCCACCTTCATCACCCTGTATTACGCCAGCCGTGGCTGGGAAGGCGCAGCCTATGCGCTGACCGCTTTTGGCTTTGCCTTCATCGGCGCGCGCCTGTTGTTCGCCGGGGCGATCAAGAGCCGTGGCGGCTACCGCGTGGCCATCGCCTGCCTGACCCTGGAAAGCATCGGCCTGCTAATGCTCTGGCTGGCGCCGCAGCCTGTACTCACGTTGTGTGGCGCGGCCCTGACCGGCTTTGGCCTGTCGCTGGTGTATCCAGCCCTGGGAGTGGAAGTGATATCGAGGATTCCCGCCGCCAGCCGCAGCTCGGCCCTGGGTGCCTATGCGATATTCTTCGACCTGGCCCTCGGCATCGCCGGCCCGCTGATGGGCGCCATCGCCAATGGCTTCGGCTTCGCCGCGATATTCCTCGCCTCGGCGATCCTCTCGGCCATCGCTCTGGTCATCAGCATCACCTTGATGCGCAACGTAGGAAAACCGGCATGAACCTCGAACAGGTCGCGCAATTCTGCCTGCAACTGCCAGGTGTCGTCGAAGACATCAAATGGGGTGGCCGCCGGGTCTTCTGCCTGCCCGGCAAAAAGATGTTCGCCATCGTCCGCGACGAGCTGGCGTTCAAGGTCGACCAGGACCTGTTCCTCGGTTACGTCGACCGCCCCGGTATTCGCCCCGCGCCCTATCTGGCCCGCGCTTACTGGATCGCCATGGCGCCGCCGCTGGCGATGAGCGATGACGAACTGCGCGCCCTGCTGACCCGCGCCCATCAATTGATCGTCGGCAAACTGCCGAAGCTGCAACGGGTCGGCCTGCTGCTCGATCAGTAAGGCAACCAGCCACGCAGCAGTTGGCCAACCAGGCGGCCACCGAGCAGCCAGTTCAGCCAGAACCCTTGATGCAACATGACGATGGCCCAGAAGACGAGCTGGAAGCTGGCCTTGCGCGTCTTGTGGCGAAACACTTGCTGGGCGATCAGCGCGCCGGGCCAACCACCCGCCAGTTCGCTCAGGTGCAGGGTGCTTTCTGGCGTGCGCCAGTGGCCTTTCTGTGCGCTCTGCTTGTCACCCCAGTACTGGAAAAAGCTCAAGGCACTGACCACCGGATAAACCAGCAACGGCCAGACCAGGCCATGCTTGGAAAACATCAGCAGCGCCCCCAGAAGCGGCATGCCCAGCAGCAAGGCGAACAGCACCAGCTTCAGGTGGAAATCACGCATACCGGAAGCGCGTTTGCGCTGGGCATCCGACACCTGTCGACGCGACGACTCCTGAGGCCCGGCCTCGGCCGCCTTGGGTTTTCGCCGGATCGCCGGGCGGTCGAGGCTCAAGCCCTCGCCGCGCATGTGCTCGGCACGCAAGCGCCCCTGCTCGTCCTTGCCTGCTACGTAGAACACGCTCAGCCCGGCTTTCGGACGCGCGTCCCCGCGCACCGCCGAAATGTGCACGAACACGTCGGCACCGCCCTGCTCCGGGCGAATGAAGCCGAAGCCCTTGTCATCATTCCAGCTACGCAACGTGCCACGCAGTTCCATTTCTGCTGCTCCTCGCTGTCAGCCCTGCGCCGTGCTCCAGTCGATCAGGTCGAACTGCCAGGTCGCCAGGATCAACAAGCCGAAGGCAATGCGGTACCAGGCGAACACCGCATAACTGTGGTTGGCGATGAACTTGAGCAGTGCCTTGACCGCGATCATGGCGAAGATGAACGACGTGACGAAACCGACGGCGAAGACCGGCAGGTCCGACGGCTGGAACAGGTCACGGTACTTGTAGCCTGAATACAACGCCGCACCGACCATGGTCGGCATCGCCAGGAAAAAGGAAAACTCGGTGGCGGCACGGCGCGACAGGCCGAACAACAGGCCGCCGATGATGGTCGAGCCGGAGCGGGAGGTGCCGGGAATCATCGCCAGGCACTGTACGCAACCGATCTTCAGGGCGTCGCTCCAGTGCATGCCGTCGACATCCTCGACCTTGATTTCATGCTGGCGAAATTCCGCCCAGAGCATGATCACGCCACCGACCACCAGCGCCACGGCCACGGTGATCGGGTTGAACAGGTATTCGTGGATCTGGTCGGCGAACGCCACGCCGAGAATCACCGCCGGCAACACCGCGATGATCAGGTTGATGGTGAAGCGCTGCGCCGGGCGCTTGCTCGGCACGTCGACCACCACCTGGAGGATCTTGCGCCGGTACTCCCAGACCACCGCCAGGATGGCCGCGAGCTGGATGATGATGTTGAAGGCCTGGAAACGCTCGCCGCTGAAACCGATCAGGTCGGCAACGATGATCTGGTGCCCTGTGCTGGAAATCGGCAGGAACTCGGTCAACCCTTCAACGATACCCAGAATCAAAGCCTGCAGGGCTATCCACAAATCCATGAAAACCTCTCGGAAAACGGGCCCGGCATGACAAGCGTCGGGCTCAAAGGTTGGGCATCCTACCAGAGCCCGGTCGCCCTTTGCCGCTTCGTTGCGATGACAGTCGGACAAGATGGAATGAGACGACATGTCCATCACCGACCGGAGCCTTGCCAAGCCAGTAAATGCTTGGCATAACCAGCATCCTGATAACCACATTGATAACAGGGATGTCGCAATGCGCACGCTTCGCCGTATTTTGCAGTTACTGGTGCTGGTCGTGCTGATCGGTATCGCCGTCATGCTCTATTACGTGGCCAACCCGAATCTGCCGGTGTTCGATGAACCGAGCAAGGTGGTCTACCTCGACCAATGGAGCGAACAGGCCCGCCAGACCTACTACTACACGCCGCAAGGCACACGGGTCAAAGGCCTGCGCTACGACTGGTTCGTCGCCCTGGAGCAGCCGTTCTCCCGCGCGCGCTTCGCCGCCCCGGAAAGCCTGGCACGCTTCGGCTTTCTCACCGATCCGACCCAGGTCGCCAGCAAGGCCAACCCCGGCAACCTGCCGGTCGGGCTCACCCACCACCTGGACACACAGAGCGGTGAGCAGTTTCTCGATATCACCTGCTCCGCCTGCCACACCGGCGAACTGCGTTACCGGGGCGTGGCCATTCGCATCGACGGCGGTGCGGCGCTGCATTCCCTCGCCTCCACCGTACCGACCTTGCGCGGCGGTGGCTTCGGCCAGGCGCTGGGCATGAGCATGGCCTTCACCTACTACAACCCGGTCAAGTTCAAGCGCTTCGCCGAGAAGGTCCTCGGTGACCGCTACGAAAGCGATCATGAGGCCTTGCGTACAGACTTCAAGGCCGTGCTCGACCGCCTGCTCGCCACCGCCTACAACGATTGGCATCGTGGCCTCTACCCAACCGAGGAAGGGTTCGGCCGCACCGACGCCTTCGGGCGCATCGCCAACGGCGTTTTCGGCGATGCCATCGAACCGGCCAACTATCGCGTCGCCGACGCGCCGGTCAGCTACCCGCAGCTATGGGATATCTGGAAATTCGACTGGGTACAGTGGAATGGCTCGGCCATGCAGCCCATGGCGCGCAACATCGGTGAATCCCTCGGGGTCGGCGCGACCCTGACCCTGTTCGACGACCAGGGCAAGGCCCTGCCCGAAGCCCAGCGCTATCCGTCCAGTGTGCGCCTGCACGATCTCTACACCCTGGAAGAAACGCTCAAGCAATTGAAGCCGCCGGCCTGGCCCGAAGCCATCCTCGGCAAGATCGACATCGGCCTGGCCAGCCAGGGTCGCGCACTGTTCGCCGAGAACTGCGCGCGCTGCCACGCGCCCAACCCGGTGCCGCCCGACCAGCGTCTGGCACCGGAGCGCGATCCCGAGTGGAAGCTGCGCATGGTCAAGACCGATGAAATCGGCACCGACCCGACCACCGCGGCGAACATCGCCAACCACCGTTTCGACCTGAGCAAGCTGGGTTGGGACAAGACCAGGCTGGCGCAGATGGACGTCGAGCTGTTCGGCAGCGACCTGGCCGATGTCGACCTTGCGAGCCTGTCCAGCGCCAAGGGCCTGGCCTATGTCACCGCCTACGTCGAAGACCGCGCCTACCGGGATGCCGGCATCGTTCAGCCGCAGCGCGGCCAGATGGATGGCTACAACCTGAAGATCGGCGTACGCGAGGAAATGGCCTACAAGGCCCGCCCCCTCTATGGCATCTGGGCCACACCGCCATTCCTGCACAATGGCTCGGTGCCGACCCTGTTCCAATTGCTCTCCCCGGTGCCCGAACGCGACAGCCGGTTCTGGGTCGGCAATTTCGAGTACGACCCCAAGCATGTCGGCTATGTCAGCGACAAATTCAAGGGCGGTTTCCTGTTCGACACCCGCATCACCGGCAACGGCAACCGGGGCCATGAATTCCGCGATGGCTGCCGCCAGGACGGCGTGATTGGCCGGGCCCTGTCGCCCGAGGAGCGCTGGGCCTTGATCGAATACCTCAAGGTGCTCGGCAACGAAGCCCAGGAAAGCCGCTTGCAACCGATACCACCGAAGCCCTGGACGCCCGGTCCGAAATGCTACGCACAAACCGCCTCGAACCCATAAGGATGCCCGCCATGCTCAAACGTTTCTGGCTCTGGCTCGGCCGCCTGCTCGGCAAGACGCTCCTGGCCCTCGGCGTACTCGGCCTGGGAGCCTGGGCCATCGGCGAGGCCTACTACGGCTGGAAGTTCTCCGGTCCGGTCTCCGCCGAGGAACAAATCCCGCCAGGCGAGGCGGCCCTGACCCAAGGCATCATCGAAGACGCCATTCGCGTGGTCGAGCAACACCGGGACAATACCCGCGTGCTGCGCGACGCCCACGCCAAGGCCCATGGCTGTGTGAAGGCCGAAGTCAACGTGCTCGCCGACCTGGACCCGGCCCTGCGCCAGGGGGTGTTCGCCGAACCGGGCAAGACCTGGCAGGCCTGGATGCGCCTGTCCAACGGCAATGCCTACCCGCAGTTCGACCGTGTGCGCGATGCCCGTGGCATGGCGATCAAGCTGCTCGACGTGCCCGGCGACAAGCTGGTCCCGGACCCGGCCCATGCCCGCGAGCAGGATTTCGTCATGTTCAACCACCCGGTGTTCTTCGTCCGCGACGTCGCCGAGTACAAGCAGAACTTCGCCGCCCAGGCCGATGGCAAGAAAGTGCTGGCGTTCTTCCCCGGCTGGGACCCGCGCACCTGGGAAGTCCGCCACCTGATCACCGCCCTCAAGACCCTGGCCCCCGCCCCGGCCAGCCCCGTAGACACCATCTACAGCTCGGTCGCACCGTACAAATTCGGTCCGCACAACATCAAATATCGCGTGATTCCCGCTCCGGAAAACTGCCCGGCCTACCAGTTGCCGCCACAGAACACCGCGCTGCCCAACTTCCTGCGCAATGCCCTCTACCAGCAACTGTCCCTCGACCGCACGCCAGCCTGCTTCGCCATCCAGGTACAACGCCAGAACCCCGACTACTACATGCCCATCGAAGACACCAGCGTGGAGTGGAGCGAGAAAATCTCCCCGTTCGAAACCGTGGCCACCATCAGGGTTGCCGCCCAGGATTTCGATGGCACCGAGCAGAACCTGTTCTGCGACAACCTCTCCTTCAATCCCTGGCATGCGCTACCGGAACATCGGCCGATTGGCGGGATAAACCGGCTGCGCAAGGCGGTTTATGAAGCGGTAAGTGTTTATCGGCATGAACGGAATGAAGAAAGCCAGTGAGCTCGAAGAGCGGACAATCGAAACGTCCAAGAAATAGTTCAGCGCATGATGGCACCCTTAGAATTCGCCGAAGATGACAGAGGAGCAAACGCCAATCTTTGCTGTCACTCTTGAACAAGGCCACCCTACTCATGAAACGCCGACAGCTACTTACCCTGGCAATAGCGACAGTAATTCCGATGAGCACATATGCGACAGAGCAAGCGCTAGAAGATCAGATTCATGAAAAAGCGGCGTTGACGGTCAAGCAACTTCAGGAGCGTGCTCGAGGAACGCTGGACTATTCAGTAGCGAGCCTGGAGATGATCGAAGAGATTCTTGACGAAGCCTCTCATTATCGAGCTGAGCTACAGCCAGATGACATAGAGACGCTGGTTAGTCTCGTCGGCAGTTATATCCTTGAAGTCGGCTATCGCCAGAATGGTGGGTCGTTCGCCTGGAATACTGAAAGGAACCAGCCCGTACTCGTTGTCGGGGAACCTCGTTTCCACGTGGCCATGATGACTTTTGACAAAGTCAAAGGGCGCCTATCGGGTGACAAGTCAGACAACATCCCTTTCTTCTATCAGGGATTCCTGATGCATATAAAAATGGCCAAACACGGTACTCGAGTACTCGTTGTGTAGATGGCAGGACACAGAATCTCAATAACGGCATGGCCCCAAATATCGGACACCCGCCTTGTATACCCATGCGTCAGCGTCAAGGGCCTCTCGATGCCGCTGACCATGCGCAGGCCCAGCGGAGCGGCGAAAAGCTGTGCGACTCGCGGATTCCCGCAAAGGTCAGGGATCGTGCGAGGCAGCCTTCCTGCACCCATGGCCATGAACGGCCGAGCTTTTCGACAGGAAAAAAAGAGCCGGTAAACCGGCTCGGAGCTAGCAAGCAAAGATGGAATCTTAACGGGCAGTGATCACTGCCAGCTTGGTGATACCGGCGCGCTCGATGGCGGCCATGGACTTGGCCACCACGCCATAGTCGACCTGGTCGTCAGCCTGCAGTTGCACCTTGATCTCGGCGTCCTTGGCCTTGGCTTCGGCCAGGGTGCTTTCGAGCAGCTCGGGCTGGATCTCGTCCTTGTTGATGAAGATCTTGCCCTCGCCGTCGATGCTTACCACCAACGGGTCCTTCTGGTCGGCCGGGGCTACCGCTTCGGTCTTCGGCAGGTTGATCGGGATCGAGTTGGTCAGCAGCGGCGCGGTGACGATGAACACCACCAGCAACACCAGCATCACGTCGACCAGGGGCGTTACGTTGATCTCGCTCAGCACTTCATCGCTGTCTTGCGTGGAAAAGGCCATGTCAGGATGCCTCTTTCACAGGTTGGCTGCTCACAGTGCGCTTGCCGCCTGGATGGACGATGACCTTGAATGCGCTCTTCTGCGCCAGGCTGTAGAAGTCGTGGGCGAAGTCGTCGAGGTCGGCGGCGGTCAGCTTCAGGCGGCGCAGGAAGTAGTTGTAGACCAGCACCGCGGGGACTGCGACGGCGATCCCCACACCGGTGGCTACCAGGGCTGCGCCGATGGGGCCGGCAACCGTTTCCAGGCTGGCGTTGCCAGCGGCGCTGATGCCTTTCAGGGCCTCCATGATGCCCCATACGGTGCCGAACAGGCCGATGAAGGGCGAGGTCGAACCGATCGAGGCAACCACCGCCAGGCCCGACTCCAGGGAGCGGCGCTCACGCTGGATCTGCTGGCGCAGGGCGCGCTCCAGGCGGTCCTGATGGTTGATCGAGTGCGCCAGGTCGGCAGGTTGCCCGTCCGGTACCTGGATCGCGGCGAAACCGGCGCGGGCTACGCGGCCAACGGCACCGCTCTGGTTCTGGCCCAAATCGGAAGCCGAATCCAGGCTGGTGGCAGCCCAGAACTGCTTCTGGAACTTGCGATCCTGGTAGCGTTGGCGAGCGAATTGAATCGCCTTGATCAGGGCCAGACCCCAGGTCAGTACGGAGAAGCCGATCAGCAGCCAGATGACGCTGTGTTCGACTGATTGCAGGGGGGAATCGGTAAGCAGGTTCATGGTGCAGTCCTCGTAAATCAGGTTTCAGTCGATACAAATCAGTTCAGGCGGAAGTCCAGCGGTACGGTCACCCAGCCCTCGATGGCCTCGTCGCCGCGCTTGGCGGGTACGAAGGACCAGCGTTTCACAGCCTTGACCGCGGCTTCGTCGAGCACTTCGCGGCCACTGCTCTGCTGGACCTGGATGTCGCCCGGCTTGCCGCTGGCCAACACGCGGACCCGCAACAGCACGGTGCCTTCCCAACCGCGACGCTGGGCCAGCGACGGGTACTCCGGCGCCGGGTTCTTCAGGTAACCAGCGGTTGCCGAAGCCGGCGTTTCCCTCACCGGCGCTGGAGCCGGAGGCGCGGGTGGCGCAGGCGGAGCCTCGGCTTTCGGCGGCTCGGGGGGCTGCTCGACCGGCTTGGGCACGGGTTTCGGCTTGGGCTTGGGCTTCGGTGGCTCGGGCTTCGGCTTGGGCGGTGGCGGCGGCTTGACCGCCAGCTCGTCCTCGACCGGTGGTGGCGGTTCGACGATGGGTTCCGGTGGCGGTGGTGGCGCAGCGAATTCGATGGTCATCGGTGGCACCTGAACGGGCACTTCCGGCAACACCGGCTCGGGGCGATTGCTCAGCCAGTAGAGCACCGCGCCATGCAGGGTCAGCGCGAACGCGCCCAGCAGGATCGCCTCCCGACGGCCGAGCACGGGCTTGCCACGGGCAGGATCGAGGCGTTGCAGGCCCAATGTCTGACGCAGCGGCACGCCCAGATCGAGTACCTCGCCAGGCTTGCGCGAATCGCGCCAGAGCACTTCGGCGGGGTTTTCGGCTTTGAGGACATTGCCCATCGGCAAAACTCTCCTGAATTCGGGGATTCGTCCACAACGGTCGAATCGTGTTAGACCTCATGGAGCGGCTGCGAGGGCCACACCAGAGCGGTTTGCATGATTGGCGGGATTGCTTATCCCTTAAAGTGATTTTTTATGATCTTGTAATTCTTTTTACGCATATAAAAAATCAAGCCATTGATTTAAAAGGACTTTTAAATATCAATGCCTTTTAAGCATTTTAAAAATGCCGCAAAGGCATCAGCTGGAAGCCTGAAAAATCAGCGTTTTGTCATCTCGACCCGCCCGCTGCCCCAGCTCGCGCAGGTATTGCCAGGGGTAGATGCCCCGGTCATGGCCATCGCTGAATACCAGTTGCACGCCGTAGCCTTGTGCCTGAACGGCAGTCAGGACGACGCCGTGCGCCACCGCCCCGATAGCACCACGCTGGCGTGCGGCCCGGCAGCGCGAGCAGGGGCAGGCCGCGCGCAACCCTGCGTGGCTCAGCTCGCTACGCTGGCCGTCCGGCCACTCGAGCGTCAGCAACGCAGAGGCCTTGGCATTACGGATAACCTGCGGCGCGCCATTCATGCCTTGGCCGCCTGCACCTGGCCGAGGGCGATCCGCACGGCCTTGCGCACCTCGGGGTCGCCATCCTGTTCGGCGGCCTGCAAGGCCGGCAGCGCCGCCGGGTCGGCCAGCTCGCCGAGAGCCAGGGCCGCTTCCTTGCGCAGGTTGCTGATGCTGTGGCCAAGCAGCTCGATCAGGGCTCCCACGGCACCAGCGAAACGCAGGCGCCCCAGCGCACGCGCAGCCCGCAAACGCACCTGCCAGTAACCATCCCCGAGTGCCTCGATCAATGCCGGGCCGGCTTCGTCCAGGCCGACCTTGCCCAAGGTCGTCGCCGCCTCCTCGCGGACCTGCCATTCGCTATCTTTCAGCGCCCGCTGCAACGCCGGCAACACGCTGGCATCGCTGGCCAGGCCAAGTGCGCCAGTGGCCGCGCGACGAACTTCGGTGTCTACATCGCTGCTGGCCAGGCGCGCCAGTTCCGTCAACGCACTGTATTGCTTGAGCCAGCCGAGGATGCCCACCGCTTCACGGCGGACGAAGGCGTCGGGATCGTTCAGCGACTTCAACGCCAGCGGCGCGCTGTCGGCCAGGCGCAGCTCACGCAGGGCACGCAAGGCACTGGCGCGGACGAAGGCGTCGGCATGCTCGCCCCACGGCAGGATCACCCTGCCCGCCTCGGCGGTTTTCAATTCGCTGAGGCTTTGCGCGGCGGCGCTGCGCACACCTTCGTCGGCATCGGCCAGCGCGGCACACAGGGCGCTGACGACGGACGCCTCTTCCCAGGCTTCGAGCAGGCGTGCGGCCTCGGCGCGCACTTCGGCGCTGGTGTCCTCGCCCAGGGCGCGAATCAGCCAGGGCAAGCCATCGGGGTCTTCCAGGTCGGCCAGGGCGATCAGGGCGATGCGGCGAACACCGGCATCGTCGCTGTCCAGGCGTGGTTGCAGGTCGAGGATGTCGGGGTTATCGGTGGTCAGGTCGGTCATAGGGCGATTCGCAAGGGCGGATGATCGGAAGTTGGCAGGCCAAGCGGGGTCAGGCGCGGCAGTTCGCGACCTTCTTCGTGACGCAGCAGTTCGAGGCAGTGGCGCTTGAGGTGGGCGAACTCGGGGCGAGTCAGCAATTCGGCGCGCCGCGGCCGGGCGAAGTCGATGCGCAGGTCGTCGATGAAACGCCCCGGGCGTGGACTCATCACCAGGATGCGGTCGGCGAGGAACAGCGCCTCGTCGATGTCATGGGTGACGAACACTACGGTGGTGCGCACCTGGCTCCAGATGTCGAGCAACAGTTCCTGCATGCGCGAGCGGGTCTGCGCGTCGAGGGCGCCGAACGGCTCGTCCATCAACAGCAGACGTGGACGATTGATCAGCACCCGAGCGATTTCGGCGCGCTGCTGCATACCACCGGACAGCTGGTTGGGCCAGCGCCCGGCGAAGTCCTGCAGGCCGACCAGCTTGAGAAAATCCCGCGCGCGATGCTGTCGCTCGCCCTTGCCGATGCCCTGCATCTTCAGGCCGAAGGCGACATTGTCGAGCACGCTGCGCCAGGGCAGCAGGGTGTGATGCTGGAACACCATGCCGCGTGCCGGCGATGGCCCGTCTACCTCCACGCCATCGACGCGCAGGCTGCCCGCGCTCGGTTGCAGGTGGCCCGCCAGGGCGCCGAGCAAGGTCGACTTGCCACAGCCGGACGGCCCGAGAATGCACACGAACTCGCCGGCGGCGATGGAGAAATCCAACGCCTGCACGGCGTCGAAGGCCTGCTTGCCCTCGCCCAGGCGGATGGTCAGTTTTTCGATGTCGATACGCCCGGCCGCAAGACCGGCTTCATGGATGCTCATCAACGACGCCCTCCGCTGCGATACCAGGGCGTGAGCAGGCTGCCCAGGCGCTTCACCAACAGGCTGCTGCCCATGCCGAGCACGCCGATCAGCAGCATGCCGACGATGATGTCCGGGTAGTTCTGGATGGTGTAGGACTCCCAGGTGTAGTAGCCGATGCCGAACTGGCCGGAGATCATCTCGGCGGTGACCAGGCAGAACCACGAGGTGCCCATGCCAATGGCCAGGCCGGTGACGATGCTCGGTGCCGCGCCCGGCAACACCACCTCACGGAGGATCGCCAGGCGCCCTGCCCCGAGGCTGCGCGCCGAGGCGACCAGGCGCGGATCGACGCCCTCGACGCCATGCACGGTATTGAGCAGCACCGGAAACAGCGCGCCGGTGAAGGTGATGAAGATCATCGACAGTTCCGACGACGGGAACATCAGGATCGCCAGGGGAATCCAGGCCACGGCGGGGATCGGTCGCAGCACCTCCAGGGGCGGCAACAGGCTGTACTCGGCCCAGCGCGAACGACCGATAGCGATGCCCAGGCCGATCCCGAGCACCACGGCGATCAGGTAGCCGCTGAACACCCGGCCGAGGCTGGCGCCGACGTGATCCCAGAGTCTGCTCGACTCGACCAGCGTCACGGCGGCGTTAACTACCGCTTTGGGCGTTGGGACATAGGTGAAGGTGAGCAGGCCCAGGTCCAGGCGGGTGCTGGTCGCCAGTTGCCAGAACAGCAGGCAGGCGGCGAGCGAGGCCAGGCGCAGGGGCCAGCGGTAGAAACGGGACATTTCGTACTCCTCATTGTCTGGGTCCCCGCCTGCGCGGGGATGACGGTGGGTCGTGAAAACTCTCCGTCATCCCCGCGCAGGCGGGGACCCAGAAACCTCAAAGCCCCGCAACGACCTGCTGGTTGGCGCTGCTGAAGTCCAGGGCCTGGCCGCCGTGTTGCCTGGCGTAGGCTTCGGCCTGGTCCTTGAGCAGGAAGGCATTCAGCTCGCCCTTGTCGCTACGCACGAACCAGGCCTGGTTGGCCAGCAGCTTGATCCCGCTGTCGGCGGCCTGGGCGTAGATCGCGCGGATGTCCTTGCCGTCCTTTTCCAGTTGCGCCAGGGCTTTCAGCGCTTCTTCCGGCGATGCGTAGTGACGCACCTTGTCTTCGCCACGTACCCAGATCTGCGCCAGGCGCTTGAAGTCGGTGATCGGTTTGCCGCTCACCGCGTCGTTGGCCTTCAGCGGCAACTGTGCGTAGTTGGCCAGGGCCTTGGCGTAGTCGAGGCCATCGGCCTTGAAGGCGGCCTTGATGTACTGGTCGTCGATGAACTGGTCGACGTTCAGGCCACGGTCGGTCTTCTTCAGCAACTTGAGGGTATCGATGGAGGTCGCCACGGCCTGGCGGTACTCGGGCTTCCAGGTCAGGTCGCGGGTCTGCAGGCCGAGCGGGCCGTGGAACAGGTAGTTCACTTCGGCCTCGATGCCGGTGACCTTCTCGATCAGTTCGCTGTACTTCTCCGGCTCGGCGGCGATCAGGCGATCCGCCTCGATACCGGCGCGCAGGTAGGCGGTGACGATTTCCGGGTATTTCTTCGCGTAATCCGAGTCCACCAGCGCGCCATGGAAAGTCGGCGCATTGGCTTGCGAGCCGTCGTAGATCTTGCGGGCGAAGCCACGGTTGGGGAACAGCTCGGCGAACGGCACGAAGTCGGCGTGGGCCTCGATGCGGTTGCTACGCAGCGCCGATCCGGCGATCTCCGGGGCCTGGGCGATGATGCGCACGTCCTTCTCCGGATCCCAGCCCTGGGCGGCGACGGCGCGCAGCAGCATGCCATGGGCGGTGGAGGCGAACGGCACGGAAATGGTCTTGCCCTTCAACTCCGCCAGCGACTGCACGCTTGACGCCGCCGGGACCACGATGCCGTTGCCGCTACCCTTGGTACTGCCCGACAACACGGTGATGAACAGGCTCTGCTTGCCCGCATCGCGATGGGCCACGCCGTTGAACGAGCCAGGGAAGTCGGCCATGGCGCCGAAATCCAGCTTGCCGGCGACCATCTCGTTGGTCAGTGGCGCGCCACTGGTGAAGTTCTTCCATTCGATCTCATATTTCGCATCCTTGTACTTGCCGTCGTGCGGCAGGTACTTGTCCAGCAGACCCAGTTCGCGGATCAGCAGGCCACCGGTGGCGCAGTTGATCGTGGTGTCCTGGGTGCCGATGGCGATACGGATGGTTCCGGCGGGCAGCTCGGCCTGAGCGGAAGCGGCGGCGATGGCCAGCGCGAGGCCGGCGATGGTGGTACGCAAGTGCATGGGTTTATCCCCTCGAATCAAAATTTGAATTGGAGTCGTCTCCGCCAGCGGCTGGCCGGTGGGAAACGAGGGGCTTGGCTATCAGGCGTCCGGTGGTTGGCCGGATGGCGTTTGGTTTTCTATTGGGTGTGTTGCGTGATCAGCGCCACCATTGGTGGATAAGCTGCGCGTTATCCACCCTACGAACTGATGTCATCGTCATTCCCGCGAAGGCAGGTGACGCTTGCCGATCAACTCAGCAGGTACGGAATCTCGACCTTGACCGCCCCTGTCGGGCAGTCCTTTTCGCAGGGCATGCAGTACCAACACTCGTCGAAGGCCATGTAGGCCTTTTGCGTCGCGGGGTTGATCGCCAGCAGGTCCATCGGGCAGACCTCGACGCACACGGTGCAGCCCTTGTGGGCGATGCACTTGTCTTCGTCGATGGTCACCGGCGCGTTGCTGCGGAAAAATATTTCCTGGGGCTGGAAGGCCATGTCACGGTTTCCTTGGAGCCTGAAGCTCTCTTTAATGTGGGGGCACGCTGTTTTACTGGGCTCCCGCCTTCGCGGGAGTGACGCGTGGTGTGAGCCCGCTCATTTCACGTCATCTTCGCGAAGGCGGAGAGCCACTGGCTCGATGCGGACTCACGCGGCCTCCGTTTTCACTCGCAGACGGTCATAGGCGCTCTGCTCTTCGGCATCCAGCGGGATCAGGTACGGCTCCACTGCTTTCTTGAAGCTGGTCATTTCGCCGTGCTCGCCCTTCTTCAGGTGGCAGTGATGGAACCAGTCGACGTCGTTGCGCAGCGGGTAATCGACCCGGTGGTGATATAGGCCCCAGCGACTCTCGGTGCGGAACAGCGAAGCACGGGCGGCCATTTCGGCGCAGTCGCGGATCACGCTGACTTCCAGGGCACGCATCAACTCGTGCGGGTTGCTGGCCTTGATCTGCTCGATGTCATGGGCGATGGCGTCGAAGCGCGCCAGGCCGATTTCCATCTTCTTGGTCACTTTCGGCGGTTGCAGGTAGTCGTTGACGAAGCGCCGCAGCTTGTATTCGACCTGGGCCGGCGGCAGGCCATGCTCGCGCAGCAACGGCGCATAGACCCGCTCGCGCTCGCGCTCGACCTGGCCGGCATCGACGGCGGTGAACCCATGAGCGGCGCAGTAATCCGCCGCGTTGTGCCCGGCGAACCAGCCGTAGGTGAAGGCACCGAGCATGTAGTTGTGCGGCACGGCGGCCATGTCGCCGGCCGAGTACAGGCCTTTCACCGAGGTCTCGGCCTTCTCGTTGACCCACACGCCGGAAGCGCTATGGCCACTGCAGAAGCCGATCTCGGAGATGTGCATCTCGACCATGCTGCTGCGGTAGTCGGTGCCGCGCCCGGCGTGGAACTGGCCACGGCTGGGGCGCTCGTTGCTGTGCAGGATGTCCTCGATGTTCTGGATGGTTTCCTCGGCCAGGTGATCGAGCTTGAGGAACACCGGGCCGTTGCCGCTTTCCAGCTCCTGGTGGAACTCCCACATCATCTGCCCGGACCAGTAGTCGCACTCGATGAAGCGCTCGCCCTTGTTGTTGGCGGTGTAGCCGCCGAGCGGGCCGGTGACGTAGGCGCAGGCCGGGCCGTTGTAGTCCTTGATCAACGGGTTGATCTGGAAGCATTCCAGGTTCGCCAGCTCGGCACCGGCGTGATAGGCCATCGCGTAGCCGTCACCGGCGTTGGTCGGGTTCTCGTAGGTGCCCATCAGGTAGCCGGAGGCTGGCAGCCCCAGGCGCCCCGCCGCGCCGCAGCAGAGGATCACGGCCTTGGCCCTGATCACCTGGAAGTCGGCGGTGCGGCTGTCGAAGCCCATCACGCCGTTGACCGCGCCGTCGGCATCGGTCAGCAAACGGGTGGCGATCACCCGGTTGGTGATGTCCACCCGCGCACGCTTGAGCTGGCGATACAGCACCTTCTTGATGTCGTGGCCTTCGGGCATCGGCAGTACGTAGGCGCCCATGTGGTGGACCTTCTTCACCGCGTAGTCGCCGGTTTCGTCCTTCTCGAACTTAACGCCCCAGCGGTCGAGCTGCTCGATGGTCGCGTAGCTGTGGGTCGCATAGGCGTACACCGCCGCCTGGTTGACGATGCCGTCGTTGGCGATGGTGATTTCCTTGGTGTATTGCTCCGGCGTGGCGTGGCCGGGGATCACCGCGTTGTTGAGGCCGTCCATGCCCATGCTGATCGCGCCGCTGCGCTTGACGTTGGCCTTGTCCAGCAGCAGGACGCGCAGGGTGCGGTCCTTCTCCTTGGCCTTGATCGCCGCCATGGGGCCGGCGGTGCCGCCGCCGATCACCACGATGTCGTACTCGCGTTCGAGTGTCTGGTACTGGCCGCTCATGCGTGCTTGCCCTTTTGCCGGTCGATGCGCAGGCGATACTGGAAGGCATCGCCACGGTAGTAGAGGTATTCGAAGTCCAGCGGCGTGCCGTCGGCGCCGTGGGTCAGGCGCTCGATGCGCATGATCGGCCCGCCCTCCTCGACCGCCAATGCACGCACCAGGTCGTCATCGGCCAGCACCGCGTCGATGGCCAGGTCGGCATGGCCGAGGGCGATGCCGCAGTCGTTCTCGATGATCAGGAAGATGTCGCGGGCGACCAGGTCGGCCTTCTCCAGCTTCTCGCCGATCGCCCGTGGCACGTAGGTGACCTCCAGGGAAATCGGCTCGCGGTTGACCAGGCGCACACGCTTGATCTCGGTGACCGGCGCGCCCTCTGCCAGTTGCAAGCGCTCGGCGACCCGCGCCGAGGCGTCCACGTGTTTCACGCCAAGCAGGCGGTTGATCACCTCGTAGCCCATCTGCGTCATCGATTCGGCCAGGCCCTGCAGGGTGCTGACGTTCTGGAACGCCTTGGGCTTGGCGACGAAGGTGCCTTTGCCATGGATCTTGAAAATCAGACCTTCTTTCTGCAGGTCACCCAACGCCTGGCGTACGGTGATGCGGCTGACATCGAAGGCCTTGCCCAGCTCGGCCTCGGAAGGCATGCGGCTGTGCGATGGATAGGTGCCATCGAGGATGCGGCTGCGCAGCAGCTCCTTGAGCTGGCTGTACAGCGGCACCGGGGACAGGGGAAGCAGTTGCGCCATAATCATCTCTTCATACTTGTCATAACAAGTTGTGACGTAAAGATACGGGTATAAGACCACGCAGAGAAGAATCTTTATCGAATAAGCTTATGGCCAGCGAATCGGCTGCAACGCCAGTATGCCCCTGCCCAATCCCGGCAAAGCCGATTATTCTATTAAGGCATTTTTGCCGTTCTTAATATGTGAGTATCGAAAATGAAGATCGATGACATGGATGCTTTTGTCGCCGTCATTCGCTGCCAGTCGACCAAACTGGCCGCCGATGCTCTGCAACTGACCCAGCCGGCCATTACCCGGCGCGTGCAGAACTTCGAGGAAGACCTCGGCGCCAACCTGCTCGACCGCAACACCAAGCCGCTCAAACCGACGCCCATGGGCCTGCGTGTGTACGACCAGTGCAAGGCCATCCTGCGCGAGATCGACTCGTTGCGCGAACTGGTCGCCAGCAATGGCGCGCCCAGCGGCTCCCTGCGCCTGGGCGTACCACAGACCATCAGCGACGTGGTGCTGCTCGATGCCTTGCAACAGATCCGCGAGACCTTTCCCGAACTGCGCACCCAGGTGGTCAACGGCTGGGGCAGCAGCCTGATCGCCAAGATGGAGAACGGCGAGCTGGATGCCGCCGCCGCGCTGTTCCCGGCCGGCAAGATCTTCCCCGAAGGCATCGCCAGCCGTTCCATCGGCCGTATGCCGTTGCAGGTGGTGGCCGCCAAGGGTGTTTTGCGCAAGCGCAGTTGCAAGCTCAAGGACTGCTACCAGAACGGCTGGGTACTCAACCCGGACGGCTGCGGTTTCCGCGCCGGCCTGCAACGCGCACTGTCCGAGCAAGGCCTGTCGCTGCAGATCAACCTGGAAACCTTCGGCACCGAACTGCAACTGGGCCTGGTCGCCAACGGCATGGGCTTCGGCCTGGTTCCAGCGCCTCTGCTGGAGCGCAGCAAGCACCGCGAACAGCTGGAAGTGGTCAATGTCAGCGACTTCAAACCGATGATCGACCTCTGGCTCCTGCATCCGCAGTACCTTGGCAACCTGCAGGAAGCCGTCGATCTGTTCGGCAATGTGGCGGCGCAGCGATTGAAGTGACGCTCAAAGCCAGCCACTCCTCTTCAGGCGCTCCAGCGCGCATGCCTGCGCCAACGGCCTCGACAAACAAAAAATAGATTCAATATTTGCATATTAATAAAAATCTAAATTCTCAAAACAAATAATTAGCTTAGAACCAAAAAGACTTTTACAGGCTTGATCTAGACGAATACGGTCTCGCTCAAGCTACCTCATCGACCTGGGGCGCTGTAGACAAACCAGTGACCGCTGCCATCGATGAGAACCCCCATGACGCAACTCGCCGTCCTTCCCCCTGCCGTCTCGCCAGAACCGATCCACTTCAGCGATGAGCGCCTTGCCGCGATCACCGCCCACCTGGCCGAGACGGCAGCCGATTACGACCGCAGCGGCAAGTTTCCCGAAGCGAACTTCAGCTACCTGCACGAGCAAGGCGTCGTCAGCCTCACCGTGCCGCGTGAGCTTGGCGGCAGCGGCGCCGACCTAGTCACCGCGCGCCGGGTGATCGCGGCCGTGGCCAAGGGCGAGCCCTCTTCGGCGCTGATCCTGGTCATGCAGTACCTGCAGCACTTCCGCTTGCAGAGAAATACCCGCTGGCCCGAACACCTGCGTCGCCTGGTGGCCAAGACCGCCGTGGAAGACGGCGCGCTGATCAATGCCTTCAGGGTTGAACCGGAACTCGGCACCCCCGCACGCGGCGGCCTTCCGGCGACCACCGCGCGCCGCACACCTGAAGGCTGGCGCCTGAGCGGCACCAAGATCTATTCCACCGGCAGCCATGGCCTGACCTGGTACGTGGTGTGGGCACGCAGTGACGATGCCGACCCGCTGGTCGGCGGCTACCTGGTCCATCGCGACACACCCGGCATCACCATCGTCGACGACTGGGACCACCTGGGCATGCGCGCCACCTGCAGCCACGAAGTGCGCTTCGACGATGTGCTGATTCCCCTCGAGCATGCCGTCGGCGTCAGCCCCTGGAGCAACCCCACGCCCGAACTGGAAGGCGAAGGAATTCTCTGGATGTCGGTCCTGTTGCCCGCCATCTACGACAGTGTCGCCCAGGCCGCCCGCGACTGGCTGGTGAGCTTCCTGAACAACCGCCGGCCCTCCAACCTCGGCGCCTCGCTGGCCAGCCTGCCGCGCTTCCAGGAAATCGTCGGACGCATCGACACCCTGCTGTTCGCCAACAAAAGCCTGCTCGATTCCGCCGCCGCCGGGCACATCGAACCGAGCCACGCGGGGCAGATCAAGCACCTGGTCAGCAGCAATGCGATCAAGGCCGTCGAACTGGCCATCGAAGCCGCCGGCAACCCGGGCCTGTCACGCAAGAATCCACTGGAGCGCCATTACCGCGACGTGCTCTGCAGCCGCATCCATACGCCGCAGGACGACGTTGCCCTGAGCGCCGTTGGCCGAGCGGCCTTCGCCCAGCAACAGGAGTCCGCGCAATGAGCGAGGTCATCATCGCCAGCCAGCTCGACAGTGAATCCAACGACTACCTGCGCAGCCGCCTGCCGGAGCCGAACATCGTCGAGATTCCCTTCGGTCCCGAAGGGCTGGAGCGGATTCCAGCCAACACGGAGATTCTCATCGTGCGGCCGATCAACGTGCGCGGCGTCAATGTCGAGAACCGCCCCGCGAACTGGCCCGAATCATTGCAGTGGATCCAGCTGGCCTCGTCCGGCATCGACTTCTACCCGCGCTGGCTGTTCGACACCCCGCGGATCACCAGCGCCAAAGGCGCCAATGCCAACCATGTGGCCGAATTCGCCCTGGCCACGATCTTCAGTGCAGCCAAGCAACTGCCGGAAATCTGGGTCAGGAACGACGACTGGCACTTCACCTACCTGCAACCGGTGAAAGGTGCCACCCTCGGTATCCTCGGCCTCGGCTCCATCGGCCAGAGCCTGGCTCGCAAAGCACAAGCGCTGGGCATGCGCGTGATCGCCCTGAGCCGCCCGGGCCAGCCCATCGCGGCACTGGAGGGCGTAGAAGCCGCCCGCGATATCCACCACCTGTTCGGCGAGTCGGATCATCTGGTGGTGGTCGCGCCGCTGACCGCCGAGACACGTCACCTGCTCAATCGCGACGTACTCGGCAGCGCCAAGCCCGGCCTGCACCTGGTCAACCTCGCGCGCGGCGGCCTGCTCGACCAAAGTGCCCTGCTCGAAGCCCTGGACAACGGCAGCATCGGCCGCGCCACCCTCGATGTCACAGAGCCCGAGCCGCTACCGGAGGGGCACCCGCTCTATCGTCATCCAAGGGTACGCATTTCCCCACACACCAGCGCACTGTCCACCGACGGCAAGGCCAAGTTCGTCGACGATTTCGTCAGCAACTTCCGCCGCTATCAACAACAGCTCCAACTGGAAAACCTCGTCGATATCCAGCGCGGTTATTGACCCCACCCCATACGTGCCGCGCCCGGCCAGGAGAATCCCATGAGCTCGCTATCCGTCCTGCAAACCACCCCATCCGTCCGCCAACGCGTATCCGCCGAGGAATGGGAGGTGCGCGTCAAACTGGCCGCGGCCTACCGCCTGGCCGCGCTGTTCCGCTGGACCGACCACATCTATACGCATTTCTCCGCCCGCGTTCCCGGCCCGGACGAACACTTCCTGATCAACGCCTACGGCCTGCTGTTCGATGAGATCAGCGCGTCCAACCTGGTCAAGGTGGATGTCGACGGCACCATCATCGACGATCCGCTGGGCCTGGGCATCAACCAGGCTGGCTACGTGATCCACAGCGCGATCCATCGGGCCCGCCCGGACCTGAAAGCCGTGTTGCATACCCACACCCGTGACGGCGCGGCGGTGTCAGCCCAGCGTGGCGGCCTGCTGCCGCTGTCGCAACATGCCCTCGCCTACTACAGCCGGGTGGTCTACCACGAGTACGAGGGCGTGGCCCTGGACCTCGACGAGCAGGAGCGCCTGGTCGCCGACCTCGGCACCAGCAATATCCTGATCCTGCGCAACCACGGCCTGCTCACCGGCGGCACCAGTGTCGAACACGCGTTCCGCGAACTGCACGGCCTGGAACGGGCCTGCAATATCCAGATCGCCGCCCAGGCCGGCGGCAACGCCGACCTGCTGCATGCGCCGGCCGAGGCCATCGAGAAAGTGCGCCAGCAAACGGCCGCCTTCGTCGATGGCGACTCGCCTGGCATCCAGCGCCACTGGGATGCGCTGATCCGCCAGCTCGACCGCGAGGGCCAGGGCTACAAGGACTGATTCATCCGTTACGTGATTTCGCGAGCCGGCCATGCACTGCATGGCCGGCATTTTTTTGAGCGGGTGTTCGGTTAGCAGGCCGTTGAAAAACGTAGGCGAGGCAGGATGGCCGAGGCAAAAACCACCGAAAAAGCGCAGTTTACGTATTGTAAATGAGCATTTTGACCGGGCTGGCGATCCAGGTGGTTTTTAACGAAGGCCAGCCAACGCAGGTAGTTTTTCAACGGCCTGCTAGAGGCGACAGCAGCCATAGGATTCAAACCCAAGCGGCAAGCAAAGCAGCTCGGAGCAGTCGTCATTCCCGCGAAGGCGGGAATCCAGCAGCTTCGAGTCTTTTGGATTATTCCCCTTCGGGCCAGCGCAAGCGCTGTTCAGCGATGGAGCCGCCGTCCCGCCTTCGCGGGAATGACAGTCGGGCCTATCGCAGCCACCCAACTAAATCAGCTTATTGCATAACAACAAAGACAATATCTCATTTATTTTTAATATTAGTTTATTCCTAAAAGTGCTTTTTCACGAGCTTCTTATAAATATACGATTCAATCACTGCGCACCGAGACGCATCGAACACGCCTTGCACGGAACGACTCAATGACCCAGACCCATGCCCATACCGCCGCGCTGGATACACGCAAGACCGCGCCATCGAACAAGAAATGGACGGCTCCGGATTTCGTTCTGCGCCTGCTCAGCCCGCTGGCGATCCTGCTGCTCTGGGAGATCGCCTCCCGCGCCGGGCTGATCCCCAGCCGGGTGATCGCGGCCCCCAGCGCCATCGGTGAGACCCTGTGGCAACTGATCGCCAGCGGCGAATTGCTGCGCCACCTGCTGGTCTCCCTGCAACGCGCCGTCACCGGCCTGGGGATCGGCGTCACCATCGGCGTCGTCGCGGCGCTGATCAGCGGCCTGTCCAAGCGTGGCGAGGTGATCCTCGACTCGCCCATGCAAATGCTGCGCACCATCCCGTCCCTGGCGCTGGTGCCCTTGTTCATCCTCTGGTTCGGCATTGGCGAGTTTACCAAGATCGCCCTGATCGTCACCGGCACCACCTTCCCGATCTACCTCAACCTGTTCGCCGGCATCCGCAATATCGACCCGAAGCTGGTCGAGGCGGCCAACACCCTCGGCCTCAATCGCCGCGAACTGATCTGGCACGTGATCCTGCCGGGCGCCCTGCCCTCGTTCTTCGTCGGCCTGCGTTATTCCCTGGGCATTTCCTGGCTGGCCCTGGTGTTCGTCGAACAGATCAACACCACCGCCGGCATCGGCTACCTGGCTAGCGACGCGCGCGACTTCATGCGCACCGACGTGATCGTCATCTGCCTCTTGATCTACAGCGTGCTCGGCCTGCTCATCGACGGCCTGATCCGCGCCCTGGAACGTTTCGCCCTCGCCTGGCGCCCCTCTTTCGTAAGGAACTGACCGATGAATGCACACAGCAAGATCGTGCCACCGGCGGTGAGCCTGCGCGGCGTCATCCGCCAGTTCGGCGACAACCGCGTGATCGATGGCCTCGACCTGGACATCGCCCCCGGCGAGTTCGTTGCCCTGCTCGGCGCCAGCGGCTCGGGCAAGACCACCCTGCTACGCTCGCTGGCCGGTCTCGACGGCATCGAAGGCGGCGAGTTGATCGCCCCCGAGGCGCGCGCGGCGGTGTTCCAGGAGCCCAGGCTGATGCCCTGGAAGCGCGCCTGGAAGAACGTCACCCTCGGCCTGCGCGCGGACAATGCCAAGCAACGGGCGATCCAGGCACTTACCGAAGTCGGCCTGGCTCATCGCCTGGAAGCCTTCCCCGCCACGTTGTCGGGCGGCGAGTCGCAGCGCGTGGCCCTGGCCCGCAGCCTGGTGCGCGAACCCAAGCTGCTGCTGCTCGACGAACCTTTCGCCGCCCTCGATGCGCTGACCCGCATCCGCATGCACCGACTGATCATCGACCTGTGGCAAGCCCATACACCGGCGGTGCTGCTGGTCACTCACGATGTCGACGAGTCGATCCTGCTCGCGGACCGCATCATCGTCCTGGAAAACGGCCGCATCGCCGAAGAGCTGCGGGTCGATCTCGAACGTCCGCGCGACAATGGCCAGGCGGGTTTCAACGCGATCCGCAGCCGTCTGCTGGAGCTGCTCGGCGTGGAGAAAGACGACCCGGACAGCATTGGCCGCGATCACAACCCATTCCTGTCGCCGGGCTATCCGCTCAGCGCCATCGCAATCTAGGTAGGGAGCCAAGCCATGAAAGCCTATCTTGCCCACCTCGTGACCCGCCTGTTCCAGGCCCAGAATGACGCGGCCCTGATCGTGGGCTGGCCTGGCGCCGATGCGTACGTACACAGGGACATGCGCAGCGCCTGATTCCTAACTGGGCACCTCCCAGACAGACACCGCAAGACCCGAGCGATCCACCACCGCCACGTCGCTCCCAGACACTCCACCTCACCAGCAAGGCCGGGCATGACCGGGCCGGCGCCATCGTGCGCGCTGGAGGTGGCGGTATAGATCGCGACCCTGCGCGTCGCCCCATACGGATATGCACCATGACCGTCACGCAGTTGAATGTTTCATCGCCACGTTTTGCACCGGCCCGGGCCGGGCTCGCCGTTTCCGGGCTGGCCCTGGCGACACTGTTCAGCCCACTTGGCAACGCCGAAGAAAAGACCGCCGATACGCGCCTGGATACCGTCACGGTGATCTCCACCGGCGTGCGCGGCCAACAGCGCACCGTCGCCGACAGCCCGGCGCCCATCGATGTGATCAACAGCGACCAGTTGCTCAAGACCGGCCGCGCCGAACTGTCCGAAGCCATTTCCAAATTGCTGCCATCGTTCAACTTCGGCACCAACATCGCCGGCTACAACTCGGTGACCCGCCCGCTGACCAACCGCAGCCTCGGTCCGGCCTACACCCTGGTGCTGGTCAACGGCAAACGCCGGCACAATGGCTCGGTGGCCCAGCGAGGCTCGGTCGACAACAGTGGCGCCAACGCCGTGGACATCGACCTGATCCCGCTCAGCGCGGTGGATCACATAGAAGTGCTCAAGGACAGTGCCGCGGCCCAGTACGGCTCCGATGCGGTGGCCGGGGTGATCAACATCATCCTCAAATCCAGCGACTCCGGCGGCCATGTCGAGAGCAGCTACGGCAAGCTGTTCTCCGGCCAGGGCGAGTCGATCAAGCTGGCCGGCGACCAAGGCTTCGCCATCGGCGATGGCGGTTTCGTCCACCTCTCGGCGGATGCGCGCAAGCGTGCCTATGCCTCCTGGAACGGCAAGGCCGACAGCAGCGTGCGCGCCTACGCCGACCAGGCCAAGGAAGCGGCCTGGGATCGCGTGGCGATCAAGAACGGCGACCCCGACCTGAAGGCGTTCAACGTCGCCTACAACGCCGAACTGCCACTGGCCGACGCCGTGCGCCTGTACTCCTACGCCACCTACGGCGAGCGCGATGCCGAGGTGCAGAACTACTACCGCCTGCCCAACGGCACGGCGTCGGTGCCCGAGCTGTACCCGGACGGCTACTACCCGATCAACAACATCAAGGATCGCGACTACCAGTTCCTGTTCGGCGGCAAGGGCGAGCTGGCCGACTGGAACTGGGACCTGTCGACCACCTACGGGCGCAACAACACCCACCATTCCAGCGACTTCAACATCAACCCGTCGCTGGGCACCAGCACGCCGACCAAGTTCGACAACCTGGCGACCTTCCGCTTCGAACAGTGGGTCAACAACCTGGACATCACCCGCCACTATGACGGCGGCCTGTTCAACCTGACCCCGCCGGTGCAGGTCTCGGCCGGCCTGGAGCACCGTTGGGAGCGCTTCAGCACCTTCGCCGGTGACGAACTGGCCTACACCACCGGCAGCTATCCGGCAGCCTCGGGCGCCCAGGCCGCCGTAGTGATCCGCCCGGAGGACGAGGTCAGCCTGATCCGCAACAACTACGCCGGCTATCTCGACCTCGGCTGGGACCTGACCGAGCGCTGGTTCGTCGACGTGGCCGGGCGCCTGGAACACTACGACGACGACTCGGGCAACACCTTCGGTCTCAAGCTCAACTCGCGCTACGAACTGACCGATAGCGTCGCCGTGCGCGGCACCGTCGGCACCGGCTTCCGCGCACCGTCGCTGACCCAGATCGGCTACACGGTGGCGGACAACCGGGTCAACACCGACGTCAACGGCAACGTGGTTCCCGCGATCACACGCCTGACACCCTCCGGCAGCGCCCTGGCCAAGGCCCTGGGCGGCGATGACCTGGAACCGGAGAAATCACGCAACCTCGGCCTGGGTATCACCTGGCAACCCGCGCCGCGCACCAGCATCACCGCCGATGCCTACCTGATCGACATCGACGACCGCATCACCCTGACCAGCAACATCTACGACCGTGGCGACGGGACGATCAACGCCCTGCTCGCCAGCCAGGGCGTAGCCGCCGGCACCTGGGTCAACTACTACACCAACGCCTTCGACACCCGCACCCGTGGCCTGGACATCGTCGCCGACCACACCACGCCATTCGCCGATGGCTGGGGCCAGGTACGCTGGAGCGCCGGTTTCAACTGGAACAAGACCACCATCGAAGGCGTGCGTGACAACCCAGCAGCCCTGACCGCCTCGGGCATCACCCTGATCGGCCGCGACCGCGAAGGCGACCTGACCGAGGCGACGCCGAAGACCAAGTGGGTGCTGGGCGCCAACTGGACGGTCGACAACCTCGCGATCAACCTGCAGACCACCCGTTACGGCAAGGTCAAGACCCTGGCCGTCAACGAAAGCGGCGACCGCAGCTTCAACGCCAAGTGGCTCACCGACCTGGACATCAGCTACACCTTCGCCGAAGCCCTGACCCTGAGCGTCGGCGGCAACAACATCTTCGACGTGCGCCCGAGCAAGAACGCCGTCTACAGCAGCCTCGGCCTGTCGCCCTATGGCAACCCGCCGTTCTACCCCGGTGGCGGCTCCTGGTACGCCAAGATCGCCTACGACTTCTGACCGCCCTGGCCGCATCGCCCCGGGCGGTGCGGCTGAACGACGAGGACCGCCAAATGCCTTCGACTCAACCGCCTTCCCGACTGCGCTTCGCCGGCCGCCTGCTGGCCTCCTGCGCCCTGGCGCTCGGCCTCGCGGCCTGCTCGCCCTCGGCCAGCGACAGTGAAGCGAGCAAGACCCTGAACATCGCGTTCTGGGCCGACAACACCATCCTGGTCAGCGTCGACCCGTTCCAGGTCTACTGGCTGGAGCACCGTGTGCTGCTGCGCAACGTCGCCGAATCGCTCACCGACCAGGACCCGAAGACCGGCGAGATCATCCCCTGGCTGGCCAAGAGCTGGGAGATCAGCGACGACGCCCTGACCTACACCTTCCACCTGCGCCAGGACGTTACCTTCAGCAACGGCGAACGCTTCGACGCCCACGCGGTGAAGACCGCCTTCGACAGCGACAAGGCCTTCGCCACGGCGCTGCCGGCCACCTTCGGCGCCACCTACCTGGCCGGCTACGACCACGCGGAAGTGGTCGACGACTTCACCATCAGGCTGGTGCTGGCCAGGCCCAACGCCGGCTTCCTGCAAGCCACTTCCACCACCAACCTGGCGATCCTCGCACCCGCCTCCTACACGCTCAGTGCCGAGGAACGCTCCCTGGGCAAGATCATCGGCACCGGGCCGTTCGTGCTCGAACACTACACCCCGGAGGTCGGTGCGCGCCTGGTCAAGCGCAAAGGCTACGCCTGGGCCTCGGCTAACGTGAAGAACCAGGGCGAAGCCCATCTCGACGCCATCGAGCTCAGCTACATTCCCGAGGAAAGCGTGCGCAACGGCCTGTTCCTGCAAGGCAAGGCCGACATCCTCTGGCCGCGCAACCCGTTCTCCGAAGTCGATATCAAGCTGTTCCAGTCCAAGGGCGCGACCATCCAGAGCCGCTCGCTGCCGGGGCCGGCCTACAACCTCTACCCCAACACCCGTGCGCCGCGCCTGCTGGCCGACAAGCAGGTGCGCCTGGCGCTACAGAAGGCCATCGACCGCAAGACCTACGCCAGCGCCGTCTACAACGCCGAATTCCCGGTGGTGCGCGGCATCTACGACGTGACCACGCCCTATGCCAAGGACCAGAGCGAAAAACTCGTGTACGACCCGCAAGGCGCCGAGCGTCTGCTCGATGAGGCAGGCTGGAGCAAAGGGCCGGACGGCTATCGCTACAAGGACGGCCAGCGCCTGAGCCTGAACTACAACATCACCCCGGCGGAAACCGCTGGCGACGTGCTGTTGCAGGACCAACTGCGCAAGGTCGGCATCGACCTCAAGCTCGCCGTGACCACCCGCGCCGAATGGTTCGCTGCCAACGCCGCCGGCAACTATGACCTCACCGTCAACTACATGACCCGCGCCGAGCCGATCATCCTGCAGACCATTCTCGACCCGCGCTCGGCCAACAGCGCCGCCGTGGCCACCAACACCTACGAGCCGCAGGTGCTGGAAAAAGCCACCGCGCTGTTCGACGCCGGCCTCACCGCGACCAGTGCGCAGCAACGCGCCGACGCCTACGGCGGCCTGCAAGACCTGCTGCTCGACGAAAGCTCGGCCTTCCCCATCTACGAACGGGTCTGGCAGGCCGCCACGTCGCCACGGGTGAAGAATTTCCAGTGGACCGCCGAAGGCTTCGCCCTGCTCAACGACATCGAGGTCGGTGAACCATGAGCCGCTACCTGATTGGCCGGGTCGCGCAGGCAGTACTGGTGCTGTGGGGTGCCTACAGCATCACCTACTTCATTCTCTACCTGCTGCCGGGCGATACCCTGTCGATCATGCTCAGCGCCTCGGGCATCGAGGTCGATTCCCTGTCCCCCGCAGACCTGGCCAAGGCCCGCGCCTACTACGGCCTGGACAAGGGTGTGTTCGAGCAGTATTTCGACCTGCTCTGGCACTCCTTGCAGGGTGACTTCGGGCGCTCGCTGTCGCTCAACCGGCCAGTCGCCGAGCTGCTGGTCGAACGCCTGCCGCAGACCCTGGCCCTGGCGGGTCTGGCGATCGTGCTGTCGCTGCTCGGCGGTATCGGCCTGGCCTACCTGACCGCCTACACCCAGTGGCGCCCGCTCAAGGTCGCCCTGGCCCGGTTGCCGTCGCTGGGCTTCTCGGTGCCGGTGTTCTGGATGGGCCTGCTGCTGATCCAGGTGTTCGCTTTCGGCCTGGGCTGGTTTCCCGCCACCGGCAGCCGTGGCTTCGACAGCCTGGTCCTGCCGGCGATCACCCTGGCGATCCCCAGCGCCGCCGTGTATGCCCAGGTGCTGCAACGCGGATTCCAGGGCGTCTGGCAGGAACCCTACATCGCCACCGCCTATGCCAAGGGCTTGAGCCGTGGCCAGGTGCAGGCACGCCACGCGTTCAAAAATGCCGCGCTGCCGATCCTCACCCTGGTCGGCCTGCAGGTGGGCAACACGGTGTCCGGCGCAGTGCTGGTGGAAACCATCTTTGCCCGCAACGGCGTCGGCCGGCTGGCCCAGGAAGCGGTACTGCGCCAGGACATTCCCGTGGTCCTGGCAATAGTCGCGGTCTCCGCGGCGGCCTTCGTCCTGATCAACCTGATCGTCGACCTGCTCTACCCCTACCTCGACCCGCGCATCACCCACACGCCAAAGGTGTCCTGAGCCATGAACAGCGATACCCGCCTCTCCTCTCTCGCCTCATCGTCCACGCCAGTGGCATCGCCCTGGAGACGTCGCGGCCGCCTGCAACGTGCCGCGACCGTATTACGCCCATTGCTGCGCCGCCCCGGCTTCAGCCTGGCCCTGCTGATCGTCCTGTTTGCCCTGGTATCGGCGCTGGTTCCGCAATTACTGACCAGCTTCGCCCCCTATGCCACCTCGCCGCTGGACAAACTCACCGCGCCCAACCTGACCCACTGGTTCGGCACCGATGAGCTGGGCCGCGACCTCTACACGCGCGTGGTCTATGGCTCCAGCCTGTCGATCCAGGCCGCGCTGCTGGCAGTCGGCATCGCCTTGCTGGGCGGACTCGGCCTGGGTGTGTTGTCCGGTTTCGCCGGCGGCCGGATCGACGCGGTGATCATGCGTTTCATCGACGTGCTGCTGGCCCTGCCCGGCCTGCTGCTGGCGCTGGCCATCGTCACCGCCATCGGCTTCGGCACCATTCCGGTGGCGATCGCCGTCGGCGTCGGCATCGTTCCCGGTTTCGCCCGCACCACCCGCGCCGAAGTGCTGCGGGTCAAGACCCTGCCCTACGTCGAGGCCGCGCGCCTGGGCGGCGCCAGTTGGGGCCGCACGCTGCTGCGCCACATCCTGCCCAACGCCTGGGGCCCGGTGGCGGTGCTCGCCACCCTCGACTTCGGTGCCGCCATCCTCGCTACGGCGGGCCTGTCGTTCCTCGGCTTCGGCGCCGCGCCCCCCGCTTCGGAGTGGGGCACGCTGATCGCCAACGGCCGCCACTTCCTGATCACCGCGCCCTGGGTATCGCTGCTGCCCGGCCTGTTCGTGGTCGCGGTGGTGTTCAGCCTCAACCATATCGCCCGCACCATCGAGGAGAACCAGCGATGAGCAGCCCTCTGATCGATATCCGTGACCTGGCGGTCAGTTACCAGGCCGGCGGGCAACTCACCGAAGCGGTGAAAAACCTGTCGTTCAGCATCGGCCAGGGCGAGACCGTGGCCATCGTCGGCGAGTCCGGCTCCGGCAAGTCCACCCTGGCCAATGCCATTCTCGGCCTGCTGCCCGCCAGTGCGAAGATCACCCGGGGCGAACTGCACGTCGACGGCAGCGACCTGAGCCACGCCAGCGAACGGCAGAAACGAGGCTTGCGCGGCCGCACCATCGGCCTGGTGCCGCAAGACCCGATGGTCAGCCTCAATCCGACCCTGCGTATCGGCCAGCAGATCGGCGAAGCCCTGATTCTCGCCCAGGGCCGGCGTTATCCGGGGTTGGACGCCGATGTGATCGAGCTGCTGCAACAGGTCGGCCTGGACAAACCGGAGCTGCGCGCCCGCCAGTATCCCCACGAGCTGTCCGGCGGCATGCGCCAGCGCGTGCTGATCGCCATCGCCCTGGCCGGCAAGCCACGGCTGATCATCGCCGACGAGCCGACCAGCGCCCTCGACGTCACCGTGCAACGCAAGATTCTCGACCATCTGCAACGGCTGGTCGCCGAGCGCGGCATTTCCCTGCTGATCATCACCCACGACCTGGGCGTGGCGACGGACCGTGCCGACCGCATCCTGGTGATGAAACAGGGCGAACTGCTCGAACAAGGCCCGCCACAGCAGATTCTCGACACGCCATGGCATGACTACACCCGCGCGCTGATCGCCGCCGCGCCCGCTTTCTCGACGCGGCGCAAGGCGCGCCCCGCCATCGCTTCGGCCGCCGCGCCGATTCTGAGCCTGCAGGGCGTCGGCAAGACCTTCGCCCTGCCGCGGGTGAAAGGCGAAGCCAGCAGCTTCACCGCTTTGGAGGACCTCAGCCTGCAGGTATTCCCCGGCCAGACCCTGGCCATCGTCGGCGAATCCGGCTCGGGCAAGAGCACCGCACTGCGTATCGCCCTCGGCCTGGAAAAACCCAGCCAGGGCCGCGTGCAATTCGAACAGCAGGACATCACCGACCTCAGCTGGCGCGCCTTCCGCCCGCTGCGCCAGCGCATCCAACTGGTGCAACAGAACCCCTTCGCCGCGCTCGACCCGCGCTTCACCATTTTCGACAGCATCGTCGAGCCGCTGGTGTCGTTCGGCCTGCTCAAAGGCGAAGCCCTGGAACAGGCCGCGCGCGAACTGATCAGCCGCGTGCATTTGCCGGTCAGCTACCTGGACCGCCTGCCGCGCGAGCTCTCCGGCGGCCAGCGCCAACGCGTCGCCATCGCCCGCGCCCTGGCGCTGAAGCCCGACCTGCTGCTGCTCGACGAACCGGTGTCGGCACTGGACGTCTCGGTGCAAGCACAGATCCTCGACCTGCTCGACGAGTTGCAACGGGAACTGGGCATCGCCTACGTACTGGTCTCCCACGACCTGTCCGTGGTGGCCAACGTCGCCGACCAGGTACTGGTGCTGCGCCATGGCCAGGTGATCGAACAAGGGCCGGTCGATCAGGTGTTCAACGCTCCGCAGAGCGACTACACCCGCGAGTTGATCGCCGCGATTCCGGGGCGTCGGTCTGCCCAGGCCGCGGCCTGAGAGGCGAATCCAGGCACAGTGACTTCCTCCTGATAAAAACGCAGGACCGTCAACTTTCTTTCTTTTGCACATCCATACGCTCGTTTCGCCAAGATACTGGCGGCCACAGGCGTTTTGAGGCACAGTGCTGCCCCTGCGACATTCCCGGTCGCACCTGCCTCTCACATGGATGTGTCGATGAACAGTTTCGCCAGCATCGCCGTGCCGCCTGTACAGGCCTTATGCGACAGCCGGGGCCAGTTGGACCCGCAGGCCGTTGGCTGGTCATCGCGCCCTCTGGTCAATTGTGCCCTGCCCGCACGCTTCGGCCGACGCAAGCGCTGGAACAACTGGTGCATCACCACACCACAGTGGATGCTGGTGCTGACCTTCGCCGACCTCGACTACATCGGCTATGGCGCCGTTCACTTCATCGACCTGCAAAGCAACTGCTTCGACAGCCGAGCCAAGATGCGCCTGTTCGGGCGGGGTTGCCATCTGCCGGACAATGCCAACGAGAGCCATGGCTTCGAGCATGCCGATCTGCAGTTGCGTGCCGAGGATCACGATGGCTTGATCCGCCTGACCGGGATGGCCGCCAATATCTGTGGCGAGCCTCTGCAGATCGCCCTCGACATCCAGCGCCCCGCGCATCTGGAGTCGATCAACCTGATCTGCCCGATGGGCAAAGACACCTTTCATGCCTGCTCGCGCCAGCTCGGCCTGCCAGTCAGCGGCGGCCTGCAACTGGGTCAACGTACGTTCGCCTGCCCTGTGGGCCACAGTTTCGCCTCACTCGACTTCGGCCGCGGCGTGTGGCCCCTGAACAGCGGCTGGACACGCGCCGCCTTCGCCGCACCCGGCGGTATCGCCGGCAATTTCGGCGCCGGCTGGACAGACTACAGCGGCCTGTCGGAAAACGCCCTGTGGTTTGGAGGCGAATTGTGCCACCTGGCCGAGCCGGTACGCCTGGTGCAACCCTCGAACGATCCCCTGGCGCCCTGGCACCTGACGTGCCCGAGCCAAAGCGTCGACCTTGCCTTCACCCCTCGCCAGCAACTCCAGTCGACCCCCAGGCTGGGTCCGCTGCATGCGGATATTCGCCAGTGGTTCGGCCATTTCGAAGGCGTGCTGCGCAGCCCCGACGGCGAACGGGTGCCGGTGGTGAACGCCAGCGGCTGGCTCGGCGCAACCCAGGCCCGCTGGTAGTCCAGCGACGATTCGCAAACCGCTGGAACCCCGCGCCAGCGCGAAGGCCTAAATTGCCGCACGCACAAGGAGAACTGCCATGAGCCGCACCGAAACCGACAGCATCGGCGCTATCGAAGTGCCTGAATCCTCCTACTGGGGCGCCCAGACCCAACGCTCCCTGATCAATTTCGCCATCGGCGAACAACGCATGCCGCTGGCCGTGCTGCACGCCCTGGCGCTGATCAAGAAAGCCGCGGCCAGGATCAATGGCCGCATCGGTGAGTTGCCCCCGGAAATCGCCCGCCTGATCGAACAAGCCGCCGACGAAGTGCTCGCCGGCCAGCACGACGACCAGTTCCCCCTGGTGGTCTGGCAGACCGGCAGCGGCACCCAGAGCAACATGAATGTCAACGAAGTGATTGCCGGGCGCGCCAACGAGCTGGCCGGCAAAGGCCGTGGCGGCAAAAGCCCAGTGCACCCGAACGATCACGTCAACCGCGCCCAGAGTTCCAACGACGCCTTCCCGACTGCCATGCACATCGCGGCGGTGCAGGCGATACACGACCAGTTGCTGCCGGCGCTGTCGGAACTGGCCAGCGGTATCGCCGAACAGTCAGACCGTCACGCCAACCTGGTGAAGACTGGCCGCACCCACTTGATGGATGCCACGCCAATCACCTTCGGCCAGGAGCTGTCGGCCTTCGTCGCGCAACTCGGTTATGCGGAAAAATCCATCCGTGCGGCCCTGCCGGCCGTCTGCGAGCTGGCCCAGGGCGGCACGGCGGTCGGTACCGGCCTGAATGCCCCCCAGGGCTTCGCCGAAGCCATCGCCCATGAACTGGCGGCGCTCTCCGGCCAGCCCTTCATCACCGCGCCGAACAAGTTCGCCGCCCTGGCCGGGCACGAGCCGCTGACTGCGCTGTCCGGGGCGTTGAAGACCCTGGCCGTGGCCCTGATGAAAATCGCCAACGACCTGCGCCTGCTCGGCTCCGGCCCGCGCGCGGGGCTCGCCGAAGTGCGCCTGCCGGCCAACGAGCCCGGCAGCTCGATCATGCCAGGCAAGGTCAACCCGACCCAGTGCGAAGCGCTGTCCATGCTCGCCTGCCAGGTACTGGGCAACGACTCGACCATCGCCTTCGCCGCCAGCCAGGGCCATCTGCAGCTCAACGTGTTCAAGCCGGTGATCATCCATAACCTGCTGCAATCGATACGTCTGCTCGCCGACGGCTGCCGTAACTTCAACGAACATTGCATCACCGGCCTGCAGCCGGATGCCCGACAGATGGCCGCGCACCTGGAGCGCGGCCTGATGCTGGTGACCGCGCTCAACCCACACATCGGCTACGACAAGGCCGCTGAAATCGCCAAAAAGGCCTACACCGAAGATCTCAGTCTGCGAGATGCGGCCATCGCCCTTGGCCACCTGAGCAATGAGCAGTTCGATCAGTGGGTGAAAGCAGAGGACATGCTCTGAAACGAGACCTTGGAGCGTCTCGGCTGAAGCCCCGCATTACCGCCTGTCGCCAGCTCCCCAGCCAGGCGCGTCACCTGGGGTTTTCAGCGTTTCAAGGGCTTGCGGCTTGCCGCGTTAAGCCTATGATTCATTCATTCTGCAAGGAGGCTTCAATCATGCTCGTCCAACGTACCGAGGATGCGGGCGCCAGCGTGCAATACCGCAGCGATCGCATCAGTTCCGTAAACGGCCGCTACTTCTTCACGACCCGCGAAGGGACGTTGGAAGGCCCGTTCTTTACCCGTGACGACGCGCAACGGGAGATCGCCTTTTACATCGCCCGTTTCCAGCAAGCCGCGAACCTGCTGGAAAACTGCCGGCTGTATTGATCCCGACAACGCCCTCACCGCTACAATGCGCACCTCGCTCGAGGTGCCGAATGCCAGAATCCTTAAACGCCCAGCTCGACTGGAACGATCAGGGCCAACCCTTTTCCCGCCAGTTCGATGACGTGTATTTCTCCCGAGAGGACGGCCTGGGTGAAACCCGTCATGTCTTTCTCGGCCACAACGACCTGCCTGCCCGTTTCGCGGCGCTGCCGGAAAACGGCCGGCTGGTCATCGGTGAAACAGGGTTCGGCACGGGCACCAACTTCCTCTGTGCCTGGCAGTCTTTCGAGCGGGAAGCCCCCGCCGGCGCTCGCCTGCACTTCGTCAGTGTCGAAAAATTCCCGCTCAGCCCGGCCGATCTGGGCAGGGCCCTGGCGCTCTGGCCAGAACTGAAAGAACAAACCGATCAGTTGCTCGAACAGTACGTGGCCATTCATCCAGGTTTCCAGCGCCTGGTCCTGGCGGGCGGCCGGGTGATCCTGACCCTGATGATCGGCGATGCCCTGGAAATGCTGCCGCAGCTCGACGCGCCTATCGACGCCTGGTTCCTCGATGGCTTCGCGCCGGCGAAAAATCCTGCGATGTGGACGCCCGAGCTGTTCGCCGAGTTGGCACGCCTGTCTGTCGCCGGCACCACCCTGAGCACCTTTACCTGCACCGGCTTCGTTCGCCGCGCGCTCAAGGACGCGGGCTTCGCCGTACGCCGGGTGCCAGGCCATGGCAAGAAATGGGAAAACCTGTGTGGCGCCTTCACCGGGCAGGCCAGTGCTACGGGCAAACCCTGGTTCGCTCGCCCTCGCCTCGCCGGTGAGCGTCGGGCATTGGTGGTCGGAGCCGGGTTGGCAGGCTGCGCGACGGCCGGGAGCCTGGCGGCCCGGGGCTGGCAGGTCACCCTGCTGGAGCGCCACGGCAAGATCGCCGACGAAGCCTCGGGCAACCCCCAGGGCGTGCTGTACCTCAAGCTGTCCGCCCATGGCACCGCGTTGTCACAACTGATCGTCGCCGGCTTCGGCCACACCCGCCGCCTGCTGCAGCGCTTGCAACAGGGAACTGACTGGTCCGCCTGCGGCGTGCTGCAATTGGCGTTCGATGATCAGGAGGCTGAGCGCCAGGCCAAGCTGGCGGCCGCCTTCCCCGGCGACCTGCTGCAATCGCTGGATCGCGAACAGGCCGAGCGCCGCAGCGGCATCGCCCTGGATTCTGGCGGCCTGTTCTATCCCGAAGCCGGCTGGGTCCATCCACCCGCCCTGTGCCAGGTACTGAGCCAGCATCCGAACGTCCAGGTTCGCCTGCATAACGAAGCCCTGGCCCTGCGTCGCCACGGCGAACAGTGGCAAGCATTGGCCGGTGACGAGGTGCTGGCCGAGGCTCCCGTAGTGGTGCTGGCCGGTGCCGCCGATATACATCGTTTCGCACAGAGTGCCGACTTGCCCCTGAAGCGCATTCGCGGTCAGATCACCCGCCTGGCGCAGACGCCAGCCAGCGCCGGGCTGGCCTGCGTGGTCTGCGCCGAAGGTTATGTCGCCCCCGCGCGCCACGGCGAACACACCCTGGGCGCAAGCTTCGACTTCCAGAGCGAAGACCTGGAACCGACCGTTGCCGAACACCTGGGCAACCTCGGGTTGCTCAAGGAGATTTCCGGCGACCTGGCGCAACGGCTGGATGCCGAAAAACTGCCCGTCGAACAGTTGCAGGGCCGCGCAGCCTTTCGCTGCACCAGCCCGGACTACCTGCCCATCGTCGGCCCGCTCGCCGACGCGGAGGCATTCGCCGAACGCTACGCCGTACTGGCTCGCGACGCCCGCCAGGTGCCGGATATCCCCTGCCCCTGGCTGGACGGCCTGTACGTCAACAGCGGCCATGGTTCTCGCGGCCTGATCAGCGCGCCACTGAGCGCGGAACTGCTCGCGGCCTGGCTGGAAAACGAACCCTTGCCGCTGCCTCGCCCGGTCGCCGAAGCCTGCCACCCCAACCGATTCGCCCTGCGCAGGTTGATTAGAGGGCACAAGGCCTGAACGGCTGAAATGCCTTGAAAGGCCCGCGCGGCACGGTTGCACGCCAGCGCACAACACGCGGTCCCCCCCTCTGACGATGAAGCCCTGACACGAAGCGCGGGGCCGATCGCGCCCCACTTGCCCTCGCAACCATTCATCCGGCGACTAAAGTGTGTTCAGGACGGCGTGCTGCGCCCGATGCAATCAGCATCACACCTTGTCATACGAGGAATGCCCATGAACACTGTCGTCACGGTTGACGAGAAGAGCTTTCGCAGAATCCTGGCGCGCAACGTGGTTATCCCGATCGCCACTGGAGCCCTCGGCGTCGCGCTATTCGTGGGCTTGATCACCTACCTGCTCAACGCCATCAGTTGGGTCGAGCACACCGATCGGGTGATCAGCCTGGCCAACGAGACCTATCGCCTGGGCATCGACCAACAGTCAGGCCTGCGCGGTTATCTGGTCGCCGGCCAGCCCGAGTACCTGGAACCCTACGAAGCGGCGCGCAGCCGGATCGGTCCGCGTATCGAAGAACTGCGCGGCATGGTCAAGGATAATTCGCTCCAGCTCGACCGCCTGCGCACCATCGAGGCCCTGCTCGCCCGATGGGAAGACAATGCACAGGAAATCATCGCCCTGCGCAAGGCTGGCCAGAGCCTGGATGAGCGCATCCGCAGCGGCCTCGGCAAACAGTTGATGGACAGCATACGCAGCCAGTTCGACGCCTTCATCGCCAGCGAGCAGCAACTACGCGAACAGCGCACCGATAAATCCAGCGCCATCGCCCTGTTCACCATCAGCCTGTATGTCCTGGCCAGCCTGGCCTTCAGTTGCCTGCTGGCGCTCTTCGGGCGACGCGAACTGCTCAGCCTTTCCAAGGCCTACGGCGATATCCTGGCACGCCAGGGCCGTTTCACCGAGCAACTCCAGCAACAAGCCTGGCAGCGCGAAGGCCAGTCGCAACTGGCAGCGCGCATCATCGGCCAGTTGAGCGCCCCGGCCATTGGCCGCGCCACCCTGAACTTCCTCGCCGACTACATCGACCTGGCCGTCGGCGCCTTCTATGCCCGCCAGGACGATGGTTCCCTGCGTCGCGTGGCGGATTACGGGTTCTCCGCCGAGCAACACAACTCCGCGTCAGCGGATGATCCCGCCGGGCTGCTCACCCAGGTTCTCGCCACGCAAAAGCCGCGTGTGCTCCAGGGCCTGACCACCCGCTACCTCAAGGTCAACTCGGGCCTGGGCAGCGACGATCCGCTTACGGTGATGCTTTCACCCACCGCAACCGAGGGTGAGGCCAACGGCATTCTCGAATTGGGCTTCATCGGCTCGCTGAGCCAACGTGAGCAGGACTTCATCGAGTCGATATCCATGAATCTGGGCATGTCGCTCGATGCCGCGCGCTACCGCAAGCGCCTGCACGATGCCTTGACCGACACCCAGCAGCTCAACGAAGAACTGCAAGTCCAGCAGGAAGAACTGAAAAGCGCCAACGAGGAGCTGGAAGACCAGGCCAATCTGATCCGCGAGTCCCAGGCCAGCCTTGAAGTCCGCCAGGCCGAACTGGAACAGACCAACGAGCAGCTCAACGACTATGCGCAGCGCCTGCGCCTGCAACGCGACGAGCTCGACCAGCGCAATCACTCGCTGGCCCAGGCGCGCGGCGACCTGGAGCAGAAAGCCGAGGAACTGCAACGTGCCAGCCAATACAAGTCGGAGTTCCTCGCCAACATGTCCCATGAGCTGCGCACGCCGCTGAACAGCTCGCTGATCCTCTCGCGCATGCTGGCCGACAACCAGCGGGGCAACCTCGACCCCAAGCAGGTCAAGTACGCCGAACTGATCTACTCCTCCGGCAAGGACCTGCTGGTGCTGATCAACGACATCCTCGACATCGCCAAAGTCGAGGCCGGGCGCCTCGAAGTGCGTCCGGCGAACACCAATGTCAGGGAATTGCTCCTGGGGCTGGAAAGCGTATTCACCCCCATCGCCAGGGAAAACGCTCTGGGCTTCAGCCTGCACATCGCCGACGGCACGCCCGAGCATTTCTTCAGCGATGGCCAGCGCGTCGAGCAGATCCTCAAGAACCTGCTGTCCAACGCCTTCAAATTCACCAACCAGGGCTCGGTAGAGCTGCGCGTCAGCCCGGTGGAGCATGGCATCGCCTTCGCCGTGAACGATACGGGCATCGGTATCGACACCTCGCAGCAGGAGTTGATCTTCGAAGCCTTCCGCCAGCTCGACAGCGGCATCAGCCGGGAATTTGGCGGCACCGGCCTGGGCCTGTCGATCTCACGCAACCTGGCACAGATGCTCGGTGGCCATCTCCAGGTCAGCAGCGAACCGCAACGTGGCAGTTGCTTTACCCTCTGGCTGCCTCTCGACTACGCGGACGAAAAGGCCCCTGCCGTGCCGTTGGCAGCCCCGGCCCTGCCCAATCCGCTAGCGCCGCTGGAGCCTTCGACAGGCGCTTCAACGCCACACTTCCCCGATGATCGCGACAAGGAGGACATCCACGGCCGCAGCGTGCTGGCCGTCGAGGACGAGCCCAGGTTCGCCCAGATTCTCTACGACCTCGCTCATGAGCTGGGCTATCGCTGCCTGATCGCCGGCAGCGCCAGCGAAGGCCTGGAACTGGTCAAGTCGCAACACCCCGATGCCATCCTGCTGGACATGCGCCTGCCTGACGAGCCTGGGCTTTCGCTGCTCCAGCGCCTCAAGGAAAACCCGCACAGCCGGCACATCCCGGTGCATGTCATCTCCACCGACGACCGTACCGAACTCGCCCTGCACCTGGGCGCCATCGGCTATGCCCAGAAGCCGACCAGCCGCGAGGAACTGATCCAGGTCTTCGCCCGCCTCGAGGCGCGCCTGGAGCAGCGTGTCGGCCGTATCCTGGTGGTGGAAGGCAATGCCAGCGAGCGCACCGGCATCAGCGAGCTGGTCAACGACGAAGGTATCGACGTCACCGCCGTGGAAGGTGGCGAGCAGGCCCTGGAGCAACTGCGCCAGCGCAGCTTCGACTGCATCGTCATCGGCCTGCACCTGCAGGACATGACAGGCAGCGAACTGCTCAACCGCATGGCCCGGGATATCGAAGAGCCCAGGCCGCCGGTGATCGTCTATTCGACACGCATCCTGTCCCGGAGCGAAGAAGAAGAGCTGCTGCACCACTCGCGCTCGATCATCATCAAGGGCGCCCGCTCGCCAGAACGCCTGCTCGATGAAGTGACGCTGTTCCTGCACAAGGTCGAATCCTCGTTTTCCGATGATCGCCAACGCATGCTGCAAAGCGTGCGCAACCGCGACAAGGTGTTCGAAAACCGCCTGGTCATGGTGGTCGACGACGACGTGCGCAACGTCTATGCCCTGATCAGCGCCCTGGACGCCAAGGGGGCCAAGGTCATCAGCGCGCGCAACGGCCAGGAGGCCCTGGAGAAGCTGGAGAAGAACCCGGGTATCGAGTTGGTGCTGATGGACGTGATGATGCCGGTGATGGACGGCTTCGAAGCCACCCGACGGATTCGCCAGACCCCGCGCTGGAGCAAGCTGCCGATCATCGCCGTCACGGCCAAGGCAATGAAGGATGACCAGGACCAGTGCATGGAGGCCGGTGCCAGCGATTACCTGGCCAAGCCCATCGACCTGGATCGCCTGTTCTCGCTGATTCGGGTCTGGCTACCCAAGCGCGATCACCCGTGAGATGAAAGCGTGCTGGTCAGCATAGCCAGCGGAGTTCAGGCGGCACGCCGCCTGTTGTAGCGCAGCACGCAGAACAGGCGCACGCCCGCCCACACCAGCCACGCCCGCCAGCGCCCATAGCCGCTGGCGCACAGCGCATTGAAGAGCACCTTGTCGGCATCCGGCCGGGACAGCTCACCAGTGGCATACAAGCGATCATGCAGCGCGGCGGCGGCGGCGCCATGGCCAATCACGCCGGCGTAGAGCGACAGGAAGAACATGTCGATGATCATGAACACGACCCCGACGATCGCCGACAACTCGTAGGTGGCAAAACCGACCAGTAGCAGGATTGCGGCGACGTTGCGCAGGGGCCGCACGCTGGCGAAATCGGTTTCGGTACCGGCTGGCGACCACTGGCGACCGTACTCCGGGTCCATGAACGACAGCGGGCCGATGAGGCGCCAGGTGTGGCGTTCTGTCTGTTCGACCTGCAGCGGATCGAGGAATCGGTCCATGAGTCTCTCCAATCGGAAATGTTGTTATCGGCGCGCTGCGCATGCGGCTACGACCGCTCTCCGACAGGATAGTTTCCACGGTTTGATTCAGCCACGGACAGTGCAGACAGGGTCTGTCCCGGAGGTTTTTATTGAACGATCGGGCGTGACGGGGACTCGAAAAAACTTGCGCCAAACCGAACGAGCCAGTCGGAACGGCGCATGTACGGTACGAAACATACGTATGCGCTACCGGCCGAAGATGCCTGAACACGCGGCCCAGGAGCGCTACGACACTGCTACGGACTGGAACGAAAGGAGGAACCGAGCCCAGCTTGTAGAGGGCTTTATCGATTATGTGTGGAATCGCTGGAGAGCTGCGCCTTGACCACCGACCGGCCGACCTGGCCGCTGTCGAACGAATCACCCATCACCTGGCCCCACGCGGCCCCGACGCCCACGGCTTCCATAGCCAAGGCCCCGTCGCCCTGGGCCACCGCCGCCTGAAAATCATGGACCTCGCCGAAGCCTCCGGACAGCCGATGATCGACAGCGATCTGGGCCTGTCCATGGTCTTCAACGGCGCCATCTACAACTACCCGGAACTGCGCAACGAGCTCCAGGCGCTCGGTTACCGTTTCTTTTCCGATGGCGATACCGAAGTGCTGCTCAAGGGCTACCACGCCTGGGGCGAAAAGCTGTTGCCCAGGCTCAATGGCATGTTCGCCTTCGCCATCTGGGAACGTGATCGCCAGCAACTGTTCATCGCCCGCGACCGCCTTGGCGTGAAACCGCTGTACCTGTCGCAGAACGAGCAGCGCCTGCGTTTCGCATCGACATTGCCCGCCCTGCTGCAGGGTGGAGATATCGACACCGGGATCGACCCGCTGGCACTGAATCACTACATGAACTTTCACGCCGTGGTGCCGGCACCGAACACCCTGCTCAAGGGCGTGAAGAAACTTCCCCCGGCAAGTTGGATGCGCATCGACGCCGAGGGCAACAGCAACGTGCAAAGCTGGTGGCAGCTCGACTACGGCCCTCGCGCCGACGAGCAGGACTTCGGCCTGGAAGAGTGGCGCGACCAAGTACTCGACGGCATGCGCGAAGCCGTGGCCATCCGCCAGCGCGCGGCGGTCGACGTCGGCGTGCTGCTGTCCGGCGGGGTCGATTCGAGCATGCTGGTCGGCCTGCTGCGCGAAGCCGGGGTGGAAAACCTGCTGACCTTCTCCATCGGTTTCCAGGATGCCGGCGGCGAACGCGGCGACGAATTCCAGTACTCGGACCTGATCGCCCAGCGCTTCGCCACCCGCCACCATCAATTGCGCATCGACGAACACGAGATCATCGAGCAGTTGCCGGCGGCCTTCCGCGCCATGAGCGAGCCGATGGTCAGCCACGACTGCATCGCCTTCTACTTGCTGTCCCGCGAAGTCGCCAGGCACTGCAAGGTGGTGCAGAGCGGCCAGGGTGCCGATGAGCTGTTCGCCGGTTATCACTGGTATCCGCTGGTCGATGGCGCCGACGACGCCTTCAGCGCCTATCGCCGCGCCTTCTTCGACCGCGAGCATGATGAGTACGCGGCCTGCGTGATGCCGCAGTGGCTGGGCGACGACCATGCCGGCGACTTCGTTCGCCAGCACTTCGCCCAGCCCGGCGCCAGCGATGCGGTGGACAAGGCCCTGCGCCTGGACAGCACGGTGATGCTGGTCGACGACCCGGTCAAACGGGTCGACAACATGACCATGGCCTGGGGCCTGGAAGCGCGCACGCCGTTCCTCGATTACCGCCTGGCCGAGCTGTCGGCACGTATCCCGGCCCGCTTCAAGCTGCCGGATGGCGGCAAATACGTCCTCAAGGAAGCGGCGCGCAAGGTGATTCCCGCCGAAGTGATCGACCGCCCCAAGGGCTACTTCCCGGTGCCCGGCCTCAAGCACCTGGAAGGCGCGACCCTGGGCTGGGTACGCGACCTGCTGGCCGACCCCAGCCAGGATCGCGGCCTGTTCAACCCGGCCATGCTCGACCGCCTGCTCAGCGATCCGCATGGCCAGCTCACGCCCCTGCGCGGCTCGAAACTCTGGCAGATGGCCGCGCTCAACCTGTGGTTGACCGAGCACGGCCTGTAGCAGGCCAAGGCTGCCGTACCGATAACGCTACGGCAGGTTCTTTTCAATGAGCGAACGCCCCGCAGCGGGCGAAGCAATCTGCAAAGGAAGCGACCCGATCATGCGCGCCACTGCCCTCAACCAACGTCTCCAGCGCGGCCAGGCTCCCTCGTACGAGCGATTGCAGGCCAAATATGCGCAAGGCCAGAACACCCGACCGGATGAACCGGTGGCCTTGCATTGCGGCTGGGGACGCCTTCTCATTGGCCATACCTTTGCAACGCCTGAAGCCCTGTCCAGCGAGCTGCTGAGCGAGGTTTCCGGGGAACGCGACATCGCCCTGTACGTGGCCGCGCCACACCAGGTGCTCGCCCAGGCGCCACAGCAATTGTTCCTCGACCCTTCCGATACCCTGCGCCTCTGGTTCACCGACTACCGCCCGGCCCGCCGCAGCTTTCGCGGCTACCGCATCCGCCGCGCGCAGAGCGCCGAAGACTGGCAAGCGATCAATCGCCTTTACCAGACCCGCGGCATGCTGCCGATCGACCCGGAAAAACTCACCCCCCGCCACCAGGGCGGGCCGGTCTACTGGCTGGCCGAGGACGAAAACAGCAACGCGGTGATCGGCAGCGTCATGGGCATCAATCACAAACGCGCCTTCCAGGACCCGGAGCGCGGCAGCAGCCTCTGGTGCCTCGCCGTCGACCCGCACTGCACACGCCCGGGCGTCGGCGAAGTGCTGGTCCGTCATCTGGTCGAACACTTCATGAGCCGAGGCCTGGGCTATCTCGACCTGTCCGTGCTGCATGACAACAAGCAGGCCAAGAGCCTGTACGCCAAATTGGGCTTCCGCCCGCTGCAGACCTTCAGCCTCAAGCGCAAGAACGGCTTCAACCAGCCATTGTTCATCGGCCCCAACAATCACGATGAGCTCAACCCTTACGCACGAATCATCGTCGACGAAGCGCTGCGGCGCGGTATCGAGGTACAGGTCGACGATGCCGAGGCCGGCCTGTTCACCCTCAGCCAGGGCGGACGACGGATTCGCTGCCGCGAGTCGCTGTCGGACCTGACCAGCGCCGTGAGCATGACCCTGTGCCAGGACAAACGCCTGACTCACCGCACGCTCGAACGTGCCGGGCTGCAACAGCCGCAACAGCGCCTGGCCGGCAGTGCCGAGGAAAACGTCGAGTTCCTTGCCGAGCACCAGCGCGTGGTGGTCAAACCGGTCGATGGCGAACAGGGCCAGGGCGTGGCGGTGGACCTGCGCACGCCCGAGGCGCTGGCCAAGGCCATCGAGCAGGCACGTCGCTTCGATAGCCGCGTGCTGCTGGAAAGCTTCCATGCAGGCCTCGACCTGCGCATCGTGGTGATTGGCTTCGAGGTGGTCGCCGCGGCCATTCGCCGGCCGGCCGAAGTGGTCGGCGATGGACACCACAGCATCGGCGCCCTGATCGAGGCCCAGAGCCGCCGGCGCCAGGCCGCCACTGGCGGCGAAAGCCGCATACCGCTGGACGAGGAAACCCAGCGCACCCTGAACGATGCCGGCTTCGACTACGACAACGTACTGCCTGCCGGGCAATACCTGGCAGTGCGCAAGACCGCCAACCTGCATACCGGCGGCACCCTGGAGGACGTCACCGCGATCCTTCACCCAACCCTGCGCGAAGCGGCCATTCGTGCCGCGCGCGCGCTGGACATCGCCGTGGTCGGCCTCGACCTGCTGGTGCCGGCGGCCGACCAGCCCGAACACGTATTCATCGAGGCCAACGAGCGCTGCGGCCTGGCCAACCATGAACCACAACCGACCGCCGAACGTTTCATCGATCTGCTGTTCCCGCTCAGCCAGGTATGAGGAAGTAAGCATGGCCCAACTGCCCGAACCCGATCTGCCCTACCTGCGCAAGGTGTTGCTGGAAATGCTCGCCATTCCCAGCCCGACGGGCTTCACCGACACCATCGTGCGCTACGTCGCCGAACGCCTGGAGGAAATCGGCCTGCCATTCGAGCTGACCCGTCGCGGGACCATCCGCGCCACGCTGCTGGGACGCCAGAAAAGCCCCGACCGCGCGGTGTCCGCGCACCTCGACACGATTGGCGCGATTGTCCGCGAGATCAAGGACAACGGCCGCCTGGGCCTGGCGCCGGTAGGCTGCTGGTCGAGCCGCTTCGCCGAGGGCAGCCGGGTCAGCCTGTTCACCGACGATGGCGTGGTGCGTGGCAGCGTCCTGCCCTTGATGGCATCGGGGCACGCCTTCAATACCGCCGTCGACACCCTGCCGATCAGTTGGGATCACGTCGAGCTGCGTCTCGATGCCTACAGCACCACCCGCGCCGACTGCGAGTCGCTGGGCGTGCACATCGGCGACTTCGTGGCCTTCGATCCGCTGCCGGAATTCACCGAGAGCGGCCATATCAGTGCCCGTCACCTGGATGACAAGGCTGGCGTCGCCGCGTTACTCACGGCCCTCAAGGGCATCACCGAAGCCAGGCTGGTGCCGCCGATCGATTGCCACCCGCTGTTCACCATCACCGAGGAGGTCGGCTCCGGGTCGGCCGGAGCGCTGCCGTGGGATGTCAGCGAGTTCGTCGGTATCGACATCGCCCCGGTAGCGCCGGGCCAACAGTCCAACGAACACTCCGTGAGCGTGGCGCTGCAGGACTCGGGCGGGCCCTATGACTATCATCTGTCGCGCCACCTGCTGAAGCTGGCCAAGGATGACAACCTGGCGATCCGCCGCGACCTGTTCCGCTACTACCACAGCGACGCCCAGTCGGCGATTACCGCCGGCCATGACACCCGTACCGCCCTGCTGGCCTTCGGCTGCGACGCCACCCATGGCTATGAGCGCACCCATATCGACAGCCTGGAAAACCTGACCCGGCTGCTCGGCCGCTACATGATGAGTCCGCCGGTGTTCGCCAACGATACGGTCGACAGCCAGTCGCTGGAGCGCTTCAGCCATCAGATCGAGCACGATACGCAGATGGCCAACGACACCCAGGTGCCGAACATCGACAGTATCCTGGGCAATCGCCCTGCGGAATGAGCCCGCGCGTTGTCGTCAGGCGGCCCGCTGGCCGCCGGATCATCGCCGACGGTGGCCCTTCAGCGTAGAATGGCCACCCCGCCACCCGTCCTGAATACCATGCTGATTCCCTACGACCTGCTCGAAGCCGAGACCCTGACCCGCCTGCTGGAAGACTTCGTGACCCGCGAGGGCACCGACAATGGCGACGAGACGCCCCAGGACGTGCGAGTCGAGCAGGCCCGCCACGCCTTGCACAAGGGCCTGGCAGTGATCGTCTTCGATCCGGACAGCCAGCAATGCCAGTTGCTGCTCAAGGAGCAGGTGCCGGCGGAACTGCTCGACAGCGAAAACAACGCTTGAGGCTTGGAGGCCCGCGTCAATGCAGGCCGCCCTCGCGCTCCCACACGCAGCGCATGCGCAGGTCGCCATCATGAGGCGTATGGAAACCGCTCTCGGACTCCCAGCGAAAGGTGTGCGCGCCATTGAGCTCGGTTTCCAGGTGCACCACCGCACTGCTCCATGACAGGCGCTTGAGCAAGGCTTCGAAGGCCTGGACCCAGAGACTCCACTCATATTCGACGGCCTGGTAGCTGGCGCCGAAATGGATCACCTGGGTCTGGTAGAGACCCTCGCCTTCGCTGGCACAGAAGGAAAACATCTCGCGCCCGAGAAACGGCCAGCCATCGCCCTGCGGCAGGCTCTCCAGCACCTGACGGTTGGCTGCGCGTCGGGCCTGGCGCTCCTCGTAATCCCCGGATGGCCAATCCCGGATACAGCCATAGACGATGGATTCAGCGTCCACGCGGGGTCTCCCTCAAAAACAGCCTGCCTTCTAACACAACGTCACCGAGCTGCACAAAAATCCCGCTGCAATCTGCCAAACCGTTCCAGGGCGTTCGCAGCAACCCGGCCAACAGGCGCAATATGGGCATGGCAACCATGCAGCCTGGTCTATTCGGAGCGAAACGCCAGCAGCCCCTGTCGCCACTGCGACAGCCAGCCCAGCGTCTCCTCGGTCTTCTGGGTCGGCCGGTATTCCGCGCCCAGCCAGCCGCCATAGCCGCTATCGCGCAATGCCGCCAAAGCCGTGGCGAAATCGAGCAAAGCGCTGCCTGGTTCTCCACGTCCAGGGCAATCGGCAAATTGCACATGGCCGATGCGCCCGGCCAACAGCTGGATGGCCCCCGCAAGATCCAACCCCTGGCGGGCCATGTGGTAGAAGTCGAGCTGCGCCAGGCAATTGGGATGGGCGACCCGTCGCAGCAGCTCATCCAGGTCTGCTGGCGTGCACAACCACACGCCCGGCATATCCAGCGGATTGAGTGCCTCGCACAGCACGCCGATCCCCAGCAGTTGAAAAGCCTCGGCCGTCTTGCGCAGATTATTCGCCAGGGTAGCCAGCGCCTCGTCTCGCGACTGCCCCTCGGCCAGGCGGCCGGGCAGCACATTGACGAATGCCGGCCGCACCATGGCGGCGTAGGTCAGCGCCTCCTGCAACGCCTGGTCGAACTCGGCCTGGCGCCGCGCCCATGCCGATATGCCCGGCCCACCACTCAGCATGTCGCCCGCCGGCAGGTTGATCAGATGCAGCGGCATGCCCGCCATCTGCAAGGCCTCCTTGAGGCGAATGGCCGGAATCTCGTAGGGAAACTGAATCTCCACGCCATCGAATCCAGCCGCAGCGGCGGCAACGATACGCTCGATCAGCGGCCGCTCGTTGAACAGCAGGCTCAGGTTGGCGGAAATCTTCATGGCGTCTCCTCTCGATACATCTGCACCAGGGTCGCAGGGTCGCTATGCAGATGCCCCTGCGCACCGTGCAGGCGCATCAGTTGCGCGGCCAGGCCGGTCATCGGCGTGGCCGCGCCCTGCTGACGGGATATCTGCACCGCGGTATCCAGGTCCTTGAGCAAGGTGCGCACGTGCCACTTGATCGGCTCGAAGCGGTTCCCGGCCATCTGCGGCGCGAGAATCTGCAGCGGCTTCGAATCGGCAAAGCCGCCAGCCAGAGCGGTTGCAATAAGCGCGGCATCGACCCCGGAGCGCTCCGCCAGGGCGATCACTTCAGCGATCACCAACGCATTGCAAGCGACGATCATCTGGTTGCAAGCCTTGGTCACCTGCCCCGCGCCGACATCGCCCATCCGCGTGAGGCGCTGACCAATATGCGCCAATATGGGGCGAATCCGCTCGATATCTTCGGCCACGCCACCCGCCATGATCGCCAGGCTGCCCGCCTCGGCTCCGGACGTGCCGCCGGATACCGGCGCATCGACCCAGCGCATGCCGCCGCGCCGTTCCAGCTCGGCCGCCATTTCCCGCGTGGCCGCGGGGTCAAGGCTGGAGAAATCCACCAACAGTTGCCCTGGTCGGGCGCCCTCGACGATACCGTCCGCAGCGAACACCACCTCACGCACGGCGGCGGTATCGGCCAGGCAAAGCATGACGATGTCGCTGTCTACGCAGAGCTCGGCGGGCCGGGACACTGCCAGCGCGCCTCGCTCTTCCAAGGGTTTCAATTTGTCGCCGGAGCGATTCCACACCCGGAGGGAGTAGCCGGCATCCAGCAGGCGGTGGCTCATTGGCAGGCCCATCAGGCCGATCCCAGCGAAGGCGAGCCGGGGTGCAGGGGAGTTCATAGGCGCTCCTGAAAATGGCGGGCGCCTATCCTACCCCGCCCTGCCGAAACCGTCCTTTTCCAGATGGTCGAGGTCGACCCGGTCCCCCGCATGAGCGTTCAACAGCCGACGGATGTCTTCGAACATCAGCTCGAATTCGCGGTGGTCGTGCAAGAAGTAGCGCTGCGCGTCCTCCAGGCCGTGACTGCTCAGCTTGCGGGTCGCCACGCTGGCCAGATTGGGGGCCATGTCCCGGTGCAGCTCGAAGGTTTCGGCGAACGGCTTGCCGTCGATAGTGCCCTCCAGGGCGCAGTGCAGCATCGGTCCTTCGGCCGCGTCGCGGCGCACCTCGTAGCGCAGGTCGATGGTGAAGGCAGGATGCTCGGAGAGACTGGCACAGTGCAGGTGGCCGGGTGCGAACATGGTGGGCGCTCCTTGGGTCGGGAACCCCGTTTGACCCGGATCAGTGCAAAGTGGTTTCGCCGTCACGCTCCTGCACCAGCACCCATGGCGCAACCACCACGGCCCATAGCGAGGGATCGCGCGCCTGCAGGTCCTGGGCGCGCTCGCTCTCCACCTTGTTCACCTGCCCAGCGTTGAGCCACTGGCCGACCTTGGCCTGGTCATCCTCGGCCACGGCCAGTGCGACCTCGACCAGGTCGAGGGCGCCGTCCACCCAGAGCAAGGCACCCCGTGCGAAGAACGGCTGCAGCTCCTGCCAGGTAATCGCGGCGGTTTCACCAAGCAACTTGGCATAGAGGGTGCTTGTTTGTTCCGACATGACTCATCTCGTAATGAAAAACGGCGGCCATGATAACGCCGCGCGCCCGGGTCCGTTCCGGTTTCGTCGGCACATTGGCGAAACACCGCTGAAGCGGTCCAGCGCATGCGGCAGCTGTACCGGAGTGACCGTCCGGTCAGCGAAAATGGCGCCGTGATTCTGTACTAATGTGTCAACCAAGCGACACCCTTCCCGCCCTGTCCTGGCCGCTGGCTTTTCAAGCCGGGAAACGGGGCTCTACACTGTGCCGGTACAGTCGCCGCACAGGTTGGTTGGATGTGGTCTCTGTCCCTGCTGCCCAGACAGCACGGATTACAAAAACGAAAGCAGAAACGAGTGGAGCACTATGAAAAAGGCTAGCAAGCACCTTTCCAAGCTGTTCGCCGCCATGGCACTGGCTGGAGTGACCAGCCATTCGATGGCCGCCGACACCATCAAGATCGCCCTGGCGGGACCGGTCACCGGCGCCGTCGCCCAGTACGGCGAAATGCAGTTCATCGGTGCCAAGATGGCCATCGACCAGATCAACAAGGCTGGCGGCGTCAACGGCGCGCAGCTGGAAGGCGTGGTCTACGACGACGCCTGCGACCCGAAACAAGCGGTCGCCGTGGCCAACAAGATCGTCAACGACGAAGTCAAGTTCGTGGTCGGCCACCTCTGCTCCAGCTCCACCCAGCCGGCGTCCGACATCTATGAAGACGAAGGCATCCTGATGATCACCGCGGCCTCGACCAGCCCGGAAATCACCAGCCGTGGCTACCACCTGATCTTCCGCACCATAGGCCTGGACAGCCTGCAAGGCCCGACCGCCGGCAAGTTCATCGCCGAACACGTCAAGCCCAAGACCGTCGCCGTCATCCACGACAAGCAGCAGTACGGCGAAGGCATCGCCACCGCGGTCAAGCAGACCCTCGAGGCAGCCGGCACCAAGGTCGCCCTGTTCGAAGGCATCAATGCCGGCGACAAGGACTTCTCCGCGCTGATCGCCAAGCTCAAGCAAGCCAACGTCGACTTCGTCTACTACGGCGGCTACCACCCGGAACTGGGCCTGCTGCTGCGCCAGACCAAGGAAAAAGGCCTGAACGTCAAGTTCATGGGCCCGGAAGGCGTGGGTAACAGCGAAATCTCCGCCATCGCCGGCCCGGCCTCCGAAGGCATGCTGGTGACCTTGCCGAAATCCTTCGACCAGGACCCGAAGAACAAGGCACTGGTCGAGGCCTTCAAGGCCAAGAAAGAAGACCCGAGCGGCCCGTTCGTCTTCCCCGCCTATGCCGCCGTGCAGGTCATCGCCGAAGGCATCGAGAAAGCTGGCAGCACCGACAACACCGACAAGGTGGCCGAAGCACTGCGCTCGAACACCTTCGACACGCCGACCGGCGCGCTTGCCTTCGACGAGAAGGGCGATCTGAAAGACTTCAACTTCGTGGTCTACGAGTGGCACCAGGACGGCACCAAGACCGAAGCCAAATAAGTCCTGCTTCAAGCCCAAAAGAAGCCCACTGCACGCGCAGTGGGCTTTGTTTATTCCAGAGAATTCCGGTGTCGCGCCGTGTCACGAGCACAGTCTTGCGCGATGACCCAGGAGTTAGGCAATGCCTGAGCTTTATCACTACCTGCAACAACTGATCAACGGCCTGACCGTCGGCAGTACCTATGCGTTGATCGCCATTGGCTACACCATGGTCTACGGCATCATCGGCATGATCAACTTCGCCCACGGCCAGGTGTACATGATCGGTTCGTACATCGCCTTCATCGCCATCACCGCATTGATGGCGTTCGGCGTCGACAGCGTGCTGCTGATCATGGCCGTGGCGTTCGTCGCCAGCATCATCGTCACCAGCGCCTTCGGCTACAGCATCGAGCGCGTCGCCTATCGCCCCCTGCGCGGCGGCAACCGCCTGATTCCGCTGATCTCGGCGATCGGCATGTCGATCTTCCTGGAAAACGCCATCATGTTGTCCCAGGGCTCCAAGGACAAGGCGATTCCCAACCTGCTGCCCGGCAACTTCGTACTCGGCGGCGAGCTGCACAACGTGACCATTTCCTACATGCAGGTACTGATCTTCCTGGTCACCCTGGCCAGCATGGTCGCCCTCACCCTGTTCATCTCCCGCTCCCGCCTGGGCCGGGCCTGCCGGGCCTGCGCCGAAGACATCAAGATGGCCAACCTGCTGGGCATCAACACCAACAACATCATCGCCCTGACCTTCGTCATCGGCGCGGCGCTGGCCGCGGTCGCCGCCGTGCTGCTGGGCATGCAGTACGGCGTGATCAACCCGAACCTGGGCTTCCTCGCCGGCATCAAGGCGTTCACCGCGGCCGTGCTCGGCGGTATCGGCAGCATTCCCGGCGCCGTGCTCGGCGGCCTGGTGCTCGGTGTGGCCGAGGCCTTCGGCGCCGATGTATTCGGTGACCAGTACAAAGACGTGGTGGCCTTCAGCCTGTTGGTGCTGGTGCTGCTGTTCCGCCCGACCGGCATTCTCGGTCGTCCGGAGGTAGAGAAGGTATGAACAATAATCTCAAGACAGCGGTGTTCAGCACCGTCCTGCTGCTGTTGGTCTCCTACCCCATCCTCGGCCTGAAGCTGAATATCGTCGGCATCGGCCTGCAAGTGCATGGCGCCAGCAAGCAGACCCTGTGGAGCATCGCCGTGGCAGCCGTGCTGATGTTCGTCTGGCAATTGCTGCGCGACAAGTTGCCAGGCCAGGCACGCCTGGTGGCACTGGTTCCTGGTGTGCCTGGCGGAGTGAAGAACACCCTGACCCTGCCGCACATACAGCGCCTGATCCTGGTCGTTTTGTTCATCGTGGCCCTGGTCTGGCCGTTCTTCGGCTCGCGGGCCGCCGTGGACATCGCCACCGTGGTGCTGATCTACGTGATGCTGGGCATCGGCCTGAACATCGTCGTCGGTCTCGCCGGCCTGCTCGACCTGGGTTACGCCGGTTTCTACGCCGTGGGCGCCTATACCTACGCGATGCTCGCCGAGTACGCCGGCTTCGGCTTCTGGACCGCCCTGCCCATCGCCGGCCTGGCGGCCGCCACCTTCGGCTGCCTGCTCGGCTTCCCGGTCCTGCGCCTGCGCGGCGACTACCTGGCCATCGTCACCCTGGGCTTCGGCGAGATCATCCGCATCCTCCTGCGCAACCTGACCGATATCACCGGTGGTCCCAACGGCATCAGCTCGATTCCCAAGCCGGACCTCTTCGGCCTGTCGCTGGACCGTAGGGCCCCCGACGGCGGCCAGACCCTGCATGACTTCCTCGGCATCGCCTACAACTCCAACCTGAAGGTGATATTCCTCTACCTGATCGCCCTGCTCATGGTGCTGGTCGCCCTGGCGGTGATCAACCGGGTCATGCGCATGCCCATCGGCCGCGCCTGGGAAGCCCTGCGCGAAGACGAGATCGCCTGCCGCGCCCTCGGCCTCAACCCGACCACGGTCAAGCTGTCCGCCTTCACCATGGGCGCCACCTTCGCCGGCTTCGCGGGTTGCTTCTTCGCCGCTCGCCAGGGCCTGATCACCCCCGAGTCGTTCAACTTCAACGAGTCGGCCATGATCCTCGCCATCGTCGTGCTCGGCGGCATGGGCTCGCAACTGGGCATCATCTTCGCCGCCACGGCACTGGTGCTGCTGCAGGAAATGCGCGACCTCGCCGAATACCGCATGCTGATGTTCGGCCTGACCATGATCGTCATGATGATCTGGCGTCCACAGGGCCTGATGCCCATGCAGCGCCCCCACCTGGAGTTGAAACCATGAGCCGCCCGATTCTCGAAGTCAGCGGGCTGACCATGCGCTTCGGCGGCCTGCTGGCCGTCAACAACGTCGCCCTGTCCGTTCAGCCCAAGCAGGTGGTGTCGATGATCGGCCCCAACGGCGCGGGCAAGACCACCGTGTTCAACTGCCTCACCGGCTTCTACCAGCCCACCGGCGGCGAGATCCTCCTCGAAGGCGAGGCCATCCAGGGCCTGCCGGGGCACAAGATCGCCCGCAAGGGCGTGGTGCGCACCTTCCAGAACGTCCGCCTGTTCAAAGAAATGACCGCGGTGGAGAACCTGCTGGTTGCCCAGCACCGCCATCTCAATACCAATTTCCTCGCCGGGCTGCTGAAAACCCCGGGCTTTCGCAAGAGCGAACGCGAGGCGATGGAATATGCCGCCTACTGGCTGCAACAGGTCAACCTCACCGAGGTGGCCAACCGTCCGGCGGGCACCCTCGCCTACGGCCAGCAGCGTCGCCTGGAAATCGCCCGCTGCATGATGACGCGCCCGCGCATCCTCATGCTCGACGAGCCGGCGGCGGGCCTCAACCCCAGGGAAACCGAGGACCTCAAGGCCCTGATCGCCCTGCTGCGCAACCAGCACAACGTCACCGTGCTGCTGATCGAGCACGACATGCACCTGGTCATGAGCATTTCCGACCATATCTACGTGGTCAACCAGGGCACGCCCCTGGCCAACGGCACACCGGAGCAGATCCGCAACAACCCGGACGTGATCAAAGCCTATCTGGGGGAAGCCTGATGCTCTCGTTCAACAACGTCTCCACGTTCTACGGCAAGGTCCAGGCCCTGCACAACGTCAGCATCGACGTGCAGAAAGGCGAAATCGTGACCCTGATCGGTGCCAACGGCGCCGGCAAGTCGACCCTGCTGATGACCCTGTGCGGCTCGCCGCGTGCGGCCAGCGGCAGCATTCGCTACATGGGCGATGAACTGGTGGGCCTGGAGTCCTCGCAGATCATGCGCAAGAGCATTGCCGTGGTGCCCGAGGGGCGCCGGGTGTTCGCCCGCCTGACCGTCGAGGAAAACCTGGCCATGGGCGGTTTCTTCGGCAGCAAGATCGAGAACCAGGAGCAACTGGACAAGGTCCTGCACCTGTTCCCGCGTCTCAAGGAACGCTTCGAGCAACGCGCCGGCACCATGTCCGGCGGCGAACAGCAAATGCTCGCCATCGGCCGCGCGCTGATGAGCAAGCCCAAGCTGTTGCTGCTCGACGAGCCGTCGCTGGGCCTGGCGCCGATCATCATCCAGCAGATCTTCACCATCATCGAGCATCTGCGCGAGAGTGGCGTCACGGTGTTCCTGGTCGAGCAGAACGCCAACCAGGCGCTCAAGCTGGCCGATCGCGCCTATGTGCTGGAAAACGGCCGCATCGTCATGCAGGGCAGCGGCGCTGACCTGCTGGTCGATCCCAAGGTGCGCGACGCCTATCTCGGCGGTTGATAAGCGAACTGACGAACCGCCCTACGGGGCGTTTTCTCTTGTGGCGCACCAATAAAAAAGCCCGGCGCAAAGCCGGGCCAAGGAGCAAAAACGAAGAAGGGAAACGCAGTCAGCTATTCGAGCAACCATTGCCCTGGATCAGGTAGGCCAGGCGGTGCAGGTTGCCCTGGTGATCCTCGTAGACCATGTAGCTGGTCATCAGGCCACAGGTGGTGGAACTGTCGGTGAGCGAAACGACATGGTCGATGTCCAGTTTCATACCGTAGTGGTACTGCTCTACCGGGAGTTGGGAATCGGGGCTGGTCTGTCCATTGTCCTGTGCGAAGGCGAGCGGAGACAGGCCGGCGAGCGCCAGCAAAACCAAGGCTTTCATTTGGGAAGTGTCCAATTTCGAGAAAGGAACTTCGACCCGCCCGCTGGCGGGTCGAAGGTACATCGCGAGATCCGTTGGTACGGTGCGCTAAGTACGGTTTGCCTCTCGTGGAAGGCGTGGCAATTCTAGGTCTGCGTCGTTGCGACACATAGCGCTGATCGAGACAAGGACTATGGCGCCAGACTCAACAATCGTTGCCGGGCAAATCGCCATGGAGCACTCGGCGAGTGCGCTGGCGGAAATCTTTAGACGGAATTTGCGCCCTGCACGATCGCTCGGCGACGGGTAAGTTAAGCGCCTTTGCAGCGACCAAGACGACCCATGGACTCGATTACCCAGGCAGTACTCGGCGCCACCCTGCAGGGCGCTCTGCTCGGCCGCTGGCAAGGACGACGCGCCCTGCTCTACGGCGCGGCGCTGGCCACCGTGCCCGACCTCGACGTGTTGCTCGACTATGGCGACCCGATCTGGCAAATGACCTTCCACCGGGGCTTCAGCCACTCGCTGTTCATCCTCAGCGGCCTGGCCTTGCTGCTGACCCTGTTGATACGACGATGGCAGGCGCACCCGGGCTATTCGGCCAGGCGCCTGTTCCTGACGCTCTGGCTGGTGTTGATCACACACCCGCTGTTGGACGCCTTCACCAGCTACGGCACCCAGTTGCTCTGGCCATTCGCCCCACCACCCGTGGCCTGGTCCTCGGTGTTCGTCATCGACCCGCTGTACAGCCTGCCGTTGCTGGTTGCAGTGGCCGTCGGGCTGATCCGTGGCCTCAAGGACAGAGCGCCACGCTTGCCGGCCGTAGCCCTGGCGCTGTCGACGCTGTACCTGGCCTTCACCTTATGCGGCAAATGGATGGCCGAAAGCCGCGTGGAGCAAGTGCTGGCTCGCCAGGGCATCCAGGCCGAATACCTGTTCAGTTCGCCCACCCCGTTCAACAGCCTGCTCTGGCGGGTCACGGCAATCGACGGCGCGACCTATCACGAAAGCGTGGTCGGTTGGTTCGACCACGAGCCGCCGACACTGGTGAGCCTGCCGCGCGGTAGCGTCCTCGCCGACGCGGTGGCCGATTCGCCCCAGCGGCAGCGCTTGCAATGGTTCACCCGCGACGTGCTGCGCTACGACCAGGTTGGCGATCAGTTGCTGGTCACCGACCTGCGCCTGGGTTTCACTGGCTTTCATCCGTTCCGCTTCGCCCTCGCCCAACGCCAGGACGGCGCCTGGCGCTTGCTCGACCCGGTACGGCAACTGCCCTTCTCGCGGGGCGGCCTGGCGGAACTGGAACTGCTCTGGCAGCGCATCTGGCGGCAACAGCCGGAGCTACCGCTGCAAACCTGGGCCGACGGGCTGAGGGGAGATAATTGACTTGCTACCCACGCGGTCGATATCGGGATGGCCGTTGAGAGACACGAGCGAGGCAGCCGGCTAGGCGAGTCATCGCCCGACCGAATCCTGCGCCTGCTTCAAGCTGGCCTTGGCCTCATCGAGCTTGGCCTGGCGCTTGGCCAGCTTCGTCGCGCTGCCGCCGCTGGAGCGCTCTTCATCCAGCTCGGCTTGGCGTTGCTCAACCTTGCGTCGCGCCTCGGCGAGCTTGGCGTTGTCTTCGCGTAGCAACCCGGCGTCGCTGCAGTTGGCCTTGAGTTGCCGCAAGGCACTTTGCAAGCCCTTGACGCGCTGGGTATTTCCAGCGGCCTGCGCGGCCTGGATTTCCTGCTGAACCGAATCAGCCTTGGCCTTGCACCGTGGGTTGTCATCGGCCAGAACCAGCACGGGCTGGCAGGCGATCAACAGCAGTGGGATCCATCGTTTCATCCATGTACTCCTCGTCGATAACGACCCCAAGGATAGCCAAGCGCTCGAGAACCACCACGCAGCCGCGTCGCCTTGTCACGCCTCGACTTGCGTCCACTGCTTGCTCAGGCGCTTGTCGGAAACGGCCATCCGCGTGCCCAACTGCTGGGCGAACAACGAAACGCGGTATTCCTCGAGCATCCAGCGATAGAGCTGCAGGTTGGCGTCACGCTTGCCCTCTTGCAGGTGCTTGCCCAGGCGCGCCTGGTACTGCTGCCAATAGCCAGCCAGCTCGCCACTCCAGACGCGGTCACGTTGCAGTTGCGCGGCGATCTTGTCGAAGCGCTGCTCGATGGCCTTGAGGTAGCGCGGGATTTCCTTGAGCCATTCGACCGGCGTCTCGCGAACGAAGCCCGGATAGACCAGGTTACCCAACTGCGCCTTGATGTCATTCAGCGCCACCGCCTGGGCCAGGTCGATCTTGCCCTTGAAGCGCTTGTGCAAGGCATGCGACAGCTTGAGGATATCCAGGGTCAGCCTGGCCAGGCGTTCGGCATGCTCGGTCCAGGCGCTGCGCTTCTTCTCGGCCAGCGCCGCCAGGGCCGCGCCGTCGCGCGGCAAAGGCTGCTCGCCGTCGAGGATGCAGCTGTCGAGGCTGGCCAGGAGAATGTCCTCGACCAACGCATCGATCCGGCCCAGGTCGCGGTACAACAGGCCCAGTTCGGTCAGCCCCGGCAACTTGCCGCGCAGGAATTTGGCCGGCTCGTTGAGCTGCTGCAACAGCAGCCGCTGCAGCGCGCGACGGTGCTGGTACTCAGCCTCGGCCGCCGTGCTGAAGCGGCTTTCCTTGACCACCCCAGCCTCTTCCAGCAGCGCCGGGAACACGGTCATGGAAAGCCCGGCGACCTTCTGCTGGGCCTTTTCGGCAACCTGGGCGAAGGCCTTGGCTTCGACCGGTTTCTGCTCCTGTTTCTGCTGGGGAATCGCCAGCGCGGCCTGGCTGGCCTCGGCGAAACGCGCGGTCAGCGCGGCCAGGTCGCGCCCTTCGCCGAGGAACTTGCCCTTGGCGTCGACCACTTCCAGATTCATCCGCAGATGGCCATCGACCTGCGCAACCGCTTCCTCCCAGGCCTCGTCGGGAACCCGTGCGCCGGTCATGCGCTGCAGCTCGCGGCCGAGGTTCTCGGCCAGGCTGCCCTGGGCGAACACCAGCTTGCCCAGCGCGGCGCCAACGAAGTCCGGCACCGGCACGAAGTTCTTGCGAATCGCCTTGGGCAGGTTGCGCACCAGGGCGATGGCCTTGGCTTCGATCAGCCCCGGCACCAGCCACTCCAAGCGTTCGGCTGGCAGTTGCGGCAGCAGCGGCGCCGGCACCCGCAGGGTCACGCCATCGCGCGGGTGATTGGGCTCGAAGTGGTAGCTCAGCGGCAGTTGCAGCTCGCCCAGGTGCAGGGTGTCCGGATATTGCGCGGCGGTGACTTCCTTGGCATCACGCGCCAGCACGTCTTCCTCGCGCATGATCAGCAGTTGCGGGTTCTTTTCGCTCTCGCGCTTGTACCAGTTGTCGAAGCTGGCGGCCTGGTAGATGTCCTGCGGGATGCGCGCCTCATAGAAGGCGAACAGGGTTTCCTCGTCGGCGAGAATATCGCGGCGACGCGCCTTGGCCTCCAGTTCGTCGAGCTTTTCCAGCAACTGGCGGTTGGCGCTCAGGCACTTGGCCCGGCTGTTGATCTCGCCGCGTACCAGGCCTTCGCGAATGAACAGCTCACGCGACGTTGCAGGCTCGATGGGGCCGAAATGCACCGCGCGGCGACCGACCACGATCATGCCGTAAAGCGTCACCTGCTCGAAGGCGACCACCTGGCCACGGCGCTTCTCCCAGTGCGGCTCGAAGTGGTTCTTCTTGATCAGGTGAGCGGCCAGCGGCTCGATCCAGTCCGGCTCGATCTTCGCCACCTGGCGGGCGAACAGCTTGCTGGTCTCCACCAGTTCGGCGGCCATCACCCAGCTCGGTTTCTTGCGCCCGATCACCGACGACGGATGAATCCAGAAACGCCGCTGGCGGGCGCCCAGGTAGTCGCCGTCCTCGGTCTTCTGGCCGATCTGGCTGAGCAGGCCGCTGAGAATGGCCTTGTGTACCGCGGCGTAGCTCCTGGCACGCTGTGCCGCCTCGCTGGCTTCGGCCTGCTCGCGGGCGATGGCGTTGACGCGGGTATCGGTGGTCGGCGCTGTACGTTGCGCTTTTTCGTAGGGTGGATGGCCGGAGCCATCCACCTTGGTGGACAAGCCTGCGGCGTTGTCCACCCTACCCGCAGCCGATGATTTGCCGGGCGTTAGCTGCAACTCCTTGGCCAGCAGCAGCAACTGCCGATGCGCATCGCGCCACTCGCGCAGGCGCATGTAGTTGAGGAAGTTCTTCTTGCACCAGTTGCGCAGCGGGTTGGAACCCAGTTCCTGGCGTTTTTCCTCGAAACCGCGCCAAAGGTTGATCAGCGCGGCGAAGTCGGAGTCGACATCCTTCCATTGCGCATGGGCCTGGTCGGCGGCCTGCTGGCGTTCCATCGGCCGCTCGCGCGGGTCCTGCACGGACAGCGCGCTGGCGACGATCAGCAGCTCATCCAGGCTGCCCAGCCTGGCCGCTTCCAGCACCATGCGCCCCAGGCGCGGGTCGATGGGCAGGCGCGCCAGTTGCCTGCCCAGCGGCGTCAGCTGGCCTTCGCGGTTGACCGCAGAGAGTTCCTGCAACAGGTTGAAACCGTCGCTGATGGCCTTGCCATCCGGCGGCTCGATAAAGGGGAAATCCTCGATGTTGCCCAGGCGCAGGTGCAGCATCTGCAGGATCACCGCCGCCAGGTTGGTACGCAGGATCTCCGGGTCGGTGAATTCCGGTCGACCGAGAAAATCCTCCTCACTGTAGAGGCGCACGCAGATACCCGGCTCGACCCGGCCACAACGCCCCTTGCGCTGGTTGGCGCTGGCCTGGGACACCGCTTCGATGGGCAGGCGCTGGACCTTGGCGCGGTAGCTGTAGCGGCTGATGCGTGCGGTGCCGCTGTCGATCACGTAGCGGATGCCCGGCACGGTCAGCGAGGTCTCGGCAACGTTGGTGGCGAGGACGATCTTGCGCCCGGCCATGGGCGCGAAAATCTTCTGCTGCTCGGCCGGGGTCAGCCGTGCATACAGCGGCAGCACCTCGGTGAAACGCAGGTTGGCCTTGCGCAGCACCTCGGCGGCGTCGCGAATCTCGCGCTCGCCCGGCAGGAAGATCAGCACGTCGCCAGGGCGCTTGCCTTCGGCCTGCTCATGGGCGGCGATCTCATCCAGCGCGGCGAGGATGCCCTGGTCCACGGTCAGGTCGTCGAGCAGGCTTTCGCCCTCCTCGTCCACCTCCGCCGCCAGCGGCCGGTACCAGGTTTCCACCGGGTAGGTGCGACCAGAGACCTCGACGATAGGCGCGCTGCCAAAGTGCTTGCTGAACCGCTCCAGGTCGATGGTCGCCGAGGTGATGATCACCTTGAGTTCGGGGCGCCGCGGCAACAGGGTCTTCAGGTAGCCGAGCAGGAAGTCGATGTTGAGGCTGCGTTCATGGGCCTCGTCGACGATGAGGGTGTCGTACTTGTCGAGAAAACGATCATGCTGGGTCTCGGCGAGCAAGATGCCGTCGGTCATCAGCTTGATCAGCGTGCTGTCCTTGCTCTGGTCCTCGAAGCGCACCTGGTAGCCGACCAGTTCGCCCAATGGCGTGCCGATCTCCTCCGCCACCCGCGTGGCCACACTGCGCGCCGCCAGGCGACGCGGTTGGGTATGACCGATCAGGCCGTGCGTGCCACGGCCGATCTCCAGGCAGATCTTCGGCAACTGGGTGGTCTTGCCCGAGCCGGTTTCGCCAGCGATCACCAGTACCTGATGCTTTTCCAGCGCGGCCTTGATCTCGTCACGCTTGGCGGCGATGGGCAACGCATCGTCGTAACGCATCACCGGCACGCTCAGGCGCCGCGCCTCGACCTTGGCACAGGAGGCCTGGAACCGCTCCAGCCACTGCGCCTGCCTGCCCGCGTCAGGCTGCTTGTGCAACTCGTGCAACTGGCGGCGCAGTCGATGACGGTCAGCGATCAGGGCGTGGTCGAGGTTTTTCTGCAGGGCGGTGAAATCGAAAGTTGCGTCGGTCATCAGGCACGGGCAATCGCGGAAAAGGCGCGATTGTCGCAGATTTCACCGACGCATGTGGGAAGCGCAGCGGTAGATTGCCGGGTAGAAAATGACCAAAAAGGTCAGGCGATGAGCAGACCCAAGCATCGCCTGAGACGCCTCAACGGGTGGCCTGAACCTGGCTGGGAACGCTGCGCAAGGCCACGTCCAGCGCTTGCAGCGAGTTCCATGCATGACGCTGCAAGCCGACCACGTCGGCCTGCTCGAAACGGCTGGCCAGCGCGATAGAGGGTGCTGGCGGCTGGGCACCGTAGATCAGCGAATAGAACACCGAAGCCGCCAGGTAGGAACCGCTGTAGGTCGGATGGCTGCCGTCCTGGATGTACAGGTCCGGCTTGTGCGCGTCCGCCAGGGCTTCCATCCAGGCCTTGCCGACCGGGGCCAGCAACGAGTGGGTCGCGTTGGCCAGCTCGGTATAGACGCTGTCGAGCTGGGCCTGCATGGCCGGGTCGTACTCGCGGGCCCAGGTCATGTAGAGGATCGGCTGGGCTCCGCTGTTGCGCGCGGCGTCACTGACCAGGCGCACATACTTGCGGGTGGTCTCCGGGTGCTCCACCGGCATGGTGCTGAAGTCCTGGATCACCACATAGTCCCAGTGCTGGCTGGCCAGCGCCTGCTGGACGTCGCCTTTGTGCCAGTGTGCTTCCAGGCTGGCGCCGCCCCAGGTCACGTCTTTCACCGCCAGCGGACGCGGCTGGGCGGCATCGATGGACATCTGCTGCACGATCTTCGGCATATCGTTATAGAAGGTGTAGCTGTTACCCACGAACAGCACCTGAAGCGGCTTGGCGGCCACCGGCTGCCGGGCTTCGACTTGTTCGATCACGGCGCCGGCACTTGGCAGTGCGGTATCAGGCGCGATGGAGGCCGGCCCGGCCAGGGCTGGGCCTACGACAACGGTGCCGAGCAACAGGCCGGCGAACACGCGCGGCAACAACGAATGGGACATGGGCAGAAGCACTCTCGAGGCGGATACGACACGCCCGGAAGGGGGCGCTGGACAGCCGCCGTGCATGCTATTTCCGTGCACGGATAGCGCTTCGTTTCGGTATTTGCCGACGAGAGGTCGGCAAATGCAGCGCCTGGCGCTTTCAGTTGAGGTTTGCGACTTGCCGCTACGCGTCAGCGATTGATCCTGATCAGGTAGCCAACGACCACTGCGCAGCAGGCGATGGGCAGCAAGTGCCAGCCATTGCCGAGCAACGCGGACTTGGTCTGGTAGAAATAGACCAGCAACCCCGCCACGCCCAGGGAAATGGCCGGCAGCAGCCAGATGCAATGCATCAGCAACTGGTTCTGCAGTGGTGACAGTTCGTGTTTGTTGGCAATCGCCGCGCCACCGAAGATCACCAGCATGGCCTGGAAACCGGCGAACGCTACCTGCAACGCCACTCCCAGGATAAGCACCCCCAACGACATCGATAACCTCCCTCTCAGAAAAACCGCGAGTCGACAAGACCGGCCCACTCAAGCGACGGGTGGCAGGCCCGCTAACAGCTTGCCGAGCAAGCCATGCAGTTGCTTCTGTTCATCGGCGTCCAGGCCGCAAAGCACCCGCTGCTGGTTGGCAACATGCTTGGCCAGCATGCCGTCGATCAGGGCGAAACCGGCGTCGGTCAGGGCCACCAGCACACCACGGCGGTCGGTCGGATGCTTGCGTCGCTCGATCAGGCCGGCCTTCTCCAGGCGGTCGATACGACTGGTCATGCCTCCCGACGAGATCATCGCACTTTCATAGAGAACCGTCGGCATCAAGGCGTAGGGCGCACCGGAGCGGCGCAGGGTTGCCAGCACGTCGAACTCACCGGCCTGCAGGCCATGGGCCGCATACAGCGGCAGCAGATAATCGCGACCGATCAATTGCGCCAACTCGCCCAGGCGACCGAGCAAGGCCATGGAAAACGGGTCGATATCCGGACGCTCGTGGCGCCACTGCTCGGCAGCGAAATCGGCACGGTCTTGCATAGGCCCCTCAATTTATCTTGCTATCAAGATACTTATCGAAAAGAATGTTGCCATCGTAACGCATCCTTCCCACCAGGAGAACATCGATGCCATCGCGCCAGAGCGGCCTGTCACTACTCCTCCGGCTCATCGTCGGCAACCTCATGGGGCTGGCCGGCAACGTGGTCAAACGGGCTGTCGCCGCAAGCTGGCAACCTTTGGCATTGCTGTTCTGGAGCCTGCTCGGCGGCGTGGTACGGGTCGCCATGCGCGCTGCGGCACGGCCGGAGCTCAAGGCATGAAACAACGCAGCCTGTTCCTGCTTGCGGTGATCGTCCTCGGCCTCAACCTGCGCCCGGTCCTTGCAGGCGTCGGCCCCCTGCTCGACCGGATCCAGGCCGACACCGGGCTCGATCATGTCGGTGCCAGCCTGCTGACCACCCTGCCGGTGATCGCCATGGGCCTGGGCGCCCTGATCTCCAGCAGCCTGCGCCGGCTGCTTGGCGAGCGCCTGGGGATTCTGCTCGGCTGCATGCTGGTCGCCCTGGCCTGCGCCTGGCGTGGCATGCAGGCACACGCTTTGCCCCTGGTGTCCAGCGCACTGCTCGCCGGTGCCGGTATCGCCTTTGTCCAGGCCCTGCTGCCCGGCATGATCAAGCAGCGTTTCGCCAGCGATAGCGACCGCATGATCGGCTTCTACAGTTGTTCGATCATGGCCGGTGCCGCCTTCGCCGCCGCCGGCACCCCTTGGCTTGGCTCGCACCTCGGCTGGTCGATGGCGCTGGCGGCCTGGGGCTTGCCCGCCCTGCTCGCCTGCCTGCTGTGGTGGACAGCCAGCGCCCAAAGCACGGCGCCAGCGGTCAGCATCGAGCCTGAACACCTCAGCCTGCTGCGCTCGCCACGCGCCTGGTTGTTGATGAGTTTCTTCGGCATCGGCACCGCTGGCTACACCCTGGTACTGGCCTGGCTGCCGCCCTTCTATACGGCCCTGGGCTGGACTGCGCAGCAGAGCGGCGTGCTGCTCGCGGGGGTCACCCTCTGCGAAGTCAGCGCCGGCCTGTTGATCTCCAGCCAGATAGCCCGCTGGCCTGATCGGCGCCTGCCGTTGTTCGCCGTACTCGTCAGCCTGTTGCTCGGGCTGCTGGGCCTGCTGAGCGCACCGCACGTGCTTTGGCTGCCGATCTGCATATTACTGGGGTGCGGTATTGGCGCCCTGTTCCCGTTGTCGCTGATCGTTGCCCAGGATCACCTGGACGACCCGCGCCAGACCGGCGAATTGCTGGCCTTCGTCCAGGGCGGCGGCTACCTGGTCGCGGCCTGCGCGCCCTTGCTCGCCGGACTGCTGCGCGAATACACGCACGACCTGCGCCTCAGTTGGCTGCTCATGGCCGTCGCGACGTTGCTGCTGATGATCCTGGCCAGCCGCTTCGCCCCCGATAGCGGCCACTTTCACCGGCAGCAGGAAACCCCTGGCACAGAGACAGACTGAGGTGTTTTTTCCATACCGAAGCTAAAGAACCCGGATGAACAACCGCTAAAGTGACTGACAAGGAGATCGTGTTGACCCCGATCAACATGAGTCTCCCACCTGGACCTGAAGATATGGCCAAATGCCATTCAACTACCCGAAGTCACTGTGGGCATCTGGATGAAAAACCTTTCGCTGAAGTACAAGTTCTGGGCTGTCAATCTGGTCGTCTTCGTGATCACCCTGCTGCTGGTGATCTTCGCCATCGAGCAGGAGCGCGACGGTCGCCTGGACGCCGCGCGCGCCTCGGCCCAAAGCCGGGCCACGCTGCTGTCGAGCTGGCCACAGGACAGCAAGGCGCCGAGTGACGCCGACCTGATCTACTTTGCCAGCGGCAGTCGCCCCAACGTGGCCAATGTCGATACTGCGCAACTGGCCCAGGCGCGTGGCTGGGTCGATCTCGAGTCCGGGCACATCGCCGGTGCCTGGGTGCAAGACGCTGGCGACGGCCAACGCGTCGCCATACTCGGCCGCGCACCAGGCTTCTGGGAGCTGTTCCAGGAGCGCGCCTTGTCCTATGCCGTGGCCGTAGCGGTGCTGATGCTGCTTCTGCTGGCCGCTTCGCAACTGCTGATCCGCTTCATCCTCAGCCACCTCAATGCCCTGAAGGACATCATGCTCCACGTCGAGCGCAGCGGCGACCTGTCTGCCCGGGTGCAGAACGACAGCCAGGATGAAGTCGGCCAGATGGCCAACGCCTTCAACGCCATGCAGAGCGGTTACCAGCGCGTGGTCAGTACCGTCGCCCAGGCCGCCGCCCGCCTGGACGACGGTGCCAAGCAGATGGCCCGCAGCATGGACGAAGTGCGCCGCGGCATGCTCGGCCAGCAGAGCGAGACCGACCAGGCCGCCACGGCGATCAACGAAATGTCCGCGACCGTGTCGCACATCGCCCAGCACGCTGCCGACACCCGTGACCAATCCACCGAGGCCGACCGCCTCAGCGGCAGCGGTCGCGAGGTGGTGGGCCGTGCCGGCCAGGCCATCGCCAGCCTGTCCCTGGGTGTGCAGCAGACCTCGGAAATGGTCCAGCGCCTGGCCGCCGACAGCCAGACCATCGGCGGCATGGTCGATACCATCCACGGCATCGCCGAGCAGACCAACCTGCTCGCCCTCAACGCCGCCATCGAGGCAGCGCGTGCCGGCGAAATGGGTCGCGGCTTCGCCGTGGTCGCCGACGAGGTGCGCAACCTGGCCAAGCGCGTGCAGGATTCCACCAACGAGATCACCCGCATGATCGGCAACCTGCAGGCCGGCACCCGCGACGCCGTGGAGTTCATGCAGGAAAGCTCGATCAAGGCCGACCAGTGCGTGCAGGAAGTCGGCGCGACCGACGATGCCCTGGGCAAGATCGCCCACGCGGTGGCGCAGATGCGCGAGAGCAATACGCAGATCGCCGTCGCCGCCGAGCAGCAGAGCCAGGTCGCCGAGGAGATGACCCGTTCAGTGGTGGGCATCCGCGACGTCACCGAGCAGACCGTGCGCCAGACCGTGGAGACGGCCAACACCAGCGCGGAACTGGTAGGCCTGGCCAGCGAGCTGAGCAAGGCCATCGGCCAGCTCAGGCTTTGACGGTCGACGGCCTTCGGCACCCTGGCGCGAAGGCGCTAGAATGGCGTTCCTTTGCCCATACGCACGACCATGCCACAGACCCTCGTAAGCCCTGCGCAATACCGTGAGGAAATCCGCAAGAGCCGCTTTCTAACCCTGGCCGCGCCCGTCGAGTCCGCGGCCGCGGCCCAAGCGTTCATCACGGCCCACGGCGATCCTTCGGCAACCCACAACTGCTGGGCCTGGAAGATCGGCCAGCAGTATCGCTTCAGCGATGACGGCGAACCCGGAGGTACGGCTGGACGGCCAATCCTCGCGGCGATCGAAGGCCAGGACTGCGATCAGGTCGTGGTGCTGGTGATCCGTTGGTACGGCGGCATCCAGCTCGGCACCGGCGGCCTGGCCAGGGCCTATGGCGGTGGCGCGAGCAAATGCCTGCAAAGTGGCGAACGCCGCGAGCTGCTGCGGCTCGAACGCTGCGCCTGCCTGGCCTCTTTCGCCGAACTGCCGAGGATCAAGGCGCGCCTGGAAGCGTTCCAGGCGCAACTGGAAGAGGAACATTTCCAGGCCGACGGCGTCTTCCTGAAACTGGCCCTGCCCGCAGAGCGGGTGCAAGCGTTGCGAGATTGGCTGCTCGACCTCAGCCGTGGACGCATCGAACTGCAACACGAACGCTACAAATCATTCACAGAATCTGTGGATGAAGTTGTGGATAACCGCTAGAAAAAATCCTCTCGGCGCCCACTCATGGGGCCTGACATCAACTCGATCATTTTTTCACCAACTCTGCCTGTTGACTTTAACAAACCATTGTTTTCAAAGCGTTTATTAAAAATATTTTGTATGGCCTACAAGGCTTCAACGGCATCGTCAAGACCTTGAGCGACCTTGTGTACAAAATCTTGGATAACCTGTTTCTCAGAATCATGAGCCAAACCTCTGACCTGGCACGAATTTATATTTCACTAAACTCATGGACAGCCCATCGCCGAAAGTCGCGCGAAACTCTAGACTCTGCGCCGCACTGCCCGAGAGGTCTCTAATGCGTGCCAGTCCCGATGCCGTAACACCTCCAGAATCACCCGTAAGCCCTCGCCTGCTGCTGTGGCGTGACCGAATCAGCCAGTATCGCCAGCCCATTGGCCTTGGCGTCACGCTGCTGCTGTTTGCCATCGCCCTGGTCGCCTGCCGCCATCTGCTCGAGGAAATCGAGCCCGACGCCTTGCGTGCCGCCCTGCAGGACGTGGCCTCAGGCAACCTGCTGGGCGCACTGGGCATGACCGTGCTGGGCTTCATCGCCCTGCTCGGCTACGAATGGTCGGCCAGCCGTTATGCCGAAGTGACGCTGCCCAAACGGATCGTCGCCCTCGGCGGTTTCTGCGCATTCGCCATCGGCAACGCCGTTGGCCTGTCGATGCTTTCGGGCGGCTCGGTGCGCTATCGCCTCTATGGCCGACAGGGTCTTGCCCCGGCCGATGTCGCCCGCATGACCTTGTTCGCCAGCCTGTCGCTCGGCTGCTCGCTGCCACTGCTCGCCGCCCTGGCCAGCCTGAGCGACCTGCCAGCGGCGGCCAACGCCCTGCATCTGCCACAGGCGGTGCTGGCCGTATTGGCCAGTGCGATATTGCTGGGCTATGCCGGTACGCTGCTGTGGTTGCGCCGCCATCGCCTGGCCGAGCAGCCCTTCAGCCACAGCCGTCTGTTCGGCCTGCGCAAGCGTGTGCTGCGCCTGCCCACAGGCGGCCTGTCACTGCTGCAACTGCTGATCACCGTCGTTGACGTCGGCGCCGCAGCCGGGGTGCTGTACTTCCTGCTGCCCGATGCGCCACCGCTCGGCGCGTTCCTGCTGGTCTACCTGCTGGCCCTGGCCGCCGGCGTGCTCAGCCACGTACCGGGTGGTGTCGGCGTGTTCGAGGCCGTGTTGCTGGCCGCCTTCGCCGGGCAGATCGGCACGGCGCCACTGGCGGCCGCCCTGCTGCTCTATCGCCTGATCTACATCGTCCTGCCGATGTTGCTCGCCTGCCTGACCCTGCTGCTGCTCGAAGCACGCCGCCTGCTGGGTGGCCCGGGAACGCTGCGCGCGGCCTCGGGCATGGCGGCACCGATCCTGGCCCTGCTGGTGTTCCTCTCCGGCGTGGCCCTGCTGTTCTCCGGCACCACGCCGACCATCGACGAACGCCTGGCGCACATGGGCTTTCTGATCCCCCACCGGCTGATCGACGCCTCACACTTCGGTGCCAGCCTGATTGGCGTACTCTGCCTGCTGCTGGCCCAGGGCCTGCGTCGACGCCTGTCGGCAGCCTGGGTGCTGACCCTGGTGCTGCTGCTGGTCGGCGCCGTGTTGTCGCTGCTTAAGGGCTTCGACTGGGAAGAAGCGACCCTGCTCAGCATCACCGCCGCCCTGCTGGCGCTGTTCCGACCGGCGTTCTACCGGCCCAGCCGGCTGATGGAACTGCCGTTCTCGCCGCTCTACGTGGTGGCCGCCGTGTGCGTGATCGCGGCGTCGATCTGGCTGCTGCTGTTCGCCTATCAGGACGTGCCCTACGACAACCAGCTCTGGTGGCAATTCGCGCTCGATGGCGACGCCCCCCGTGGCCTGCGCGCCGCCATGGGCAGTACCGTGGTCCTGGCCATGCTGACCCTGGCCTGGCTGCTGCGCGCCGCGCCGCCGGCCATCGATGTGCCGAGCAGCGAAGACCTGGACAAGGCCGCGCGCATCGTCCGTCAATCCAACCAGGCTGACGGCGGCCTGGCCCTTACCGGCGACAAGGCCCTGCTGTTCCATGCCGACCAGCAGGCGTTCCTCATGTACGCCCGTCGCGCGCGCAGCATGGTCGCCCTGTTCGACCCCATCGGCCCGAGCCTGCAACGCGCCGAGTTGATCTGGCAATTCCGCGACCTGTGCGACCGCTACCACGCGCGCCCGGTGTTCTATCAGGTGCGGGCGGAGAACCTGCCGCTGTACATGGACATCGGCCTGACCGCGATCAAGCTGGGCGAAGAAGCCCGCGTCGACCTGCAGCGCTTCGACCTGGAAAACACCGGCAAGGCCATGAAGGACCTGCGCTACACCTGGAATCGCGGCCAGCGCGACGGCCTGGCCCTGGAATTCCACGAGCCCGGCCAGGCCCCCGTGGAAGAGCTGCGCGCGATCTCCGACACCTGGCTGCAAGGCAAGAATGTGCGCGAGAAAGGCTTCTCCCTGGGCCGCTTCGATCCCGAGTACCTGCGCCATTTCCGGGTCGTGGTGGTGCGTGTCCAGGGCCGTGCCTTGGCCTTCGCCAACCTGCTGGAAACGGACAGCCGCGAAGTCGCCAGCATCGATCTGATGCGCATGCTCCCGGACGCGCCCAAGCTGACCATGGAATTCCTCATGCTCGGCCTGATCCTGCACTTCAAGGAACTCGGCTATTCGCGCTTCAGTCTCGGCATGGTGCCGTTGTCCGGCCTGCAGCCACGCCGGGGCGCGCCACTGACCCAACGCATCGGTGCCCTGGTCTTCCAGCGGGGCGAGGCGTTCTACAACTTCCAGGGCCTGCGCCGCTTCAAGGACAAGTTCCTGCCCGAATGGGAGCCACGCTACATGGCCGTTCCCGCCGGGCTCGACCCGCTGGTCGCGCTGGCCGACACCGCTGCCCTGATCGCCGGAGGCATTTCCGGCCTGGTCAAACGCTGAGGTAAGCATGCGTAAACGTCATCTGCTGTTCATCGCCCCGCTCGCCATCCTGGGCATCGGCCTGCTCCTCTGGACCCGCCCGCCGGCCCAGGCGCACCTGGAACACCCGACCATGGTCGACGGCATCCCGGCCACCCTGGCCCTGGCGCCAGGCAAAGCCAAGTCCCGCGTCCTGCTGGTCAACCCCGACAAACAGCGCCTGAGCGACGAAACCCTGCTGGAACTGGCCCAGCAAAGCAACGCGAACCTGCTGCAGGTAACCATGGTCGCCGGCAACTGCACCGGCCAGCAGCAGTATCTGAAGAGCGCCCGCGAGAAGCTGGGGGGAGAACCCACCCTGGTCACCGGTATCGGCCCCGGCGCGGCCTTCGCCTGGCGCTGGCTGGCCAGCCAGGACAACGACCAGGCGACCGCGCTCTCGGTCGGTTTCGACCTGGCGCAACCGGACTGCCCCACTCAACTGCCAGAAAAGGCCCCCCACGGCCACTGGATCGCCGCCTGGAACGATGGCCCGGAAGACCCGACCGCGCTGTTCGCGCGTAATCAGGAAAGCGCCGAGACCAGCATCAGCGACTACGACACGCAACTGCCGACGCTGCTCCAGGAGAAGCTGAGCAACCTGCTACGCGGCGAAGGCGAACCGATGCCGGTGCTCGAAGAACCCGCCACGGGCAAATCCGACACCGTCACCCTGTTCTATTCCGGCGATGGCGGCTGGCGCGACCTCGACCGGGCCGCCGCCGAAGACATGGCCAAGCAAGGCTGGCCAGTGGTTGGCATCGATGCGTTGCGCTATTTCTGGCAGCACAAGAGCCCACAGCAAGGCGCGAGCGATCTCAGCCACCTGATGAAGACCTACCGCGAGAAATGGGGAGCCAAGCGTTTCGTCCTGATTGGCTACTCATTCGGCGCCGATGTACTGCCGGCGTTCTACAACCGCTTGCCGGCCGCCGACCAGCAACAGATCGACGGTATTTTCCTGCTTGCCTTCGCCCGCAGCGGCAGCTTCGAGATCGAAGTCGAAGGCTGGCTGGGCAAGGCTGGCGAAGAAGCCGCCACCGGCCCGGAAATGGCCAGGCTGCCCGCCGCCAAGGTGCTGTGCATCTACGGCGCGGAAGAGAAGGACGAAAGCGGCTGCACCCAACCCGGCGCCGTGGGCGAAGTCGTACAGTTGCCCGGTGGCCACCATTTCGATGAGAACTACCCGGCACTCGCCCAGCGCCTGATGGACGCGATCAGGAAGAGGCAGCCATAACCGCGCGGCAGCGTTGAAATCCTCAGCCTTTCAACGCTGCGCGTTTTCCTCTCGTTTGTGGCTCGAACAGCTACATCTCCACCTGCGTGCCCAGCTCGATCACCCTGTTCATCGGTAACTTGAAGAAGCGCAGGTTGCTGTTGGCATTGCGCAGCATCAGGGCGAACAGCACTTCGCGCCAGCGTGCCATGCCGAAACGCTTGGTACTGATCACCGTCTCGCGGCTGAGGAACCAGGTGGTGCGCATGGCGCTGAAGTCCAGATCGTTCAAGTGACACAGGCGCAAGGCCTCGGGTACATCCGGCTCGTCCATGAAGCCGAAGTGCAGGATCACCCGGAAGAACCCATCGCCATAGGCCTCCACCTCGAAACGCCGCTCGGGCGGCATGCGCGGCTCGTCTTCGCTGACCACCGTCAGCAACACCACCTGCTCGTGCAGCACCTGGTTGTGCAACAGGTTATGCAACAGTGCATGGGGCACGGCGTCCGGGCGCGCGGTGAGGAACACCGCCGTCCCCTGCACCCGATGCGGTGGCTGGGCGCGAATGCTGGCGATGAACAGTGGCAGCGGCAGCGCGGTTTCGTCGAGGCGGTAGAGCAGCAGCTGGCGGCCGCGCTTCCAGGTGGTCATCAGGGTGAACAGCACGATCCCGGCGATCACCGGGAAGGCGCCGCCCTGGAAGATCTTCGGCACGTTGGCGGCGAAGAACAGGCCATCGACCAGGAGGAATCCAGTCAGCAACGGAATCGCCAGCCACAGTGACGTGCGCCAGAGCAGCAGCATCACGGTCGCCACCATCAGCGTGGTCATCAGCATGGTGCCGGTCACCGCCACGCCATAGGCCGAGGCCAACGCGCCGGACGACTCGAAACCCACGACCAGCAAGACCACGGCGATCATCAGGAACCAGTTCACCGCACCGATGTAGATCTGCCCCTGCTCCTCGCTCGAAGTGTGCTGGATGTGCATGCGCGGGATGTAGCCAAGCTGGATCGCCTGGTGAGTGAGGGAGAATGCGCCGGAGATCACCGCCTGGGAGGCGATGATGGTCGCCAGGGTCGCCAGGCCGACCAGCGGCAGCAGCGCCCAGGACGGCGCCAGCAGGTAGAACGGGTTGCGCGCCGCCTGCGCGTTCTCCAGCAGCAAGGCGCCCTGGCCGAAATAGTTGAGCACCAACCCCGGCAGCACCAGCAGGAACCAGGCTCGGGCGATGGGCTTGCGGCCGAAATGGCCCATGTCGGCATACAGCGCCTCGGCGCCGGTCAATGCCAGCACCACCGCACCCAGGATCGCCACGCCGACGCCGGGGTGAGCGATGAAGAAATGCACACACCAGTAGGGATTGAGCGCCTGCAACACTTCCGGGCGCTGGCTGATGCCGTAGATACCCAGGGCGCCCAGGATGCTGAACCACAGCACCATCACCGGGCCGAACAGCTTGCCGATGCGGCTGGTGCCGTGCTTCTGGATCAGGAACAGGCCGACCAGCAGCACCAGCGAAATCGGCACGACCCAGTGCTCCACGCCGTCGAAGGCCACTTCCAGCCCCTCGACCGCCGACAGCACGGATACCGCCGGGGTGATCATGCTGTCGCCATAGAACAGCGCCGTACCGAACAGGCCACACAGCACCACCACCCTGCTCAGCCGGGGATGCGCCACGGTCGCCCGCCGCGCCAGAGCCAGCAGGGCCATGGCGCCGCCCTCGCCCTGGTTATCGGCGCGCAGGATGAACAGCACATACTTGATCGAGACGACCCAGATCAGCGACCAGAAGATCAGTGACAGGATGCCGAGCACGCCTTCCTGATTGGCCTGTACGCCGTACTGGCCGGAAAAGACTTCCCTGAGGGTGTAGAGGGGACTGGTTCCGATGTCACCGTAGACCACGCCAATCGCGGCGATCAGCAGCCCGAACGAAGCCTTGGCACCCTGGCCCTGGCCGGCAGCGGGTTGCTGCGCACTGACATCACTCATTAAGCGAAGACCTCTTATGCTGGAAGGCAGCAGATGCTGCGCCTGAGCGTGAAGCGAAACAAGCCCCCCGAGCCGTCGGACGAGGCTGTTCAAGGTTCGAATCGGCCGCTAGAATTGCGCGCTTTTTGATCAGAGGCGCCGCATGAGCGCCCTTCCGAGGTTAGCCGCCATGTCCACCGTCGTCAGCACCCCAAAGGTCGGGTTCGTTTCGCTTGGCTGTCCGAAAGCCACCGTCGATTCCGAACGCATCCTCACCCAACTGCGCCTGGAGGGATACCAGATCGTCCCCACCTACGAAGATGCCGACGTGGTGGTGGTCAACACCTGCGGCTTCATCGACAGCGCCAAGGCCGAATCGTTGGATACGATCGGCGAGGCCATCGCCGAGAACGGCAAGGTCATCGTCACCGGCTGCATGGGCGTGGCGGAAGACTCGATCCGCAACGTCCACCCGAGCGTGCTGGCGGTGACCGGCCCGCAGCAGTACGAGCAGGTGGTCAGCGCCGTGCACGAAGTGGTGCCGCCGAAGCGGGACCACAACCCCTACGTCGACCTGGTGCCGCCGCAAGGCATCAAGCTGACCCCGCGCCACTACGCCTACCTGAAGATTTCCGAGGGCTGCAACCACACCTGCGCCTTCTGCATCATCCCCTCGATGCGCGGCAAGCTGGTCAGTCGCCCGGTCGGCGACGTGCTCTCCGAAGCCCAGCGCCTGGTCAAGGCCGGGGTCAAGGAAATCCTGGTGATCAGCCAGGACACCAGCGCCTATGGCGTCGACCTCAAGTACAAGACCGACTTCTGGGAAGGCCAGCCGGTCAAGACCCGCATGAAGGAACTCTGCGAAGCCTTGTCGGGCATGGGCGTATGGGTGCGCCTGCACTACGTCTACCCGTACCCGAACGTCGACGAGGTGATCCCGCTGATGGCCGCCGGCAAGCTGCTGCCGTACCTGGACATCCCCTTCCAGCACGCCAGCCCGAAAGTGCTCAAGTCGATGAAGCGCCCGGCCTTCGAAGACAAGACCCTGGCGCGGATCAAGGCCTGGCGCGAGGCCTGCCCCGAGCTGACCATTCGCTCGACCTTCATCGTCGGCTTCCCCGGCGAAACCGAGGAAGACTTCCAGTACCTGCTCGACTGGCTGAGCGAAGCCCAGCTCGACCGCGTCGGCTGCTTCCAGTACTCGCCGGTCGACGGCGCGCCGGCCAACGACCTCGGCCTGGAACCGGTGCCGGACGAGATCAAGCAGGAACGCTGGGACCGTTTCATGGCTCACCAGCAAGCCATCAGCGCCGCGCGCCTGCAACGCAAGATCGGTATGGAAATGGACGTGCTGATCGACGAGGTCGACGACGAGGGCGCGGTCGCCCGCTCCTGGGCCGACGCCCCGGAAATCGACGGCAGCGTGTTCATCGACAGTTCCAGCGTACAACCGGGTGACAAGGTCCGCGTACGTATCGTCGATGCCGACGAGTACGACATGTGGGCCGAGCTGGTTTGATAGCAAAGCCCCGCAACGCGGGGCTTTTCATCGGCTGCGACCGGACAATCGCCACCCGGGCGCCCTCATTCGATGGCGCCTGGGCAATATTGGCCGAACTCCCCACCACCACCCAGGGTCACTAAAAGGCAATCGGCGGCGTCAGCCGCTACAGTTGTAGTCTCATGTCCGTGACGCACTCCGTCATCAAGGAGGATTCTGCATGCTCGCCGTCTGGTTACTGGTACTCGTCCTCGGCATCGCCTACCTGGCCTACCGCCGAACCCCACCCCTTCAGGCCCTGGCCATCACTGCCGTCTACGTGCTGGGCATGGGCTTCTTCAGCCATGCGCCAGGTTGGCTGCTGCTGATTTTCTGGGTGTTGCTGCTTGCCGTCGCGGCACCGCTGGCCTTTCCCGAACTGCGCCGCAAATTCATCACCGCGCCGCTGTTCAGTTGGTTCCAGACGGTCCTGCCGCCGATGTCGGAAACCGAACGCGATGCGATCGAAGCCGGCAGCGTGTGGTGGGACGGCGAGCTGTTCAGCGGTCGCCCGGACTGGGACAAGCTGCTGGCCTATCCCAAGCCACAACTGAGCGAAGAAGAACAGGCGTTCCTCGACGGCCCGACCGAAGAACTCTGCGCGATGGTCAGCGATTGGGAAATCAGCCAGCACATGGACCTTCCCGAGCAAGCCTGGCAGCACATCAAGGCCAACGGTTTCTTCGCCCTGATCATTCCCAAGGAATATGGCGGCAAGGGCTTCTCGGCCTACGCCCACTCCCAGGTGGCGATGAAGCTGGCAACCCGCAGTGGCGACCTCGCCTCCACGGTAATGGTGCCCAACTCCCTCGGCCCAGGCGAACTGCTCTTGCATTACGGCACCGAGGAACAGCGCAACCATTACCTGCCGCGCCTGGCCCGTGGCGAAGAAATTCCCTGCTTCGGCCTGACCGGCCCGCTGGCAGGCTCCGACGCCGGTGCCATGCCAGACACCGGGATCATCTGCAAAGGCCAGTGGAACGGCGAGGAAGTGCTCGGCCTGCGCCTGAACTGGGAAAAGCGCTACATCACCCTCGGCCCCGTCGCCACCCTGCTCGGCCTGGCCTTCAAGGCCTACGACCCGGAGCATCTGCTGGGCGAGGAAGAAGACCTGGGCATCAGCCTGGCGCTGATCCCCACCGACACCCCCGGCGTGGACATCGGACGCCGCCATCTGCCGCTCGGCGCCGCCTTCATGAACGGCCCCAACTCGGGCAAGGACGTGTTCGTGCCGCTGAGCTACCTGATCGGTGGCGAGGAGTACCTGGGCAAGGGCTGGATGATGCTGATGAACTGCCTGTCCGTCGGCCGCTCGATCTCCCTGCCGGCGGTCGGCACTGGCGCGGCCAAGGCCACCAGCCTGGTCACCGGCCAGTACACCCGCGTGCGCGAGCAGTTCAACGTGCCGATCTCGGCCTTCGAGGGCATCCAGGAGGCGATGGCGCGCATCGGCGGCAACGCCTGGCTGATGGACGCCGCCCGCGTGCTGACCGCCAACGCCGTCGACCTCGGCGAGAAACCCTCGGTGCTCTCGGCGATCCTCAAGTACCACCTGACCGAACGTGGCCGCGAATGCATCCAGCACGCCATGGACGTGCACGGCGGCAAAGGCATCATCATGGGCCCGAACAACTACCTGGGCCGCTCCTGGCAAGGCGCGCCGATCTTCATCACCGTCGAAGGCGCCAACATCCTCTCGCGCAATCTGATGATCTTCGGCCAGGGCGCGATCCGCTGCCACCCGTTCGTGCTCAAGGAAATGGCCCTGGCCAGCCGCGAGGACAAGCAACAGGCGCTGTATGAGTTCGACGGCCTGCTCCTGCAACACGTCGGCTTCGCCGTGAGCAATGCGGCGACCAGCCTGTTGCTCAGCCTGAGCTGCGGCGCCCTTGGCCATGCGCCGGGTGACGCCCTGGCGCGCCCGTACTTCCGCGCGCTCAACCGCCTGGCCGCCGCCTTCGCCCTGCTCGCCGACTTCAGCATGATGCTGCTCGGCGGCGAGTTGAAACGCCGCGAACGCCTGTCCGCGCGTTTGGGCGACGCGCTCAGCTACCTCTACCTCGGTTCGGCGGCGCTCAAGCGCTACCACGACCTGGGCAGCCCCGATCACCTGCGCCCACTGCTGCAATGGGCCATGGAGGAAAGCCTGGGCAAGGCTGAGAAAGCCCTAGACGACCTGCTGCACAACTTCCCCAGCCGCACCTTCGGCTGCCTGTTGCGGGTGCTGGTATTCCCCTTTGGCCGTCGTCACAAAGGCACCTCGGACGCGCTGGATGCCGAAGTCGCGGCGATTCTTGGCCGGCCACGCGGAGACGCGGCCCTGGAAGACCTGCTGACCGGCTGCTACCGCCCCAAAGGGGAAAACGATCCAGTCGCTCACCTGCAACGCGCCGTGGACGAACTCGACGCGGCCCTGCCGCTGCACAAGAAGCTGCACAAGGCGGTCAAGGCGGATCAGGTCCATCCGGGACCGGGCGAGCACCTGATCGACGCGGCCTTGCGCGCAGGCGTCCTACAGCCTGACGAGGCCAGCCAGTTGCACGCCGCGGAGGCGGCACGGCGCAAAGTCATCGATGTCGACGACTTCGCCAAGGAAGAACTGACGGCGACCGCTGGCAAAGTACGCTGACCAGGACAGCGGGCGTGCGGAGCTCTATACTCCCGCGCCCGTTTTCGTTTCAGGATCATCGCCATGGCCACGCCCTACCTCGACCACCATCTCGCCCTGCTTCACCACCTGCGCGGCATCCTGGTCGCCCTGGGTGAAGCCGAACTGGTGGAAGACGACACCCACGCCCTGTTCCTCGAACGCTACGACGAACTGCTGGCCGAACTGCCGAACGACCCGGAAGCCAGCCAATACCTGGGCCAGGACCTGATCAGCCAGGTCTTCCACCGTTATCCGCAAATCGCCCACCTGGTGCCACGCGACCTGCTGTGGTTCTTCGGCGGCGACTGCCTGCATTTCATGCCCGACGAGGAAATCGAGCTGTACCAGCGCCTCGACGAGCGCCGTTTCGAAGCCGAGGAAAACGCCGAGCCGTTCGACTGGAATCAGGAAAAACAACTACTTGCGCATCCTGCAGAAGGGCCGGCTCACTGAGTCGAAAGCACCCTCATATACGCTCGTCTGAAGACCCGCCCGGCGCATGGCATAACGGCCGGGGCAGGTCTTAACTGAGTCTGCGCAGCATCCGACTTGCTACCCAGGCGAGACAGGATGGCCAATACCGAGGGCGGCCCCGCCAAACGACCGCCAGCCAGCGCAGGCAGTTGCCAGGATGAAGCAAGGTGAGGCACTCATGGACATGATCGATCGGCCCCAAGCCAGCGCTACCCCCATCACCGACCTGCTCGCCAGGAGCATGATCAGCGAAGGCATCGACAAGGTGCTGAAAACCATCCGCAAACACCTGAACATGGACGTGGCGTTCATCTCCCACTTCCAGGAAGCGGAGCGCATCTTCGAGCACGTCGACGCCGACGACAACCCGCCGATCAGCGTTGGCCAACGCATGCCGCTCGAAGATGGCTACTGCCTGAAGGTCATTCGCGGCGAACTGCCCCAGTTGATCCCAAACACTGCCTACGTCCCAGCAGCGATGGCGATTCCCGCCACCCGCGCATTGCCCATCGGCTCGCACCTGAGCGTGCCCATCGAACTCGAAAGCGGGGAAATCTACGGCACCCTGTGCTGCTTCAGTTATGTCGCGGACGAAAGCCTGGGCGAGCGGGACATCGGCATGATGCGTGCCTTCGCCGAACTGCTGGGGGCGCGCATCGACGAGATCATGGTGACCGATCGCCTGCGCGACAAGACCGTCACCTCGATTCGCCAGGCCATCCTCGCCGGCGCGCCGCGCATCGTCTACCAGCCCATCTATGACCTGGATACCGAGCAGGTGGCAGGGGTGGAATGCCTGTCACGCTTCGACATCGACCCACATCGCTCGCCCGACCTCTGGTTCGGCGGCGCAGAAGAAGCCGGTATCGGCCAGGAGCTGGAGCTGCATGCGATCCAGAAGGCACTGTCCGACATGCACGCCCTGCCATCGACCTGGTTCGTCGGCATCAACAGTTCGCCGGACCTGATCCTCTCCGGCAAGCTGCTGCCCTTGCTGGAAAACCTCGACCCGCAGCGCATCGTCCTGGAAATCACCGAACATGCCAACGTCAGCGACTACGACGCCATCAGCCAGGTCCTGGCGCCACTGCGCGCACGTGGCATGCGCCTGGCCATCGATGACGCCGGTGCCGGCTACTCGAGCATGCGCCATATCCTCAATCTCAAGCCCGACCTGATCAAGCTGGACATGAGCATCACCCGCGACATCGACACCGACCCTTGTCGCCGGGCGCTGGCGCGAGGGCTGATTTCCTTCGCCCACGACATCGGCAGCAGCATCACCGCCGAAGGCGTGGAAACCAAGGGCGAGTTCGACGTGCTGCAAGACCTGGGCGCCGACAAGGTACAAGGCTTCTACCTGAGCCGCCCGCTTTCGCTCAGCGACGTGCAACGCGCCGGAGTGGCCTGACAGGGCCAGCCCCGGCCACACCAGCCAACAGCGCGATGCAAACTGCCTGTCATCGACCTGCGGCAAACTACCGCCGGTAAATGCCGGAATTTTTTTCCAACCCGCGCGTCGAAGCGCCACCTGGGCAACAAGCCCCTACCTGCAAGTCAGTGCCATGAGCTACTTCGAAGAATCCGTACTGGTCGTCGAAGACGAACCCCACATCCGCATGCTGCTGGTCGAGTACCTGCAGGAACAGGGCTACCGGGTCCTGGCCGCCGCCGATGCCCGGGAAGCCTTTGCCATCCTCGCCAGCAAACCCCACCTGGACCTGCTGCTCACCGACTTCCGCCTGCCCGGCGGTGTCTCGGGCGTGCAGATCGCCGAACCGGCGCTGAAGCTGCGCCCCGAACTGAAGGTGATCTTCATCAGTGGCTACCCCGCCGAGATAGCCGAAACCGGCAGTCCGGTCGTGCACCAGGCCCACGTGCTGGCCAAACCCTTTGCACTGGATGACCTGGACCAGCACATCCGGCAGTTGCTGAGCTGATCAGCGCAGCATGAAATCCCGCTGCCAGCGCAATGGAATGCGCGATGCGACCAGAGCCACGAATCCGGCCAATGCCGCGCTGGCGACAAAGGCCCCTACGCCGAAATAGTGCTCGGTGGTGGCGCCGATAAGCGCACCGGCGAACATCCCGGTCCATGGCACCAGTTGCACGCGCCAGCCTTGCGGGCGCTCCCCGAGCATGAACCGGCCCAGCCCCCGGCCGAAACGCGACAGGGCTCCCGTCACGTAGGTGAGGCCGATCGGCAGGCCGTTCACCTGCTCGACCGTTGCATTGAGCATGCCCATCGCCAGGGTGGCCAGAAGCAGCACCGGCCATGACTGACCGAAGGGAATCAGCGCCGCCGCCAGGAGCAGCCCCGCGATGAGCACCAGCAGCGGCGGCGACCGGCGCCCCGCGCCGCGTCCGACGATCACGCCCAGCGCATTCCCCAGCACGAAGGAAACCAGGGCGATCAGCAGTCGCAGCGAAGAGCCCAGGTCCGCTTCGGCCACAGATACTGCAAAGCGCGTGGTGTTGCCACTCATGAAAGACACGAAGTCGCCAAGTACCAGCAGGCCAACGGCATCGGTCATGCCAGCCAGCATGGAAAGGCTGGCGACCATCCCCAGCCCGATCCGGTTGCGAATCTGACGCAGACGGCGCCTGGAGGGAACGCTGGAGCGTGGTGCGGGCAACATGATGACTCCCTGGCATGCTGGCAAAGAACATCATGTTATGCCGCAGCCCGATCCCGCCGCCAGTGGCTTCATATCGATGCGGGCAAGCGCTCGCGCCCCGGCTAGCGCATCGTCCTGGCCACCGTGAAGCGGGAGCGCACATGGCGTGGCTGCTCGATCTCATCGACGATGGCCACCGCCAGGTCGGCCACGGAAATGCCAGCCGGGCGCTCGCCATCCATCAGCAGTTCCTCGCCGCCAAGACGATATTCACCGCTACGTTCACCCGGCTCCAGCAGCGCCGCCGGGCTGAGGAAGGTCCAGTCCAGCGTGGTGTTGTCGCGCAACCTGGTCAACACATCCCTGGCAGCACGCGCGCCGGGCACGACGTTGGCCGGTACGTGATCGGTGAACTGCGGGGTGTCCACCAGTTGCACGCCCGGCGCCACGAACAGGCTGCCGGCGCCGCCAACCACCAGCAGCCGCTTGACCCCACCCTGCTCGACGCCGCGCTCGATAGCGGCGCTACCGCGCACGAACTTTTCATACAGCTCGGGATCGTTCCAGCCGGCGTTGAAGGCGGAAATCACCGCATCATGGCCAGCCACGGCCCGGGCCACGGCGCGCTCGTCATAGACGTCGGCGAATACCGTTTTCACCGCGGGCCCAAGATCGACCTCGGTCCTGACCAATGCGGTGACTTCGAACTTGCGACTCGTCAGTTCGGCGAGCACGGCTGAACCGACGAAGCCGGTGGCGCCGATCAATGCGATCTTTTTCATGGTTTCTCCTGATGAAGGCAGCGAAGCGAAATGCTGGGAAAACAGTACCCACTTCACGGTGAGCGGATAAGCTGGGGCAAATCACAAACACTTTGAAGCGGTGCTTAATGATCAACGACCTGAAGCCCTATGCCGTCTTTGCCGAAACGGTCGCTGCCGGCTCGATGAGCGCAGCGGCCCGACGCCTGGGCATGAGTACCTCCGCAGTCAGCCAGAGCATACGCGCCCTGGAGCTACAGACCGGTGTCACGCTGCTGCACCGCTCCACGCGCAAGCTGTCCCTGACCGAAGCCGGCGAACGCTGCTACCCGCACTGCCTGCGACTGCTCCAGGCTGCCAGTGCCGCCGCCGATGCCCTCGCCCAGGCACGCGATGCACCCACGGGAGAACTGCGAGTCGCCGCGCCAGTGGGCTTCGTCACGCACCTCGCGCCGGCATTGGCGCCGGTGCTCAGCCAGTGGCCACAACTGCGCCTGCAGCTACTCGTCGATGACTCGATGATCGACCTGATCGATGCCCGCATCGACATCGCCATCCGCGTGGGACGCCTGGCCGACTCGAACTGGATAGCCCGCAAGCTATGCGACCTGGAGATGATCCTGTGTGCGGCGCCCGCCTACCTCGAACGCCATGGCTGGCCCGAATCGCCTGCCGATCTCGCCCGGCATGCCTGGCTGGCGCTGGCCCGCGAAACCGAGGGCCTGCCACGTAGCGACAGCAGCGAGCCAGCCATCGCCCTGCAACTGCGTGGACAACCCGGCACTGCCGAGTCGGTGGCGGTGAAAGTCCGCATCGCCAGTAACAATCAGCTCGCCCTGCAACGTTTGTGCGAACAGGGGCTGGGCTGCGCCCGCCTCGCTCATGCGGACGTGAAGACGGCCCTCGCGACGGGCGAGCTGGTCCGCCTCCTGCCGCAATGGCGTTTCCCGCAGGTCGCGGTCAGTGCCCTCACCGCGCAACGCGAGGGCGAGCCGGCCAAGGTGCGGGTCGCGATCGAGTCACTGCAACGCTACTTCTCGGCATTGCCGGGCATCGGCCAGTGATGACAACGTTGCCTGCACAGCCAGATCAGCCGGCCGTGGCCGCCCGATATTGCCGTGGAGTGAAGCCGGTCAACGTCTTGAACTGGCGGGTAAAGGCGCTGTGATCGGTGTAGCCGCATTGCATCGCCACCTCGGTGATCGGCAGGTCGCCGTGCAGCAGAAGACGATGGGCATGCTCCAGGCGAACCTTGTGGATCATCTGCCGTGGCGTGAGATGGAACACGCGCTTGCAGTAGCGCTCCAGTTGCGCCACGGACATGCCGGCGATTCGGGTCAGTTCCTGCATCGTCAGCGGGCCGCTGAAATGGCCGCGGATGTAGTCATCCACCGCCGCCAGGCGTCCATAGGCCGGATGCGTATCGCCGGCCGCCTGTAGGTCGACGGAGATGCCTACCAGGCCGATGATCCGCTCCCCACGGTCACGGATCGGCCGCTTATGGGTCAGGCACCAGCCCGGTTCACGGCTGCCGAACAAGTGCAGTTCAAGCTGGTCTTCCAGCACCACGCCCTGTTGCAGAACCCGGCGATCCTGCTCGGTATATCCAGGGCCCAGTTGAGCGGGAAACACTTGCGCGCTGGTTTTACCCAACAAGGGTTGCAACTGTTTCAATCCGCAGCGCTGCACCAATGTTCGATTGGCCAGCAGATAACGCGCCTGCACATCCTTGATGAATATCGCCGCATTGGGAATGGCGTCCAGGATCGGTAATAACAGCGCAATACCCGCAATCACTTGCTCGATGTTTTCCGGGCGCTGGTCGGCACTTTCCTGGTTCAGTATTTCCAGCGGATTCGGCGTCATCGTCGATTGGTTCCTGTCAGTCCTCTAGGCGAAATTCTGCCTGCATCGAGCAGCGACCTATCGCTCGCGCAAGCGTAGCGGCTTCGGCCGGCTTGCCATGTTTCTCGGCGAAACCCTTGCAAACCGTGGCCTGCGGCTTAGCTAAGCCTATCCAATCAGGGGCTGGCGAAAAAGCACGGAATCGAATCAAGCATTCGACTATGCAAATTTCGTCATCGATCACGACGAAAACCATCAAGCCCCGGCGAGCCGATGGGTTCACTGTATATCGACAGAACACGTACTCGACAAACCTTGCCACAGCGCCTGGAGAAGCGCTGACAGATGCCTGTTGCCCAGCGTCTTGGACATGAACTTTCGTGCCGGGCCACAGCGCCACTGATTGCAACTTCGAATAATTACGCAGCCTCAAGACTGCAACGTTATTGCGGCCCATGCCGCTAATAACCAGCGACTCCTGCCGACCCAATAACCCACAAGTAAGGCGACGCTATGTCCAGCTCAGGCAAGTTCAAGAAACAGCTGTCTCTGACAGACCTCACATTCATCGGGCTGGGGGCCATCTTCGGTTCCGGCTGGCTGTTCGCCGCCAGCCATGTCTCGACCATCGCCGGCCCGGCCGGCATCTTCTCCTGGCTGCTCGGCGGCTTCGCCGTGCTGCTGCTCGGCATCGTCTATTGCGAACTCGGCGCCGCCCTGCCCCGCGCCGGTGGCGTGGTGCGTTACCCGGTGTTCTCCCATGGACCGCTGCTCGGCTACCTGATGGGCTTCATCACCCTGATCGCCTTTTCCAGCCTGGTGGCCATCGAAGTGGTCGCCGCCCGCCAGTACGCGGCAGCCTGGTTCCCATCGTTGACCCAGGCAGGTTCGAGCAATCCGACAGCCATCGGCTGGCTGTTGCAGTTCGGCCTGTTGTGCCTGTTCTTCGCGCTTAACTACTACAGCGTGAAAACCTTCGCCAAGGCCAACAACTTCATCAGCCTGTTCAAGTTCATCGTGCCGCTGCTGGTGATCGGCGTCCTGTTCACCTTCTTCAAGCCAGAGAACCTGACCAGCCAGGGCTTCGCCCCATTCGGACTGTCCGGTATCGAAATGGCGGTGTCGGCGGGCGGCATCATCTTCGCCTACCTAGGCCTGACACCGATCATTTCGGTGGCCAGCGAAGTGCGCAACCCGCAGCGCACCATTCCGATTGCCCTGATTCTTTCGGTGCTGCTCTCCACCGCCATCTACGTGCTGCTGCAACTGGCCTTCCTCGGCGGTATTCCCACGGAAATGCTGGCCAATGGCTGGGCCGGGATCAGCAAGCAATTCTCCCTGCCCTACCGCGACATCGCCCTGACCCTGGGCGTCGGCTGGCTGGCCTACCTGGTGGTGGCCGACGCGGTGATCTCGCCCAGCGGCTGCGGCAACATCTACATGAACGCCACGCCGCGCGTGGTCTACGGCTGGGCGCGTGCCGGCACCTTCTTCAAGATCTTCACCCGCATCGACGAGAAGTCAGGTATCCCGCGCCCGGCGCTGTGGCTGACCTTTGCCCTGTCGGTGTTCTGGACCCTGCCGTTCCCGTCCTGGGAAGCGCTGATCAACGTGGTCTCCGCGGCCCTGGTGCTGAGCTACGCCATCGCGCCGATCTCGGTCGCGGCCCTGCGTCGCAGCGCGCCGCAACTGGCCCGTCCGTTCCGGGTCAAGGGTTTCGCCGTGCTCGGCCCGGTGTCGTTCATCATCGCCGCGCTGATCGTCTACTGGTCCGGCTGGAACACCGTGAGCTGGCTGCTCGGCCTGCAAATCCTGATGTTCGCCATCTACCTGGCGTGCAAGCGCCTGGTGCCCACCGATCACCTGAGCATCGGCCAGCAGGTGCGCTCCTCGGCCTGGCTGATCGGCTTCTACGCGGTGACCATCCTGCTCTCCTGGCTCGGCAGCTTCGGTGGCCTGGGCGTGCTCGGCCATCCGCTCGACACCGTCGCGGTGGCCGCTTGCGCGCTGGTCATCTACTACTGGGGAGCAGCCACTGGCGTGCCGGCGTCCCTGGTGCGGCTGGATGCCGACGAGGCAGAGAACGAATCCGAACCGATCTCGACCGTTCAACTCGGTAAGCAGCACGCACCAGGCGTACGCTGATGACCACTGAAAACGGAGAGCCCACCATGAACGACCGTATCAATCTCAGCCTCGATCAGGTCCACGACCTGGCCTTTCGCGCCCTCAACGCCAATGGCATGGGGGCCGAGCAGGCCGAGGCCGTGGCCCGGGTAATCACCCAGGGCCAGCGCGACGAATGCCATTCCCATGGCCTGTACCGGGTGCTGGGCAGCGTGCGTTCGCTGCGCTCGGGCAAGGTCGACGGTCATGCCACACCGACCTTGAGCCAGCCGGCACCCTCGATCGTCAAGGTCGATGCGCACCAGGGCTTTTCCCTGCTGGCCTTGCACAGCGGCTTGCCGGTATTGGTCGAGCGGACTCGCGAACTGGGCGTCGCGGCGCTGGTGATCCGTAATTGCTTCCACTTCTCGGCACTCTGGCCGGAAGTGGAAGCCATCGCCGAACAGGGCCTGGTCGGCCTGGCGATGACCCCCAGCCACGCCTGGGTCGCCCCGGCAGGTGGCAACAAGGGCGTGTTCGGCACCAACCCGCTGGCCTTCGCCTGGCCCCGCCCCGGTGGCCATCCGTTCGTCTTCGATTTCGCCACCAGCGCCATCGCCCGTGGCGATATCGAACTGCATGCGCGGCAGAACAAAGCCATCCCCCTGGGCTGGGCAGTGGATGCCAATGGCGAGCCCACCACCGATGCCCAGGCGGCGCTGGCGGGGGCCATGCAAACCTTCGGCGGGCACAAGGGCTCGGCCTTGGCGGCGATGGTCGAATTGCTGGCCGGCGCCCTGATCGGCGACCTGACCAGCGCCGAATCCATGGCCTTCGACGACGGTGTCGGTGCCGCGCCCTTCCACGGCGAACTGCTGCTGGCCTTCGACCCGCAACGTTTTCTCGGCGACGACCTGGCGCTTGGCCTGCAACGCGCCGAAGACCTGTTCGCCGCCATTACCGACCAAGGTGCACGCCTGCCTTCGCAGCGCCGTTTCGAGGCCCGCCAGCGCAGCGAACGCGACGGCGTGTGGATCGACCGCGCGCTCTACCAGGACATCCAGGCCTTGCTGGCCTGACAGCCTTTCGAACTGGACGACTTCATGAAACAGATACGCGTCATCGACTCACACACCGGCGGCGAACCCACGCGCCTGGTGCTGCAAGGCTTCCCCGAGCTGCCGGCGGGCAGCATGGCCGACAAGCGCAATGCCCTGCGCAAGGACCATGACCAATGGCGCCGCGCCTGCCTGCTGGAGCCGCGCGGCAACGACGTGCTGGTCGGCGCGCTGTACTGCGCGCCGGTCTCGGCGGATGCCAGCTGCGGGGTGATTTTCTTCAACAACGCCGGTTACCTGAACATGTGCGGCCACGGCACCATCGGCCTGGTCGCTTCGCTGCAGCATCTCGGCCTGATGGCGCCGGGCGAGCACAAGATCGACACACCGGTCGGCCAGGTCACTGCCATCCTGCACGACGATGGAGCGGTGACCATCGGCAACGTGCCGTCCTACCGCTATCGCCACCAGGTAGCGGTGGAGGTTGCCGGCTACGGGCGCTTTCTCGGCGACGTCGCCTGGGGCGGCAACTGGTTCTTCCTGGTCAGCGAACATGGCCAGGATCTGCAGCTGAGCAATGTCGAGCGACTCACCGACTTCACCTGGAAGATGCTGCGCGCCCTCGAAGAGCAGGGTATCCACGGTGAAGACGGCGCGCCGATCGATCACATCGAGCTGTTTGCCGACGATGAATCCGCCGACAGCCGCAACTTCGTCATGTGCCCCGGCAAGGCCTACGACCGCTCGCCCTGTGGCACCGGCACCAGCGCCAAGCTGGCCTGCCTGGCCGCCGACGGCAAGCTGGCCGAAGGCGAGCGCTGGGTCCAGGCGAGCATCACCGGCAGCCGCTTCGAAGGCCGCTTCGAGTGGGACGGCGAACGCATCCGCCCGTTCATCACCGGCCGCGCCCACCTGACCGCCGACGCGACCTTGCTGATCGACGAGCAAGACCCTTTCGCCTGGGGCATTTGAGCCAACACAAACCGATTAGGAAACAACACCCATCGTCATTCCCGCGCAGGCGGGAACCCGGAAACGGTGAGTTTTTTGGCTTCCCGCCTACGCGGGAATGACGGAGTGAGAAGGATGCTTTTGATGAACTCCCGAAGCCACCCGTATACGTCACTCCCGCGCAGGCGGGAGCCCAGAAACGGTGAGTTTTTTGGCTTCCCGCCTACGCGGGAATGACGGAGTGAGAAGGATGCTTTTGATGAACTCCCGAAGCCACCCGTATACGTCACTCCCGCGTAGGCGGGAGCCCAGAAACTACGAAGCGTTTAGTTCCCGCCTGCGCGGGGAATGACGACTTAACCCGCGGGCCAGCCCGCGACCGACCATCCATCCAATCGACGAACAAGGAATACCAACATGACCAGCAACATCTTCACCGGCACCATCCCCGCCCTGATGACGCCCTGCACCGCCGAGCGCAAGCCGGACTTCGACGCCCTGGTACGCAAGGGCCGCGAACTGATCGAAACCGGCATGAGCGCGGTCGTCTACTGCGGCTCCATGGGCGACTGGCCGCTGCTCAGCGAGACCCAGCGCCAGGAAGGCGTGGCGCGCCTGGTGGCCGCCGACATCCCGACCATCGTCGGCACCGGCGCGGTAAACAGTCGCGAAGCGGTATCCCATGCCGCCCACGCGGCCAGGGTCGGCGCCCATGGCCTGATGGTCATCCCCCGCGTCCTGTCGCGCGGCGCCTCGCCGGCAGCCCAGGAAGCGCACTTCTCGGCCATTCTCGACGCCGCGCCGAAACTGCCCGCGGTGATCTACAACAGCCCCTACTACGGCTTCGCCACCCGCGCCGAGCTGTTCTTCAAGCTGCGCCGCAAATATTCCAACCTGATCGGCTTCAAGGAGTTCGGTGGCGCCGCCGACATGCGCTACGCCGCCGAGCACATCACCTCGCAGGACGAGAACGTGATCCTCATGGCCGGCGTCGATACCCAGGTGGTGCACGGTTTCGTCAACTGCGGCGCGACCGGCGCCATCACCGGCATCGGCAACGCCCTGCCGCGTGAAGTGCTGCAACTGGTCGAGCTGAGCAAGCAGGCCGCCAAGGGCGACGCCGTCGCGCGGCGCCTGGCCCTGGAGCTGTCCGAGGCGCTGAACGTGCTGTCGTCCTTCGACGAAGGCAGCGACCTGGTCCTCTACTACAAGCACCTGATGGTGCTCAACGGCGACCAGGAATACGCCCTGCACTTCAACGAGACCGACGTCCTCAGCGATGCCCAGCGCAACTACGCCGAGACCCAGTACGCGCTGTTCCGCCAGTGGTACGCCAACTGGTCGGCAGCACAGAACGTCGCCTGATCCGCTCGCGCCGGGTACTGACCATCAGTCCCCGGCTTCTGCCCATTTCATTCGGGAACAGCTCATGACACTGACAGGCAAGATGCTGATCGGCCGCCAGGCCATCGCAGGCACTGGCGAGGCGATCCGCGCGATCGATCCGTCCACCGACCAGGCACTCGAACCGACCTATCTCGGCGGCGACCATTCGCACGTCGAACAGGCCTGCACTCTGGCCTGGTCGGCCTTCGACAGCTACCGGGAAACCTCGCTGGAGCAGCGCGCCGGTTTTCTGGAAACCATCGCCGAGCAGATCGAAGCGCTGGGCGATGCGCTGATCGACCGCGCCACGGCCGAAACCGGCTTGCCGCGCGCGCGCATCCAGGGCGAACGCGGGCGCACCTGCCATCAACTGCGCACCTTCGCCCGCGTGGTACGCGCTGGTGAGTGGCTGGACGTGCGTGTCGATCCAGCCCAGCCGCAACGCCAACCGCTGCCACGCGCCGACCTGCGCCAACGGCAGATTGCCGTTGGCCCGGTGGCGGTGTTCGGCGCCAGCAACTTTCCCCTGGCCTTCTCCGTGGCGGGTGGCGACACCGCCTCGGCCCTCGCCGCCGGCTGCCCGGTGCTGGTCAAGGCGCACAGCGCCCATCCTGGTACCAGCGAACTGGTCGGTCGGGCAGTCATTCGCGCCGTGCAGCAACATAACCTGCCCGAAGGCGTGTTCTCCCTGTTGTTCGGCTCGGGTCGTGAAATGGGTATCGCCCTGGTCGAAGACCCGCGCATCAAGGCGGTCGGTTTTACCGGCTCGCGCAGCGGCGGCATCGCCTTGACCAAGGCGGCCCAGGCGCGCAACGAACCGATTCCGGTCTATGCCGAGATGAGCTCGATCAACCCGGTGTTTCTCTTCGGCGCCGCCCTGCATGCGCGTGGCGAAGCCCTGGCGCAAGGATTCGTCGCCTCGCTGACCCAGGGCGCCGGGCAGTTCTGCACCAACCCCGGTTTGCTGATCGCTCGGCAAGGTGAAGCCCTGGATCGTTTCACCGTCGCAGCCACCCGGCAGCTCAAGGACAGTCCGGCGCAGACCATGCTCACACCGGGTATCCACCAGGCGTATGCAGCCGGCGTCGCGGCCCTGGCGAACAATCCGCGCGCGCGCCTGCTCGGCCAAGGCCTGGCGGGCAACGGCGCCAACCAGGGCCAGGCTCATCTGTTCAGCGCCAGGGCCGAGGACTTTCTAGCCGACGCCGCCTTGCAGGCCGAGGTGTTCGGCGCGACTTCGCTGATCGTGCAGTGCGCCGATGACGCTGAGGTGCATCAGGTCGCCGAGCATCTGGAAGGCCAGTTGACCGCCACCCTGCACCTCGACGAAGGCGATCTGCCGGCTGCGCGCGCCCTGCTGCCGGCCCTGGAACGCAAGGCTGGACGCATCCTGGTCAACGGCTGGCCGACCGGTGTCGAAGTGTGCGATGCCATGGTCCACGGCGGCCCCTTCCCGGCCACCTCCGATGCCCGCGCGACTTCGGTCGGTACTGCGGCGATCCTGCGTTTCCTGCGCCCGGTCTGCTACCAGGACTTCCCGGACAGCCTGCTGCCCGAAGCCCTCGTACACGCCAACCCGTTGCACCTGCGTCGCCTGGTCGACGGCCAGCGCGAAGCCTGAGCGCACCCGGCTCGACCATCGCGGTGGTCGAGCCAGGACGCTTGCAACTCTTGGAAATCGAGTCAACCGAGGATGCCGATGAGCAATACTTCTTCCGCAGGCAATGCTTCGGGCATTGCAGATATCGCCGTGATCGGCGCGGGCATCATCGGCCTGACCTGCGCCCTGGCGCTGGCCCGCCAGGGCAAACGCGTGATCGTCATCGACGCGCAGGAACCGGGCATGGGCGCCTCCTATGGCAACGCCGGGCACCTGGCCACCGAGCAGGTGTTTCCCATCGCCGACCTGTCGATCCTCAAGCGCCTGCCAGCCATGCTGATGGACCCCATGGGCCCGCTGCGCCTGGACTGGAAATACCTGCCCCGCGCCCTGCCGTGGTTCACCCGCCTGCTGCTCAACCTGCGCCCGGAACCATTCCAGCGCACCGTCGCCGGCATCCGCGCGCTCAACGAAGGCAGCCTCGGTGCCTGGCAACGCCTGTTGCAATCCATCGCTCGCAGCGACCTGCTCAAGGAGGATGGTTCGCTGCTGGTGTTCGAACGCGCCGCGTCGCGCCAGCCACTCGATGCCTTGCAGGCACGCATGCGCCAGCAAGGGGTGCCGGTCGAGTTCTGGGATGCCCAGGCGATCCGCCGCGCCGCGCCGCAGTTGAGCGAACATGTGCAGGGCGGGCTGTTCTTTCCCGCCACCGGACATTTCATCGACCCGTATCTGCTGATCGGCGCGCTGGTCGAGGCCGCCAAGGCCAACGGCGTACGGTTTCTAAAGCGGCAAGTGAGCGGCGCTCATCTGTATGACAAGGGGGTGTCGCTGCACACCGACCAGGGCGGATCGAACGCCCGTCAGGTGCTGATCGCCTGCGGTGCGCACTCGGCGAAACTCACCGCACAACTCACCGGCAAGCGGGTGCCGTTGGACACCGAGCGTGGCTATCACCTGATGCTGCCCCGCGAACACGGACGCTTGCCGTTCGCCGTCACCTCACTGGAACGCAAGTTCATCATGACGCCCATGGCCGGCGGCCTGCGCCTGGCCGGCACGGTCGAGTTCGCCGGCCTGCAAAGCCCGCCGAACATGGCCCGTGCCTGGCAATTGCAGCGCCTGAGCCAGGGCCTGTTCAAACAGGAGCTGGACGTCACCGATGCGAGCACCTGGATGGGCTTTCGCCCATCGCTGCCGGACTCGCTGCCGATCATCGACCGTGTCTGCGACGGCAAGGTGCTGCTTGCCTTCGGTCACCAGCACCTGGGCCTGACCCAGGCGGCGGTCACCGCCGAACTTGTCGCACAGTTGGTCAACGATGCCGCACCGCGATCACTGCCGAGCCTGGAGCCTTACAGGCTGGCGCGCTTCTGAACGCGGATCAATGGGCGATGCACACCGACTTGATCTCGGTGTAGGCCTCGATCACCGAACGACCGAACTCACGCCCCATGCCCGACTGCTTGACCCCGCCGAAGGGCATGCTCGGATCGAGCAGCACATGGGCGTTGACCCATACGGTGCCGGCCTGGATGCGCGGCACCATATTCATGGCCTTGGTCAGGTCGTTGGTCCACAGGCTCGCGCCCAGGCCGTACTCGCTGTCGTTGGCCATGGCGATGGCCTGCTCCTCGTCGTCGAACGGAATCACCGACAGCACCGGGCCGAACACCTCGGCGCGGGCCACGGCCATGGCCTGGGTCACGTCGGCAAGCACGGTGGGCTGCACGTAGAAACCGGCCCGGTCGACAGGCTCGCCGCCGGTGACCACCCGTGCGCCCTCCTCGCGTGCCGTGGCGATATGCTGCAGCACGCTCTGCTGTTGCTTGCGCGACACCAGCGGATTGATCGCCGCCGTGGTATCCAGCCCCTCGCCCAGTGGCATGTTCGCCACCACGCCGGCCAGGCCCTGGACGAAGTCATCGTAGCGCGAGCGATGCACGTAGAAGCGCGAAGCGGCGGCGCAGACCTGGCCGTTGTTGAGCAAGCCGCCGAGCAGCGCGCCCTGCACCGCCTTGTCGATATCGGCATCGGCCAGCACGATCATCGGGTTCTTGCCACCCAGTTCCAGGGCAAAGCGGGTCATGTTCTGCACCGCCACGCCGCCGACGATCTTGCCCACCGCGGTCGAGCCGGTGAACGACACCTTGTCGATCTTCTTGTGCGAGGCCAGTGCCTGGCCAACCGCGCCAGCACCGGTGACCAGGTTGAACACGCCCGGCGGGATGCCGGCCTCGATCGCCAGCTCGGCCAGGCGCAGCGCGGTCAGCGGCGTCTCCGGCGACGGTTTGATCACCACCGTGCAGCCACAGGCGAGTGCCGGCATCAGCTTCCAGGCGGTGATCATCAGCGGGAAGTTCCACGGCACGATGCCCGCCACCACGCCAACCGGCTCGCGACGGGTGTAGGCGGTGAAGCGGGTGTGCTCGGGAATCGGGATCGACACGTCCAGGGACTGCCCTTCGATCTTGGTCGCCCAGCCGGCCATGTAGCGCATGAACTCGACGGTCGCGTTGACGTCGAGCATCCGCGCGATATTGATCGACTTGCCCTGGCACAGGGTTTCCAGTTGCGCCAGTTCCTCGCCATGGGCTTCGACCAACGCCGTGAAGCGCAGCAGGATACGCTCACGGTCTGCCGGGCGCAGGCCGGACCAGACCTGCGCCTCATGGGCCTTGCGCGCCGACAGGACGGCCTGCTCGACAATCTCGAGCGAAGCATCCTCAACCCAGGCAATGGTTTCGCCGGTTGCCGGATTCAACACGGCGGACGACTCGCCGTCATGAACCAGCCATTGACCATCGATGAAGCTGCCGTGGCGACGCGCCAGGAATGCCGCGACCTGCGGCAGGATTTCGACTTTGCTCATGGTTTTCCCTCATATGCATGGCAGGCGTTGCTCGCCGCCAACCGTCTGAAGCGGATGTTCACGCATTCTCGGTATTCAGCCGGAGCCAGGGTTTACCCTGCATGCCAGCCTTGTTGCCAAGGCTGCCAACAGCGCGAGCCCGCTGTCAGTCCTGATGGCGCTTGCGGTACTCGCCAGGCGACAGGCCGAAGCGGCTCTTGAAGGCCGTGGAAAAACGGCTGGAATCGGAAAAGCCCCAGGCATAGCCGATGGCCGAGAGTTTCTGCTCGCCGCCACTCTGGCGCAGGGATTCGGCACAGAAATCCAGGCGCCGATGCTTGATGTACTGGGCGATCACCAGGTCTTTCTTGGCGAACATGCGGTACAGGCCGCGCACGGAAACACCGATTTCCTTGGCCAGCAGTTCCGGGCACAGGTCATCTTCGCGAATGTGCTCGTCGATATAGGCGATGGCTTTGCGGAAGGTGCTCTCATGCGGATGGTGGCCAAGGTCGGTGCCGGTGATCGCGGGGCGCAGCAGGCTGACCAGCGCGGCCAGGGTCGCCTCGCTTTCGGCGAGGCTCAGGCAGGCCTGGCGCGTGGACTCCACGACCAGTCGATTGGCCATCAGCGCCAGCGGTGAACTGCCGGCAATGCGCTGGCCGCAACGCACTGCCGAATAGTGCAGATGCTGTTCGACCAGGCGCCGGGGCAAGATCAGTGAAAGCTGCCGCGAGCCATCGCCGTAGACGAAACTGCTGGGCCGGCCGGCGTCGATGAGCACGATATCGCCGGCGTCGAGCTTGGCGTGGTTGCCGTCCTGGGCCATATCCGCCTGCCCCTGCAACTGGAAGCAGGCGTAGTAGTGGTCACCCTCGCTATCGGCCAGCTCACGATTGCCGCGGAACAGCCTGGCCTGGGCGACATCGACGAAACTCAGCTTGATCGCCCCCGAGCGGTACTCGCTGAGGCTGCCGGCGAACGCCTCGCCCAACGGCTTGGCGGCAAAGCAACCACAGGCCTGGTTGACCTGCTGCAACCACTGATCGAAACGGTCGGCCCGCACTCTCTGCGTTGTCATCATGGCTTGCACAGCCTCGCGTGGTTCTTGTTGTTATGAAGGGTCTTGCCTGTGAATCGTAGAAGGGGTCAGGGTCTGTTTCCGTTTCAGTTCGCATGGTGGCATCGAGGCGGGATCGGACGCTTCGGTATGCCGTCATTCCCGCGAAGGCGGGAAGCCAGATGCTTCGAGTCTTCTGGATTCCCGCCTTCGCGGGAATGACGGAGCCCAACTAATTCCGCTGCCTGGCCCCAGGACGTAGGGTGGACAATGCTCTTTTTGTCCACCATTGGCGACGCAAAGCGGTGGACAAGCTTCGCGTTGGCTGCGCGCCCCGGTCCACCCTACCAAAATAAACGTCCGCTTCTGCCTCAAAACTGCCTGCCAAAAACCTTTCCAGTGGTTTAGACGCTAGCGTCAGCAGGTCTTAGCGCAACCCTCCAAAGCGTTGATAGAAACTCTCTCCAACATTGGGCAACGGCCCGTCGGCGGTTTCCAGCGCTCCGTTCAACCATTCCTCGGCCTTGGCATAGACCAGGCGGTAGATATTGCGGCACAACTGGCGCGCGGCCCTGCCCTCCCAATCGCCAGGCAGCAGTTCGTCCGGCAATTGCGGGTCGCGCAGCAGCAGGCGACGGTATTCATGGACCAGCAATGTCCTCGCCAGGAAACAGTCCTCGGCGCGCAGGTTGTCCTGCTCGCGCAGCGCCTGCCACAACGGCCGGAACAGCTGGATGAACTCGCTGTAGTGGCGGCCGAGCTCGTCGATGTCCCAACTCTCGCGCACCTGCATGCGCAGGGCTTTCGAGGCCAGCACATCCTGGCCGCGGGTCTCGAACACGATGCTGTCTTCCAGCGCATCCAGGTCCTGCAACGTGGCATTCACGTCGGCCTTGTCGCAGCGCGGGTTGGCCAGCACGGTCGGGGCGATGGCGCCGAAGCCCAGCCATTCCAACTCCTCGCGCACCTGCTTGCGCTTCTCCGCCGACAGTTGCGACAGCACCACCAGGCACCAGGCGCCGTCCCAGGCCGGCACAGTGGCACTGTAGACGCGCTTGAAGGCCTTCTCGAAACGCCGCCGCCCGGTTCCGGTCAGGCTGTAGTAGCTGCGCCGGCCGACCTTCTCGGCACTGAGCCAGCCCTCCTTGGTCAGGCGGAAGATCGAGGTGCGGATCAACCGTTCGTTGATCCCCATGGGCTCCAGCAACTGGATCAGGCTGCCCAGCCAGACCGTGCCGCCATGAGGTTCGATGGCATCGCCATACAGGGTGATGATCAGCGAGCTGGCACGGATCGGCGTGCGCTCCTGGAAACGGGTGACGAGCTGGTTGAGTGGCGCGATAGGCGTCATGAGCGTTCCGGGCGGCGAAAATGATGCCGAATATAACCGCCCGCCCGGGATTGTCGCGAGCCTGGTCAACGAGCCGCATCCTTGGGCCGAAAGCCGCTGTCGCTGATTCGTGGTCGCTGCGCCTCGACCTCGGTCAGCGGTTCGCATGCCACCAGGCCTTGCGCGCAGCGTCGGGCGAGCACCTGGTACTCGTGGGTGCCCGCCTGCTTCCAGCTCACTTCGTCGTCACTGAGGCGGCGCTTGACCGCCGCCGGCGAGCCGAGCACCAGCGATTGCTCCTCGCACTCGAAACGGGCCTTGACGAAGGTGGTCGCGGCCACGAATGAACGGGCGCCGATTTTGGCGTAGTCCATCACCACCGCATTCATGCCCACCAGCACGTCTTCGCCGATCTGGCAGCCATGCAGCACCGCGCCGTGGCCGATATGGCCGTTGCGCGCGACTACCGTGTCGCTGTCCGGGAAGCCGTGCATCACGCAGGTGTCCTGGATATTGGCACCCTCCTCCAGGACGATGCGGCCGAAGTCGCCGCGCAAGCTGGCCAGCGGGCCGACATAGCAACCGGGGCCGATGATCACATCGCCGATCAGCACCGCACTGGGATGCACGTAGGCCGTGGGATGCACCACCGGCGTCACGCCATCGAGGCTGTAGCAGGTCATGGTGGGGTTCTCGTTCTTGTTGGAAATCGCAGCAGCCGGCCTATGAAAAACAAAGCGATGCCGTCATTGATATTTTTTGTATCACAAAAAACCGTATTGATGAAGAGGAAATTTCGTATCGGATGCCCAGCAAGGCGTGAGCGCGGGGATGAAGCGTGACGCGCCTGCGCGGGATTGCTTGAGCGCAGCGATACCCATCAACATGGCTGAAAACGGGACTCTGCCTGCCGGGCACCGTCGAAACCGAATCGATATGAATCATTCGGCCCTGATTCAGCAGCACACATATACAACACACTATTTTATTTTTTACGTTTTGTTTTGTATCGCTTAATGCTTATACTCGGCAAAAGCGCCGCTCCCCGACGAGCGCGACCTACAACAATCAGCGGCGTAGACGCCGCGCGTGCAGCCAGAGGAACGCCAGATGCCTCGTACCCTTGCCGTCCGTGCCCTTGATGCCGGCGTGCGCCTGATCACCTTGCAGCGCCCAGAGGCGCTGAACGCGCTCAATACCGAACTGCTGGGTGAACTGGTCGCCGAACTGGACAGCGCCGAGCGCGACGACGAAACCCGCGCCGTGGTCATCACCGGCAGCCGCAAAGCCTTCGCTGCCGGTGCCGATATCAAGGAAATGGCCGAGCGCGACCTGGTCGGCATCCTCAACGATCCACGCGTCGCCCACTGGCAACGCATCACCACCTTTTCCAAACCGCTGATCGCTGCCGTGGACGGTTTCTGCCTCGGCGGTGGCTGCGAACTGGCGATGCATGCCGACATCATCATCGCCGGCGAAGACGCCCGCTTCGGCCAGCCGGAAATCAACCTCGGCATCATGCCCGGCGCCGGTGGCACCCAGCGCCTGCTGCGTGCGGTGGGCAAATCCCTGGCCATGCAGATGGTCCTGAGCGGCCAGCAGATCGACGCCCGCCATGCCCTGCGTGCCGGCCTGGTCAGCGAAGTGACCCAACCGGAGTTCACCGTCGAACGCGCCGTGGAGATCGCCCGCAGCATCGCCGAGAAAGCGCCGCTGGCCGTACGCCTGGCCAAGGAAGCGCTGCTCAAGGCCCAGGACACCGACCTCGCCAGCGGCCTGCGCTTCGAGCGCCACGCCTTCACCGTGCTGGCCGGCACCGCCGACCGCAACGAAGGCATCCAGGCCTTCCAGGAAAAACGCCGCGCCGACTTCACCGGCCAGTAACGATTCCTCATTTATAAGAAAGAGAGCGCAAGTCATGGACTTCCAGCACATCCTGTTTTCCATCGAGGACGGCGTCGCCCTTCTCAGCCTCAACCGCCCGGAGCAACTGAACAGCTTCAACGCGGCCATGCACGGCGAGGTGCGCGAGGCGCTCAAGCAGATCCGCCAGAGCGCCGAGGTGCGCGTCTTGCTGCTGACCGGTGAAGGTCGCGGCTTCTGTGCCGGCCAGGACCTGTCCGACCGCAACGTCGCGCCAGGCGCGCAAATGCCCGACCTCGGCCTGTCCATCGAGAAATTCTACAACCCGCTGATCCGCAGCCTGCGCGACCTGCCGCTGCCAGTGATCTGCGCGGTCAATGGCGTCGCCGCCGGTGCCGGCGCCAACATTCCGCTGGCCTGCGACCTGGTGCTCGCAGCCCGTTCCGCCAGTTTCATCCAGGCGTTCTGCAAGATCGGCCTGATCCCGGACTCCGGCGGCACCTGGAGCCTGCCACGCCTGATCGGCCCGGCTCGCGCCAAGGCCCTGGCCCTGCTCGGCGAACGCCTGAGCGCGGAACAGGCCGAGCAATGGGGGCTGATCTACCGCGTGGTCGACGATGCCGCGCTGCGCGACGAAGCGCTCAAGCTGGCCCGCCATCTCGCCACCCAGCCGACCTACGGCCTGGCGCTGATCAAGCGCGCCTTCAACGCCAGCGCCCACAACAGCTTCGACGAACAGCTGGAGCTGGAACGTGACCTGCAACGCCTGGCCGGGCGCAGCGAGGATTACCGCGAAGGCGTGGCCGCGTTCATGGCCAAGCGCACACCTGCATTCAAAGGACGCTGAAACATGAGCGCCTTGCCCACAGACAAGATCGTCGCGGTGATCGGCGCCGGCGCCATGGGCGCCGGGATCGCCCAGGTCGCCGCCCAGGCCGGCCATCCGGTCAAGCTCTACGACACCCGCCCGGAAGCGGCCGCCCAGGCCATCGCCGGCATCGACAAGCAGCTCGGCAAACTGGTCGACAAAGGCAAGCTTAGCGCCGAGGCCCGCAGCGCCACAGTAGCGCGCCTGCAACCGGCCGACAGCCTTGAAGCGCTGGCCGATTCGGCGCTGGTGATCGAAGCCATCGTCGAGAGACTCGACGCGAAACGTGATGTGCTGGCCCAACTGGAAGCCATCTGCGCCGCCGACTGCATCCTCGCCAGCAACACCTCGTCACTGTCGATCACCAGCCTGACCGCCGGCCTGAAGCATCCCGAGCGGGTGCTCGGCCTGCACTTCTTCAACCCGGCGCCGCTGATGGCCCTGGTGGAGATCGTCTCCGGCCTGGCCAGTGACGCCACGCTCGCCGACTGCCTGTACGCCACGGCCCTGTCCTGGGGCAAGAAGCCGGTGCACACCCGCTCGACGCCGGGCTTCATCGTCAACCGGGTAGCGCGTCCGTTCTACGCCGAAAGCCTGCGCCTGTTGCAGGAAGGTGCTGCCGATTGCGCCACCCTCGACGCCCTTATGCGTGAAGCTGGCGGCTTTCGCATGGGCGCCTTCGAACTCACCGACCTGATCGGCCATGACGTCAACTACGCGGTGACCTGTTCGGTGTTCGATGCCTACTACGGCGACTTCCGTTTCCAGCCGTCGCTGATCCAGAAAGAACTGGTCGATGCCGGCCGCCTAGGGCGCAAGAGCGGCCAGGGTTTCTACAGCTATGGCGAAGGCGCCGAGCGTCCGCAACCACAGGAAACCAGCAGCAGCGCCGGCGTCAGCCACTGCGTGGTCGAAGGTGACCTGGGCATCGCCAACCCGCTGATCCAGCGCCTACAGCAGAACGGCGTACAGGTCATCCAGCGCGATGGCACCGGCCTGCTGCGCGTCGGCGACGCCACATTGGCACTGAGCGATGGGCGCCTGGCCAGCCAGCGCGCCCTCGACGACGGCCTGAGCAACCTGCTGCTGTTCGACCTGGCGCTCGATTTCGCTCGCGCCGAACGCATCGCCATCAGCGCCGCCCACGGCAGCAGCGAGCAAGCCGTGCAAGACGCGGTCGCCCTGCTGCAACGCGCCGGCCTCAAGGTCAGCCAGCTCTCCGATACGCCTGGCCTGGCCGTGCTGCGCACCGTCGCCATGCTCGCCAACGAAGGCGCCGACGCCCTGCTGCACGGTGTGGCCAACGCCCACGACATCGACCTGGCCATGTGCGCCGGGGTCAATTACCCGCGCGGGCCACTGGCCTGGGCCGATGCCATTGGCCTCGAGCATGTGCTGAAGACCCTGGACAACCTGCAGGCGGTCTACGGCGAAAGCCGCTACCGACCGTCGCTGCTGCTGCGCCGCCGCGCGGCCGAAAGGAGGAACCTGCATGACTGACACGGCCGCCCAGCGCCTGGCCGAAGCCTGCGCCAGCACCCTGTACGAACGCGACACCGCCAGCCGCGCCCTGGGCATGCAACTGCTCTCGGTAGCCCCTGGCAAAGCCACCCTGTCGATGCCGGTACGCGCCGACATGCTGCAAGGCGTCGGCACCTGCCACGGCGGCTACCTGTTCGCCCTGGCCGATTCGGCCTTCGCCTTCGCCTGCAACACCTACGACCGCATCACCGTCGCCATCGGTTGCAGCATCGACTACGTGGCGCCCGGCCACGCAGGCGACCTGCTGACCGCTACGGCCATCGAGCAGAGCCGCAGCGGTCGCACCGGCAACTACGACGTACGCATCGAAAACCAGCAGGGCCAGTTGATCGCCCTGTTCCACGGCAAGTCCTATCAGGTGCGTGGCACCTTGCTCGACCAGGAGACCCCCAATGAATGACGCCCTGATCATCGACGCGATCCGTACGCCCATCGGGCGCTACGCTGGCGCCCTGTCCGGCGTGCGTGCCGACGACCTCGGTGCGGTGCCGATCCGCGCCCTGCTGCAACGCCATCCGCAACTGGACTGGAGCGCCATCGACGATGTGATCTACGGCTGCGCCAACCAGGCCGGCGAAGATAACCGCAACGTCGCGCGCATGGCCGGCCTGCTCGCCGGCCTGCCGGTCAGCGTGCCCGGCACCACCCTCAATCGCCTGTGCGGCTCCGGCCTGGATGCGGTCGGCAGCGCAGCACGAGCAATTCGTGCGGGCGAGGCTGGATTGATGATCGCCGGCGGCGTCGAATCCATGTCCCGCGCGCCCTTCGTCATGGGCAAGTCCGAGCAGGCCTTTGGCCGCAGCGCGGAGATATTCGATACCACTATCGGCTGGCGCTTCGTCAATAAACTGATGCAGAAACAGTTCGGCATCGACTCCATGCCGGAGACCGCCGAGAACGTCGCCGAGCAGTTCGACATCTCCCGCGCCGACCAGGATGCCTTCGCCCTGCGCAGCCAACAGAAGACCGCGGCCGCCCAGGCCAGCGGTCGCCTGGCGCAAGAGATCGTGCCGGTCGAAATCCCCCAGCGCAAAGGCCCGCCCAAGCTGGTCGAGCAGGACGAACATCCGCGCGCCGACACCACCCTCGAACAACTGGCCAGGCTCGGTACGCCGTTCCGCGAAGGCGGCAGCGTCACCGCCGGCAACGCCTCGGGGGTCAACGACGGCGCCTGCGCCCTGCTCCTGGCCAGCCCGCAAGCCGCCGCCCGCTTTGGCCTCAAGGCCCGCGCACGGGTGGTGGCGATGGCCAGCGCCGGCGTCGAGCCACGGATCATGGGCATCGGCCCGGTGCCGGCCACGCGCAAGGTGCTGGAGCTGGCCAACCTGTCGCTGGCCGACATGGACGTGATCGAACTCAACGAAGCCTTCGCCGCCCAGGGCCTGGCCGTGTTGCGTGAACTCGGCCTGGCCGACGATGACGCGCGGGTCAACCCCAACGGCGGCGCCATCGCCCTCGGCCATCCGCTGGGCATGAGCGGCGCCCGCCTGGTCACCACCGCCCTGCACGAGCTGGAACTGCGCCAGGGCCGCTACGCGCTGTGCACCATGTGCATCGGCGTCGGCCAGGGCATCGCCCTGATCATCGAAAGAGTCTGATACCTAGAGATAGATGCAAAGAACAGGGCGAGGAGTATCCTCGCTGCAGCACTCAGAGGCACTGACCTCGAACAAGAACAATTTGAGTGAACGACCATGACCGCAAACACCGCCTTGCTTGACCCGATGGAAACCGCCAGCGTCGACGAACTGCGCCAGCACCAGCTGGATCGCCTGCGCTGGAGCCTGAAACACGCCTACGACAACGTGCCGCTGTACCGCCAGCGCTTCGACGAGCTGGGCGTACACCCGGACGACCTCAAGCGCCTGGAAGACCTGAGCAAATTCCCCTTCACCGGCAAGAACGACCTGCGCGACAACTACCCCTACGGCATGTTCGCCGTGCCGCAGAGCGAGGTCGTACGCCTGCATGCTTCCAGCGGCACCACCGGCAAGCCGACGGTGGTCGGCTACACGCAGAACGATATCGACACCTGGGCCAACGTGGTCGCCCGCTCGATCCGCGCAGCCGGTGGCCGGCGTGGCGACAAGGTGCATGTGTCCTACGGCTACGGCCTGTTCACCGGCGGCCTCGGCGCCCACTACGGCGCGGAGCGCCTGGGTTGCACGGTGATCCCGATGTCCGGCGGCCAGACCGAGAAACAAGTGCAGCTGATCCGCGACTTCCAGCCGGACATCATCATGGTCACGCCGTCCTACATGCTCAACCTGGCCGACGAGATCGAGCGCCAGGGCATCGACCCGCATAGCCTGAAGCTGCGCCTGGGCATCTTCGGCGCCGAGCCCTGGACCCAGGAACTGCGCGACGCCATCGAGGAACGCATGGGCATCACCGCCCTCGACATCTACGGCCTGTCGGAAATCATGGGCCCTGGCGTAGCCATGGAGTGCGCCGAGAGCAAGGACGGCCCGACCGTCTGGGAAGACCACTTCTACCCCGAGATCATCGACCCGGCGACCGGCGAGGTGCTGCCGGATGGCGAGATGGGCGAGCTGGTGTTTACCTCGCTGTCCAAGGAAGCGCTGCCGATGATCCGCTACCGCACCCGCGACCTCACCCGCCTGCTGCCGGGCACCGCGCGACCGATGCGACGCATCGACAAGATCACCGGGCGCAGCGACGACATGCTGATCATCCGCGGGGTCAACGTGTTTCCGACGCAGATCGAAGAACAGATCCTCAAGATCAAGCAGCTTGCCGAAGTCTACGAACTGCACCTGCACCGCAACGGCAACCTGGACAGCATCGACGTCCACGTCGAACTCAAGCACGGCCTGGAAGACCTCGAAGCGACCCAGCAGAAGCGGGTGGCGGATGAGCTGGGCAAGCAGATCAAGACCCACATCGGCATCAGTTCGCGGGTATTGATCCAGCCGTTCCATGCGCTCAAGCGCTCCGAGGGCAAGGCGTGCCACGTGTTCGACAATCGTCCGCGCGCATAAGCGTTTTTGCGCGGTACCGAAGCCCCGCATGTGCGGGGCTTTTTTGTGGGTGAGGATTTGTGTCGCGCCCTACGCGGGCTGCACATCCGTCTCCCAAAGGGATCGTAGGGTGGACAACGCGAAGCTTGTCCACCAACGCAAAGCATCATTCAGCTTCAAGCCTGAGTGGTCACCAGATGCATTTGGCGCTGCGGTGGACAAGCTTCGCGTTGTCCACCCTACAACTGCGCGTCCCGGTCCACCCACAACAGCACCGAGGCACCGCATATGCGAGGGCTTCTTCATGGATGAGGATTTGTTAAGCGCCCCCACCTTATGCGGCCCGCCATACCCCCCCACACATGAAGCCCTCACCCCGAGCTGTATCGCTTCACGAAAATAAAAAACAGTAATAGCTACCTAAAAAGAACAAAGCCGTATCACTTTACGTCTTTACTCGAAAGCCCTCCACCCAACCCAATCTCTCTGCCTAAAGCCTATATATCCCAGTAAATCAGCCGATACAGCCCTCCTTCTGAAAACCACTCTCACCTACACCTCAAAGCGATACAAAAAACAAACACAACACACTATTTTTAGTTTGATATTTATTTATGTATCGCTTAAAAATACACCCACGGCCCAAGCCCATCCCAATAATCAGAACGCTGGAGGCACAGCATGTACGCACAACTCGTCGAGACCGGCGTCAAGCGCATCAAGTCGCTGGACGAAATGTCCCCTGAGGAGCGCGCTTTCCAGGAAAAGATCGACGCCGAAATCAAGATCGAAGCGAAGAACTGGATGCCGGACGCCTACCGGCAGACCCTGATCCGGCAGATTTCCCAGCACGCCCACTCCGAAATCGTCGGCATGCTGCCCGAAGGCAACTGGGTGACCCGCGCCCCGAGCCTGAAGCGCAAGCTGCAACTGATGGCGAAGATCCAGGACGAAGCCGGCCACGGCCTGTACCTGTACAGCGCCATGGAAACCCTCGGCGCCGACCGTGACGAAGAGATCGCCAAGCTGCACAGCGGCAAGGCCAAGTATTCGAGCATCTTCAATTACCCGACCCTGAGCTGGGCCGACATGGGTGCCGTGGGCTGGCTGGTCGATGGCGCCGCCATCGTCAACCAGGTGGTGCTGCAGCGCACCTCCTACGGCCCTTACTCGCGGGCGATGATCCGCATCTGCAAGGAAGAAAGCTTCCACCAGCGCCAGGGCTACGAAATCCTCCTGACCATGATGCGCCACGGCACCCAGGCGCAGAAGGACATGGTCCAGGACGCGATCAACCGCCTGTGGTGGCCGTCGCTGATGATGTTCGGCCCGAGCGATGCCGACTCGCCGAACAGCGCCCAGTCCATGGCCTGGAAGATCAAGCGCCAGAGCAACGACGAGCTGCGCCAGCGCTTCGTCGACCATACCGTGCCGCAGCTCGAACTGCTCGGCTGCACCGCCCCTGACCCGGACCTGAAGTGGAACGAGGAGCGCGGCCACTACGACTTCGGCGAGATCCAGTGGGCCGAATTCTACGAAGTGCTCAAGGGCAACGGCCCGTGCAACCAGGAACGCGTCGCCACCCGCCGCAAGGCCATCGAGGACGGCGCCTGGGTACGTGAGGCCGCCGTGGCCTACGCAAAAAAACAACAAGCCAAGCGCAACGCCGCCTGAGCAAAAAGCTGATCTGGAGATAACGCCATGTCCGAGTGGACCCTCTACGAAGTGTTCGTGCGCAGCAAGCACGGCCTCAATCACAAACACGTCGGCAGCGTGCATGCCGCCGACTCCGCCATGGCCATCGAGAACGCCCGCGAGCTGTACACCCGCCGCAGTGAAGGCGTGAGCCTGTGGGTGGTGCCGTCGGCGCTGATCGTCGCCTCCTCCCCGGACGAGAAAGACCCGCTGTTCGCGCCTTCCGACGACAAGGTCTACCGCCACGCCAGCTTCTACGAACTGCCCGACGAAGTCGGACACATGTGAGGTCGCCATGCACAAGCACGAAGACCTCATCCAATACCTGCTGCTGCTCGGCGACAGCGCCCTGATCCAGGGCCAGCGCCTGTGCGAGTGGTGCGGCAAGGCGCCGGCCCTCGAAGAGGAACTGGCGCTGATGAACGTCGGCCTCGACCTGGTCGGCCAGGCACGCAACTGGCTGGAATACGCCGCCGAGTTGCTGGCCGACGGGCGCAGCGCCGATGACCTGGCGTTCCGCCGCGACGAGCGCGCATTTCGCAACCTGTTGCTGGTCGAGCAGCCCAACGGCGACTTCGCCATGACCATGACCAAGCAGTTTCTCTACGACGCCTGGCACTTCCAGGTACTCGAAGGGCTGTGCGCCTCCAGCGACGAGCGTATCGCCGGGATCGCCGCCAAGGCACTCAAGGAAGTCACCTATCACCTGCGTCGCTCCAGCGAGTGGGTGCAACGCCTGGGCGACGGCACCGAGGAAAGCCGCCGGCGCATGCTCGCAGCGATTCCCACCCTGTGGCGCTTCACCGTCGAACTGGCCGCTGGCAGCGATGGCGAGAAAGCCCTGGCCGCCGCTGGCATCGCCGCCGATCCGGCCCAGGTCGCCAGCGCCTGGCTGAAACAGGTGGAAAGCCTCTTCGCTTCGGTCGACCTACCTGTGCCGCCCGCCGCCCACTACTTCTACCTCAGTGGCCGCACCGGCATGCACACCGAGCACCTCGGCATCCTGCTGGCCGAAATGCAATTCCTGCCACGGGCCTATCCCGATGCGACCTGGTGAGCTGATCGCCAGCGACCGTGGCGCCCGCGCCGGCCAGGCCGACGACCTGGCACGTGCCTGGTCGGTACTGGAACAGGTGATGGACCCGGAGGTGCCGGTGGTCAGCGTGGTCGACCTCGGTATCGTGCGCGACCTCGACTGGCAGGCCGGTCACTTGCATCTGGTGGTTACGCCGACCTACTCGGGCTGCCCGGCCACCGAGGTGATCGAGGGCGACATCCGCCAGGCGCTGGAACAGGCCGGTTTCGCCGAGCCACAGTTGGAACGGCGCCTGACCCCGGCGTGGAACACCGACTGGATCAGCGACCTCGGCCGCGAGCGCCTGCGCGCCTATGGCATCGCTCCGCCAGTGGGCAGTAGCAGCAAGCGCAGCCTGCTTGGCGAAAGCCCGCAGGTGCTCTGCCCGCAATGCGGCAGCGTGCACACCGAATTGCTCAGCCAGTTCGGCTCGACGGCCTGCAAGGCGCTGTACCGGTGCCGCGAGTGCCTGGAGCCCTTCGACTATTTCAAATGCATCTGAGCGCGCCGCGCCGTGCAGCGGGAGAACAACAATGAGCCACTTTCACAGCCTGACGATCAAGGAAGTCCGCAAGGAAACCCGCGACGCCGTGTCCATCGCGTTCGACGTGCCAGCGGAACTGCAGGACGACTTCCGTTTCACCCAGGGCCAGTACCTGGTGATGCGCACCCAGCTGGATGACGAGGAAGTGCGCCGCTCCTACTCGATCTGCAGCGGTGTGCAGGAAGGCGAGCTGCGCGTGGCGATCAAGCGGGTGCCGGGCGGACGTTTCTCGGCCTATGCCAACGAAGTGCTCAAGGCCGGCCAGCAGCTGGAAGTCATGCCGCCTGCGGGCAGCTTCTACGTGCCGCTCGACCCGAACCGCCATGGTCATTACCTGGGCGTGGCCGCCGGCAGCGGTATCACACCGATCCTGTCGATCATCACCAGCACCCTGGAACGCGAGCCGAACAGCCGCTTCACCCTGCTCTACGGCAACCGTTCCAGCTCCGGCGCGCTGTTTCGCGACAAGCTCGAAGACCTGAAGAACCGCTACCTGCAACGCCTCAACCTGATCTTCGTGTTCAGCCGCGAGCAGCAGGACGTCGACCTCTACAACGGCCGCATCGACGCCGACAAATGCGGCCAGTTGTTCAGCCGCTGGATCGACGTCAAGTCGCTGGAGGCCGCGTTCATCTGCGGCCCCCAGGCGATGACCGAAACCGTGCGCGACCAGCTCAAGGCCAATGGCATGACCGCCGAGCGCATCCACTTCGAACTGTTCGCCGCTGCCGGCAGCAACGAGAAGCGTGAAGCACGCCAGGCCGCCGCCGCGCTGGACAGCGCCAGCAGCCAGATCACCGTGATCAGCGACGGCCGCGAACTGTCCTTCGACCTGCCACGCAATACCCAGAGCGTACTGGATGCGGGCAACGCCATCGGCGCCGAGCTGCCCTACTCGTGCAAGGCCGGCGTGTGCTCGACCTGCAAATGCAAGGTGGTGTCCGGCGAGGTGGAGATGGACAGCAACCACGCCCTGGAAGACTACGAAGTGGCCGCCGGCTATGTGTTGTCCTGCCAGGCGTTCCCGATCAGCGACAAGGTGGTGCTCGACTTCGACCAGCTTTGAGCCCAGCCAACGCGTTTTTGGTGGGCCGCAAGGCCCGCCCGTATACCTGCGACACCCTTGCAATGCCCCGGCAACACCGTCTCGACAATCACAATAAAGAGAGAGCAGCCAATGACCCCGCAAGACCTCGAGCACTTACGGCAACACCCTGACTTCATCCAGCTGGTGCGGCGCAAGCAGCGCCTGACCTGGACCCTGACCCTGTGCATGCTGGCGATCTATTTCGGCTTCGTGCTGGTCATGGCCTTCGCCCCGCATGTGCTGGCCCGCCCCATCGGAGACGGCGTTACCAGCGTCGGCATTCCGGTGGTGGTGGCAGTGATCGTGCTGTCCTTCCTGCTCACCGCCATCTACGTGCGCCGGACCAACAAGCTGCTCGACCCGCTGGCGGCGAAACTGCTGCAGGAGACCCGCCCATGAGAGCGACCAGCCTCCTCGCACTCGCTGCCGGCCTGCTTGCCAGCGCCAGCGTATTTGCCGCCGACAGTGCTGCCCGCCCCTTGAACTGGCACGCCATCGGCATGTTCCTGGTGTTCGTCGCCTTCACCCTCGGCATCACCCGCTGGGCCGCCACGCGCACCCGCTCGGCGAGTGATTTCTATACCGCTGGCGGCGGCATCAGCGGCCTGCAGAATGGCCTGGCGATTGCTGGCGACATGATCAGCGCGGCGTCCTTCCTCGGCATCTCGGCGATGATCTTCATGGCCGGTTTCGATGGCCTGCTCTACTCCCTGGGCATCGTCGCGGCCTGGCCGATCATCCTGTTCCTGATCGCTGAACGCCTGCGCAACCTCGGCAAGTACACCTTCGCCGACGTGGTCTCCTACCGCCTGGAGCAGACGCCAATCCGCATCACCGCCGCCCTCGGCACGCTGATCGTGGCGCTGATGTACCTGATGGCGCAGATGGTCGGCGCCGGCAAGCTGATCGAGCTGCTGTTCGGCATCAGCTACCTGCAATCGGTGATGCTGGTCGGTGTGCTGATCGTCTGCTACGTGACCTTCGGCGGCATGCTCGCCACCACCTGGGTGCAGATCATCAAGGCGGTGATGCTGCTCTCCGGCGCGACCTTCATGGCCTACATGGTGCTGCGCCACTTCAACTTCAGCACCGAGGCGATGTTCGCCGGCGCGGCTGCGGTACACGCCAAGGGCACCTCGATCATGGCCCCTGGTGGTTTGCTGGCCGATCCCATCGACACCATTTCCCTGGCGGTAGGCATGATGTTCGGCACCGCCGGCCTGCCGCACATCCTCATGCGCTTCTTCACCGTGAAAGACGCCAGCGAGGCGCGCAAGAGCGTGCTCTACGCCACCGGTTTCATCGGTTATTTCTACCTGCTGCTGATCGCCATCGGCTTCGGCGCCATCGTCATGGTCGGCACCGACCCGGCGTTCCGCGACGCTGCCGGCGCGATCATCGGCGGTGGCAACATGGTCGCCGTGCACTTGTCCCACGCCGTCGGCGGCAGCCTGTTCCTCGGCTTCATCTCGGCGGTGGCCTTCGCCACCATCCTCGCCGTGGTCGCCGGCCTGGCGTTGTCCGGCGCCTCGGCAGTGGCCCACGACCTGTATGCCTGCGTGATCCGCAAAGGCCAGGCCACCGAGAAGGAGGAAATGCGCATGTCGCGTATCGCCACCCTGGTCATCGGTGTGTTGGCGGTGATCCTCGGCATTCTCTTCGAGTCGCAGAACATCGCCTTCCTCTCCGGCCTGGTGCTGGCCATCGCCGCCTCGGTCAACTTCCCGGTGCTGTTCCTCTCCATGTTCTGGAAAGGCCTGACCACCCGTGGCGCGGTGGCCGGCAGCCTGATCGGCCTGGTTTCGGCCGTGGTCCTGCTGGTACTGAGCCCGGTGGTATGGGTCAAGGTCCTGGGCAACCAGAGCGCGCTGTTCCCCTGGTCCAACCCGGCGCTGTTCTCCATGACCGCCGCCTTCCTTGGCGCATGGGCGTTCTCGGTGACCGATCGCTCGGCTCGTGCCGCCAGCGAACGCGGCCGTTACCTGGCCCAGTTCATCCGCTCCATGACCGGTCTCGGCGCAGCTGCCGCCAGCCGCCACTAAATTCACACGGAAAACAACAACAATGACTGATATCCGTACCTCCGCTTCCCTGCTCGCCGCACTCGGCCTGGGCCTGAGCTGCAACGCCAGTGCTGACTTCATCAAAGACAGCAAGGCCAGTGTCGAAGCACGCAACATGTACATGAACCGCGACTTTCGCCAGAGCAACGCCGCTCAGGCCAAAGCCGAAGAGTGGGCCCAGGGCTTCACCTTGCGCGTGGAGTCGGGCTTCACCGAAGGTACCGTCGGTTTCGGCCTGGACGCCATCGCCCAGACCGCAATCAAGCTCGACTCCAGCCGCGACCGCCGGGGCACCGGCCTGCTCGCCTACGGCGCCCAGAGCCTGGAACCGGAAGACAACTACGGCGAACTCGGCCTGACCGCCAAGGTGCGCGTGTCGAAAAGCGTACTGAAACTCGGCACCCTGCAACCGCAACTGCCGGTCGCCGCCTATAACGACGTGCGCCTGCTCTCCTCCACCTATGCCGGCGGCCTGCTGACGTCCCAGGAAGTCGACGGCCTGACCCTCAACGTCGGCCGCCTGGAAAAGATCAACCTGCGCGACTCGTCGAGCAACGACGAGATGAACTACGGCGGCGTGGATAGCGCCCACCTGGACCTTGCCGGCGGCAGCTACGCGGTCAACCCGAACCTGACCCTGACCTACTACTACGCGCAGATGGACGACATCTACCAGCAGCACCACTTCAACCTGATCCACAACGCCAAGCTTGGCGAGGGTGTCAGCCTGAAGACCGACCTGCGCTACTTCGATACCCGCGAGCACGGCGACCACCGTTATCGCAGCGCCGCACGGGTCGATGGCGGGCGCATCGACAACCGTTTCTTCAACGGCATGGTCACCCTGGGCGTGGGCTCGCACAAATTCGGCCTCGGCTACCAGAACCTGTCCGGCGATGGCGACTTCGCCTTCCCCGGCCTCGACCCGTACTCGGTCAACCTGGTGACCTTCAACGTCTTCAGCAAAGCCGAGACCGATGCCTGGCAGGCGCGCTACGACTACGACTTCTCGGCCCTCGGCATTCCCGGCCTGAGCTTCATGACCCGCTACGTCAGCGCCAACCACATCGAGACGGCGGCGATCAGCGGTGGCAAGGAATGGGAGCGCGATACCGACATTGCCTACGTGTTCCAGAGCGGCACGCTCAAGGGCCTGAACATCCGCCTGCGCAACGCCACCTTCCGTTCCAGCGGCGGGCTGACCACCGACGTCGACGAGAACCGCGTGATCATCGGCTACCCGCTGGCGCTCTGGTAACGCACACCTTCGAGCCCTGCGCGCAGGGCTCATCGAATTAACCAGGAGAACCCCATGAGTAACGCCCCCACGCTGCAAAGCTTCATCGGCGGCCGCTGGATCGGCCAGCACGGAGCCTCCGCCCTGCGCAGTGCGATCAATGGCCAAACCCTGTTCCGTACCCACGAAGAGTCCATCGACTTCGCCGAAGCCATCGCCCATGCCCGCCAGCAAGGCCTGAAGGAGTTGCTGGCATTGGACTTCCAGCAGCGCGCATCGCGCCTGCGTGAACTGGGCAAGTACCTGCTGGAACGCAAGGAACAGCTCTACGCCCTGTCCCACCACAGCGGTGCGACCCGTGGCGACAGCTGGATCGACATCGAAGGCGGTGCTGGCACCCTGTTCGCCTACGCCAGCCTAGGCCGCCGCGAGCTACCGTCCGGCAACCTGGTGCATGAAGGCCCGGCGATGCCGCTGGGCAAGCTCGGCACCTTCGCCGGCAGCCATATTCTGGTGCCGCGCGGCGGCGTTGCGGTGCACATCAACGCCTTCAATTTCCCGATCTGGGGCATGCTCGAAAAATTCGCGCCGAGCTTCCTCGCCGGCATGCCGTGCATCGTCAAACCCGCGACCGCCACCAGCTACCTGACCGAAGCCACCGTACGCATGATGCAGGAATCCGGCCTGCTGCCAGCGGGCAGTCTGCAACTCATCGTCGGCAGCACCGGCGATTTGCTCGACCGCCTGCAAGGCCAGGACGTGGTGACCTTCACCGGTTCAGCTGACACCGCCGCCAAGCTGCGCGTCAACGCCAACCTGATCCGCAACTCGGTGCCGTTCAATGCCGAGGCCGACTCGCTGAACTGCGCCATCCTCGCCCCGGAAGTGACCCTGGACGATCCCGAGTTCGACCTGTTCGTCAAAGAGGTCACCCGCGAAATGACGGTCAAGGCCGGGCAGAAATGCACCGCCATCCGCCGTGCCATCGTGCCGGCCAAACACATCGACACCGTGGCGGAAAAATTGCGTGAACGCCTGAGCAAAGTGGTCGCCGGCGACCCCTCGGTGGAAGGCGTGAAGATGGGCGCCCTGGCGTCGCATGCCCAGCAATCCGACGTCGCCGAGCGCGTCGAAGCCTTGCTCGCCAGCAGCGAACTGCTGCTCGGCGCCCGCGATGGTTTCAGCCCACGTGGCGACGGCGTGGCCGAGGGCGCGTTCTTCGCCCCGACCCTGCTGCGCAGCCGCGACCCGCATGCCGAAGGCGGCGCCCACGACATCGAGGCGTTCGGCCCGGTGACCACGCTGATGAGCTACGACGATATCGACGAAGCCATCGCCCTCGCCGCCCGTGGCAAGGGCAGCCTGGTCGCCAGCCTGGTCACCAAGGACCCGCACGTCGCCGCCCGCGTGGTGCCTGCTGCTGCCGCGCTGCACGGCCGCCTGCACATTCTCGACCGCGAGTCGGCGGGCGAATCCACCGGCCACGGCTCGCCGCTGCCGCAACTCAAGCACGGCGGCCCCGGCCGCGCCGGTGGCGGCGAAGAGCTGGGCGGCCTGCGCGCGGTCAAGCACTACCTGCAACGCACGGCAGTGCAAGGTTCGCCGACCATGCTGATGGCGGTGACCGGCGAATACGTGCGCGGCGCCAAGGTCTACGAGACCGAGGTGCATCCGTTCCGCCGCCACTTCGAGGACCTACAGATCGGCGAGTCGCTGCTGACCCACCGTCGTACCGTCACCGAGGCCGACCTGGTCAACTTCGGCTGCCTGTCGGGCGACCACTTCTACATGCACTTCGACGAGATCGCCGCCCGCGCATCGCAGTTCGGCAGGCGCATCGCCCACGGCTACTTCGTGCTGTCGGCGGCGGCCGGCCTGTTCGTCTCCCCCGGCGCCGGCCCGGTGCTGGCCAACTACGGCCTGGACACCCTGCGCTTCATCAACCCGGTGGGCATCGGCGACACCATCCAGGCGCGCCTGACCTGCAAGCGCAAGATCGACCAGGGCAAGCTCAGCCCGAAAGACGAGCCGCAAGGCGTGGTCGCCTGGGACGTGGAAGTGACCAACCAGGACGGCGAACTGGTGGCCAGCTACGACATCCTCACTCTGGTGCTCAAACGCCAGGCCTGACAATTCCTGCGTGACACTTCGACCGGCCAATGGCCGGTCTTTTTTTGCCTGGTTGCCGGCTGCCAATAGGCATTTTGCCCAGGCCGATGCCGTGGCACGGGATGCAAAGTTTTTGGCAGGCAAAGTCATGATGGGAAAAACGGCGCTTGTTGTAATTCGCCATGAGAGCAGCCGCGAACAGGCCTGCCATTCGTTCTAGCAGAACGGGATAACAACAATGAAACCACTGATAGCCTTTGTCTCTTTTTCCCTTCTTTCCCTCGCCATCCAGGCCCAGGCCGCCACCCCGGCCAATGTCGACGAAGCGCGCCTGCGCGACGCCGACCAGCAGCCGCAGAACTGGATGGCCCACGGCCGCACCTACGATGAACAGCGCTTCAGCCCATTGACCGCGATCAGCGACAAGAACGTCGCCGGCCTCGGCCTGGCCTGGACCCAGAAGCTGGATGTCGACCGTGGCACCGAGGCCACGCCGCTGGTGGTCGATGGCGTGATGTACACCACCGGCGCGTTCAGCATCGTCTACGCCTACGACGCCGCCACCGGCAAGCCGCTGTGGAAGTATGACCCCAAGGTCGCCATCCAGAAGCTCAGCCAGGGCTGCTGCGACGTGGTCAACCGTGGCGTTGCGGTATGGAAAGGCAAGGTTTACCTGGGCGCCTTCGACGGTCGCCTGATCGCCCTCGACGCCGCCACCGGCAAGGAAGTCTGGAGCGTCGACACGGTGCTCGACCCGAACAAGAGCTACACCATCACCGGCGCCCCGCGCATCGTCAAAGGCAAGGTGCTGATCGGCAACGGCGGTGCCGAATTCGGCGTGCGCGGCTACGTCACCGCCTACGACGCCGATACCGGCAAGCAGGCCTGGCGCTTCTTCACCGTACCGGGCGACCCGGCGTTGCCGCCGGAAAACGAGGCCATGGCCAAGGCGCTGAAGACCTGGAAAGGCAATGGCTGGGTCAAGTGGGGCGGCGGCGGCACGGTGTGGGACTCGATGTCCTACGACCCCGAGCTGGACCTGCTGTACGTCGGCACCGGCAACGGCTCGCCGTGGAACTACCAGTTCCGCAGCCAGGGCGAAGGCGACAACCTGTACCTGTCGTCCATCGTCGCCCTGCGTCCGGAAACCGGCGAGTACGTCTGGCACTTCCAGGTCACGCCCAAGGACCGCTGGGACTTCACCGCGACCCAGCAGATCATCCTGGCCGACATCAAGATCGACGGCAAACCGCGCAAGGTGCTGATGCAGGCGCCGAAGAACGGCTTCTTCTACGTCATCGACCGCACCAACGGCGCGTTCATCTCGGGCAACAACTTCGTCCAGGTCAACTGGGCCAGCGGTCTCGATCCAAAGACCGGTCGGCCGCTGTACACCGAGCAGTCCGACTACTCGAAAGCGCCCAAGGTGATCCAGCCGAGCTTCCTCGGCGCGCACAGCTGGCACCCGATGTCGTTCAACCCGCAGACAGGCTACGTCTACATCCCGGCCCAGGACACCCTGGCCGAACTCAAGGCGGCCAAGGAGCCGTTGTTCCTGCCGAGCAAGTCGGTGGTCAACTTCGGCCTCGACGTGCCGGACCTGCCGGAAGACCCCAAGGTGCTCGGGCAGATCCGCAGCCTGTGGCGCGGCAAGCTGATCGCCTGGGACCCGGTCAAGCAACAGGCGGCCTGGACCCACGAATACGTCGAGTCGGGCAACGGCGGCACCCTGAGCACCGCCGGCAACCTGGTGTTCCAGGGCACCTCGGACGGTCGCGTGGTGGCCTATGCCGCCGACAGCGGCAAGCAGCTCTGGGAGCACCGCGCCAACTCCGGCGTGCTCGGCGGACCGATCACCTATGAGGTCAAGGGCGAGCAGTACGTCGCCTTCATGGCCGGCTGGGGCGGAATCATGCCGCTGATCGCCGGGCCGCTCACCGACAAGGGCAAGGTCCAGCCCGAATCGCGGGTGCTGGTGTTCAAGCTCGGCGCCAAGGAACAACTGCCGCCGCCACGCCAGGCGCCGGTGCTGCCGCCGAGCACGCCGCCGCTGACCGCATCCGCCGACGAGATCGCCCAGGGCCGCACCCTGTTCAATGGCATGTGCGGCTCCTGCCACGGCCTCAACGCCATCAGCGGCGGGGTGATTCCCGACCTGCGCTACCTCTCCGAGGAGAAACACAAGGCCTTCGTCGGCATCGTCAGCGGCGCCTTCATGAACAAGGGCATGCCCAGCTTCGCCGGGGTGCTGGACATGCCGCAGATGACCCAGATCCAGCAGTACATCATCAAGCGCAACCAGGATCTGCGCGCCGCCAACGCCGCGCAGTGATCGCCGGCGCCCGGCACCCGCCGGGCGCATGACAACAACAATGGAAAGGTGACCTCATGAACGCTTCCTCTGGCTTCAAAGGCGCGACACTGCCCTGCGCCCTGCTCGCGCTGTTCTCGACCGGCCTGGCCGTGGCCGACGTCAAGCCCGACTCCGGCGACTACGCCGCCCTGCCCGCCGGCACCGACCTGGCATTGCTCTACCAGCAGAACCCGCGCATCGAGAAATCCTACTTCGGCGGTCGCAAGGCGGCGGACAACCTCGATCTCGACCTGACCGTCGGCGTGCTGCGCCTGGTGCACTTCACCGAGTTCTTCGACACCGGCCTGATCTGGGACCCGCAGATCGTCATCCCCTTCGGCCGCCAGGACCTGGGCGCCAGCGATGAGAAAACCTCGGGCCTCGGCGATATCACCTTCGGTGCCACGGTATGGACCCTGGCGGACATGGAACGCAACCGCCACCTGGGCTGGTCGATGTTCATCACCGCGCCGACCGGCTCGGACAAGAACGAAGGCTTCGCCCTCAGCAACAACCGCTGGGCCGCCGACTTCCAGGTCGGCTACGTGCATGGTTTCAACGAGAAATGGACCTGGGACGTGATCGCCGAGACCGAGTTCTACGGCAAGCAACGCGACACCGATGCCAAGCGCGCCCCGCTGCTGCAACTGCACAACCACCTGCGCTACAACTTCACCCCCGCCACCTCGGTGGCGCTGTCCTACCGGCACAACTGGGGTTCGCGCGAGCGCCTCGACGGCCAGACCCTGGAAACCAGCCACGACAACGGCACCGTCGGTATTTCCGCGACCACCATGCTCGGCAAGCAATGGCAGGTGATGGGCCAGTACTGGCGCGACGTCTCGGTGCGTTCCGGGGCCATGACCGATAACTCGCTGCAGTTCCGCCTGGCCTATATCTACTGATCGCCATGGGGCGCGGAGGCAATAAAGCCCCCGCGCCGGCCGCCGTCGCCATTGCCGCGAAGGCGGCAATCCAACGGCGTCTAGCCTTCTGGATTATTCCCTCCGGGCCCACGCTGTCCCTCCTTCAGCAGACGCCCTTGCCTCTCAGCGACAGGATGTCGCCTGGGGGCACATGCCTGGCGTTTTCAAGTAACTGATACATCGCTGGCAACCGCTAATGTGACCAGGCTTTTCCGCTTGGCGTTGCTGTAATCCTCTGACCTAAAAACCATTTTTCTTCGGATTGCCAGGGAAAGTCGCTATTCGCCTGACAGACAGCGGATCGACCGTGCTCCGCTGCACACCCAAGAGAACGACAACAATGGTAATCCCTGGCTCAGACGGCTCGAACGATCAACTGGCACAGGGTTTCAAGCCCCGCCACGTCACCATGCTCTCCATCGCCGGCATCATCGGCGCCGGCCTGTTCGTCGGCTCCGGCCATGCGATAGCCGCCGCCGGCCCCGCCGCCATCGTGTCCTATGCGGTGTCCGGTTTTCTCGTGGTCCTGGTGATGCGCATGCTCGGCGAGATGGCCGTGGCCAAGCCGGACACCGGCTCCTTTTCCACCTATGCGGAAAGCGCCATCGGCCACTGGGCCGGTTTCACCGTCGGCTGGTTGTACTGGTGGTTCTGGGTGCTGGTGATTCCCATCGAAGCCCTGGCCGCCGGGCATATCCTCAACCTCTGGTTTCCCGGCGTGGACGCCTGGCTGTTCGCCCTGTTGTCCATCGTCGCCCTCGCCGCCACCAACCTGTTCAGCGTGGCCAAGTACGGTGAGTTCGAATTCTGGTTCGCCCTGCTCAAGGTCACGGCGATCATCGGCTTCATCGCCTTCGGCTTCGCCGTGCTGCTGGACTGGGTGCCGCAACGCCAGGTCGGCGGCCTCGGCGAGCTGCTCGACAAACACGGCGGCTTCGCCCCGAATGGCCTGACCGCCGTGGCCAGCGCCTTCATCACCGTGATGTTCAGCTTCATCGGCACCGAGGCCGTGACCATCGCCGCCGCCGAATCCAGCAACCCCGCGCGCAACATCGCCAAGGCCACCCGCTCGGTGATCTGGCGCATCAGCGTGTTCTACATCCTCTCGGTATTCGTGGTGATTTCCGTGGTGCCATGGAACGATCCGGCACTGACCACCGTCGGCTCCTATCAACGCGCCCTGGAAATCCTCGACGTTCCGCATGCCAGCCTCATTGTCGACATCGTCGTGCTGATCGCTGTAGCGAGCTGCATGAATTCGTCGATCTACATCTCCTCGCGCATGCTCTACTCCCTTGGCCGCCGTGCGGAGGCGCCACAAGCCACCACCCACACCACGCGGGTCGGCGTGCCGTGGATCGCGGTCATGGCCAGCAGCCTGATCGGCGCCGGCATCACCCTGATCAGCTACTTCGCTCCCGAAGGCCTGTTCCAGTTCCTCCTCGCCAGCTCCGGTGCCATCGCCCTGCTGGTCTACCTGGCCATCGCCGTCTCGCAACTGCGCATGCGCAACGCCCTGCTGCGCAACGGCGAGCAACCGGCGTTCCGCATGTGGCTGTTTCCCTGGCTGACCTATGCGGTGATCCTGTTCATCCTCGCGGTCCTGGGCGTCATGCTGGTGACACCGGAACACCGCGCCGAAGTGACCTCGACCATCGGCCTGGCGCTGGTCATTTCCTTCGTCGGAATCATCACGGCCCGCAGCAAATCACAGGCGCTGACGAAAAAAGCGCTGGAGGCCGGCCGCTGAACGACAGGCAACCTATCGTTCAGCCTTCCAGCCTCCAGCGCTTAGCCGCTTTTCCTCTCTGTCAGACCTGCGCGCTGCGGGTGCGCAGCTCGGTGTTGAGGATGCGGTCGTTCTCGGAGTAGTCGACCGGGCAGTCGATCACGTGTACGCCGGGGGTATCCAGGCAGTGCTGCAGCAACGGCAGGAAACCTTCGGCGCTTTCCACGCGATGGCCGTGGGCACCGTAGCTCTGGGCATAGAGGACGAAGTCCGGGTTGCCGTAGTCCAGGCCGAAATCGGTGAAGCCCATGTTCGACTGCTTCCAGCGGATCATGCCGTAGCCGTCGTCGCGCAGGATCACCACGGTCAGGTTCATCTTCAGGCGAACCGCGGTTTCCAGTTCCTGGCTGTTCATCATGAAGCCGCCGTCACCACACACCGCGATCACCGGGCGGTCCGGATAGACCAGGTGCGCCGCCATGGCCGACGGCAGACCGGCGCCCATGGTCGCCAACGCGTTGTCCAGCAGTACGGTATTGGGCTTGTGCGCCTTGTAGTTACGCGCGAACCAGATCTTGTAGATGCCATTGTCGAGGGCGACGATGCCTTCCGACGGCAGCACGCGACGCACGTCGGCGACCATGCGCTGCGGGTAGATCGGGAAGCGGTTGTCGTCCGCGCCTTCGACGATCTGCGCTTCGTTGGCTTCGCGGATGGTCAGGATGCGCGTGTAGTCCCAGTGCGCGGTATCGGCTTCGGTAAGGGCTTCGCCGATCTGCCAGATGGTGTTGGCGATGTCGCCGATCACTTCGATCTGCGGGAAGTACACCGCGTCGACTTCGGCGCTGCGGAAGCTGATATGGATGACTTCGGTGCCGCCATGGACCATGAAGAACGGCGGCTTCTCGATCACGTCGTGGCCGATGTTGATGATCAGGTCGGCGGCTTCCACGGCGCGGTGCACGAAGTCACCGGACGACAGCGCGGCGTTGCCGAGGAAACGCGGGTGACGCTCGTCGACCACGCCTTTACCCAACTGAGTGGTAACGAACGGGATGCCGGTCTTGTCGATCAGTTGCTTGAGGACCTTGGCGGTCATCTTGCGGTTGGCGCCAGCGCCGAGCACCAGGATCGGGCTGCGGGCGTTCTTCAGCTTGCTGACGGCGGCCTCGATGGCCTTGTGCTCGGCCAGCGGACGGCGATGCAGGCTCGGCGGGATCGGCAGGCTGTCGGTCTGCTCGGCGGCGATGTCTTCCGGCAGTTCCAGGTGCACCGCGCCCGGCTTCTCTTCCTCGGCGAGGCGGAAGGCTTCACGCACGCGGGCCGGGATGTTGTCGGCCGAGGCGAACTGGTGGGTGTACTTGGTCAGCGGACGCATCATGTCGACCACGTCGAGGATCTGGAAGCGGCCCTGCTTGGACTTCTTGATCGGCTTCTGGCCGGTGATCATCAGCATCGGCATGCCGCCCAGGTAGGCATAAGCGCCGGCGGTGACCAGGTTGGTCGCGCCTGGACCGAGGGTCGACAGGCTGACGCCGGTCTTGCCGGTCAGACGGCCATAGGTCGCGGCCATGAAGCCCGCGGACTGCTCATGACGGGTGAGAACCAGCTTGATCTCGGACTTGCGCAGCGACTCCAGCAGATCCAGGTTTTCTTCGCCGGGAATACCGAAGACATGCTTCACGCCTTCGTTTTCCAGACACTGCACCACTACATCGGCGGCCTTGGCCATCTTGCTCTCTACCTCGGTTTTTTCAGTTGTTAGAACCCGCCCACGCATTCGCAGGCAGGTCTTGAGAGGGGCGATCATGAGCCACAGGCCTGCGGCGAGTGGGCTCATGCTTGGTATGACGCAGAGTCAGGACCTGAGTCACGTCATGTGTGCGATATTCGCCCCAACTTCCCAGCCATCGGGACGAATGACATTCCGGCGTTTTAGAGCAGCGGGATGCTATAGCTCAATATCAGCCGGTTTTCATCCAGATCACGGGCGAAATCGGAACGATAGCTCGCATTGCGCCAACGGATCGCCAGGCTCTTCAGCGGTCCGCCCTGGATCACGTACTGCACATCGGTATTGCGTTCCCACTCGCCATTGCCGGCAGTGACGGTCGCCGCATCGGCATGGTCGCCACGGATGTAGCGGGTCATGAAGGTCAGGCCGGGAATGCCGAGCCTGGCGAAGTCGTAGTCGTAGCGCAGTTGCCAGGAACGCTCGCCCGGCTCGGCGAAGTCGTTGATCTGGATGTAGTTGACCAGATACGGATCGGTGCCGTTCACGTAGGGCATCGAGGTATCGCCGAACATGCGCTGGTAGCCGAGACCAAGGGTATGTCCGCCAAGGCTGTAGCTGAACAACGCGCCAAAGGCCTGGCTGTCGATATCGCCTGCCGCGTTCGCGCCGCTGTCCAGGCTGCGCACATAGCGTAGGTCCGACTTCAGCTTGCCCGCGCCGAGCGCCAGGGAATGGGTCAGACCGACGAAGTGCTGGTCGTAGACGTCGTCCAGTTGGGCGAACTGATAAGTGAGCCCCAGACCGCCAGCCAACTTGGCTTCCACGCCGGCGATATCGAAGTTGTCCGCCTCGGGCGTGGCACTGAATCGGCGATTCTTGTTGTTCAGGGCCAACGGCGCCTTGTCCGTGGAGTCACGCTCGGTGACGCGATTCAGGCGGCCGAGAGTGAACACCAGCGGATCGAAATCACTGACCGTGACGAGACCGCCCTGGAACGTCTGCGGGAAGATACGCCCGGTGTTGGCCTGGATCGTCGGCAGCTTGGGCACCAGCGCGCCCAGGCGCAGCTCACTCTTGCCCAGGCGCGCCTTGAACGTCGGGTCGATACGGCTGAACGCGTCCGCCGCCTTGCCATCGTCATGCGTCGGCAGCAGGCCGGAGCCGGTGCGATCCGGGCTGGAGTCGAGCTTGATGCCCAGCAGCGCCACTGCGTCGATGCCGACCCCGATGGTGCCGGGCGTATAACCCGAGCGGAAGTCCAGGGCAAAGCCTTGCGCCCACTCTTCACGCTTGGATTGCGCCGTGCCTTCACGAAAGTCGCGATTGAAGTAGTAGTTCTGCATCTGCAGGTTGAGCCTGGCATCGTCGATGAAGCCTTCGGCCTGCGCGGCCATCGCCAGCGACGCGAGCGAGGTGCCGGCAAGAATCTTCAATGCATTGTTTTTGTTGTGCATGACTAGCTCCTGGTGAATCGCTCGATCTTGGAATTGTCGGGGCGAGCGAGGGTGGAAACGGTGAAAGGAGCTTTCACCGCTATGTCCCGGTCAAGGGAATACGAGGGTCGACAGCGGACGCGTGGGCTAACGGTGGATGGCAAGGCGCCCGGCATCACGGGGCGAAAGGCTGGCTGGGTTCATGGCTGTCTCGGTCACTGTTGTTATCGGCGCGCGCCTAAGAACCTGTTCACGATCTTTTCGAACCCGTCTAAATGGCTGCATCAGGTTGAGAAAGGTCGTCATTCCCGCGAAGGCGGGACAGCGGCTCCATCGCTGAACAGCGCTTGCGCTGGCCCGAAGGGGAATCATCTAGAAAGTTCAACGCATCTGGGCTCCCGCCTTCGCGGGAGTGACGGCTAGACACACCACGCAGGAACGGTTATCGCACGAACATCCGTCCCTCGAAACAGCCTGAAGAGTCACTCCAATAGCGCTGACGTCTGAGATCGTGAACAGGCTCTGAGCCTGGAATCGCGCATTCGTGGGCCGATACTAAGAGCGAGGTCAGCACAGGAAAATTGAAGTTTCGCCAACAAAGCGTTCGCCTGATGAGAACGGTAGCGCTGGATGAACACGATTTCCCTTGGCAATTGCCCACTCAACTGTCCAGTATTTCGCGAGCCATCGCTGCCCTGGATCACCTCATGCGCTACGACCTGTTCACCATGGATGTCTTCATAGCCGTCGCCGAAGAACGCAACCTGACCCGTGCCGCCGAGCGCCTGCACCTAGCGGTGTCAGCAGTGAGCAAACGCATCGCCGAGCTGGAGGAACAGGTCGGCTCGGCCCTGCTGCTGCGCTACGCCCGTGGCGTCGAGCTGACGCCCGCGGGCCAGTCGGTGCTGCACTATGCCCGCGAACTGCGCCTGGTGCTGGGGCAGATGGACGACGAGCTGTCGAGCTACGCCGCCGGGGTGAAAGGCCATATCCGCATCCACGCCATCACCTCGGCCTTGACCCAATTCCTGCCCGGAGATCTGGAGCGCTTCATCGGCAGCTACCCGCAGATCAACTTCGACATCGAGGAGCGAGTCGGCTCGGCGGTGGTGCGCGCGGTGATCGAGGGCCACGCCGACCTGGGCATCTTCGCCGAACACACGCGCAACACCAGCCTGGAAACCCGCCCCTACCGCCAGGATCAACTGGTGGTGGTGATGCCCCGCGAGCATGCCCTGAGCGCCCATGCCAAGGTGTCGTTCCGCCAGGCGCTGGAGCATGAGTTCATCGGTCCGCACCTGGAAAGCTCGCTGTACAGCCTGTTCGCCCAGCAACAGGCCGAGGCCGGCATGAACATGCGCGTACGGGTGCGGGTCAGCAGTTTCGAATGCATGTGCCGCCTGGTCTCCGCCAACGTGGGCATCGCCATCCTGCCCAAGGCGGCGATCCTGCAATACCTGCGGCCGATGAAACTGCACATGACTCTGCTCGACGAAAGCTGGGCCCGGCGCATGCTAGTGATCGGCGTACGCAGCATGGACCTGCTGACACCGACCGTTCGCACCCTGGTCGAACACCTCGCCGAGAAAGGCTGACTTCACGAGCGTTCTCCGCTGGAGAACGCTGGCTTGGCGAATCATCAATTTTCGTGTTACCGGCAGCTCCCTAGGATGGGCCTCAGAACCGGTTCACGATTTCGCGAGCCAGGGCCCAGCGAGCCTGCTTTTAACGCCGCAGGGCCGACGCGCGGCAAATCGTGAACCGGTTCTCAGAGACGGCGCAGTCCGTCGCTCCCTACAAGAAGACGAGAGCCCAGACCGTGAACACTTACTTCAGCCAGCTCGAAGTCGCCGGCGAACATTTCACTTACGTCGACCTCGACAAACTGCTCGACCGTCCGACGCTCGAACGCCTGCCCTACTCCATCCGCCTGCTGCTGGAAAACGTCGCCCGCTGCTCGCCGGAAGCGCTGGAACCGGTCTTGCGCTGCGCCACCGGCCAGGGGCCGGCCTGCGAAACGCCGTTCTTTCCCAATCGCCTGATGTTCCACGACACCACCTGCCTGCCGGCGTTGGCCGACTTCGCCGGCATGCGCGATCGCGTCGCCGAGTTGGGCGGCGACCCGCACAAGGTCAACCCGGTGATCCCCGCCGTGCTGACCATCGACCACTCGGTGATCGTCGAACGCTTCGCCGATGCCGACGCGGTGGAAGCCAACCTCGACATCGATTTCCGCCGTAACGGCGAGCGCTACCAGTTCATCAAGTGGGCGCAGAAGAGCCTCGACAACTTCAAGGTCATCCCGCCAGGCACCGGCATCATCCACCAGATGAACATGGAGGCGCTGGCCCAGGTGGTCTGGGAAAGCACCGGCGCCAACGGCGAACGCCTGCTGCACCCGGACGACATGGTCGCCACCGACAGCCATACGCCGATGATCAACGCCGTGGGCATCCTCGGCTGGGGCGTCGGCGGCCTCGAAGGCCAGGCGGCGATGCTCGGCGAACCGGTGCCGATCAGCTTTCCCGAGGTCATCGGCATCCGCGTGAGCAATGCCCTGCGCCCCGGCGTGACCGGAACCGACCTGTCGCTGTACGTCGCCGAGATCCTGCGCAAACGCAAGGTGGTCGGCAAGTTCGTCGAGTTCTGCGGTCCCGGCCTGGACAACCTGACCTGGGCGATGCGTGGCACCGTGTCGAACATGGCCCCGGAATACGGCGCCACCGTGGTGTTCTTCCCCTTCGACGACGAGACCTGCAAGTACCTGGAGCTGTCCGGGCGCCCCGCCGGACTGCGCGCCAAGGCCGAACGCTACATGGATGTCCAGCACCTGTGGCGTCGCTCCGCAGCGGCGGAGCCGCAGTTCGCCGAATTGATCGAACTGGACCTGGCCAGCATCCAGCCCAGCGTCGCCGGCCCGCACCAGCCGCATCAACGCCAGCCGTTGGCGCAAGCCGGCCCGTCCTTCGACGAGCATGTGCTGGGCAACACCATCGCCAGCAGCGCGGCGGACAGTTTCGACGAGCCCAGCTTCGGCCAGCCGCTGAGTCACGGCGCAGTGGTGATCGCGGCGATCACCAGTTGCACCAACACCGCCAACCCGGCGCAGATGATCCAGGCCGGCCTGCTGGCACGCAAGGCTCGCGCCCTTGGCCTGCGGCGCAAACCCTGGGTCAAGACTTCGTTGTCGCCTGGGTCCCAGGTCGTCGCGGACTACCTGCGTGAAGCCGGTCTGCTGGAGGACTATTCGGCCATCGGTTTCGACCTCGCCGGGTTTGGCTGCATGACCTGCATCGGCAACTCCGGCAGCCTGGAAAGCCATGTCGAAGCCTTCGCCGAACAAGGCCTCAAAGGCGTCGCCGTGCTCTCCGGCAACCGTAACTTCGAAGGTCGGGTCAACCCCAAGGTGCCGGCTGGCTACCTCGCCTCCCCCGCCCTGTGCGTGGCCTATGCCATCGCTGGCGACATCCATGTCGACCTGGTCAACCAGCCACTGGCACAGGACGCTTCGGGGCGCGACATCTACCTGAGCGAGCTGATGCCCAGCGACGAAGAGGTCGCGGCCGTCGAGCGTGCAGTGGTGCGCCCGGAATTCTTCGCCGAGCGCCTGAAGACCGTGTGGGACGGCACCCATCACTGGCAGGCGCTGAGCGCGGCCGGCAGCGTGCAGTTTCCCTGGGACCCGGCCTCGACCTACCTGCGCCGCCCACGCTACCTGGAAGCCATCGAAGCCGAGCCGCCCAGGAGCCTGGCCATCGACAAGGCTCGCGTGCTGATGGTGCTGGGCGACAACGTCACCACCGACCATATCTCTCCGGCCGGCGCCATTCCGCTCGACAGCCTGGCCGGTCGCTGGCTGGTCGAACACGGCGAGAACCCGGTAGACCTGAACCAGTATTCGACTCGCCGCAGCAACCACGAAGTGATGCTGCGCGGCGCCTTCACCAACCGCGCGGTGCGCAACCAGTTGCTCGACGAGCAACCCGGCGTCGGCGCCTGGGCACGCACCGCCGATGGCGCCCAGGTCCTGCCGGTCTACGAAGCGGCCGCCAGCTACCAGGCCGAGAACACGCCGCTGGTGGTGTTCGGCGGCATCAACTATGGCGCCGGCTCCAGCCGCGACTGGGCGGCCAAGGCCCAGGCCCTGCTCGGCGTACGTGCCGTGGTGGCACGCAGTTTCGAACGCATCCACCGCAGCAACCTGATCGGCATGGGCATCCTGCCGCTGCTGTTCAACGAAGGCATGACCGCCGCCGATCTGGCCCTGGAAGGTCACGAACACCTCGGTTGCGAAGGCCTCGACCAGCTTGCCGTCGGCAGCAATACGGTGACGCTGCGCATCGAGCGCGACGGCCACCCGGATCAGCGTATCGAGCTGCTGTTGAAGCTCGATTCGCGACAAGAGCTCATCTACCTGTCGCAGGGCGGAATCCTGCCCTATGTGGTGCGCAAGATGCTGGGCTGACCTTCACCCGCAGAAACCACCTCACACGCCAAGGACAATAACAATGCGTGATCTCGACAACCTGCCGGCCGACCCGCGCCGGCGCCAACTGCTGATCCAGGCCGGCACGCTGGCCGGCGCATCCCTGCTCGGCGGCCTGCTGCCGGGCACGCTACGGGCTGCGCAATCCCCTCACGTTTCCGGAGACCGTCACATGTTCGCTTATGTCGGCAGCCGTACCACGCGGGAGCGCAACGCCCGTGGGGAAGGCATCAGTGTGTTCAAAGTCGACCCGTTGGCCGGCACATTGGAGCCGGTGCAGGTCGTCAAGGACCTGGTCAATCCCTCGTTCCTGACCTTGAGTCGCGATGGCCGCTTCCTCTATAGCGTGCATGGCGACATCAGCGATATCAGTGCCTTCAGCATCGACAGGAGCAGCGGCCGCCTGGCCCTGATCAATCGCCAAAGCACCCAGGGCAAGAACCCGGTGCACCTGGCCCTGGACCCCAGCGGCCGCTACATGGTGGTGACCAACCACATCGGCCACAGCCTGGCGGTGCTGCCAGTGAAGGACGACGGCAGCCTCGGCGAAGTCAGCCAACTGCTGCCGGTCGAGGGCCAACCGGGTCCGCATCGGGTCGAGCAACCGTTCGCCAAGCCCCACCACAACCCGTTCGATCCATCCGGCGATTTCGTTCTCGTGCCGGACAAGGGCCAGGACAAGATTCTCAGCTACCGCTTCGATAACGGACGCCTGGCGCCGGCCGATCCCCCCTTCGTCGCCACCCGCGAAACCTCCGGGCCACGCCACCTGGCGTTTCATCCGAAGGGGGCCTGGGCCTACACCGTCAACGAACTGGACTCGACGGTAACGGCCTACCGCTACGACGCCACTCGCGGCAGCCTGGAGGCCCAGCAAGTACTCTCGACACTACCGGCCAGCTTCACCGGCAACAGCCGCGCGTCGGAAATCGCCGTCGATGCACATGGCCGTTTTCTCTACGCCTCCAACCGAGGCTTCGACAGCATTGCCGTGTTCACCATCGATGCCAGCAGCGGCCTGCTGCATTTCGTCACGGCCATTCCCAGCGGCGGGCGCACGCCACGCTTTTTCGCCATCACCCCCAACGGGCGATTCATGTTCGCCCTCAACGAGGAAAGCGACTCCATCGTGACCTTCGCCATCGATCAGCAACATGGTGTACTCGAAGCCACGGGTACACAGGTCAGCAGCGGAAGCCCGGTGTGCATGGTGTTTTCCGCCTGAGAACCTGTTCACGATCTCGCGAGCTAGAGATAAACGAAGGCGTTTTCAACGCCGTTTAGCCGACGCGCAGCAGATCGTGGGCAGGTTCTGAACGATTCATCCCATAAAAACAAAACCGGCCGCGTTCGCGCGGCCCTGTGAGGCCCACAATGACAACAACGGCAAGCAGCGGCTTTGAAAAAGCCGTGGTGCGCAAGGTGACCCTGCGCATCATCCCCTTCGTTTTCCTGCTCTACATCGTCTCCTACCTGGACCGCGCCAACATCGGCTACGCCGCGCTGCAGATGAACGCCGAGCTGGCATTGTCGGCCGAAGCCTTCGGCTTCATCTCCGGCATCTTCTTCATCGGTTACTTCCTCTTCGAAGTGCCGAGCAACGTGCTGCTCAACCGCTACGGCGCGCGGGTGTGGATCGCCCGCATCCTGCTGACCTGGGGTGCCATCGCCGCCGCCACCGCGTTCGCCGAGACCGCCACGCAGTTGTACGTCCTGCGCTTTCTGCTGGGCGTGGCCGAGGCCGGTTTCTTCCCCGGCATCATCGTCTACCTGACCTACTGGTTCCGCTCCAAGGAGCTGGCGACCACGGTCGCGCTGTTCACCGCCGCGATCCCGGTGTCGTACATCATCGGCGCGCCGCTGAGCACCTGGATCATGGACAACGTGCACTGGCTCGGCTGGAGTGGCTGGCGCTGGATGCTGTTCCTCGAAGGCGTCCCGGCGGTGATCCTTGGCGTGGTCTGTTTCTTCTACCTGACCGACAAGCCGGAACAGGCCACGTGGCTGACCGATGAAGAACGCACCTGGCTGCTGGAGGAAATGCAACGCGACAGAAAATCACGCAAGAACGTCAAGCACCTGGGCGTCATCAAAACCATGACCAACCCGAAGGTGCTCTACCTGTCCTTCATCTATTTCGTCTACCAGTGCGGCAGCCTCGGCGTCGGCTACTGGATGCCGCAGATCATCAAGGGCTTCTCCGAGTCGCTGACCCACACCCAGATCGGCCTGATCGCCATGGTGCCGTACATCGTCGCCACCATCATGATGATCGGCTGGTCGCGCAGCTCCGACCGCCACAACGAACGCAAGCTGCACTCGGCCATTCCGTTGGCCGTGGCCACGGGCGCGATGGTCGGTGCCGGCCTGATCGGCAACCCGGTGATCGCCATCGCCATGATCAGCCTGACCCTGGCTGGCCTGTACAGCTTCAAGTCGCCGTTCTGGGCCCTGCCGACGCTGTTCCTCAGCCGCTCCACCGCTGCGGTGTCCATCGCCGTGATCAACTCCATCGGCAACCTCGGCGGCTTCGTCGGCCCGTCGATGATCGGCATGGTCAAGGGCAGCACCAACAGTGCCACCGCTGGGCTGTTGTTCCTCAGCGTGTTGCTGGCCATCGCCTTCCTGATGACCCTGCTGATGCGCGTCAACAACGGGGATGACGGCGAATCCAGCGGCCATGCCGTGACGGCCGAGGAAGGACGTTGATGAACATCGATAACGAGGTTCTCGCCGATCTGGCCCCCACCGGGGTACTGCGCGCCGCGATCAACTATGGCAACCCGGTCCTCGCCCAGCGTGGCGAGGACGGCCAGCCCGCCGGGGTGTCCAGCGCCCTGGCCAGGGCCTTGGCCGAGGCCCTGGGCATCGAGGTCGAATTCATCACCTTCGACGCGGCGGGCAAGGTCTTCGCCGCGTTGCCGGAAAACACCTGGGACCTGGCGTTCCTGGCCATCGAGCCGGTGCGCGCTGCGGAAATCGAGTTCAGCCATCCCTACGTGATCATCGAAGGCACTTATCTGGTCGGCGCTGACAGCGGCTTCCACAGCGTTGCCGATCTGGACCGCCAGGGCCTGCGCCTGGCCGTAGGTAAGGGCGCGGCCTACGACCTGTTCCTCAGTCGCACCCTGTCGGCGGCAGGGCTGGTGCGTGCGCCGACCTCGGCGGCAGCGGTGGATTGGTTCGTCGAGCAGGGACTGGACGCTGCGGCTGGTGTGCGCCAGCCACTGGAGGCGTTCGCGGCCGGCAACCCGGCTTACCGGGTGCTGGCCGATAGCTTCACCGAGATCCGCCAGGCCATGGCCGTACCCAAGGGGCGCCTGGCCGGAGCGCGTTTCGTCCGGGCTTTTCTCGACGAGCGCATCGGTAACGGTTTCGTCGCCGATGCGCTACGCCAAAGCGGTCAGCATGAGGTGCGGCTCGGCCCTGTAGATCAGCCCTGAAACACACCCGTGCCGCTTCCCTAGAACTCCAGCCGCTTCTCCCTGGACGGCGAATGGCCGAAATACGAGGAGTAGCGCTTGCTGAAGTGGCTGGACGAAATGAATCCGCACGCCACCGAAACCTGCACGATGGACAGCGTCGAGTGCTGCAACAGGCGCCTGGCCTCGGTCAGGCGCAACTCCAGGTAATAACGCAACGGGCTGGTGCCAAGCTGCTCGCTGAACAGCCGTTCGATCTGTCGCCGGGAAATCCGCACGTAGCTGGAAATCTGCGCCAGTTCCAACGGCTCTTCGAGATTGGCCTCCATCAGCTTGATGGTCTCGCGCAGTGGCTCGGTCATCTTGAACTGGTACTTGGGGTTGATTCGCTTGAAGCGCGACTCCTCGAAGGCGAGGATGTCGACGATGCCCTCGACCAGCGCCGAGCCCTGCATCTGGCCGATCCAGTCGAGCACCACGTGAAAAGCGCCGGCGGGACTGGCGGCGGTGTAGCGGTCGCGGTCGACCATGTAGCTTTCACTGGTGACCTGGCTGTACTTGGCGATCTCCGCCAGGGCCGGGCGATGCTCGGGATGGATCGCGCAGCGGTAGCCGTCGAGCAGGCCGGCATGGCCAAAAAACCACGCGCCGTTCCACAGGCCCGCCAGGGCTATGCCCTTTTCCGCTGCCCGCTTGAGCAGGTTGCGCAGCTCTTGGTTGCCCTTCAGCGGCGTACGCAAGCCGCCGCAGAGCACCAGCAGTTTCAGGCTCTCCAGGGGAATCGCCTTGAGGTCGCTGTCGGGGCGGATGACGATGCCCAGGTCGCTGACCACCTCTTCGCCATTCAAGGTGAAGGTGTGGGTCTTGAACAGCGACGGTCTGATCAGGTTCGCCGTGACCAATGTGTCCAGCGCCTGGGTGAAAGCAGGCAGAGAAAAATGCTCAAGCAGTACGAAGCCCACGTTGCTGGTGGAGATGCCGGTGGTCAGTCCGTCCTCCAGATAACGCAGGTTCTTACCCTTGATGCCTCCGCAGAACACTCTACGTTCTACCAATTCGGGCCTCTTGCTGGCTCAGTTCATCGCCCCTGTCGCGCTTGCGACAAGGGTGATGCCCTGCACCGACTGATTATTTTATTTGGAAGCCATTAGCCAGTGGATCGTTGTCATCCACGAAAATGGTGTTGTGGCCGATCACCCTGGCCCAGCCGGTCACGCTGGGTTTGATCGCGGGGTAGCGGCCAATGGTGGTTTCCTCTTCGACGCGACCAATGAAGGTCGTGCCGATCAGGCTCTGGTGGTGGAAGTCCTGGCCGACGCCGAGGCGCCCTCTTCCGTGCAACTGGGCCATGCGGGCGCTGGTCCCGGTGCCGCCAGGCGAACGGTCGATGGCCTTGTCGCCATAAAACACCGCGCAACGCCCGTCGATCCCCGCGATATCCGGCTGGTCACACCAGATCACGTGATGCACGCCGTTGATGCGCTCGTCGAGCGGATGGACGGGCTGTTCCAGATGACTCAGCGCCTCTCGAAGCGCCTGGCTGGCATCGACGATGCTCGATGCCGACATGTTATCCAGGCCGCTCCAGTTCGCCTGGGGCTCGACCACCGCGTAGTAGTTGCCGCCATAGGCGATGTCCACGCTCAGGCTGCCGATGCCTGGCACCTCGACCACCACGTCGGGGGCGTGCAGGTAGCTGGCGACGTTGTGCATCTGCACGCCAGTGACCTTGCCATCCTGCTCGGTGTAGCGGATGTCGACCCGGCCAGCCGGCGTTTCTATCGCCAGTTGTCCTGGCACCCGTGGCGTCACCAGGCCCTCTTCCAGGGCCGAGGTGACCAGGCCGATGGTCCCGGCGCCACACATGGGCAGGCAGCCACTGACCTCGATGAACACCACGGCAAAATCGCAGTCTTCGCGATACGCCGGGTAGAGAATCGCGCCGGACATCACGTCATGGCCGCGCGGTTCGAACATCAGCGCCTGGCGAACCCAGTCGTGATGCTCGACGAACAGTGCGCGCCGCTCGGCGATTGGCAGGTGCGGCAGCATGGGCGCGCCGCCCGCCACCAGGCGCACGGGGTTGCCGCAGGTGTGGGCGTCTATGCAAAAGAAGGTATGTCGCATGCTTTCGTTCTCCTCAACCCAAGGCGCGGCGGTCGAGCGCGCCACGGGACAGGCGATCCAGCAGCAGCGCCACCGCGACGATGGCCAGGCCGGCTCGCAAGCCAAGCCCCATCTCCATCCGTGTCAACCCACGTGTCACCTCGGCGCCCAGGCCACCGGCACCGACCAGGCCAGCCAGCACCACCATCGCCAGGGACAGCAGGATGCACTGGTTGAGGCCGACCATCAGCGTCGGCGTGGCCAGGGGGATTTCGATCTTGAACAGGATCGAACGCTTGGACGCACCGATGGCCTGGCCGAGTTCGAGCATGTGCTCCGGCACCTGCTTGAAGGCCAGCGTGGTCAGGCGCAGCATCGGCGGGATGCCATAGACCACGGTGGCGATGATCGCCGGCACGCGGCCCAGGCTGAAGATCATCACCGCCGGAATCAGGTAGACCCATGGCGGCACGGTCTGCATCACGTTGAGCAGCGGGCCGATCGCGCTATCGAACTTCTTCACCCGCGAAGCGACGATCCCCAGCGGAAAGGCAATGGAGACAGAAATCAGCACCGCCACCGAGACCAGGGCGATGGTCTGCATGGATGCCGTCCACAACCCCGAAACCAGGCAGAAGCCCAGCATCGCTGCGGCCAGAACGGCCAGGCGCGGGCGGATCAGCCAGGCGGTGAGCACGAATACCGCAGCGATCAACGCCAGCGGCGGCAAGGCCAGCAATGCGGCCTCGATACCGCCCAGCACCGCTTCGATGAACACGCTGATCGCCTTGAAGAAGCCGTGCATGTTGGTGTTGAGCCACTCGAACAGCGGCGCGATGTATTGGCCAGGAGAAAACTGCAAGACCGGAGTGCTCATCACTGTTTCCCCTTCTGCAGAAGTGCAGCGCTCTGCGCCAGACGGTCCAGCACCATGGTCAGGACCACGATGGCCAGGGCGGCGTTGATCGACTTGGCGATATCGAGCGTGCGGATGGCGCTGTAGATCGACTCACCGAGCCCACCGGAACCGACGATGCCGGCGATGACCACCATGCCGAAGGCCATCATCAGGCTCTGGTTGATACCGGTCATGATGCTCGGCATGGCGAACGGCAGGCGAATCTTGAAGAACATCTGCCAACCGCTCACACCACTGGCATCACCCAACTCGATGAACTCTCGCGGCGTCATGCGGATACCCAGCGAGGTCAGGCGGAAGGCCGGCGGCAACGCCACGATGAAGGTGGCGATCAGCGCGGTGCCCGGGCCGTAGCCCAGCAACGCGATGGACGGCAGCAGGTAGATGTAGGGCGGCATGGTCTGGACCAGGTCCAGCGCCGGCTCCACCACCCGATCCAGTGACGGCAGTAACCCCGCCAGCACACCCAGCGGAATCGCCACCAGCAACGCAAGAACGGTGGCGGCGATGACCAGCGCCAGGGTACTCATGGTTTCCGGCCACAGGCCGATGAAGGCGCAGGCCAGCATCGACAGGGTCGCGGCAATGGCGAAGCTCACACCGGCAAGACGCCAGCCGAGCAAGCCGATGGCCAGAGCGACCACATAATAAGGAGGCTGGCTCAGAGCCCAGTTGAGCCCCTCGTATAGACCTTCGAGCCCTGCATTGATGGCATCGAACACGTAACCGCCGTGATCGGACAACCACTCCAGGGACTCGTCGACGGTCGCATCGAAGCCCGCCACGAAGTCGGCGATGTTCATGACGACGCCCTCGCCGCCACGACACCGGCCGCAGCCGCGAATTCGTTGGGCGCACCCTGCACGCCCCGGAGCAGGTCACGCAGGGTGATCACGCCAACGACTTGGCCATCGGCCGTCACCGCAACCGCATCAAGTTCGGCATTGACCGCAAGGCCGATGACCTCGTCGATATCGGCCTCGGCAACGACGCTCGGCAAGCGCGCCAAGTCGACATCGGGTTGCGTCGCTTTATATAGAGAAACCGGCGTCATCACCGAGTGCGCCTTGACCAGATGCAGGCGCGAAATGCCGGCAACGAACTCGGCGACATAATCGTCCGCCGGATTGAGCACGATCTCCTCGGCCGTGCCCACCTGGATGATCACACCGTCCTTCATGATCGCGATGCGGTCACCGATACGAATGGCCTCTTCCAGGTCGTGGGTGATGAACACCGCCGACTTGCCCAGCTCTTTGGTCAGTTGGCGGAACTCATCCTGTAGCTGTCGACGGATCAGCGGGTCCAGCGCACTGAACGGCTCATCCATCAGAATCACTTCGGGGTCGGCGGTGATCGCCCGCGCCAGACCGACACGCTGTTGCATGCCGCCAGACAATTCACGCGGGAAACGCGAGGCCCAGTCGGTCAACCCGACCTTGGCCAGAGCACGCTCGGCCACCTTGAGACGCTCAGCCTTGGGTACCCCTTGAACCTCAAGGCCGAATGCGGCGTTCTCCAGCACCGTGCGGTGCGGCAGCAACGCCACACTCTGGAACACCATGCCGATATTGCGCGCACGCACGGCTCGCAGTTCGGTGGCACTCAGCGCGGACAGGTCGCGGCCCTTGACCAGGACCTTGCCCGAGCTGGGCGTGATCAGCTTGTTGAGCAATCGAATAAGCGTCGACTTACCACTGCCGGACAAACCCATGATGCAGAAGATCTCACCACGGCGAACATCCAGGCTCACATCGGAAACGCCAACGACACAGCTGTAGTCCTGCAGGATCTGTTTCTTGGAAAGTCCCTTCTCGATTACCGCTTGCATTGCATCGGAGGCTTTATCTCCAAAAATCTTCCACACGGACTGGCAACTCACCAGTACTTCATTCACATCTATCTTCGGCGTTGTCATAGCGTTCCCGTCGAACCAGTTTTGGCTGGTATTGTTCTTTGATTCAAGTTCGGCAGTGGTCAAGCAAGGAGCGATCAGTAACTTTTAATATTTTCCCAGCGTTTCAGCAGGTCGGCATTCTTCGCCGTCCAGTCGGCAACGGCCTGGTCCATTGTTTTTCCATCTTTGACTTCGGCATTCATCGCCGTGATGGCGGCAAGCGGCAGATAGATACCGGCGAGCACTTCACGGGCACGCGGGTTCTCTTCAGAGAAACCTTTCTTGCCGATCCAGTAGTAACCCTGCGGTGGAGGGAAGACGCCTTTGGGGTCCTGCAGGTATTTCATCTCGAACTTCTGCGACATCCAGGACGGATCCCAGATGGTCACGGCCACCCACTCCTTGCGGTCGATGGCCGACTTCAGCGCCGCAGTCATGGCCACGGTACTGCCCTCGACCAGTTGCAGCTTGAGGCCGTAGTCGGACACCGCGCGGCTGGCATCGCTCATCAGGCCCGAACCAGGCTCGATGCCGATGATCTTGCCGCCGAACTTGTCGGCGTTGTCGTTGAGTTGCTCCAGCGAATCGATCGGTACGTACTTGGGCACCGCGATGCCTTGATAAAGGCCATGGGATACCGGAGAAATCTTCTCCAGCTTGCGTTTGTTCTTGTTCCAGTAATCCTGGGCGACGTAATCGATCTGCGAGGCGAGAATCTGGATATCGCCTTTGCCCAATGCGGCGTAGGCGATACCCCACTCGGAGAAGGAAGTAACTTTCACGGTATAACCGGAGTCTTCCAGAACTTTCTTGGTTACCCCGGTGATAGGAGTCAGGTCTTCCCAGGAAAGAGTCCCCACATTGATGACTTTTTCTTCGGCGTGTACCTGAAAAATGGCAATACTTGACATCGCCAGTGCACAGAGTGCCTTCCGCAAGCCTTTCATGATTTATCCTCTGATATGTTGGTCCCGCTTTTTATGACGCCAGGTACGTTTTTAATTCGTGCCCCACGTATTCTTGTTGTCCAACGGCAGGCCGCATCATCGATCGGCTTGTAAATGCTCCAACCCAACTTCCGTGACTTGGCGGAAGTCCTTGAATATCAGTTTCGTCGCCACCTCGTTTTCGCGAGTCTGGCCTGATCAGCTCGGAGCGCTGAGGACACCTCGACGCGTCCTCTCGTTCGTCGTCTTCGCGACGATCTGCACGGCCTCGTCCACTCAGGGAGATGGCTGATGACCCGAGACTCGCATGCACTCAGGATCAGGGTCAACCCACATGTATTCTTTGTGTATACCAAAAGAATTCATGGAAAATACGCTCAATGCCTTGTGTTTCTTGAGAAGGCGCCAGCTGGGAGCGTCATCGGTTGGCCACGAAAAACGTCGTTATTGGATATCACGCCGTCGTTTTTATGAACGTGCCCCCCGCGAATACTCATTAGCACCGTAACGATCCATCTGCCTGCGAGAAAATCGCTACGCCGCGATCCGCCGGCACATGTGGTGAAATACCCTCCGGCAGCGATCCGCTCGCGAACCATGCGGCGCGCCATCGCCAGGGATTTGCCCCACGGCGATGCCTGTTCTGTCGCGACACGACGCAGAATTTCGTGGCCAAAAAAACCTGTAGACACACTGTCTAACAGAACCCTATAGTCGTTATACAAATTGTAGACACACCCTATGGCAAACAAAAAAGTCTCGATGAAAGCCGTATCCGAAGCCGACCAGAGCAGTCTCGACGGACCTCTCGACCGCAAGGCGGTATTGGGGGACACGTTGCGCCGACGCATTCTGAGCATGGAGTTGGCGCCAGGCGCAGTGGTCGATGAGATCGCCCTGTGCAACGAGTTCGGCCTGTCGCGTCCGCCGGTACGGGAGTTGCTCCGGCAGATCGCCGCAGAGGGCTACATCGAATTGGAAGCCAATCGAGCGCCACGGGCAGCCTCGATGAACCATGAGTCATTGCACGCCTTCTTTCTCGCCGCGCCGCTGATCTACATCGCCACCACCCAACTGGCAGCGACCCACGCGACGCCCTCGGAGATCGAAGTCCTCAAAGGCATTCAGCGGAATTTCCGCAAGGCCATCGAGGAAAAGGATGTGGAAAACCGCGTCATCCTCAACGACGAGTTCCACCTGGAAATCGGCAAGATGGCGCACAACGACTACCTGATGCCGAGCCTGCGCCGCCTTTTGATCGACCATGCCCGGCTCGGCAGGATTTTTTATCGACACCCAACCACTGACGACATGCAGCGGGACCTGGAAATCGCCTGCGACCAGCACGACCAGATGATCGAGGCCATCGAGCGGCACGATCCTGAGACAGCCGCTGTGATCGTGCGCGCGCACTGGGAGCTTTCACGTCGTCGCATGGCGGAATACGCCGCACCGGTCGGGGTCGAGGTGGCACTTGCCTATTGAGTCGTAGGCAACCTCCAAGCGCTGTGGTCTCGCACATTGAGTGGGTCATTTCACGCCGGGGAACAAACGGACTCGAACAATAAAAGTTAGGTCTAGGAAATGACGAAAGTAACCCACTTGCCAGCCGACGATACGACCTGCGGCTGGTATCACCTCAGCCGATCCCGCCAACCCCGGGCGGCTCACAGCGGCAATACTTCCGCTCGTTGGGTCGTCGTCGGAGCCGGCTTCACCGGCCTCGCGGCGGCACGCGAACTGGCGCTGAAGTTCCCCAGCGAAGAGATCGTCCTGATCGAAGCCCAGGAAGTGGGATTCGGTCCTTCCGGCCGCAATGCCGGCTTCGCCATCGACCTGCCGCACGACATCGGTGCGGACGACTACATCGGCGACATCGACACCGCGAAGATCGCCCTCAAGCTGAACCTCGCCGGCCAGTCGTTCCTGCGCGACCTGGTGCAGGAGCACGGCATCGACTGCCAGATGAAAGCCTGTGGCAAATACCAGGCCGCCATCGAGGATCGCGGCATCGCCGTACTGGATGCCTACCGCCGTGGCCTGGACAAGCTGGACCAGGCCTACCAGATGATCGAAGGCAGCGAGTTGCCCGAGCACATCGGCACCCACTTCTATCGCAAGGCGCTGTTCACGCCTGGAACGGTTCTGATCCAGCCATCGGCGCTGGTCAAGGGCCTGGCCGACAACCTGCCGGGCAACGTCACCCTCTACGAACGCACGCCGATCACCAGCATCGACTACGGCGACAAGATCGTCCTGAGCCATTCCAACGGACGCATTACGGCTGACAAACTGGTGCTGGCCACCAACGCCTTCGGCATGAGTTTCGGCTTCCTCAAGGGACGCATGCTGCCGGTGTTCACCTACGCCAGCATCACTCGCCAGTTGACCGAGGACGAGCAGGCTCGCCTGGGCGGCAAGCCGTTCTGGGGCGTGATTCCGGCGGACACCTTCGGCACCACCGTGCGCCGCACCCCGGACAATCGCCTGCTGATCCGCAACAGCTTCAGTTTCAATCCGGATGGCCGCGCCAACAGCAAGTACCTCGAACGCTTCGTGGAGCGCCATCGCGCCTCCTACGCCAGCCGTTTCCCGATGCTGCCCAACGTGGGCTTCGAATACACCTGGGGCGGCTCCCTGGCCTTGTCGCGCAACCATATGGGCCACTTCGGCCAGCTCGCCCCCAACGTCTACGGTGCGCTGTGCTGCAACGGCCTGGGCGTTACCCGCGGCACCATCACCGGCAAGTTGCTGGCGGACTGGCTGGCAGGCGAGCGCAACGAACTGATCGACTTCCTGTTGGCGGCACCAGGCCCCAACAGCAACCCACCCGAACCCTTCCTCTCCCTTGGCGTGAACCTCAACCTGAGGTGGGGACAGTACCGGGCAGGTAAAGAGAGCTAAGGACTTCGAAGACCGGGCGCCGCGTGGCGGCGCTCGGCAGGCGAACTCGACTCGGATGTTTTTCGATCCGGAGCTGATGACGATTCGGCTCCGCGGGTTCGCTCGGCCTGAATTCAATGAAACTGGAAGACAATAATGACAACGACCAAAACCTCTATCGAGGACGTTCCTCTCAACACCTTCCACCAACTGCTGAGCGTGCGCTCGGGTGGTGGCTCGTTCGTCGACGGCTACGTGCTGAGCATCATCGGCGTGTGCATGCTACAGATGACCAACGCACTGGGCCTGAGCAGCTTCTGGCAAGGCATGATCGCCGCCTCGGCGCTGATCGGCATCTTCTTCGGCGGTTTCCTCGGTGGCTGGCTGACCGACCGTTTCGGTCGCAAGCGCATCTTCTTCGTCGGCCCCACCCTTTTTATCATCGGCTCGCTGTCGCAGTTCTGGGTCGAGTCGGCCTGGGCCTTGTTCCTGCTGCGCTTCCTCATCGGCATGGGCGTGGGTATCGAGTACCCGGTGGCCACTTCGCTGCTGGTCGAGTTCCTGCCGAAGAAGTATCGCGGCCCACGCCTGGCGACCCTGACCATCCTCTGGTTCGCCGGTGCCGCCTGCGCCTACATCGCCGGCGACTTCATCCTGCGCAATGGTGGCGATGACGCCTGGCGCCTGGTCCTGGCCAGCGCCTCGATCATCGGTGCGGCGCTGTTCCTGGTTCGTATCGGTACGCCTGAGTCGCCGCGTTGGCTGATCAGCAAGGGCCGTTCGAGCGAAGCGCAAGCCATCATCAAGCAGGTCTACGGCAACGACTTCTCCCTGCACAACCTGCCCGAGCAACCGGTCGAGCGAAAGGTCTCGGTGTGGAACCTGCTGCACTCCGGCTATGGCAAACGCATGCTGTTCGTCGCGGTGTTCTGGAGCTGCTCGGTGATCCCGGTGTTCGCCGTCTATGCCTTCGCGCCGAAAGTATTGGCAGCGCTGAACCTCAAAGGCGACTGGGCTTCCTTCGGTTCGGTGGTGATCACCCTGCTGTTCGTCGTCGGCTGCATCATCGCCACGCGCCTGATCAATGCGATGGGCCGTCGCAGCATGTTGATCAACAGCTTCCTCTATTCGGGCCTGGCCCTGCTCGGCCTGGGTTATTTCCATGCCGGTTCGCAAACCCTGATCCTTACATTATTCGGCGCCTACGCCCTATTTATCGGCGGCGCCCAGGTGCTACAACTGGTCTACCCGAACGAGCTGTTTCCCACTGAAATCCGCGCCTGCGCGGTCGGCGTCGGCACCTCGCTGTCACGCATCGGCGCCGCCATCGGCACCTACCTGGTGCCCATCGGCCTCGACAACTTCGGCATCGCTGCAACCATGTACGCCGCCGCAGCGGTGACCCTGCTCGGCCTGCTGGTGTCCTGGGCGCTCGCTCCGGAAACCCGCTCGCTGAATCTACAACAAGCTGCCTCACTCAATTGAACCTGCCCAATTCGCCAGCGGCACGGCCAATGGCGTGATCGAAACAATGATGAACCAAACAGGAGACGCACCGTGAAATTCGAAGGCATCTACACCCCGGCAATCACCCCTCTGACCGCTGACGGCAAGATCGACTCTGTCGCATTCGCCGAAGTACTCGAGTACCTGATCGACGCCAAGATCCACGGCATCATCATCGGCGGCTCCACCGGCGAGTACTACGCGCACACCGCCCAGGAGCGTTTCGACCTGGTAGCCAAGGCCAAGGACGTGATCAACGGCCGCCTGCCGCTGATCGTCGGCACCGGCGCCATCCGCACCGAAGACTCCGTGGCCTATGCCGCCCACGCCAAGGAAATCAAGGCCGACGCCCTGCTGGTCGGCACCCCGCCCTACGCCCTGCCGACCCAGCAGGAAATCGCCATCCACGTCAAAGCCGTGGACAAGGCCGCAGGCCTGCCGATCATGCTCTACAACTACCCGGGCCGCATGGGCGTGGCCATGGACGACGAGTTCTTCGACGCGGTCGCCGACGTGAAGAACATCATCGCCATCAAGGAAAGCTCGGGCGACATGAACCGCCTGCACCGCACCGCGGTGAAGTACCCGAGCGTCGCCCTGTCCTGTGGCTGGGACGACCAGGCCCTGGAGTTCTTCGCCTGGGGCGCGCAGAGCTGGGTATGCGCCGGTTCCAACTTCATCCCGCGCGAGCACGTTGCGCTGTACGAGGCGGCGGTGATCGAGAAGGACTTCAACAAGGCTCGCCGCATCATGACCGAGTTGATGCCGCTGATGGACTTCCTGGAAACCGGCAAGTTCGTCCAGTCGATCAAGTACGGCGTCGAAGTCAACGGCCTCGCCACCGGCGGCGTGCGCGCTCCGCTGCAAGGCCTGACCGCTGACGAGAAAGAAACCCTGAAAGGCGTGATCACCACCCTCAAGCGCAACATCGCCCAGATCACTGGAGGTGCATGAAAATGGCTGAATTGCTGAGCAAGGAACAGTACAAGGAACTGGCCACCAAGCTGAAGTTCCCGACCCAGGCCTTCATCAATGGCGAGTTCCGTGATGCGCTGTCGGGCAACACCTTCGCCACCACCAACCCGGCCACCGGCGAACTGCTGGCCAACATCGCCGCTGGCAACAGCGACGACGTCGACCTGGCGGTCAAGGCGGCCAAAGAGGCCTTCGAAGACGGCCGCTGGAGCAAGCTGGCACCGGCTGCGCGCAAGCACATCCTGCTCGACTTCGCCCAGTTGCTGGAAGACAACGCCCACGAACTGGCGGTGCTGGAAAGCCTCGACAGCGGCAAGCCGGTCAGCGAGTGCCAGAACGTCGACGTGCCGGAGACCATCCACACCCTGCGCTGGCACGCCGAGCTGATCGACAAGATCTACGACTTCAGCGCCCCCACCGGCGCCGGCGCGGTGACCATGGTCGTGCGCGAAGCCATCGGCGTGGTCGGCCTGGTCCTGCCGTGGAACTTCCCGCTGCTGATGCTGGCCTGGAAAATCAGCCCGTCCCTGGCTGCCGGTTGCTCGATCGTGGTCAAGCCGGCCAAGGAAACCACCCTCACCGCCCTGCGCGTCGCCGAACTGGCGCACCAGGCCGGCATCCCGGCTGGCGTGTTCAACATCGTGCCGGGCGGTGGTCGTGAAGTCGGCGAGCCCATCGGCCGTCACATGGACATCTCCGCTGTCAGCTTCACCGGCTCGACCGACACCGGTCGCCTGTTCCTGAAATACGCCGCCGAGTCGAACATCAAGCGCGTGGTCCTGGAACTGGGTGGCAAGAACCCGGCCGTGGTCATGAACGACGTCGAAGACCTCGACGAAGTGGCCCAGTACCTGGTTGCCGGCGCTTTCTGGAACATGGGCGAGAACTGCTCCGCCTCCTCGCGCCTGATCGTCCACAAGGACGTGAAGGATGCGCTGCTGGAACGCGTCAAGGTGCACGTACGCGACTGGCAACTGGGCGACCCGCTGGATCCGGCCAACCGCCTCGGCGCCATGGTCAGCAAGAGCCACTTCGAGAAAGTGCGTTCGTACCTGGAGCATGCGGTCGAGCAGCAACTGAACGTGGTCGAGGGTGGCAACACCCGTGACGGCGTGTTCATCGAACCGACCGTGGTCGATGGCGTGCAGGCCGGCAGCAAGCTGTTCGTCGAAGAAATCTTCGGCCCGGTGCTGAGCGTCACCACCTTCGACACCCTCGACCAAGCCATCGCCCTGGCCAACGACACCGTCTACGGCCTGGCCGCCTCGGCCTACACCAGCAACCTGCGCAACGCGCTGCGTCTGTCCCGTGAAATCCGTGCCGGCATCGTCACCGTCAACTGCTTCGGCGAAGGCGACGCCTCCACGCCGTTCGGCGGCTACGGTGAGTCGGGCTTCGGTGGTCGCGACAAGTCGCAGTGGGCACACGACCAGTACACCGAACTGAAGACCATCTGGATCAACGCGTCGTAAGGACGAGGTAACCCGCTGTCACCGCCCCACGCGGGCGGTGACAGCCTGCTTCGATGCTCAAGGAAGAGCGCTCTCAGCATCACCAAACGGCGCACCTCTAAGAACCTGTTCACGATCTCGGATCGGCTCATCAGGTAGCGCTGGGGCAAGAGCAGACATCGATGTTATTTACCGTCACTCCCGCGAAGGCGGGAGCCCAAATAAAAAGCGCTTCTGGGTTCCCGCCTCCGCGGGAATGACGGCTAAACACACCGTGCAAACACGGTAATCGCGTATACGTCTGCTCCTGTCTCAAAACAGCCATTCGAACGAGCTCGAAAAGATCGTGAACCGGTTCTAACACCCGGCTCACACCTCTCCTCTCTCCCGCAACGCGCGACACCCCATCACCGGGTTGCGATGCGCTGACTCATGCATCTTCATAGCGGACAGGTCCGGCATACGTTCTGCCGCAGAGCCTCTACCTCAGCTCATTCAGGGCTTCAGTCATTTCCATTTCACTGAATCGGCGTTATTCGCCAGGCACTCGAAAAGTTCCGGAGCGCCAACCAAAAGTCGCAAAAAGACATCGCCTTGTCGCAGCCAGCCAGCATAATTTCCTTGTCAAGGCTTTTTCGAAAAATACCGAAAATCAATGTAGACAAACTGTATACACACTCATATAGTCGCCTCCAACAGCTTCGAAGAACGACCGCCACGCTCTGCCTGGGCGCCTTCATCGGCCCGAATGTGAGCAGTCGAAACACCCTTCGAAAGCATGCCGAACATCCATAGAGATGAACCAGAAGATTCAGGCTGCACAGACAGCCATCCGCGACAGCAACCGGAATCACGGTTCTGCGCTATAGCGATACCCGAACAAGCAGCAGGCTTCCCGAACAACCACAACGCTGCGCTTCTCCGGCTCCGACAAAGATCGGCAGCACGCTAATAACTACAACTCCCCAATCCAGAAGACCCGTGCGCACCCGCCGTTGGGGAGTGCTTGCGTGCGCACATACGAAAGACCTTTAACTGCCATGATCGCTACCCAAGCTCCATCGGTTGGTTCAGCCAACCCTCATCGCAATGCGTTGATCGTCGCGCATATCGCCGCCGTGCTGTTCGGTCTGACCGGCATCCTCGGCGCGTTGATCCATGCCGACGCTTCCATCATCACCTTTGGCCGGGCGACCTTCGCCTTCATCGCGCTCGGCTTCGTCGCCGGTCTCCAGGGACGCCGCATGCTGCATGCCCTGAGCGTGCGCAAGCTGTCGATCATGTTCCTCACCGGAGCCTTGCTGGCCTGTCACTGGGTGACCTTCTTCACCGCCGTGCAAGTGGGCGGTGTCGCCGTGGCGACGCTTGGCTTCGCCAGCTTCCCGGCATTCATCGCGCTGATCGACCTGATCGCATTCCGTGAGCGTATCGGTGCGGGTGAGATCATGCTCCTGCTGATGGTTTCCGCCGGACTGGTGCTGGTCGTGCCTTCCTTCGACTTGCTCGACCAGGGCACCGTCGGCCTGCTCTGGGGCCTGGCCTCGGGCCTGTCCTTCGCCCTGCTGGCCGTCGCCAACCGCCGCGCCGCCGCCGGCATGGATGCGATGCAGGTAGCGTTCTGGCAGAACGTGGTCGTGGCGGCCCTGGTCGCACCGTTCGCCTTCAGCAACCTGGCGACCACCAGCCTGCAGCCCAGCGATTGGCTCTACCTGGCGCTGCTCGGCGTCTTCTGCACCGGCCTGTCGCAATACCTGTTCGTGAAAAGCCTCGAAGGCCTGCAAGCCCGCACCGCCGGCATGATCATCGCGCTGGAACCGGTCTACGCCATCGCCTGTGCCTGGTGGCTGTTCGGCGAGCAGCCTTCATTGCGTATGTTCGCTGGCGCGGCGCTGTTGGTTCTCGCAACGATTCTGACGGCCTGGCAAAAGGCGTCTGCGCACTGACACTGAAAGCGTGCGCCGGAGCAAGGGTGACGAATACCCAAGCTTCGAGGCACAAGCAGCCGTGAGCGAAGCCTATTCTCGATACCCCGGCGAGCTGCGATCGAGCATGCGCAGCAGCGCTTTCCAGGCCAGGGTATTCGCATCGGGATCGAACAGGTCGCCCTCGTTGAGCGGCTTGTCGGGCGCGTTGCTCTGCCGTTCCGTGCGGCGACAGACCTCTTCGGACGGGATGATCAGTGCGCCGCCAGCCTGGGCAGCGATCTGGATGTCGCAGGCCTTTTCCAGGTAGTACATGCGTAGAAACGCCTGCTGCACCGTTTCGCCAACGGTCAGCAACCCGTGATTGCGCAGGATCATGCCGAAGTGATCGCCGAGGTCCGCCACCAGCCGTTGCTGCTCGTCGAACGACAGGGCGATCCCCTCGTAGTCGTGGTAGCCGAGACGCCCATAGAACTCCATGGAAATCTGACTCAACGGCAACAAGCCAGCCGCCTGGGCCGCCACCGCGCAACCCGCTCGGGTGTGCGTGTGTAGCACACACTGGGCGTCTTCACGGGCCGCGTGGATGGCGCTGTGGATCACGAACCCGGCGGGGTTGACGCTGTAGTCGGTCGGCTCGACGGGATGGCCGGCGAGGTCGATCTTCACCAGGCTGGACGCGGTGATTTCATCGAACATCAACCCGTACGGATTGATCAGAAAATGATGCTCCGGCCCCGGCACCCGCACGGAAATATGGGTGAAAATCAAGTCGGTCATGCGGAAATGAGCGATCAGCCTGTAGCAGGCCGCCAGCTCCTGGCGCAACGCCCATTCCTGAGCCGAACGGGCTTCTTGCGGGACTTCACTTGCAGCGATCGCCATGACGGCGGCACTCCCTTACTCAGTGACAGAAGACAGGCGCGGACAGGCGCCGCGCCGGCACCCAGCTTACGTCAGCCTTATCGTCATTGCGCGGCCCACGCGTTGAAACGCTCCTCCAGTTCCTCACCGTGGTCGGCCCAGAACTCATCATCCATGGCCAGGCCAACCGCCAGGTTCTGCGGCGAGGTGGGCACCCAGCGGGCGATCTCCGCAGGCATCTCGCTGGCAGTCTGCTTGTTGGTCGGGCCATAGGCGATGTTGCGCACGTAATCCAGTTGCGCGTCGGCGCGATTGGCGAAGGCAATGAAGCGCTTGGCCAGCTCGACATTCTGCGAGCCCTTGATGATCGCCCAGTAGTCCATGCCGTAGAGGCTGCCTGGCCAGACCAGTTCAAGGTTACGCCCGCTCTTGTGCGCATCGGCGATGCGCCCGGTGTAGCTGGTGGTCATCACCACGTCGCCGGCAGCAAGCCACTGGGGAGGCTGGGCACCGGCTTCCCACCACTGGATCGACGGCTTAATCTGGTCGAGTTTGGCGAATGCGCGGGCGACGCCTTCTTCAGTGCCGAGCACCTTGTAGACATCCGCAGGCTTAACGCCATCGGCCATCAGAGCGAACTCCAGGTTGTACACCGCACGCTTGCGCAGGCCACGCTTGCCAGGGATTTTCTGCAGGTCCCAGAAATCGTCCCAGCCATTCGGTGCGGTTTTCAGCTTGTCGCCGTCGTAGGCAATCGCCACGCCCCAGACCAGGGCGGCCGAGCCACAGTCCTTGGCCGAGTTGGCGATCAGTTGATCGGCGCCGCCGATCTTCTGCCAATCGAGGGGTTCGAACATGCCCATGTCGCAGTTGCGGGCCAGGTCCGGGCCTTCGATCTGCACCACGTCCCATTCGGCATGACCGGTGTCGGTCATGACCTTGATGCGGGCCATCTCGCCGTTGTATTCGGCCTGGATCAGCTTGGCGTCGGCGCTCTTGGCGAAGGGCTGGAAGAACGCGACGTTCTGCGCCTTCTGCCCTGCTCCGCCATAGCCGACCACGACCATCGACGGCTGCGCCTGGGCAGCGCCAACCCCTAAACCAATCGCCAACAGCAAAGCATGCAACGCATTCTTGTGCGCAATCATCAGGTCAATCCTCTGTATGTGCCGCCAACGTCGAGGGCGCGGGCAGTCAGGGTTCTGGCTTACCGGACAAGCGTCGAGAACAACGGGCAGGGAGCAAAGGATGGCGGGCTGGCGTGGTGTGCCAGCAGGGTCGGGCACCGTGGAAAACGGTTCATGGGCATCTCCTCTTGTGATTGTTATGGAGTCGCTTGCGAGTGTGCCGTCGGTAACGGACACGGCTATGAAACTAGCTACGACCAAGTAAAAAAACAAGTTGATTTTTTACTAAAGGTAAATTTTTATAAGAAAAACATCCTAGCGGTTCAGCGCTTTGCAAAGGGATTGGCGTGATCGGCCAACCCCGTTATGCGGCCACACCAACCTGCGAAACCATGACCAGAAAATAGGGATGCCGCCGTGATGAGTACCTTTCCCCAGTTGTTCGAACCGCTGGAAATCCGTGGCAAGCGCCTGAAGAACCGCATCATGTCCACCGGGCACGACACCTCGATGCCCACCGACAACCTGGTCAACGAGCAACTGGTCGCCTATCACCAGGCGCGTGCCAAGGGCGGTGTCGGCCTGATCGTCATGCAGGTCGCGGGGGTCCACGACAGTGCGCGCTACACCTCCCATGTGCTGATGGCCACCGATGATGCCTGCATTCCCGGCTATCGGCGCATCGCCGAAGCCTGCCATGCCGAAGGCACGGTGCTGCTCTCGCAGATCTTCCATCCGGGGCGCGAGCTGATGGAGTCCGCCGACGGCCTGCTGGCCGTGGCCTACTCCGCCTCGGTCTCGCCCAACGAACGATTCCGGGTCATGCCACGCGAGCTGGACCAGGCGATGATCGATGAAATCGTCGCCGGCTATGCCAGCGCCTCCCGTCGCCTGCAACAGGCCGGGCTGGATGGCGTCGAAGTGGTCGCCAGCCATGGCTACCTGCCGGCGCAATTTCTCAACCCACGGGTGAACAAACGCAAGGATGGCTACAACGGCGACCTCGCCGCACGCCTGCGCTTCACTCGCGAAGTGATCGCCGCCGTGCGTCAGGCAACCGGCGATGACTTCATCATCGGCCTACGCGTCTCCGCGGACGAATTCGACATCGATGGCCTGACCGAAGCGGAATCGCTCGAAGCCGTGGAGCACCTGCAACGCGATATCGACTACGTGCATATCGTCGCCGGCACCTCGGCAACGCTGGGCGGCGCCATTCATATCGTGCCGCCGATGGCCGTCGAGGCCGCCTACCTCGCACGCAATGCGGCCACCTTCAAGGCGCGTCTCAGCGTGCCGCTGTTCGTCACCGGGCGTATCAACCAGCCGCAGGAGGCCGAGCAGATCATCGCCCGTGGCCAGGCCGACGTGTGCGGCATGACCCGCGCCCTGATCTGCGATCCGCAGATGCCCAACAAGACCCACAGCGGCCACGTCGATGACGTGCGCGCCTGCATCGCCTGCAACCAGGCCTGCATCGGCCACTTTCACCGTGGCTACCCGATCTCCTGCATCCAGCATCCGGAAACCGGCCGCGAATTGCAGTACGGCGAACTCGCTGCGACCACTCAGCGCAAGAAGGTCCTGGTGGTCGGCGGCGGCCCGGCGGGCATGAAGGCGGCAGCGGTCGCGGCGCAGCGCGGTCACCAGGTGCTTCTCTGTGAAGCCGCGGCGCAACTCGGTGGCCAGGTCAACCTGGCGCAACTGCTGCCACGTCGCAGCGAGTTCGGCGGGGCGTCGACCAATCTGCAACGCGAGATGCAACTGGCCGGCGTCGAGGTGCGCCGCAATACCCGCGTCGACCGCGCACTGATCGAGGCGGAGCGCCCGGACACGGTGATCATCGCCACCGGCGCCACGCCCTACTGGCCGCCCTTCGAGCGTGGCGGCGAATTGCAGGTGGTCGATGCCTGGCAGGTGTTGCGCGACGAAGTGACGGTCGGGCGCTCGGTGCTGATCACCGACTGGCGCTGCGACTGGATCGGCCCCGGTATTGCCGAACGCCTGGTGCGCGCCGGGCATCAGGTACAACTGGCCGTCAACGGCACCCACGTCGGCGAAAACCTGCCCTTGTACGTGCGCGACCACCTGGCGGGCGAACTGCATCGCCTGGGCATCCCGATCACGCCTTACGCGCGCCTGTACGGCTGCGACGACACCAGTGTCTACCTGCAGCACAGCGCCAGCGGCGAACCGATGATCGTCGAGAACATCGACACCCTGGTGCTCTGCCAAGGCCACCAGCCGCTCGATGACCTGGCCGGAGAATTACAGGACTTGGTGGAGTTTCGCCGGATAGGCGATTGCCTGGCGCCGCGTACCGCTGAAGAGGCGATATTCGAGGGGCTCAAGGCCGGCGTTGCCATCTGACGACGTTCCCTGGGTCGCTCCGGGGCCAAATGCGTTTAGAATGCCCACGCCCGAATCGTCCGGATCATCCCCCATGAGCCGCAAAGCCCCGTCCCAGGCCTCCGCCCCGCCCGAGGCGCAATTTCTCGGTACCCGCATTCGCGGCCTGCGCAAACGGCGCGGCATGACGTTGACGGATCTGGCCACCCAGAGCGAGCTTACGGCGGGCTACATCAGCCAGTTGGAGCGCAACCTGGCATACCCGTCGATTCCGGCGCTGTTCAACATCGCCCGCAGCCTGGGCGTGACCATCCAATGGTTCTTCGCCAACGAGACCAAGACCGACCCTGCCGATGCCGGCTATGTGGTGCGACGCAACGCCCGCACCAGCGTGCATTACGAAGACGGCATCGTCGATGAGCTGCTCAGCCCACAGCCGACCCGCCAGTTGGAAATCCTCCATTCGCGTTTCCCGCCGGGCACCTATTCGCAGCAAAGCTACAGCCACGACGGCGAAGAAGCCGGTTACCTGCTCAGCGGCACCTTCGAACTGTGGGTCGGCGACCGCCACTTCCTGCTCAACGAAGGCGACAGCTTCAGCTATTCGAGCCAGGAGCCACACCGCTACGGCAACCCCGGCGAGGTGGATGCCGTGGTGATCTGGATGATCACGCCGCCGACTTTCTAAGGGCCTGTTCAAGATCTCAGATCGGCTCCTCAGGCAGCGTTGAGACAAGAGCAGACATATGCATGATGACCATCGTCATTCCCGCGAAGGCGGGAACCCAGAAGAGCCTTTAGCGCCTGTTTATTTGGGCTCCCGCCTTCGCGGGAGTGACGGTAAATAATTTCGACATCCGTTTTTGCCTCAATGCCGCTATTCAAGCTGAAACAGGGATAAGCCCTGGCAAGTCTGTCGCTTAGTCCTGCAAAAATCGCTCCTCGAACGGATAGCGCGTCAGCAACTCGTAGCCACTCTCGGTCACCAGCAACTGGTTCTCCAGCTTGATCCCATCGCGCCCGCCGACTTCGCCGACATAAGCCTCCACGCACAGCGCCATGCCCGGCTGCAACTCGCCTTCGTAGCCGTACGACTCAAGGTCTTCCGGGTAGCGGATGCACGGGTATTCGTCGCACAAACCGACGCCATGGAAGATCACGCCATAACGCTGCTCGCGGCAGCTTTCCGGCAAACGATGGCTACGAGCGGTCAGTTCGGTGAAACGCACGCCTGGCTTGACCATCTCGATGTTGCGGGTGATGTGCTCGTGGGCGATGCGGTACAGGCGCTTCTGCTCTGCCGTGGGCTGCAGATCGCCGCAGATCCAGCTGCGCGACATGTCCACGCAGAAGCCGTAGACGCCAATCAGGTCGGTATCGAACGACAACAGGTCGCCATCGCTGAGCAGCCGTGGCCCGGATTCCTGGTACCAGGGGTTGGTGCGGGGGCCGGAACTGAGGATGCGTGTCTCGATCCACTCGCCACCGCGACGGATATTGCCGGCATGCAGCGCCGCCCAGACATCGTTCTCGGTGACGCCGGCGCGCATGACCTGGCGCATCTCGCCGATGGCCGCCTCGCAGGACGCCACGGCGCAGCGCATGGCGAGTATTTCATCCGGCCCTTTGATCACCCTTGCATGCTCGGTCACTGCCTGGCCACTGCTCACCTCTACGCCCAACGACTCCAGGGCACGCAGCCCGGCGACTTCGATACGGTCGACGGCGAGGCGGCGATTGCTACCGGCATGGGTGCGCAACAGCTCATCGACTTGCCCGGCAAAACGCCTGGCATGTTCCTCGGTGCGATCGCCCGTCTCGAAGTAGAAGAACGACGCGCCACTGCGCAGTTCGCTGACCAGCGGCAAATGCGCGGAGAGATGATCGCACCCATGGAAATCCCACAGCACCATGTGACCGCTGGCGGCGACGAAACAGGCACGCGCCGGGTTATGGGTGGTCCACAGCTGCATGTTGGTGGTGTCGGTGGCGTAACGGATGTTCAGCGGATCGAACAACAGGATACCGCCAAGATCGTGAGCGACCAGTTGCTCGCGGATGCGTTGCAGGCGGTACTCGCGCATGCTCGGCAGGTTCGGCGGCTGTAAGCCCAGCTTCGCCCACTCGGCGAATGCCAACGGCGTCGGGCCGATTTCCACGCGGTCGTTGTCGTCGAGCGAGCCGTCGGCTTTCAGAGCCATGGCCCGCTGACGCGAAGGGTCGATACGGCGGGCATGGGCGGGAATCGAAAACGGTGAAGTCAGCATGGTCACGGTCACCTTTTCATTATTCTGATGAGCCGCCCGGGTCGAGCCAGGCGGCTGGAGTCTTTTGACGTTTCGGCTTGGCGGCTTTGAGGCAGGAGCGGACGTTCGTTTCTATTTATCGTCATTCCCGCGAAGGCGGGAACCCAAATAAACAAGCGCTAAAGGCTCTTCTGGGTTCCCGCCTTCGCGGGAATGACGATGACACACACTGCGCAATAACGATCACCGGACAAACGTCCGCTTTGGCCTCGTAGCAGTCCGCAGGGTGGATCGGGGCGCGTAGCTGACGCTCTTTTCATCCACCAACACACGGCGCAAATGGTGGATGAAAAGAGCGTCATCCACCCCACCCTACGTCTTCTGGAATATTCCTCTTCGGGCCAGCACAAACGCGGATCAGCGATGGAGCCGATGTCCCGACTTCGCGGGAATGACGGGAACAGGCTCCAGATGAAATCGCTTACTTCGCCGCTTCGCGAGCCGCTTTCAGCCATTCATCGAACTGCGCGCGGTGAGCGGCGATCCACTCCTGGGTGTGGCGGTGGATATCGGCCGGTTTGTTCTCGCCCTGCTGCATCTTGAAGTTCTGCGCGCTCTCGTCAGCCGTCGCGAGTTGCACCAGCGATAGGAACTTCACCGCCGCCGGGTTCTTCTCGGCGAAGTCCTTGTTCAGCACCGCCTCGACCTGATCCACCGCGAAGCCCAGGTTCTTGCCCTTGTAGGTGGTGTTGACGTCGTTCTTGCCACCCGGCAGATCGGTCTTCGGCACCTCCAGCCAGACCACGTCGCGGTCCTCGACCAGCACGCTGGACATCCATTGCGGCACCCAGGTGTAGTAAAGGATCGACTTGCCTTCCTTGTAGCGGGCGATGGTGTCGGCCATCAGGGCGAAGTACGAGCCCTGGTTGACGTGCACAGTCTTGTCCAGGTCGTAGGCCTTGATCTGGTGATTGATGATCAGCTCGCAGCCCCAGCCCGGGTTGCAGCCGGTGAGGTCGGCCTTGCCGTCGCCATCGGCGTCGAACAGCTTGGCGATCTCCGGTTTCTGCAGGTCGGTGATGTACTTGATGTGGTGCGCTTCGGCGGTCTTCTTGTCGATCAGGTAACCCTGGAGCACGCCGGGCATGACCACCCCAGCCCTGACCATGGCACTGTCACCACCGGCTTTCTGGTAGAAGCTGTCATGCAACTTATCCCAGAAATGCACGGTGAAATCGGCATCGCCATAGGCCAGTGCCAGGAACATCGTCGCGTATTCGGTTTCCTTGGGCTCCTGGACCTTGTAGCCCAGCTCGGTCAGGCCAGCCATGGCGATCTCGCCACGGAAACGCTCCTCGGCCACCGACGGAAAGATCGGCGTGATCTTCACGCCATCGCCGGGCTTGTCCGCCGACGCGTTGGCCCACCAAGACAAGGTGGTCAGGGCCAGCACCGATGCGCAGCGCAGGAAACCACGGGGGATCTTGAAGTCATTCATGTCGCATACCTTCTTCTGGTTTTTATCGAGTACGGCAGATCTGAGAGAGGTAGAATCAGGCGGTCTTGCGCCGCTCTTCGACGTGTCGAGGGCCGAGCAGGCGTAGAGCCAGGCCGACCGGGCCGGTGTGGTACCAGCGCAGGCTCGGGTCGGCGCTGCTGCGCGCGCCCATGGCCTGGGTCAGGCGGTCGAGGAAGATCGCCAGCAGCACCAGGCCGACGCCTCCGACGGTGGCCAGGCCCATGTCCAGGCGACCGATGCCGCGCAGGACCATCTGGCCCAGGCCGCCGACCGAGATCATCGAGGCGATGACCACCATCGACAGCGACAGCATCAGGGTCTGGTTGACCCCGGCCATGATGGTCGAGGTGGCCAGCGGCAGTTGCACGCGCAGCAGCATCTGCCGAGGTGTGCAACCGAAGGCGCGAGCGGCCTCGATCTTGTCTTCCGGCACCTGGCGGATGCCCAGGTTGGTCAGGCGCACCAGCGGCGGCAAGGCGAAGACGATGGTCACCAGCACGCCGGGGACGTTGCCGATACCGAACAGCATCACCACCGGCACCAGGTAGACGAAGGCCGGCAGCGTCTGCATGGCGTCGAGCAGCGGCCGGATGACCCGCTCCAGCGAATCGCTGCGGGCGCAGACGATGCCCAGAGGAATGCCGATCACCGCGCAGAAGAACACCGAGGTCAGCACCAGGGCCAGGGTGGTCATCGACTCGGACCAGACGCCGATCAGCCCCAGCAACGTCAGGGTAATGAAGCACAGCAGCGCCATGCGTTTGCCCGCCATCTGCCAGCCCAGCAACGAAGAAAGGATGATGCCGATGCTCGGCGGGATGCTCTGCAGAACGAACTCGATGCCGTTGAGCACCTGGTCGATGGGCCAGCGAATGGCGCGGAACACGTCGCGGAAATTGTGCACCAGGTAGTTGAGGGTGCTTTCCACCCAATCGCCCAACGGAATGGTGACGGACTGGAACGGGTCCAGAAGGCTGAACTCGGACATCGTGGCTTACCTCTCGGGTAGAACTGAGCGGGCTCAGTGGCGGCTCAGGGTCTGCAGCAACTGGTTCTTCGACAGCGTGCCTTTGAACGCGCCCGCATGGTCCAGAACGGGAACCGGGTATGGCAACGCGGCAGCGATATCGAGCACCTCATGCAACGGCGTGTCGGTGTACACCGGCTGGGTCTCGTGCAAGTTGTGGCGCTCGCCGACGCAGGCGCCCTCGGCATCGGTGCCGACCACGCCAAGCAACTGGTCACGCTCATCCACCAGATAGCCGAACGGCACCCCGGCAGCGAAGCTCGGTGCCTTGCCGTTGAGCCGGCAGACGGCCTGTGGATCGAACCGCGCGACATCCCCGGCAGTAAGCACGCGTGAGCTGTCGAAGCTCTTGAAGAACGTCCGCACGTACTCGTTGGCCGGCTGGTTGATCAGCTCCTGCGGCGTGCCGACCTGCACGACCTTGCCGCCTTCCATGATCGCGATGCGATGGCCGATACGTACCGCCTCTTCGATGTCGTGGGAGATGAAGATGATGGTGCGCTGCTGCTCGGCCTGCAGGCGGATCAACTCGCCCTGCATCTCACTGCGGATCAGCGGATCGAGGGCGGAGAAGGCTTCGTCCATCAACAGGATGGTCGGGTCGTTGGCCAGCGCACGGGCCAGGCCGACGCGCTGTTGCATGCCGCCGGAAAGCTGGTGCGGATAGCTGTGCTCATGCCCTTCCAGGCCAACCTGGCGCAGCGCTTCGCGCGCCCGGCCATGGCGCTCCTTCTCACTGACACCGCCGATCTCCAGGCCGAAGGCGGTGTTCTCCAGCACGCTCATGTGCGGCATCAGGGCGAAGGACTGGAAGACCATGCCCATTTCCTTGCGCCGCACGTCGAGCAACTCTTTGTCCGCAAGCCCGGTGATTTCCCGACCGTTCAGGTGGATGCTGCCGGAGGTGGGTTCGATCAGCCGGTTGAACAAGCGCACCATAGTCGACTTGCCCGAGCCGGACAGGCCCATGATGACGAATATCTCGCCGCGCTTGACCGAGAAACTCGCGTCGAAGACGCCGACGACATGACCGGTCTTCTTGAATATCTCGTTCTTGTCGGCGCCCTGGCGCAGCATGTCCATGGCCTGGTCCGGGTTGGGACCGAACACCTTGAATATGTTCTTTACCGAGAGGATTTCATCGGCGGTACTCATACGACCCTCTTTATTATATTTATGACCAATAACTAAGCCGAATTCGTTTTATCTTTAAAACGATTATCGACACCGGATTGGCAGGCCGCCCAGTAAGTTTGAGCGTTTCAGAAGTGGCCAAGAATTTCTTGTTATTTCCCTTTTATCGCTACACGTGGCCAGCGATCGGCAAGTCCGAAACCCAGCGCCCAGGGAACTTTTCAGTAGTTGGTGAATGTTTCCTAATCTAGCGCCGTGCCCAATCGCAAAATAGGATGGAAGCGTCAATTTATGGTATTTCGACACGTCCGTTTCTGCGCATGCCGGACAATCTTGCAAAGCCAGACAGCCAATCAATCGCCTTGAAATCAGTGATTTATGGAATTCCTAGCGTTCGCCAAAGTTCCCAGGGCGGCGCCGTATCCATCATCAAGCCCCCGCCAATCGCAGGGATCGGGCAGCAGATATTTCAGCCGAACATAAAGTTGCCGACACGCTTTAAAATAAGATCACTCGTCTTACTCGTTATATATCGCCTGGCTAAACCGATGCGATAGTCATGGATCACAACTTTCCACCCGGCAGGAAGTCCTGACCGGCGTATTCCTGAGCGTAGGCAGCCGTCTTCGGAGACATAGGCAAAGGCCAGCAGAAAGCAACTTGCCGTTCATCCGCCCGCAACCTGAAGGAGTCTCAATGAGCCAAGCCCTGACCGTCGTTCGCAATGCCAGCGCCTGTGCGCTGGATGAGTTCACCCCGGCACGCCTGCCTATCGGCGAGCCCGTCGCGCAGGCCGCCACCGGCCAGCACCAGAGCGCCGAGACGGTCGGCGCCAGCATCGGCGTGTGGGAGAGCAGCCCCGGAGTGTTCCGTCGTCACCTGAAGAACCGCGAGTTCAGCCATATCGTCAGCGGCTGGTGCACCTTCACTGCCGACGGTGGCGAGCCGGTGGAATTGCGCGCTGGCGACGCCGTGCTGTTTCCGGAGAACTGCGAAGGTGTGTGGGACATCCGCGAGACGCTGCGCAAGACGTACGTGTTGTTCTAGCTTTTGCATCTGCCCGAGCCTCATAAGCCCCCTCAAGGCCACAGAAAACACCTCAAGGAATCGCCATGATCGAACGCATCAACCCCGGCGCCCGCGCCAGCCAGATGGTGCTGGTCGACGGTCGCATCGAAACCTCCGGGATCGTCGCCTGCGCGCCTTATGGCGATATCGCCGAGCAGACCCGCGACGTACTCGCACAGCTCGAACAGTGGCTGGCACAGATCGGCGCGAGCAAAGCCAACCTCACCCGCATGCAGCTCTGGCTCGCGGACATGAATGAGTTCGTGGCGATGAACGAGGTCTACGATGCCTGGGTCGGTGATCAGCCGCCGGTGCGCGCCTGCGTCGGCGCCACCTTGGCCAGGCCGGACTATCGCATCGAGATCCAGGCATTCGGCCAGCTCTGAGCGCGGTTTTCGCTCTCGTCAGGTTGGGGATGTTGTCGTTTTAGCTTGAATGGCAGCAGCGAGGCGGGAGCGGACATTCGCCCGATGATCGGTCTATATCCTCGTCATTCCCGCGAAGGCGGGAATCCAGAAGATCCAGCGCATTTGGATTCCCGCCTTCGCGGGAATGACGGTTAAAACACACCGCGTAATAACCGTCATCGCACGAATGTCCGCTCCCGCCTCAACGCAGCCAACGTCGTAGCACGACAACACCAGCCTTCTATCAACTGTCATGCCTGTAATATCCCTGGCCCAGGCCGGCTGAGCATCATGTGGGAAAAACCAACAGGCTCAAAAGGCACCTCACTATGTATCGCGGATTCTGGTATGCCCAGGCGCTCGACCTGGACAGCGACCTCGCTCCTTCCCTGCAGGAATCGATTCAAGCCGACGTGTGCATCGTCGGTGGCGGCTTTCTTGGCCTGTGGTCGGCGATCCGCCTGAAACAGGCTCACCCGGAAAAAACCATCGTCATCGTCGAACGCGACCGCTGTGGCTCCGGTGCCAGCGGGCGTAACGGTGGCATCGCCACCAACTGGTGGGGCAAATACCTGTCAGTGCGGACCATCTGCGGTGACGTCGAAGCACGGCGTATTTGCGAAGCGGCCGAGTCGGCCATCGACGAGATCGGCAGCTTCTGCGAGGAGCACGGCATCGACGCCCAGTACCGCAAGGACGGCTGGCTATGGTCAGCCACCAACACGCGGCAGATGAACTCCTGGCGGGTGCTCACCGACGGCCTGCAAAACCTCGGGGTCAATCCGTTTCAGGAACTGGATCGCCATGCCATCCAGAGCCGCATGGGCTCACCGCTGGTGCTCGGCGGTATCTATGATCCCAACGCCGCTACCGTGCAACCGGCCATGCTCGCTCGCGGGCTGCGTCGTGTAGCCCTGAAGCTTGGCGTGAAGATTTACGAGAAGTCACCGTTCACTCAGTTGCAACGCGGCAAGCATCCAGTGGTTCACACCGCCAAGGGCCAAGTGAAAGCAGACCGCGTGGTACTGGCGCTCAATGCCTGGGGCGCACAGTTCCCCGAGCTGCGGCGGATGATCGCGGTCATGTCCAGCGACATGGTCGCCACCGCTCCGGTCAAGGCCAGGCTCGACGCCATCGGTTTCCGCGCCGGCGAGTGCATGACCGACTCACGCACCGTGCTCAACTACTGGCGCAACACCCCGGACGGCCGGGTGGTGTTCGGCAAGCCCCTGGGCCAGTTCGCCTTCGCCGGGCGCATCGGTGACCTCTACGAAAAACCGTCGCCGGCCGCCGACAAGGTCGCCGCCGAATTGCGCCGTCTGTATCCGCAGTTGCAAGACGTGCCCGTGGTCAGCAGCTGGACCGGCCCCATCGACCGCGCCATGAAAGGCTTGCCCAACTTCGGCTACCTCGATCATCACCAGAACATCGCCTATGGCATCGGCTTCTCCGGCAACGGCGTGGCCACCACGGTGTTCGCCAGCCGCATCATCAAATCGCTGGTCGAGCACGCCAACGACGAGTGGGCCAACTGCGGCCTGGTCGACCAGAAAATGAAGTTGCTGCCGCCCGAGCCCTTGCGCTTCTTCGGCGCGCACATGGTACGTGATGCCCTGGTACGCAAGGAGTCGCTGGAGGACTACGACCGCGATGCCAGTTTCATCACCAAGCGCCTGGTGGCCATGGCCCCGGCCGGCTACGTGCCGGCGCAGAAGAAGTAAGGAGCCTCGCGTGAACCAACACATCGTATTTCTCGACGACGAGGGCCTGGCACCCTCCACGCGCCTGAAACATCCGGACTGCGCGCATACCTGGCAGCAATACGCCTACACCCAGCCTGAGCAAGTGCTGGAGCACCTCAGGGAGGCCACCATCGCCCTGACCTGCAGCGTACCGCTGCGTGAAGAGCATCTGCGCCAGTTGCCCAAGTTGAAGATGATTTCCCTGGCCCTGACCGGCCGCGACATCGTCGATGTCGATTACTGCGAGGCCAACGGCATCGAAGTCGCCAGCGTGCCCGGCTACGCCGCCAACACGGTGGCCGAGCACAGCCTGGCGATGATCTTCGAGCTGCTGCGTCGCCCGGCGGCCTTCACCCGCTTGATGCGCCAGGTGCATGCGGGCGAGGCCGAGTACAAGAATATCTACTTCGACCACCGCATCCGCGACGTACGTGGCAAGCGGCTGGCGATCATCGGCAGTGGCCCCATCGCCCTGCGCCTCGCCGAGCTGGCCCGTAACCTGGGCATGCAGGTGTTTTTCGAAGACCGTGGCGGCCAGCGCAGCGGCCATGACTGCCGCCCGCTCACCGAGCTGCTGAAAAGCTGCGACGTGCTGTCGATCAACTGCCCGCTGACCCCGCAGACCCACAACCTGATCGATGCCGACAAACTGGCACTGATGAAAGCCGACGCCCTGGTGATCAACACCGGACGCGGCGGCATCGTCAACGAGGCGGCGTTGATCGAAGCGCTGCAAGCGGGCCGGCTGGGCGGCGTCGCCCTCGACGTGGTCGAGCAGGAGCCGTTGCACCCGAGCAATCCGCTGTTCCAACTGATCGGCCGCGACGACTTCATCCTCAACCCGCACATCGCCTGGAGCAGCGAGGATGCCATGCAACTGCTGATGGACAGCGCGGTGGACAACATCAGCGATTTCGTCGCCCGCCAGGCCCCCGAGAAAAGGATGCGCAGCGTATGACCCCGGAGATCAAGAGCAGCTACGTCGACGGTGCTTTCGTCGATACGAACGACGACAGCAACCTGCTGGACAATCGTAATCCGTCCAACCCCGGCGAGGTGATCGAGCGTTTCGTGCGGGCCGATCAGGCCCTTACCGAGCGCGCCATCGACGCCGCCCACCGTGCCCAGCCAGCCTGGGCGCAAAGCAATCCGCAGCAGCGTGCCGATGTACTGGATTGCATCGGCAGCGAAATCCTCGTACGTCGCCAGGAACTGGCCACCCTGCTCGCCCGCGAGGAAGGCAAAGTGGTGCGCGAGGCGCTTGGCGAAGTGGACCGCGCCGCGCGCTCGTTCAAGTTCTACGCCCAGGAGGCACTACGGGCGTCAGGTGAAAAGTACGAGTCGGTGCGCACCGGCGTCGGTATCGACGTGACCCGTCACGCCGTCGGCGTGGTCGGCATCATCGCGCCCTGGAACTTCCCCATCGCCATCCCGGCGTGGAAGATCGCCCCGGCGCTGTGCTTCGGCAACAGCGTGGTGTTCAAGCCCGCCGAACTGGTGCCCTCCTCGGCCTGGGCGCTGGCGGAAATCATTTCCCGCTCGGGTCTGCCGGCAGGCGTGTTCAACCTGCTGATCGGTCCTGGCCGCAGTGTCGGCGACACCCTGGTCCGCCACCCGCAAGTCAACGCCATCAGCTTCACCGGCTCCGAGGGCACCGGCCGCCAGGTCGCCAGTATCGCCGTGCAACGCATGGCCAAGGTGCAGTTGGAAATGGGCGGCAAGAACCCGCTGATCGTGCTCGACGACGCCGACCTCGACGTGGCCCTGGATGTCGCCATCCAGGGCTCGTTCTTCTCCACGGGGCAGCGCTGCACCGCCAGTTCGCGACTGATCGTCACCGAAGGCATCTACCCCCGCTTCATCGAGCGGCTGGTCGAACGCACCCGTGCGCTCAAGGTCGGCAACGCCCTCGACGCGACCACCGATATCGGCCCGGTGGTGGATGAAAAACAGCTGGAGACCGACCAGGCCTTCATCCAGTCCGGGCTCGACGAAGGCGCGACCCTGGCCTGCGGCGGCGAACGCCTGGAGCATCCCAGCGGCGGCCTGTTCCTGACCCCGGCCCTGTTCCTCGACGTGCAGCCGCACATGCGCATCTACCGCGAGGAAATCTTCGGACCGGTGCTCAGCGTGCTCAAGGTCCGCGATTACCCGGCCGCCTTCGCTGCCGCCGAAGACACGCCGTTCGGCCTGTCCGCCGGGATCGTCACCACCTCGCTCAGGCATGCCGAGCATTTCAAGCGCCACTCCTCGGCCGGCATGGTGATGGTCAACCTGCCGACCGCAGGCGTCGACTATCACGTGCCGTTCGGCGGCAATCGCGGTTCCAGTTATGGCCCCCGCGAGCAAGGCAGCCACGCCCGCGAGTTCTTCACCAAGGTGAAGACCAGCTACCAGGCCAGTTGAAACCAGGCGGCGTTCGTCATCAGGAGGCGAAGCGTGAGATACGGCACGGCATTCGAAAGCACATTGCGCCGCAGGAACCTGAGGTATTCGGATCTCGCATCCCGCGCTTTCGGTCCGCCCCGGCGGGTGTCGTTCTTTTTGTGCGAGCACTTCTCCATGGTGACCTTCGCCGCAGCTCTGGACGTACTGGTCAGTGCCAACAGCATTGCGGCAACGACGCTGTTCGATATCCGCCTGTTCGGCAACGGAGACAGGGTCACCAGCGACCTCGGCATTCGTGTACCCGCCCGGTATGACCTGCATGCCACGCACCAGGATGTCCTGCTGGTCTGTGGTGGACCGCGCGTGCGACCGTACGCAAGCCCTCATTTGCGTGAATGCCTGCGCGCCGCCGACAGGGCCGCGACACTGCTTGGCGGCCTGTGGAACGGCGCCTATTTCCTCGCGGAGGCCGGGCTGCTGGATGGCCATGCCTGCGCGGTCAATCCGGATGGCATGGCAATGATCGCCGAGCTGTATCCCAAGGTCAGCGTTACCCCGTTCGCCCACGCCTTCGATGGCAAACGGATGAGCTGCGCGGGCGCCACCAGTTCCACCAGCATGATGCTGGAACTGGTGCGTAATGTAGCCGGCGCCGAATTGGCCAGTGCCATCGACGATGCCCAGCACTGCGACGGCAAGCACTATGGCGGTGAAAGCGCACGCATCGATATCGACCCCAGGCTGCCGCCACCGCTGGTAACGGCGCTGGAACTCATGCACAGCAATATCGAAGAGCCGGTACCGCTGGAAGATATCGCCGCCCATGCCGGTGTCTCGCGACGAGGCCTGGAACGCACCTTTTCAAGGCACATGAGCGCCCCACCGATGCGCTACTACCTGGAACTGCGCCTGACCCACGCGCGCCAGTTGCTGCAGTACACCAACAAGACCATTCGCGAGGTATCGGTGGCGAGTGGCTTCGCCACGCTTTCGCACTTCTGCCGACGCTTCCGCGACTTCTACGAGATGGGGCCGAACCAGTTCCGTCTGCGCTCGCGCAACGCCCTCCATTGAGCGCGTCGCGAAGGGGCCGGGCCCGTCTCAGCGCGACCGCTCGCACAAGGGCTTTCGCGGCTTTTTTCGTGTTTTTCCCGAACAAGCGAAACGCCCATCACCCGTGGCCTGCAGGGCAAATCCACGCACCATTTCGACGCATTACCGGAAGTAATGCGAACGGTAAAAATAGGCGCGTTGACGCCCCATCTACCCCCTCAGAAAATCGGCTCACAGCACACGTGATGTACTGAAAAAAAACGCCTGAGGACAACAATGAACATTGCGCCCGTCAAATCCCACCGTGACCTCGTCGTCTCCCGTCAACCCGGCTTCGGTATGAATGGCGAGCTGTTCGGCCGCCAGGATGTGTTCGACACCGACGTCGATATTTTCTTCACCAAGCACTGGATACTGGTTGGCGTCACCGCCGATGTCGCCGAGCCCGGCGACGTGTCGACCATCGACATCGGCAAGTCGTCGATCATCCTCGTACGCGATGACGACGAGCAGGTACAGGCCTATCGCAATGTCTGCCGCCATCGCGGCGCGCGCCTCAAGGATGCCGGCAAGTCCAGCGTCGGCATGCTGGTCTGCCCCTACCACCAGTGGACCTACGACCTCGACGGCAGCCTCAAGCACGCCGCGCACATGGGCAAGGACTTCGATCCCAAGTGCCGCAGCCTTCACCCGGTGCATTGCAAAGTAGTCGGCACGCACATCTTCGTCTGCCTGAGCGATACCCCGCCGGACGATATCGCCGTGCTGGAGCAGACCATGACCCCGCGTTTCGCGCCCTATGACCTGACCAACGCCAAGATCGCCTACGAGGCGGAGATCATCGAGAACGGCAACTGGAAACTGGTGATGGAAAACAACCGCGAGTGCTACCACTGCGCGGGTACCCACCCGGAACTGACCGCGTCCTTCCTGCCGGAAGACTTCGGCTTCTGCACCGACGGCATGGGCGAGGACTCGCTCAAGGCCCTGGACGAATACTTCCAGCGCAACAATGACACGCAGAAGAACTGGGAAAGCGAGGGCCATATCTGCGCGCCCGTCGAATACCTTGGCGAAGACGCCGTGACCCAGTTCCGCACCCAGCGCCTGGTGATCGCCGGGCGTGGCGAATCGCAGACCCTCAGCACCGAAGTGGCCTGCACCAAGCTGTTCGGCGAACTGACCCGCCGCGACCTGGGCGACACCCATATGTGGACCCACAATTCCTGGACCCACGTGATGAGCGACCACGCGGTGATCACCTACATCATCCCGCTGTCGCCGGACCGTACCCTGGTGCGCTCCAAGTGGCTGGTGCACGCCGATGCCGTCGAAGGCGTCGATTACGACCTGCAGAAACTGACCGAGGTCTGGATCGCCACCAACCAGCAGGACGCCAGCCTGGTCGGTATCACCCACAGCGGCACCCAGGACCCCGGCTATGCACCCGGCCCGTTCTCGGCCTTCACCGAGAGCTACGTCGACCAGTTCTCCCGCTGGTACGCCGCGCGCCTCGCCGCGCACGGCGTGTGAGGCCCGTGATGAACATGCTGCACGACATCGCCGGCCTGCGCGCCGAGCAACGCTTCGCCGACAGCAACCACTGGGCCGCCTACGGCGCCCAGTGGACCAGCGGCGACAGCAAGTCCATCGACTGCCTGAGCGTGGTCGATGAAACCCACGACGTGAAGACCTTCATCTTCCGCTGCCCGGCCTACAGCGCCCTTGCCTACGAGCCCGGCCAGTTCCTCACCGTGTCGCCGGTGATCGACGGGCAGACGATCTCGCGCTGCTACACCCTGTCGTCGACGCCGACCCGGCCGTTCACCTTCTCGATCACGGTCAAGCGCGTACCGGGTGGCGTGGTCTCTAACTGGCTGCACGACAACCTGCGTGCAGGTCAGGCGCTGGTTGCCTCCGGCCCGGCCGGCAACTTCACGCCGGTGGCGGCGCCGGCGCGCAAGCTGCTGTATCTCTCCGCTGGCTCGGGCATCACGCCGTTGATGGCGATGTCGCGAGCTGCCGCTGACCTGCATGCCGAAGTCGATATCGTCTTCGTCCACAGCGCGCGCACGCCGAAGGACATCATCTTCCGTGACGAACTGGAGCGTTTGCAGCGTAGCGGTGTGCGCTTTCGCACCCTGTTCATCTGCGAAGGCCATGGCGACGAGCCGGACTGGCAAGGCCCTCTCGGGCGCCTGTCGCTGGCCGAGCTGCAAGCCCAGGTGCCGGATTTCAAGGAGCGTGAAGTCTTTACCTGTGGGCCTCAGGGCTACATGACCGCAACCAAGTCGCTGCTGGAGAGCGGTGGTTTCGACCTGGCCCACTACCACCAGGAAAGCTTCGATATCTCGGCAGAGATCGCCGTCGAACCTGCCCCTGCCGAAACGGGCGCCGATCAGGCCCAGGACACCTTCACCGTGCGCCTGGCACGCTCGGGCAAGGCGTTCACCATGACCGCCGAGCAGACCGTGCTGTCCGCAGCGAAAAAGGCAGGCGCCATTGTCCCCTCGTCATGCAGCCAGGGGGTCTGTGGCACCTGCAAGACCGCCATCCTGGAAGGCAGTGTGGAGATGAAGCACAACGGTGGCATTCGCCAGCGCGAGATCGACAAGGGCCTGCGCCTGTTGTGCTGCAGCCGGCCGACTTCGGACCTGGTGATCGACCTTTGAGTCCACTACGGCTTCGCGCACGAACTCGGCACGCGAAGCCGTGACTCTTACGAACGCACCACCCTCGCTGCCGGCGGCACTGCCCGCGCATGCCGCTTGCTGGTGATCATACCCAGCAGGGTAATCACCACCGCCAAGGCAAAGGTCGACGTCACTTCGAGGCGATGCTCAGGCATGACGAACATCACGCCCAGGGCAAAGACGATGAACAGGATCACCGCGTAGGTCAGCCACGGGAACAGCCACATCCTGAACTCCAGCTTGATCTTGCGCTGTTGCAGGATCGAGCGCATGCGCAATTGCGAGAAAGCGATCACCAGGTACACCAGCAGGGCGATGGAACCCGAGCTGGCGAGCAGGAACGAGAACACCTGGGCGGGCGCGAAGTAGTTGACGATGGTCGCCAGCATGCCGATCAGGGTGCTGGCGATCACCGCGCCACGCGGCACACCGGACGACGAAGTGCGGCTGACGATCGCCGGCGCGTCGGCGCGCTTGCCAAGCGAGTAGACCATGCGCGAAGCGATGTAGATCGACGAGTTCAGGCAACTGGCGACCGCCACCAGCACCACCAGATCGACGAGGAATTTCGCATAGGGGATGTTCATGATCTCCAGGGCGCGCTGGTAGGAACCCTGCACCGGCAACAGCGGATCGTTCCACGCCACCACGGAGATGATCACGAAGATCGACAGCAGGTAGAACACGCTGATGCGCCAGATCACCGAACGGGTCGCACGGGCGATGTTCTTCGCCGGGTCCTTCGACTCGGAGGCGGCGATGGTCACCGCTTCGGTGCCGACGAAACTGAACATGGTGGTCAGCAGCGCACCGATGATCGCCGTCCAGCCGTTGGGCATGAAACCGCCGTGCTCGCTGACCAGCTTCTGCAGGCCACTGACTTCGCGGCCCGACAATACACCGGACAACGCCGCCAGACCGAGGCCGATGAACGCGACGATGGCGATGATCTTGAGCATGGCGAACCAGAACTCGAACTCGCCGTACTTGCCCACGCTGAACAGGTTGGTCGCGGTCAGCAGGACGGTCACCGAAAGCGCGTAGAACCAGGCGTCGAACTGTGGGAACCAGTTGTTCAGCACCACGCCGGCGGCGATGGCCTCGATGGGGATCACCAGCACCCAGAACCACCAGTACAGCCAGCCGATGGTGAAGCCGGCCCAGCGCCCGATGGCATGGTCGGCATAGGTCGAGAACGACCCGGTGTCGGGACTGGCGACCGCCATTTCGCCGAGCATGCGCATCACCAGCACCACCAAGGCGCCAGCCATGACATAGGCGAGGATCGCGGAGGGACCGGCAGCGGCAATGGCATGCCCGGAACCGACGAACAGGCCGGCACCGATGATGCCGGCAATCGAAAGCATGGTGATATGGCGCGGCTTGAAGCCCTGCGCCAACTCGTCACCAGGACGTTGCGTGCTTGTAGTCATGTTGAGGCCTTCTATTGGACTTGTTATGAAGTGCTGCAACACGCTCACGGGATGACAGGCATGACCCTCCGTGAACATGCATCGCCTCCAAGCTAGACAAGACAACACAGTCGAAACCGACCAGCCTCGCCGCATCGTTGTACGTATGCGACATTGCCGACCATGGTCGAATAGGCTCTATATCGGTTATTTCAGCGAAGCCTCGTGCCCCCAGGGCAGCGTACCGACGCTTGCGAATACGGATGCAGGAACAGTTCGAGCCTTGCCCGGACAGGGACGAAAAGCAGACGCAAGATAATCGTCATTCCCGCGCAGGCGGGAAACCAGTGGAGTCGACGTCTTTGGATTCCCGCCTGCGCGGGAATGACGAATAGTTAAGCCAGTTGTGGCGTGTGCTCGCTCCTGCCTCAAATTGCCACTGTTCGTCGGGCGGGTCAGGACTCGCAGCCATACGACACGTTCCCTTCGCCCCACCCAGGCTGGGCAAAACAAGCGCTGAGTGAGCAGCTCGGTTCACCCTGCATCTCAGATGCCATGCTCCAGGTCGACACCCACAAGACAATCGTCATTCCCGCGCAGGCGGGAATCCAATGGAGTCGACGTCTTTGGATTCCCGCCTGCGCGGGAATGACGCTCTGGGAGCTTTCCGACTCAGGGCATAGGAGCGGCGGGCACAGGCTCTCCCCTTAACCAATCGACCACGGCCTCGACCATCGGCGTCATAGTCCGGCCATTGGGCAGGACCACGTAGTAGGAGTCCCTGACGCTCAGGGAAAAATCCGTGAGCCGCACCAGCTCGCCACTGGCCAGCATATCCTCCAGCAAACGCCCCCAGCCGAGCGCCACGCCCTGGCCATGGCGGGCGGCCTGCACCGTGTCGCTGTAGAGGCTGCAACGCAGGGCGTAGTTGAGCGGCACCGGCTTGGCGCCGATGCCACGGAACCAGGCGCCCCAGTTGATCCAGCCTTCGGAGGTCATGTCGGAGTCGATCAGCTCGGCGCCGGCCAACTCGTCGAGCGTCTGTGGCACGCCGTTGCTCTCTAGCCAGGCCGGCGAACAGATGGGAAACACCTCTTCGCCGAACAGCAGGATCGAGGTGCCATCGGACCAGGCGCCGTTGCCATAGCGCACCGCCAGGTCGATATCGTGATGGCGCAGGTCGGCAGTAAACATCTGGGTGGTCAGGCGCAGCTTCAGGTTGGGCTGGGCCTGCCTCAACGCGGCCAGCCGGGGCAGCACGCGGAACTGGGAAAAGGACGCCGTGGTGGTCAGCACCAGCTCGCGAGTGCCGGTCCCCGTGGCGAGCGTATCGAACACACTGGCCATCTTCTGCATCGACTCGGCCACCACCGCATACAGCGTCTCGCCTTCATGGGTGAGCCTGATCGAACGATGCAGGCGATGGAACAACTTGACCGCGAGCGTCTCTTCGAGAAAACGGACCTGCCGGCTGACCGCCGCCTGGGTCACGCCCAACTCCTTCGCCGCGACGGTGAAACTGGCGTGGCGCGCCACCGCCTCGAACTCCACCAATGCCGTCAGGGAAGGAATCAGCCGCCGATAGCCTCTGATGTGTCGCTCTACTTCTTGTGTGGTCATCCGTTACGGACCTTCGACGATGAAACCCAATGCACGGGTGTATACGCCCACCGGGCAAGCGAGTATGAAAGGCAGCCATGATCTTTCGGATCAGCATGGCAACGCCAGCCCCTCGGCAATAGGAAGAGGGCGTTTATTTATATAAGAAAACCGCCGCCACGCACTGACCCTGCCGAACCGTGCAAGCACCGATCCACGGTCGCTGCAGCCCATGTCATAAATCTTATATTCAGCGTGTCGGCTGTTATATTTGAGACAGTCGCACCCGCCTATGCTGGGTGCTCAAGGAACAGATAGATTCCGACCTTGCCGCTTCGGCGACTTTTCGAATGCCTCGACCAACCAGCCATTCGTGAGGGAAAACAATAATGAAAACGTCAAGCGTCTATGAAACCCCTGGTGAAGACAGCGCAGAGAAACGGGTCAAACCAGACCTGCGCGTCGGCTTCATCCTGATGAACCAGTTCACCCTGGTGCCCGTCGCCGGCTTGGTCGACTCGCTCAGGTTCGCCGCCGACAAGTCATTCCGCAGCCAGCAGATCTTCTGTAAGTGGGACTGGATGACCTGCAGCGACGGGCCGATCACCGCCAGCTGTGGCATGCCCATTGCGCCGACCAAGCCCTTGAGCGTGATCGGCGAATACGACTACGTGATCCTCGCCGGTGGCCTGCTCAGCGAAACCCGCGACCCTCCGCAATGGCTGTTGCAGTTGCTACGCGAGCTGCACGCGGCGAAGACGCCGATCATCGCCCTCTGCTCCGGCTCGTTCGTGCTCGGCAAGGCCGGCCTGCTCGATGGTCGCCGCTGCGCGGTGCACTTCACCATCCGCGAAGAATTCATCGAACGCTTTCCCAAGGCCGACGTGCTGGTGGACAAGAGCTTCGTCGACGACGATGGCATCACCACCTGTCCCGGCGGCACCGCCATCGACCTGGCCGCCAACCTGATCAGCCGCCACTGCGGCTCGATCCGCGCGCAGAAAGGCCTGGAATACCTGCTGGTGAACGACGAGGAAATCCAGCGCCAGACCGCACCGGAGAAAGCGCCTGTCACCGAGTTGCACGTGTACAAGAACGACCTCGTCGAACGGGCCATCCACTACATGCGCACGCACATGGATACTCCCAGCTCATTGCGCGCAGTGGCGCAAAGCATCGGCACCAACGAGCGCCAGTTGCACCGCGCGTTCATGTCCAACACCAATGAATCGCCCGCCCACTACTGGCGCAAGCTGCGCCTGGACCATGCCAAGCGCCTGCTGATGAACACCAGCCAGCACGTCACCCAGATCGCCTATGCCACCGGCTTCTCCGATGCCTCGCACTTCATCCTGTGGTTCCGCAAGCAGTTCGGCGAGACGCCCTGCTCCTTCCGCAAACGTCGCCACGATGCGGAAAAGCTGATCAATTCCGGGCACTGATCGAACGTTATCGTCACTCCCGCGCAGGCGGGAGCCCAGAAAAAACGCTGCATATAAATGCCCGCCGGAACGGGACATGACGGCTGTTCAATCCGTTCTTGGTCGAGGCGCCGCCACTGGACCCAGCAGCGGCACACCCTCAGCTTTCCAGCCCCGCTCGATATTGCCCCCAGCACAGGTTGCCGTTCACACCAAGCGAAAGGAACGGCTCGGGCGGGTTGCGGTTCGGCCCACTGGAGCCGATCAGGAAATCGATCAGCTCGTTGCGTTCACCCGCCAGCCAATCGGCCAGCAACGTGCCGGTAATGGTGCCACGGGTAATGCCCAGGCCGTTGCAGCCAAGCGCGCCAAAGACGTTCTGCGCCAATGGGCCGAAATGCGAGGCGTGGTTGCGGGTCATGCCCATCGCACCGCCCCAGGTGTATTCGAACTCGACCCCAGAGAGCATCGGGAAACGCCGCTCATAGGAACGCCGGTGGGCGACCGCGACCTTGTCCAGCCAGCGTTGATTGCTCTTGCCATCGGGCTGAAAGCTGAAGCCGTTGCGCACCAGCAGGCGCTGGTCGGGGGTGCGCCGCAAGGTCGTGCCGAACGGATCGGCGGGAATGATGCCCCAGATCGGATTGCCGCCCAGGCGCGCCTGTTCGCTGTCGCTCAAGCGGCGGGTCATGCTGGCGTAGGTGAACACCGGCAGCAGGCGCCCCTGGAGGAAGCCGAACTGCGAAGCGAAGGCGTTGTTGGTCAGCACCAGCTTGTCGACGCTCAGGCTGCCACGCTCATGCCTGAGGGTGATCGTGTCGCCGTACTCGACGCTGCTGACCGGCGTACCTTCGTACAGGCTGACATTGCCCGGCAGGCTGTCGGCCAGGCCTTTGACCAGGGCCGCCGGCTGCAACAGGATAGTGCCCGGCGTGAACAGCGCCTTGCGATAGAAGGCTGTGCCGATGTGCGCGGGCAGATCGCGCCCCTCGATCACCTCATAGGCCTGGCCCAGCTTGTCCAGGCCGCGGCGGTAGGCATCCAGCACGCGCAGGCCCTTGTCCTCGATGGCGGCCTGGTACTTGCCGAGCGGGTTCATCTGGCAGTCGATGCCATGCTCCGTCACCAGCCTGCGGATGATCGCCTGGGCGGCAAGGTTCAACTTGAGATTCATCCCGGCGACTGCCGGATCGCCGATGTAGTCGGGCGCACCGATATCGTGCGGCAAGTCGATGGCGAAGCCGGAATTACGCCCCGAGGAACCGTAGCCGACCTGCTGCGCTTCGAGCAGTACGACCTCATCGCCGGGGAACTTCAACGCCAGTTGGCGGGCCGCGGCAAGCCCGGTCAAGCCAGCGCCGATCACGGCCCAGCGAGCACGCGTATGACCGCTGTGAGCCGGGCGCGGGGTACGTTGCGGGCTGAGGTGAAACCAGCCACAGCCGTTATCGTCAGCAGGTAGTTCTCGTATGTTCACGCCGATGACTCTCCGAATGGTGAGTCGATTCTGCGTGGGCATCGCGCGCAGGCCTATAAGGAAAATGACGATTGCCAGCAGGATTCGCCCATCGCAGGGGCTTTGCCTGCTCGCCATGAACCTCACAGGAGTTGTCCCGGGCGTTATAGGCGCCGCCAGCCCTGGGGTGAGACAGTGATGCAAAAAGCGATGACATCGCGCCAGACTCGCAACCAGGGGAAACAATCATGCATGAACTGGGCATTCTCGGCGTCGGCGAATTGACCGAAAAGGTCGTCATCGGTCTGCGGCGCGGCGGCTTCGAGGGGGCGATCCACCTGTCCCCGCGTAACCCGGAGCGTGCCAGGCGGCTGGCCAGCGAATGCGGATGCCGCATCGCCAGGAGCAATCAGGCGGTCGTCGAGCAGGCCGACTGGCTGCTGCTCGGCGTACGTCCAGACGCCGTCGCGACGCTGGCTGGCGAAGTGACCCTGCGGCCAGGCCAGCATCTGGTTTCGCTGGCCGCCGGCGTGAGCCTGGAGAGCCTGGCCCAACGCTTTCCCCAGGCTCGCTGTACTCGCGCCATGTTGTCCTATGCCGCGCAGATCAACCAATCGACGGTAGTCGTCTGCCCCGCGCAGGCGGACACCGAGCACCTGCTAGCCACGCTGGGCAACCTGGTGGTGCTGGAGCAGGAAGCCCACTTCGAACTGGCTACCGTCGGCGCCTGCATGAACGGCTGGTTCTATTTCTTCCTGCATGACCTGCAGCAATGGCTCGCCGACAAAGGCCTGCCGGCCGAACAGGCCCGGGCCCTGGTGCTGGGCAACCTGCAAGACTGCCTGGCCAGCGCCCGCAGCCAGCCGGACCAGAGCCTCAAGCGCCTGGGTCTGAGCATCGCCACACCGGGCACCTTCACCGCCGACGGCCTCGACATGCTCAATCACCACCAGGCCAGCGCGGCGTGGGGCGCCGCCTGCCAGGTCGTGCTGGACGGCCTGCTGGCACCGAAGCGATAACGGCATTCGTCAACCGGAGTGTTGAGGCCACTGCGGACATTCGTTGCTCCTCCGTCATTCCCGCGAAGGCGGGAACCCAGAAGATCAGGCGCATTTGGATTATTCCCCTTCGGGCCAGCGCAAGCGCTGTTCAGCGATGGAGCCGCTGTCCCGCCTTCGCGGGAATGACGATTGAGTGGGGACTAGGTGTTCGTGGAGCGCCCGCTCCTGCCCCATTGCCCCCACAGCCCTGGCAGATATCAAGACAGACTGAGTGCCTCTTCGCGCACGGCAACGTCTGCGTTGGTATGGGCAACGACAGGAGCCCGATAGAGCTCAAGCAGTGCCTGGATCGGATGACGCACCTTGGCGTCGCTCAGGCGCTTGGTCTGGCTGCGGCAGGAATAGCCGGTCGCCAGCGCTTCGACCTCCGGCTCGCTGGCCAGGGCCGGCGCCCAGGACTGGGCGAAGATGGTCTTCGAGGTTTCCAGGTTGCGCGCCTCATGCCCGTAGGTGCCGGACATGCCGCAGCAGCCGGTGGCCTGGGTCGCCAGCTCGACGCCGGCACGGCTGAACACCTTGGCCCACAGGGCGGCCGCCGGCGCGGCATTGGTCTTCTCGGTGCAGTGCGCCAGCAGGCGGTATTTCACCGAAGACTTCGCCGTCGCCTCGGGCAAGGCATCGACCAGCCACTCCTGGGGCAGCAACACCTTCGGACAGCTCAGGCCATCGATCTTGCCGTACTCCTGGCGATAGACCAGAGTCATGGCCGGGTCGAGCCCCACCAGCGGCACGTCGAAGCCGGCCAGGGCCTGCAAGCGGGCGGCATTGCGCTTGGCCGCACGGGCGAAGGCACCCAGGAAGCCCTGTACATGCAGCGGTTTGCCATTGGCCGAATACGGCGCCAGGAACACCCGATAGCCGAGGCGGCTGGCCAGCTCGATGAAGGCGGCGAACAACGGTGTTTCGAAATAGCGGGTGAACGCATCCTGCACCAGGATCAGGCTCTTGGCGCGCAGTGTCGGGTCGAGCTCGCCGAGCAACTTCGGCGTGGCGGTGACCACGCCCCAGCGCCGGCACGTTGCCTGAAAGTCGAAGTCACTGAACAGCGGGCTGTCGACCATGCCGATACGCTCGGCCAGCAGCTTGCTGACCCAGGAAGCGCCCATGATGCCGTTGTACAGACGTGGTACATGGGCGAACAGCGGCAGGCTGAACTCCAGCGAACCGATCAGGTAATCGCGCAGCGGACGCAGGTAACGCCGGTGGTAAAGCTCGAGGAAACGCGAACGGAAATCCGGCACGTTGACCTTGATCGGGCATTGCCCCGCGCAGGACTTGCACGCCAGGCAACCGGCCATGGCCTCGTAGACCTCATGGGAAAAGTCATCCTCACCGCGCCGGCTATTGCGCCAACGCTGCGGCAGCGAGCGGATGAAATTAAGCGGACCGCCCACAGCAGGCGCCAATACATCGACCCCGGCCTGACCTTGCAGGCGCAGCCATTCGCGGATCAGCGAGGCCCGGCCCTTGGGCGAGTGGATGCGCTGGCGGGTGGCTTTCCACGACGGGCACATGGCGTCGTCCGGGTCGAAGTTGTAGCAGGCACCATTGCCGTTGCAGTGCACGGCGGTGCCGTAGCTCTGCCACACGCGCTCGTCGATCTGCCGGTCGAGATCGCCGCGCATCGTCACTTCGTCGATCTTCAGCAACGGCTCGGTGCTCTCCAGCGGCGTGGCGATCTTGCCGGGATTGAGCTGATTGTGCGGGTCGAAGGCGCCCTTGAGCGCCTGCAACGACGGGTACAGATCGCCGAAGAATGCCGGCGCGTATTCCGAGCGCACACCCTTGCCGTGTTCGCCCCACAACAGGCCACCGTAGCGCTGGGTCAGCTCGGCCACCGCATTGGAAATCGGCCGCACCAGGGCGGCCTGGGCCGGGTCCTTCATATCCAGCGCCGGGCGCACGTGCAACACGCCGGCATCGACATGGCCGAACATGCCATAGGCCAGGCCGTGGCCGTCGAGCAACGCGCGGAACTCGGCGATGAAGTCGGCGAGGTTCTCAGGCGGCACGGCGGTGTCTTCGACGAACGGCTGCGGCCGCACTTCGCCCTCGACGTTGCCGAGCAGGCCCACCGCGCGCTTGCGCATGGTGTAGACGCGGGTAACGGCCGCACGGCCCACGGCCAGGGTATGGCCGAGACGCCGTACGCGAGTGTCGCGTTGCAGGTGCTCGACGAATGCGGCGACGCGGCCATCGACCTCGTCCGGCTCATCGCCGCTGAACTCGACCAGGTTGATGCCCAGGGTCGGCGCCTGCGCATCTTCCGGGAAGTATTCGGCGACGCCATGCCAGACGATGTCCTGCATCGCCAGCAGCAGCACCTTGGAATCCACCGTCTCGATGGACAGCGGCTTGTGCTCGATCAGCGCGCGGGCATCACGCAGGGCATCCATGAAGCCGGCGTAGCGCACGTTGACCAGCACCGAATACTTGGGAATCGGCAGCACATTGAGCTTGGCTTCGACGATGAAACCCAGCGAACCCTCCGCTCCGCACAGCACGCTGTTGAGGTTGAAGCGGCCGTCGTCTTCGCGCAGGTGCGCCAGGTCGTAGCCGGTCAGGCAGCGGTTGAGCTTGGGAAAACGCGCCTCGATCAGCTCCGCCTTCTCGCGCTGGATGATCTCCGCGCAGCGATAGACCTCGCCGACCCGGTCCAGGCGCGTCAGCTCCCGTGCCAGCATGACCTTGTCCAGCGGTGCGCTGTTGAAGCGCTCGCCGCCGAGCAACACACAGTCCAGCTCCAGCACGTGGTCGCGGGTCTTGCCGTAGGTGCAACTGCCCTGCCCGCTGGCATCGGTGTTGATCATGCCGCCGATGGTCGCGCGGTTGGAGGTCGACAGTTCCGGCGCGAAGAACAGGCCATGGGGCTTGAGCGCGGCGTTGAGCTGGTCCTTGACCACACCGCTCTGCACCCGCACCCAGCGCTCCTCAACGTTGATTTCGAGAATGTTGTTCATGTGCCGCGACAGGTCGACCACCACACCGTCGGTCAGCGACTGGCCGTTGGTGCCGGTACCGCCACCACGCGGGGTCAACTTGATACGCTGATGAGCCGGCTCGGCAGCGACCCGCGCGAGGGTCTGCACATCGCCGGCATCCAGCGGGAACACCGCCGATTGCGGCAGGCGCTGGTAGATCGAGTTGTCGGTGGCCAGCACGGTACGGCTGGCGTAGTCCTGGGCGATCTCACCGCGAAAACCCGCTGCGCGCAGGGCATCGAGGAAGGCGATGTAGACAGACGCCGGGGCGGCGGGCGTGGCGATTCGGGCAATCATGGCGGGCTCTCTGGCGTATGGCCTCGACACCTTCGTAATTCGAAGTGTTCTCTTCTGGGCCTTTTACTAATGAATGCCATTTTCCGAACGCCAAGTCCGTGCTACAAGGGTATTTTTTGCGCCTAATACATGAGTTTTATGAATGAATTACCGCAGACTGACGCCCTCGATGTCGCTCCTGCTGGCCTTCGAGGCCGCCGCGCGGCATGAAAGCTATACCCGCGCGGCCCAGGAGTTGTCCCTGACCCAGAGCGCGGTGAGTCGCCAGGTGCAGGCACTGGAGGCGCAATTGGGGATCGCCCTGTTCCGCCGCGAAGGGCGCAATATCGTGCTCACCGATGTCGGCCGCCTTTACCTGCGCGAACTGGCGCCAGCCCTGGCGCAGATCCGCAATGCGACCCTGCAAGCCGTGGCCTATGGCTCCGAAGTCGGTACCCTGCGCCTGGCGCTGCTGCCGACCTTCGGTTCCAAATGGCTGCTGCCACGACTCAACCGCTTCTACGCCGCCAACCCCGGCGTGCAGGTGCACATCCATTCACGCATCCAGGCCGTGGACTTCGCCGCCGGTGACATCGATGCGGCGATCAGCGTCGGCAGCGAATGGCCCGATCTGGTGGTTCATCCGTTGCTCGACGAAGCCATGGTGGTGGTCGCCAGCCCGGCGATCTTCGCCAGCGACCTGCCCGCCTCGGCCACGGCCATCGCCGAACAAACCCTGCTGCAAGTGGCCAGCCATCCGCCGCTGTGGGGCGCCTGGTTCATCCGCCACGGGCTCGACCCTGCGCGCATGCGTGGCGGGCCGAGCTTCGAACTCACCTCGCACCTGATCCAGGCGGTGCGCGCCGGCATCGGCGTCGGCCTGGTGCCACGCCTGCTGGTCGAGGACGAACTGCGCCAGGGCCAGTTGCTCAGCTTCGGCGAGACAATTGCCAGCCAGCGCACCTATTGCCTGGTCTACCCGCAACGCAACGCGGTACTGCCGTCGCTCGATGCGTTTCGTCGCTGGGTGCTGGATGAACCGCGCACACCAGTCGAATGAGCCCTGTCTCACGCCAGCCATGCCCAACGAGAGGTAGCCGCCATGGATGACAAGTCGATCAATCTCCTGCACCTGCGCACACTGGTCCGGGCAGCGGACACCGGCAGCCTGGCCAAGGCCGCCAAGCGCATGCTGCGCGCGCCTTCGGTGGTCAAGGACGGGATCGAAGACCTCGAAGCCCAGTTGCAGGCGCGCCTGTTCGAACGCTCGCCCCATGGCATGACGCTCACCGCCCAGGGCCAGGTGGTACTCAGACGGGCACGACGGATACTCGCCGAGCTGGCCGTGCTGCCGGCGATCCTCGGCCAACCGCCGGTCACCGTGCACGAGCAGCTCTACCTGCTCAACGCTCGCCGCCTGGCGATCTTCGTGTGCCTCTGCGAGTTGCAGCACATGGGTCGAGTGGCCAGGATCATCGGCGTGTCGCAGCCAGCGGTCAGTGCGGCAATCAAGGCCCTCGAAGCAGGCACCGACAAGATACTGTTCGAGCGCAGCCAGCGCGGGGTTCGGCCGACGCCGGTGGCCCTGGAAATCCTCTTGCCGATCCGCCGCACACTCAACGAAGCCCAGCAGATTCGCCCCGACCTCGCCGTACTCTCGGGCGAGGTCCGTGGCAAGGTGCGCATCGGTGCCTTGCCGTTGGGCCGTACACGCATCATTCCGCAGGCCGTGGCGACCGTACTGACGCGCCATCCACACGTACAGGTCGAAACCTGCGAAGGCAGTTTCGAGCAATTGGTCAGCGACCTGCGTGCCGGCGACATCGACTGCCTGTTCGGCGCCCTGCGCGTCGATGCCGACAGCGACCTGCACAGCGAACGGCTGCTCGAAGAAGACCTGGTGATCCTGGCCCGTACCGGGCACCCGCTGAGCCGCGCCACACCGACCAACGAAGCCCTGGAGCAGGCCCGGTGGATACTGCCGCGGCCCTTGACCCCGGCACGCCACCTGATCGATCAGTACTTCAGCGGCCTGGGCCTGCCATCGCCGCTGGCGGCGGTGGAGTCGGGCGACATGGCGATCATCCGTGGCCTGCTGGCCCGCACCGACCTGCTCGCGGTGGTCTCCGCGCACCAGTTCGAACACGACCTGGCAACCGGCGAGTTGCAGAGCGTGGCGGCCGGACTGGCCGGAACGCGCCGGCCCATCGGCCTGATTACCCGCCAGCACTGCCTGCACTCACCCGCTGCCCTCGCCTTCATCGAGGCCGTGCGCGAGGCCAGCCCACCCGCTCAGTGACCGAGTGAAATGGCCGACGGCCTGGCCTGACTGCGCGGCCCGCTGGCCAGGGCGATGGCCGCGAGGATCGCCGGCACACCCAGCACGGCGAACACCGTGTTCATCGGCAGGCCAAGGCTCAACAGGGTGCCGCCCAACAGTGACCCGGCAATACCGCCGAAACGGCCCATTCCCAGCATCCAGCTCCCCCCCGTGGCACGGAACAAGGTCGGATACTGGGCCGGCGCATAGGCGTTCAGGCCGGTCTGTGCACCGTTGATGCAGAAGCCCGCCAGCAGCACCAGAGGGCCGAGCAAAACGCTGTCTACCGAGACCAGGCCAATGGCGAGTACGCAGGCGGCGCCAGCGACATACGCCAGGGCGATCACCGCCCGTGGGCTGATACGATCCATCGCGTATCCCACCAGCAGGATGCCGGCCAAGCCGCCGAGCTGGAACAGCGCAGTGATCACCGCCGCCCGTTCGATGGGCAGGCCGGCGTCCTTGATCAACGTCGGCAACCAGCCCGTGAGCAGGTAGATCACCAGCAGCCCCATGAAGTAAGTGCCCCAGAGGCTCAGGGTGATGCGCAGGTAGCCCGAGCTGAACAGCCCGGCGACACCCCGCTTTTCGCTCTCCTGCGGCTGATTGCCTTGGGCGATGAAACGGCTGGTGCTATCGAAATGTCCGCCCATTGGCCGCAATGCCTTGGCGATCCGCGCGGCGGGCTCGCCCTTGCCGACCATGAACTCCACCGACTCCGGCAGCGCCCAGTACAGTAGCGGCAGCAACAGCAGCGGCAACACCCCGCCGAGAAACAGCAACGAGGCCCAGCCCCAGTGCGGCAGCATCCAGGCCGAGACGAAGCCGCCCATGGCCGAGCCGAGACCGAAGCCCATGAACATCAGGGTCACCAGGAATCCACGCATCCGCGCCGGTACGAACTCCGAGAGCAGCGTGGTGCAGTTGGGCATCGCCGCGCCCAGGCCAAGACCAGTGAGGAAGCGCAGCGCTGCCAGTTGCCAAGGTGTCTGGGCCAAGCCACTGAGCAGGCTGAAGACGCCGAAGGTGGCCACTGACACCAGCAGCACACGGCGGCGCCCCAGGCGGTCGGAATAAGGTCCCGACAACAACGCGCCGGCAGCCAGGCCGATCATCGCCGCCGCCATGATCGGACCGAAAGCGGCCTTGGAAATCGTCCATTCCTGGAGGATCGCCGGTGCGATGAAGCCCATGATCGCGGCGTCGAAACCGTCGAAGGTAACGATGCAGAAACACAGGCCGAGGATCGCCCACTGATAACGGGTCATCGGGCGGGAGTCGATCCACTGGCGTACGTCCACGCTTGGATTGTTCATTGTTCGCTCTCTCTTGTTCTTGTCGTGGCTAGGTTCTGTTTCCGTTTCGGCAGGAATGGCAACGTCGAGGCAGGACGCTCTTGCGATGACCGTTCTTATGCGGCGTGTTTTAACCGTCATTCCCGCGAAGGCGGGACAGCGGCTCCATCGCTGAACAGCGCTTGCGCTGGCCCGAAGGGGAATAACCCAATTGCTTAGAGTCTTCTGGGTTCCCGCCTTCGCGGGAATGACGGCTAGACAGCACGGTCATCGCACAAACGTCCGCTTTTGCCTCAACATGGCCGAACCGAAATCTACACAGCTATATTTCTCTTTATTTCCAATAACTTAGGTATAAAAACCAACAGGCTCTCAGTCTCAAAAACGCAGGGTCGGGCGCAGGCTGACGAAGTGCACGCTCTTGCCACCCACGTCGCTCAGGGCATCGCCAACGGCGAAATATTCCCAGTCCAGGTCGACGGTCAGGTTGCGCGTAGGCAGCCAGCGCACGGTGCTCTTGTAGATCGTTCCCACCCAGCGGCTGGAAGCATCGGCGCTGCCGGGCGCCATGCTCATGCCGGTGAAATACACGCCATCGCGGCGGCTCTGCCGCCACGCGCCGTAGATGGCCGGCTCGATACGCAGCGACGGCCAGGGCGAGAAGCCCAGTTGCGGGCCGACTACGATCAGGTTGGACAAGGTGGTGATGCCCGCCTCGCCATAGAAGCCGTTCTTACCGTAGAGCGGGTCGAAGGTGCCGATGCGCCCATCACCACGTCGGCCATCGCCGCTGGCGATGTCGGTGCGCAAACCCAGGCGTGGGCGCCAGGGCGTATCGAAGCTATACCCCGTGCTGCCGGCCAGCGCCCAGGCGCGTATGGTCGCGTCGTGCAAATGACCGAACTGCCCCATCGCTTCCCAGCTCCAGTCGAAACCACCGTCCTTGCCGAACAGACGGGTGCCGACGGTGTAGCGCGTTTCATCGCCACTCACGCCCGCCAGGCTGCGCCCGTCGGTTTCCAGATCGAAACCATACAGGTCGAAGTTCCAGCGTTTGCCCAGGTTGAACGTGGCGTAAGCACCGGCGAAGAGGATGTCGTCGTTGCTGCGGTCGTCGAATGAGTCCAGGCCATAGGCCACCGGGCGCAAGGCGAACGCGTCGATCTTGTAGCTACCCGGCGTCTTCAGCATCAGCCGCACGCCATCGAGATTGAAGCGCAGGTTCGGGGCATCGCGGTCGCTGACCAGCACCTGGTTGCCGTACACCATTTCCTGGCGACCGACCCGCGTCGTCAGCTTGTAGCCATCGCTGAACGGCTGGTTCCAGTCGACGAAGAATTGCTGGAACTCGGTTTCACTGGCGTCGTTGGGCGAGAAGATGTCCTTGTGCCAGGAACGGGTGTCCTGCAACTGAGCGAAGACCCGCAAGCGGTCATCGAACAGGTGCACGTCGGTGTGGAGTTGCAGGCGTTGCTGCAGGTAGCTGTTGGAATCGACACCGCGCAAGCCGAAAAACGGCTGGCGGTGGCTGTCGGCGCGGTAGCGCATTTCGCCGCCGAACTGCACCCAGTTGGAGGCGCCGAACGGGATGTAGCGAATGGCATCGAGCGGGTCGTCGCGCCTGGAGGCATCCGCCAGGAAGCGATAGTCCTCGGCCCAGCGGGCGATGCCGGGGCGCAGGGGCCGCGCATTCTGCACGTCCGGCAGGGCCAGGACGTCATCGGCCAGCGAGCAGGTTGGAGCACACAGCACGGCGCAAGCGCCGGCCACCACGGCACGCAAGGTGATTGTCTTGTTCATGTTCCTGTCTTCTTGTTGTTATCAGGTAAGGAGCCGTGGCCGATCAGAGGTCGAGGACCAGCCGCGGTGTGTTGGCCCTGGAGCAACAGGGCGTGAACTGGTTGTTGGCTGCCCGCTGCTCGGCGGTCAGGAAGCTGTCGCGATGATCCGGAACGCCATCGAGCACACGTGTCAGGCAGGTGCCGCAGATGCCCTGCTCGCAGGACACCGGCACCTCGATACCGACGTCGTACAGCACATCGATCACACTCTGGTCCGGCGCCACCAGCAGGACGTCTCCCGAACTGGCGATCTCGATCTCGAACGCCTCGCCAGCCCGGTTCGCCTCGGGGTCCGCGCCGAAATACTCGCGGTGCAGGCGCGACTCCGGCCAACCGGCGGCCCTGGCGGCATCCAGCACGAACGCCATGTAGCCGGCCGGGCCACACACGTAGAGATGGGTGTCGCTCTCCGGGTTCATCAGCACGGCAGCGATGTCGAGCGGTGTTTCATCGTCGAAGCACAGCCGGGTTTGCGCCGCGAAGGCAGGCTCGCCCAGCCGCTCGACGAACGCCGCGCGTTGCCGGCTGCGCGCCGAGTAAAACAGCTCGAACGACGCATCCACATGCTGCAGGCGCTCGGCCATGCACAGGATCGGTGTGATGCCGATGCCGCCTGCGAACAACAGCGAATGCCGGGCGCCGCCATCCAGCGCGAACAGGTTGCGTGGCTCGCCGATACGCAGCCGCTGGCCCTCTTCGACGGACTCGTGCAGAAAGCGCGAACCGCCGCGAGAAGCAGGTTCGTGCAACACGGCAATCTGGTAGCGATGGGTTTCACTGGCGCGGTTGCACAGCGAATACTGGCGCACCAGACCGTTGCCCAGGTGCACATCGATATGCGCACCGGCACTGAACGGCGGTAGTGGTTGTCCATCTTCCCGGGCGAGTTCGAAACTGCTGATTCCTTCGGCTTCGTTCTGCTTGCGGGCCACGATGACATCGAACATGACAGGCACCTCCGCTCACTGGGTTTGTACGGGAATGCCATGCTCCAACTGCGACAGACGCAACAACGTGCGTCGGCAGAGGATGCCGGGTCGATCGGGGGCGAAACTCAACTCCTCTACCGCTCCAGGTTCACGGTCGAGCAGCTGCTGAATCCAGGTCAGCGCATCGACGTCCTCCTGATAGGCGGCGTAGTGGCTATCGAGCACATAACGGTCGATCTCGGCATCCGTATGGTGGAAGTCGCGACTGTTGAACCACCAGTAATGCAGGGTGTTCTGAGTCTCGGGAGTGAAGGCATGGGTGATGTTGACGCGGTACTCCAGTGCCTCGTCTTCGCGGGGTTCGAGGTTGACGATCTTGGCGTGAGCGATGTGGATCGCCGGGGACTCGAAACGCGCATCGGAAAAACGGTCGACGTTGCGCCCCTCCAGCTTCATCGGCACCGCATAGACCGGCGGTGGTGGCGAATTCTTCAACGCCCGCAGGATGATCACCCGGTCGCCTTCGGCGCGGACGTCCAGGTCGGAGCGCACATAGGCGGGCGTGCCGATGCCCGTCTTGGCGTGCAGGATGGAGAAATGCGTCTGGTCGAGCAGGTTCTCGTGCATCGCCACGTAGTTGGAGTGAAAGTTGAAGCCGCCACTTATCGTCCGCCACTGCGCATGGTCGAGCCAGTGGGTGTCGGGTACCAACTCCGGCAAGGCTTTCTCGCGGTCGCCCATCCAGACCCAGATGAACGGCTTGCGCTCGATCACCGGATAGCTCGCCACGCAGGCGTTGCTCGGTGCATTCGGCAGCGCCGGCATGCCGACGCATTGCCCGCTCGCGGCGTACGCCATGCCGTGGTATCCGCAGACGACTTCGTCGCCGTTCAGGTAGCCACGGCTGAGCGGAAAGGAACGGTGCGCGCAGCGGTTGTTGAGGATCACCGGAGCGCCGGCCTGGGTGCGGTACATCACCACCGAGGTATCCAGCAGGCGCCGCTCGAGCAGGTTGCGATCCACTTCGTCACTGAGAGCGGCGACATACCAGCAGTTACGGATCAGAGGGGTGCGATGGTCAGCCATCGCCTGGTTGCGTGCGCGAGGCGCACGGGGGGTGGTTTGCAGCATGGGCTCATCTCCCGTTTTTTTGTTATTGCCGACACGTCGTGGGTGTCGCGGCTTGGGAGATACGCTATCGAGTCGGACGCGTCGCTGTCGCGGCGGTAAACCTGATGACCCGTTCGGTTTTGCTTATCGCCAGGAGACCAAAGCACGCCACGGATGAGCTGGCCGGGTCGCGAGGCTTATCGACGAAGCGTTCAGCCGCGCCGGAAGACCAGTGTTCTGGAGGTTGCGCGCTGGCAGACCTCATCGTCCTGATTGAGGGTCAGGCTCTCGATGACCACCACGCCACGGTCGGGTCGGGATTTCGACGGCTGGATGTCTTTCACCGTGCTCACCACCCGCAGCACATCGCCAGGGCGGGTCGCCCGTGGCCAGGCGATTTCGCTGCCGGCGCCGATGATGCCGTTGGCGATGGGCACGCTTTCCACCAGCAGGCGCATGGTGATCGCGGCGGTGTGCCAGCCGCTCGCCGCCAGCCCCTGAAAGAACGTCTGCCGCGCCGCAACCGCGTCGAGGTGGAAAGGTTGCGGGTCGAATGCCCTGGCGAAGGCCAGAATCGCCTCCTCTTCCATCGGGTAGCCGCCGCTGATGAAAACGTCGCCTGGCGACAGGTCTTCCAGATACAACGGTGCTTGCGTCGCGGTCATGAGCCACCTCCCAAGTGATCGTGCACATCGAGACGCAGTTTAGCCGCGATGCCCGACGGGCATCGTCCCAGGTTCCTGGAGCAGGATGGCCAGCGATCTTTTATTCGAAAAAGAACCATACAAATGAATATTGATTATTTATGGTTCTAATCAAGAACCCGATAGCCTTGGCTCACCGTAACCAACAGCCCTCCGAGGAGCCGTCATGGATCGCACTACCAACGTCATCGACTTCGCCCGCTACCGGACGCGCCGCCAGGCTCGTCGCATGGCCGAGCTGATGTGGATGATGTATGCGTGCCGTGCCGGCCAGGAAACGCAACTGATCGCGCAAGCGCGTGACAACGGCGGCATTCGCGAGGCCTGATCATGGCACTGGCCGTTACCGGGGAAGCCTCCGGGCCGACAGGGACGGCAGCGCCGAACGACGACCAGATCGGTCATCGTGTCGCCAGCAACCTGTTGCGGCTGCGCAGCAAACGCAACCTCTCTCTGGACGGACTGGCACGCCTGTGCGGCGTGAGTCGGGCAATGCTGGCGCAGATCGAATCCGGGCGCAGCATCCCGTCGATCAAGGTGCTGTGCAAAATCGCTCAGGGACTGAAGGTATCGGTCGGCGCCTTTCTCGACGACCGCGCCTTCGAGGGCGTCTCATTGCTGCCCGCGCGCCAGAGCAAGCGCCTGGTCAACGGTGACGGCACGGTCAGTAGCCGGGCGCTGTTTCCGTTCGACGTCTCGCGCCAGGTGGAATTCTACGAGTTGCGCCTCGACGGCCTGGCCGTGGAACACTCCGCCGGGCATGCTCCCGGAACCCAGGAAAACCTCGTGGTCGCCCAGGGCGTACTGGAGATCGTGGTCAACGAAGAACGCTTTCTACTGGGCACCGGCGACTCGATCCTGTTCTACGCCGACCAGCCACACACCTACCGCAACCCGGCGGACAGCGACGCCGTGGCCTACCTGGTCACCACCTACGCCGAACGGCTTGACTGAACACTGACCCGAGACACACAAAAAAGCCCGGAAGGCCAAGGCCCCCGGGCTTTTTGCATTGCAAGCGGATCAGCAGGTGCAGCACATCATCGGCATGCCGTTGCAGCTCATCATCATCGGCATGCCACAGTCGACCATCTTCATCATCAGGGTGCAGCAGTTCTTGAACATGTCCATGCTCATGCCCTGCATCGGCATCAGCTTGCACATCATGGTGTCGCCCTTCATCGAGCATTCCATCATGCACTTCATGGCTGGCATCGGCATGCCCATGCCCATGCCCATGCCCATGCCCATGCCCATGCCCATGCCCATGCCCATCATCGGCATCATGTTCATCGCCGGCATCATCGCCATGCCGGTCTGGGACATGCCCATCATCATCATGTTGCCGCAATGCATCATCATCGGCATGCCGCAGTTCATCATCATCGCCATCATTTCCGCGCTGTTGCGGAAAGCGGCCATCTCCATGCCCGCGGCCGGCATCATCTTGCACATCATGCCGTCGTCCTGCATGTCGCACTGCATGGTTGCCATCATCATGGGCATGCCCATCATCGGCATCATGGTGTTGTTCATCGGCATCTGCATGGCGTTCATCATGATTGAAAATCCCTCTGTTCGATTGGAGTGAGCAAGCGTGAATGAGGCCATTCTAGATAGCTCGACAGGACAAAAGAACGCTGGCCATTCGGACAAGAATCGCCGACGTTCCCGGAGAGATCGTCCAACTCACAGCCATAATCGATGCTTTAACGACAATTAATCCGTCAAGGCAGATGAATATGAATTCATGACAGGCTATTCGACGTAATGGATATCCAATTAAAGAATTAGCAAATAACCGTAGTGAATAAACAGTCTAAAACCACGGCATTTCATTGTCCGCACAATGGCGCAAGGACTGTTCCGGTATCGTCCTGGCCGTGACGATATCGGAACAGCCCCAGCCAGGTTGACCACGTGCTGGAGAAACCAACACCATCAGGCCTCGTTCGTCTGCAGATCGCTCGCTTGGTGCCGCTCCGGAACCTGCTCGGACGCCTCGCCCCAGGTGCGGTTGACCCGGCGTCCACGTTGCACCGCCGGACGCTCGGCGATCCGGTTGGCCCAACGCAGCACATGCCGATACTCGTGGACGGCGAGAAACTCCGCCGCCGAATACAGGTTGCCGCGCACCAATTCGCCGTACCAGGGCCACACGGCAATGTCCGCGATGCTGTAGGTGCCACCCGCCAGGTACGGTTGCTCGGCCAGGCGCCGATCCAGCACGTCCAGTTGGCGCTTGGCTTCCATGGTGAAGCGGTTGATCGGGTATTCCAGCTTCTCGGGAGCGTAAGCGTAGAAATGTCCGAAACCGCCTCCCAGGTAAGGCGCCGACCCCATCTGCCAGAACAGCCAGTTGAGGGTTTCGGCCCGCCCCGCCGGATCGCTCGGCAGGAACTCGCCGAACTTCTCCGCCAGGTGCAACAGAATCGAGCCGGACTCGAATACGCGAATGGGCTCCGGGCCACTGCGGTCGAGCAACGCTGGGATCTTCGAATTGGGATTGACCGCGACGAAGCCGCTGGAGAACTGCTCGCCTTCGCCGATGCGGATCAGCCAGGCATCGTACTCGGCCCCGGCATGCCCGAGAGCCAGCAGCTCTTCGAGCAGGATGGTGACCTTCACGCCATTGGGCGTCGCCAGGGAATACAACTGCAAGGGATGCTTGCCGACCGGCAGGACCTTGTCGTGGGTCGGGCCGGCGACGTGCCGGTTGATCTTCGAAAAATGGCCGCCGGACGGTTCGAGATGCTGCCAGACCTTGGGTGGCACATAAGCGGATTGACTCATTGAGGACCTCGTTTGAATGGCGTAACGGGCGAAACTGAGAGCAAGCAGCCCCAGCGTGATGAATACGAAAGGCTTTTTACAACGTCCGCCGCGTGCCAGGCTAATAGCTGGCAGGCATGGTAAACATCGACTTCGCTGATATCGCTCCACGCATGGCGAATGCCCTTTCTTCGGCATCGCCTTGCCAATCAGGGTCGCTCCAGAATCCGCGCCGAACATGAGCGCGGCCAACGTCTCAGCAGAGGCTCATGTTCAACTGCAACAACTCAAGGCCGCCCTGACGCCAGCCCCACCAGGCGAGCACCAGAAGGCCGACGGCCAGAACGACCAGCAGCGCACGGCCACTGCTCACGCCGCGCTCCCGGCGAGTCGCGCGACCGGGCGTTCGCGCACCGGCCAGTTGAGTAGCGCGGCAACCAGACCAAGGGCAATGGAAATCTGCCAGACCAGGTCATAGCTGCCGGTACGGTCATACAGGTAACCGCCGAGCCAGCCACCCAGGAATGAGCCGAGCTGGTGGAACAGGAAGACGATACCGGCCAGCATCGACAGGTTGCGCACACCAAACACCGCCGCCACCGTACCGTTGGTCAAAGGCACCGTGGACAGCCACAACAGCCCCATGGCGACGCCGAAGGCGTAGGCGCTCCAGATGGTCAGCGGCGAATAGATGAAGGCCACGATCACCACCGAGCGTGCCAGGTACAACGCAGACAACAGACGCGGCTTGGACCAGCGCCCGCCAAGCCAGCCAGCGGTGTAGGTGCCGAATACGTTGAACAGTCCAACCAGGGCCAGCACGGTGGTACCAACGGTCGCAGGCAAATGCTGATCGACCAGATAGGCCGGCAGGTGCACGCCGATGAACACCACCTGGAAGCCACAGACGAAAAATCCCAAGGCCAGCAGCCAGAACCCTGAATGCGAACAGGCTTCGCGTAACGCCTCGCCCAGGCTTTGCTCGCCCACCTGGACCGGTTGCGGGCGATCACGCAGCATGCCCGCCAACGGCATGATCAGCGCCGCCAGCAACCCCAGCACCAACAATGCCGCCGACCAGCCGAGCCAACTGATCAGGCCGAGGGAACCGGGCAGCATGGCGAATTGGCCGAAGGAACCCGCCGCCGCGCCGATGCCCATGGCCATGCTGCGTTTTTCCGCTGCCACCGAGCGGCCGATGACACTGAGGATCACCGAGAAAGAAGTGCCGGACAGACCGATACCAATCAGCAGGCCCGCGCTCAGCGACAAGGCCAGCGGCGTATGGGAGAAGGCCATCAGTACCAGGCCGAGGGCGTACAGCAGGCCACCACCGATCACCACCTTGAGCGCACCCAGGCGGTCGGCGATGGCGCCAGCGAATGGTTGGGCCAGGCCCCAGAACAGATTCTGCAAGGCGATGGCGAAAGCGAATACCTCGCGGCCCCAGCCGAACTCGTTGCTCATCGGGGTAAGAAACAGGCCGAAGCCGTGGCGAATGCCCAGCGACAGCGCCAGGATCAGCGCCCCGCCCAACAGTACCCAGAAACTTCCTCGCCAAACAGCATTCATCGCACGCTCCACTGCGGGTATCTACCCGCTTATTGTCGTAAAAAATCAAATACCGCCGAGTTCATCCAGCAAGTTCATCAGCACGCCCTGGCGGTCCTTGCCCAGCCGCTGGCCAATCTGCCGTTGCGCCTCTTTCCACGGCTCATGGGCATTGAGCAGGCGCTGTTCGCCCTGCTCGCTCAACCGCACCACTCGCATGCGTTGGTCTTCACCACCCAGTAGTTGGATCAGCCCTTCGGCCTCCAGCAGCTTGAGGTTGCGGCCCATGGTGCTGCGGTCCAGGCCCATGGCCTCGGCCAGGTCGGAAATACTGGGCTGGTTCAGTCGTTGCAGATGCTTGAGCAGCGCGAACTGGGCGACATTCAGCCCGACATCGCGCAAGGCGTCGTCGTAGATGCGCGTCACCTCACGGGTGGCCCGGCGCAGTCGGGTGCAGATACAGGAACTGGTCAACATGAATGCGTGTATATACCCGCTAATTGCCCAAGGCAAGCGCCAGTTGCCCCGCTACTGCTCATAGCGCCAGAGCAAGCGCCAGCACAATCGCGCATTCGCTCAGTTCCAGCAGTGCCCCGGCGGTATCGCCCGTGGTGCCGCCAAGGCGTTGCATCAGGCTGCGGCGCACACAGAAGAACACCAGCACAGCCACACCGAGCGCAAGACAGGCACTCCAGCCAAGCAGCAGCATGGCCAGGCCATGGATCAACAGGACCCAGGGCAATTCTTTCCGTGGCAGATGCGCACTGAGCGCGTGTCCCAGGCCATTGGCACGCACGTAGGGCGTACTCTGCAGCAGCACCGGCAACAGCGCCCGGCCCAGCCAGGGCGCGAGCACCAGGCCCGCCCAGGCGTCGGCCTGCAGCAACACGACCAGGGCGCTGAACTTGAGCAGCATCAACAGCACCAGCACGACAATGGCAATCGGGCCGCTGCGTGGGTCCTTCATGATTTCCAGGGTGCGCTCGCGATCGCCGAAACCACCCACCCAGGCATCGGCCGTATCGGCCAGGCCGTCGAGGTGCAGGCCGCCACTCACGCCGACCCACAACGCCAGCAGGATCGCGGCCTGTAGTGGCGGCGCAGTGTCGCCCAGAACGTTGTGCGCCAGCAGCAGTACGGCGCCGATCAAGGCACCGACCATCGGGTACCACAGCAACGAGCGTCCCACCTGATGAGGCTCGGGCATACCTGGCAGGCCGATAGGCAGACGAGTGAGGAATTGCAGGGCAATCAGCAGCGGCAATGACATGTTCAGCGCTCGCGAAGGGACAGGTCGGCATCGACCTGCAAATGGAGCAGTGCGCCGTGGGCGACTTCTACCTGCATAAGCTGCTCGCGGGGCAGACGGCGAGCACGGGCGACCAGCAGGCGAATCACCCCGCCATGGGTGACCAGCAGAACCCGCCGACCGGCATGGCGCCGGGCTATACGGGCCAGCGCAGACAAAACCCGCGACTCGAACTGCAACAGGCTTTCTCCACCCGGAGGTGTAAAGGCGTATGGGTCTTCCCAGAACAAGCCCAGCTCACGCGCCGATGTATCCATCAATTGCAAAGCGGTGCGCCCTTCCCAATCACCGAAATGCAGCTCCTGCAAATCCGCATCCAGCTCCAGGGCGAGGTTGCGTTGTGCCGCCAACACCTCGGCGAACCTGGCGCAACGCTGCAATGTCGAACTGACCAGCACATCCCACTCGCCGGCAACGACCGCTGCCCGCATCTGCGCCCAGCCCTGCTCGGTCAATGCGTCATCGATGCTGCCGCGAAAACTGCCTCCCGAGACGGTTTCGCCATGGCGCAACAAGTCGATGCCAAGACTCATGCCGGACGATCCGAGACGGCCGCCTCGGCGAAGGTCGCCATCTCGCCGTGCAGGGCGCAAGCCAATTGCAGCAACGGGACCGCCAGCGCCGCGCCCGAACCCTCGCCCAGGCGCAAGCCAAGATCGAGCAGCGGTTCGGCGGCAAGGCTTTGCAGCACCAGGCGATGGCCGGGCTCGGCGCCGCTGTGGGCGAACAGCAGCCAGTCACGGCAGGCCGGATTCATACGCACCGCACACAAGGCAGCGGCCGTGCAGATGAAGCCATCGACCAGTACCGGCAGCCCCTGCTGCGCGCAGGCCAGGTAGGCGCCGCTCAGCGCTGCCAGCTCGAAACCGCCAACGTGACGCAAGGCTTCGAATGGATCGGTGAGCGCTGCGGCATGCAGGGTCAATGCGCGCTCGATCACCTCGGCCTTGCGCCGCACACCCGCCTCGTCAAGGCCGGTACCAGGCCCCACCACCACGCTCGGCGCATGGCCGAGCAAGGCACTGGCCAGGGCCGCTGCCGCGGTGGTGTTGCCAATCCCCATCTCGCCGCCGATGAACAGATCGCTGCCCGCCGCCAGGGCCCGGGTGACGCTGTCTCGACCCGCCTGCAAGGCGGCCTGGCACTGTTCGACGCTCATGGCCGGCTGGCGGGCAAAGTTGGCGGTGCCGGGGCCAAGGTGCAGATGCAGGACACCGGTCAACGCCAACGACTGCACGGTCCCCAGGTCGACGACGTCGAGTCCGGCGTTCAATTGTCGGGCCAGCACACTGATCGCCGCGCCACCGGCGACGAAGTTCTGCAGCATCTGTCCGGTCACTGCCTGCGGGTAGGCCGAAACGCCCTCCTCGACCACACCGTGATCGCCGGCGAAAATAGCGACCCAGGGCTTGTCGATACGCGGCTTCAGCTTCGCCTGCTGGGCAGCCAGCAGCACGGCCAGGCGCTCCAGCTGGCCGAGCGAGCCAGTCGGCTTGGTCAGCTGTTGCTGGCGTTCCAGCGCCTGTTCGCGAACCAGCTGATCGAGCGGTCGACAGGCTTGCAGACACCAGTTGGTGGTCATAACGCTTCTCCCTTGAGAGTCATGGGCAGGCCGGCGACCGTGAAGACCACACGCTGGCTGCGTTCGGCAATGGCCTGGTGCAGCCAGCCCGCTTCATCGACATAACGGCGGGTCAGCTCGCCCAGCGGCACCACACCGAGGCCAGTCTCGTTGCTGACCAGAATGATTCGGCCCGGCAGATCGGCCAGGCTTGCAAGCAATGCATCGCGCTCTGCCTGCAAGCGGGTATCGTCGTCGAGCATCAACAGATTGGTCAGCCACAGGGTCAGGCAATCGACCAGCAGGCAACGTTGCTCGCTGGCCTGCTCGCGCAGTACGCGGGCCAATTGCACGGCCTCTTCGACCAGGCCCCAGCTTTCCGGCCGCCGTGCCCGATGTTGGGCTACGCGGGCATTCATCTCGCCATCGAGTGGCTGGCTGGTGGCGATATAGACGACCTCCAGCCCAGACTCGCTCGCCAGCCGTTCGGCCAGGCGGCTCTTGCCGGAGCGAGCACCACCGAGGATCAGTTCAAGCATGGTTCCAGTCACTCCAGCCCACACAAGGCCTTCAGCTTTGCCGTATCCAGATGCGCCTCGACCAGATCGGCCAGGCGTTCGATATCGCGTTCGCGCAGGGCATGGTAGTCCACCTGCCGTACATCCTTGACGCCGGCCCAGCGCAGCAGCGCGCCACAGGCTGAAGGCGACTCGAACAGGCCATGCAGGTAAGTGCCGAGGACCTGGCCGTCGTCACTCAATACGCCGTCGCCGCCCCCACCATCGAGGGTCACCGCAGGTCGCTGCAACGCCGGCCCCGAACTGATCCCGGCATGAATTTCATAACCGCTCACCTCGGCCTGCTCCAGGGCAAGGCGCCCGCGAACATTGCGTAACTGTTTCTCCGGCTCCAGCCTGGTGGCGAAATCCAGCAGGCCGAAGCCATCGGCACTACCTGCCGGCCCTTCCAGCGCATGCGGATCGTCGATACGCGTACCGAGCATTTGCAGCCCGCCGCAGATACCGATCAGCTTGCCGCCATAACGCAGGTGGCGCTGGATCGCCGCGCGCCAGCCCCGCTCGCACAGAAAAGCCAGGTCGGCGCGTACGCTCTTCGAGCCCGGCAGGACGATCAGGTCGGCCGGGGGAATCGGTTGGCCAGGACTGACGAAAGTCAGCTCGACCTGCGGATGCAGACGCAGCGGATCGAAGTCGGTGTGATTGCTGATCCTTGGCAATACCGGCACCACCACGCGCAAGGCATCGCCGCCTTTCTCGGCCTGGCGCAGGTCGATGGCGTCCTCGGCCTCCAGGTGGAATTCCTTCAGGTACGGCAGCACGCCGAGGACCGGCTTGCCGGTGCGTTGCTCCAGCCAATCCAGGCCCGGCTGGAGCAAGGCGATATCGCCGCGAAAACGGTTGATCACGAAACCTTGCACCCGCGCCTGCTCGCTCGGCGACAGCAATTCCAGGGTGCCGACCAGATGAGCGAACACGCCGCCCTTGTCGATATCGGCGATCAGGATCACCGGGCAGTCGACCGCTTCGGCGAAGCCCATGTTGGCAATGTCGTTGGCGCGCAGATTGATCTCGGCGGGCGAGCCGGCACCCTCGACCATCACCACATCGCAGGTATCTTGCAGGCGCCGATGGGAAGCCAGCACCGCGTCGCGCGCCACCTGTTTGTAGGCGTGGTAACTCACTGCATTCATATTGCCGATGGCGCGACCGTGGATGATCACCTGGGCGCCAGTGTCGCTGTTGGGTTTTAGCAGCACCGGATTCATATCGGTATGCGCCGCCAGCCCGCAGGCCTGGGCCTGCACGGCCTGGGCACGACCGATCTCGCCGCCATCGGCGGTCACCGCGCTGTTGAGCGCCATGTTCTGCGGTTTGAACGGCGCCACCGCCACGCCCTGGCGGCGCAACCAGCGGCACAGCGCGGTCACCAACGTACTCTTGCCGGCATCCGAAGTGGTGCCCTGCACCATCAGGGTGGTCATGGCTGGTATTCACCCAAGCTGGCAAGCGCCTGCTCCAGGCGTTGCCACTGGCCTTCGTCGCCGGGCAGGCCGAAACGCAGGCCGGCAGGGTGCTTGATCTTGCGCAGCAGGATGCCCTGGTGCGCCATGGCGCTGTGCAACTCGCAGGACCACTCGTTGAGCACCAACTGGAACAGATCGGTGCCCCCTGCCGGGGTCAGTTGATAACGCGTCAGCAGCCGCACCAGGCGTTGGCTGTCTTCCCCCAGGCGCTGGCGTTGGCGCTGCTGGCCGTCGATATCCTGCAACAACCGGGTTGCGACAAAGCGCGCGGGCCCACTGACGCCCCAAGGCCCAAGCAAGGATTCCAGACGCGCCAGCAGATCCGCCTCGGCGAGCACAAAGCCCAGGCGCGCGCCCGCCATGCCAAAGAACTTGCCGAACGAGCGCAGCACGATCAGCCCCGGCAGATGGCTATGGGCGGCCAGGCTGTGCTCAGGCGTGCAATCCATGAACGCTTCATCCACCACCAGCCAGCCACCACGCGCGGCCAGATCGGCGTGCCATTCGAGCAACACCCGCGACTCGATGCGCCGGCCAGTCGGGTTGCCAGGATTGACCACCACCAGCACGTCGAGCTTGGGCAGGGCCCGCCCCACGGCCCCCTCACTCAAGGCCAGCAGTCGGTGGCCCTCGCGACGCCAGGACTCGGCATGTTCGGCATAGGCAGGCGAAACGATTCCGACCTGCTGATGCCGACGCATATGAGGCAACGCCTGGATCGCCACCTGAGAGCCAGCGACCGGTAGCAGCGACGTGGCGCCATAGAAGTCACGGGCGGCAGCCTCCAGCCCGTCGTTCACCTCAGGCAGGCGATTCCACACCGCCATCGGCAACGGCGGCAGCTCCCAGCAGCCATAGGGGGCGACCCCCGTAGACAGATCGACCCACTCGGCCAGTTCGATACCGTACTGCTGCGCCGCCTGGCGCAAACGTCCACCATGCTCAAGCAAACTGCAAACTCCCGATTGCCAGGACTGCCAGCCATAACAGCACGCCAGCCCAGACCATGTTCATCGCGCGCTCGATGTCGCGCGCCTTCGGTGCATCGCCTTCGCCCAGTTGGCCGCGCTCATGCACCTCGCCGTGATAGACCGCCGGGCCACCGAGGGCCACGCCAAGGGCGCCCGCTCCCGCCGCCATCACCGGCCCGGCATTGGGGCTGTCCCAGGCCGGAGCCTGCTTTCGCCAGCAGCGCAGGGCTGCCAGGGTATTGCCGAGCAGCGCGTAAGTCACGGCGACCAGCCGCGCCGGCAGGTAATTCAGCGCATCGTCGATCTTCGCCGCTGCCCAGCCGAAGCGCTCGAAGCGCTCGTTACGGTAACCCCACATTGCATCGAGGGTATTGCTCAGGCGATACAGAACGACACCCGGGGCGCCGGCCACGGCAAACCAGAACAGCGCGGCGAACACTGCGTCGCTGCCGTTCTCCAATACCGATTCGGTGCCTGCGCGAGCCACGCCATCGGCATCCAGCTCAGCGGTGCGCCGGCTGACCATGTAACCGACCCTACGCCGTGCCTCCGGCAGATCGCCGAGGCGCAAAGCCTGGGACACTGGCAAGGCATGTTCGCCGAGACTGCGCAGGCCGATTGCCGCATACAGGGCAGCCACGCCGACCAGCCAGCCGATGTAGGGCAGGTTTGCCAGCCAGATGCTCAGAAAAGTCGGCGGCAGCACCGCCAGGCACCAGCCCATCACGCCATGACTACGCCAGCCATGCCCGCCACCGTTCAGGCGCCGTTCGATGCGCGTCGACAGGTTGCCGAATGCCACCAGGGGGTGCCAGCGCCTGGGCTCGCCCAACCAGCAGTCCAGCCCTACCCCCGCGAGCATCGTCAGAAACAGACTCACCGCTGTTCCCAGCGGTCGGTGAACAACAGCTCCTCGAGGGGACGCTCCTTGGCCCAGCCCTCCCGGACCAGCATCGGCTCGTCATAGAACGCATGCACCGGCCCCAGGCACAGCACGGCCTCGGGCCTGCTGCCTGGCGGCATGCCGAGCAGATCGGCCAGGGCAACAGGATCGAACAGCGAGACCCAGCCCATGCCGAGCCCTTCGGCACGCGCCGCCAGCCACAGGTTCTGGATCGCGCAGGAGAGTGAGGCCAGGTCCATTTCCGGCAAGGTACGCCGACCGAACACATGGGCCTCGCGGCCATCCGCCAAGGCCGCCACCAGCAGTACGGCACAGTCGCGAATACCCTCGACTTTCAGGCGCATGAACTCATCGCTGCGCTCGCCCAGGGCTTCGGCAGTGCGAATGCGCTCAGCCTCGACCTGAGCATGGATCGCCTCGCGCAGTTCCGGCCGGGTAATCCGAATGAAACGCCAAGGCTGCATCAGACCGACACTGGGGGCGTGGTGCGCAGCTTCCAGCAGGCGTACGAGCAACTCCGGCGCCACCTCGCCACCGGCAAAATGGCGCATGTCGCGACGCTCGGCGATGGCGCGATAGACCGCCGCTCGTTCTTCTGGGCTGAAGGGCTCGCTCATGGCCGCAATATCTCCGCAACTGCGCAAGGGTTTGAAGGCATATAGAAGTGGATGTAGGACGCGGTCAACCGGCCAATCCGAAAAACCGCCTCGGCCGCCGGCCGCTGGTTGGGGCTGCGGCCCACGGCAAGGGGGGGCAACGCACAATCGAGGCGCGAATGGTGATAGGTGTGCCCACGCAGCTCACCTTCCGGCAGGCTGACCTGTTGCAGGCCGAGCGCCGCCATGCGCCCTTGCATCACCGCACGGCCCGGCAGCAGGCCAAGCAGTTCGGCACTGTCGCCCTGCTTGTCGGTCAGGCGCTCGAGCAGGTAGAGCATGCCGCCGCACTCGGCGAGGATCGGCTTGCCGGCGTGCTGGTGAGCGCGAATCGCCGTGTGCATCGAGCGGTTAGCCGCCAATTGCTGCAAGTGCAGCTCCGGGTAGCCGCCCGGCAGATAGAGGCTGTCGACCTCGGGCAGCGCCTCATCATCGAGCGCTGAAAAGAAGCGTAGATCAGCCCCCAGTTGCCGCAGCAGGTCGAGATTGGCCTGGTACAGGAAAGCGAAGGCACGGTCACGGGCGACCCCGATGCGAACACCGTTCAGCAGTAATCCTGGCGCCTCTGTTACAGGAGCAGAGAACACCACCGGCCGGGGCAACACATCACCGGCGCTGGCCTGCAAGGCATCGGCGGCAGCGTCCAGGCGGGCATCGAGGTCGGCCAGTTCCTCGGCCTGCACCAGGCCGAGGTGGCGGCTGGGCAGTTCGATAGCGGCATCGCGCGGCAAGGCGCCGTACCAGTTGATCGACGACGGCAGGCTGTCACGCAGGATATCGCCGTGGCGCAAGCTGCCAGTCCGGTTGGCCAGCACCCCGGCGAACGGCAGGTCAGCCTGGAAAGTCGCCAGGCCGTGGGCCAGCGCACCGAAGGTCTGGGCCATGGCCGCACCGTCGATCACGCCCAGCACCGGCACGCCGAAACGCCGCGCCAGATCAGCCGCCGAAGGCGCGCCATCGAACAGTCCCATGACGCCCTCGATCAAGATCAGGTCAGCGGCCCTCGCGGCTTCCCACAACAGACGCCGGCATTCCTCTTCGCCGACCATCCACAGATCCAATTGATACACCGGATTGCCCGAGGCCCGGGCCAGGATCATCGGATCGAGAAAGTCCGGGCCACACTTGAACACACGCACACGCCTGCCGGCTCGCGCATGCAGGCGCGCCAACGCAGCGGTGACCGTGGTCTTGCCCTGACCGGAAGCGGGTGCGGCAATCAGCAGTGCCGGGCAGGCATGGGATTCGGTCATCAGAATTCGATGCCCTTCTGCGCTTTCACCCCGGCCTTGAAGGCATGCTTGACCAAGCTCATCTCGGTCACCGTGTCGGCGGCTTCGAGCATGCCAGGCAGAGCGCCCCGCCCGGTCACCACAACGTGCTGCAACAGCGGGCGCGCCTCGATATCGGCCAGCACCGCCTCAAGCTCCAGGTAACCATGCTTGAGCGCGATGTTCAGCTCATCCAGCACCACCAGGCCGACCTGCGGATCGTTGAGCAGGCCGACGGCAATGCGCCAGGCTTGCTGGGCTTTTTCGATATCACGCTGGCGGTTCTGGGTTTCCCAGGTAAAGCCCTCACCCATGACGTGATAGCTGACTTCATCGGGAAAGCGACGGAAGAACTGCTCCTCTCCCGTGCTCGCAGCGCCTTTGATGAATTGCACCACGCCGACCTTGATGCCATGACCGAGTGCACGCGCCACCATACCGAAGGCCGAGCTGCTCTTGCCCTTGCCATTGCCGCTGTGCACCAGCAGCAGGCCATACTCGTCCTGGGCCTGGGCGATCTTTTCGTCGACCAGCGCCTTCTTGCGCTGCATGCGTGCCTTGTGGCGCTCATCGCGCGCGGCCGATTCGGTCATTGCCAGCTCCTCGGGACACCGCATGCAACGGCACACGGATGAAATGGAAGCGCAGGCGAGGATGAACGAGCCGGCAAGTCGACACAGACCTACCCACTCGCAGCACCCTCCGCGCCGCTGTGGAATACGACAGGCCGGTCTCCAGGCTCGCAGGCAGCAGCCTGCATACCGTTGCGGGGGCAGCGCCGGCTTGAACCGGCTTCCCTGTTTCACCCCATGGCCAATGGCCGAGGCACCTGTCGCGAAGGCGCGCAGCTTAGTTAAAAGCAACAGCAGGCTGCAAGTTGGAAGCGCCTTTTACCGGCAGCAGCACCCAGACATGTTGCGTTTACGCTATCGCACAGGGATGCCCACTCGCCATTTAAATAAGTATTTTTGCCATAAATACTTTTAATTATTGGCAAATAGACTTATATTTTTGCCACTGCAAGGAGGCAGGCAATGCAATGAACCGGATCGAGTGGGCCAGGAAGGCCGTCAAACAGCTCGGCAGGCTCGACCGCGCCGATCAGGTCAGGATCTACGAAACCGTTCAGGTCCTGACGTATATGCCGAATGTTCAAAACGTCAGAAGCCTTACCCGACATCGTTACGGCTACCGCCTCCGAATAGGCAACTATCGGGTGATGTTCGACTGGGATGGCAGCGTGAAGATCGTGAATATCGAAGAGGTGAAAAAGCGCGATGAGCACACCTACCAATAACGTGCAAATCATCAATGGGCCGGACGGTACACCGGCATTCGTGGTCATTCCCTATGCAGATTATTTGCGTACCCACCCCAGTGAGGATCTGGTGCCCAACGAAGTGGTCGGGCTCATGGTCAAGGAAGGACTGACTGCCATCGCAGCCTGGCGCAAGCATCTGGGCCTTTCCCAGGCGCAGGTCGCGGAACGCATCGGTATCAGCCAACCCGCCTATGCCCAGCAAGAACAGGCCACCAGACCACGCAAGGCGACACGCGAAAAAATCGCGGCAGCACTGGGCATCGCTCCACAGTTGCTGGATCTATGAACGAACGGCCCGTTAAGGCTGGCTGGCCAGGGGCGATGGTGATAGCACGCGCTTGGCACTGACGTAGGTCTTGCTCCAGTAGGCGGTGGACAGGCTGTCCTGGCGTACCGCGCCGCCAGTGGATGGCGCATGGACGAACTTACCTTCGCCCAGGTAGATGCCGGCATGGCTCACGGTGCTGCCGCCACTGGTGGCGAAGAACACCAGATCTCCAGTCTCCAATGCAGTACGCGAAACGTTCGGTGCGCGCATACTGGCCATCTCGCGGGTCGAGCGCGGCAGTTGGATACCGGCGGTATTACGGTAGACATAACCGATCAGACCGCTGCAGTCGAAGCCACCTTCAGGCGTATTGCCACCATAACGGTAGGGTGTGCCATCCAGGCTGAGAGCACTGAGCAACACCTGGGATGCCAGGTCCGCATCACTGACGATGGGAACAGGCTCGGCGTAGACAGGTGCCTGGGGAGGAGGACTGCTCGCACATGCACTGAGCAGCGCGGCAAGAGCGAGCGAAAGGAGGGCCTTGCAATACATGGACGGGCGATCCTGAAAAGAATGCGCCCTACTTTGCCGGGCAGGCAGCGACGGTGCAAGCCCGACGCCACCATTTTGCCCACGCTTATTTCTGGGAAGCGACCTCATGCACCGGAGCCATGGCGAGTACACGCTTGGCCTCCATGAAGCTGCTGCTCCAGTAACTGTCATCCAGGCTATCTACCCGCACACCACCGCTGCGGCGGCTGCTGGAATGGATGAACTGATCGTCGCCCAGATAGATGCCGGCATGACTGACACGGCCGCGACCGCGATTGTTGAAGAAAATCACATCGCCAGGCTTGAGCTCGTCACGCGCGATCAGCGGAGCGTCGAGGTTGATCATCTCGCGGGTCGAACGCGGCAGCTTGATACCGGCCTCTTCGCGGAACAGAAAACCGACGAAGCCACTGCAATCGAAACCGGTATCGGCGGAACGACCACCGAAACGGTACTTGGTACCGACCAGCGACAGGCCGTGTTCCAGGATGCTATCGGCGAAACTGTCGGCGAAGCTTGGCAGTTCGTACGGTTTGTGATCGGCGAACGCAGCGAGGTCTTCTTCGCTGATGATCTCCGTGGTGTCTCCTGCGTGCGCGTCGATCCGCGAAACGGACTGGACGCTCGACAGGTGGGCCGCAACGTCATTGCGGGATTGGGAAACAGGGCTGGCGCAGGCCGCCAAGAGTACCGTGAGTGCAATGGGCACGAGGGGTGCGAAGCGAGTAAGCATGGGCACGACCGTGGTTTAATTAAGTTATAAGCGACCGACCATACCCGCTGGAGAAGTAATTTGCAAATTCAATGTCGAAAAATGTGACTCATGAGTTTCGGCAAAACATCTAACGCCCTTCCTGGCAGGTGCAAGACGACGGATTGACTCAGGTCGGTGAACGCCGGGTTGATTTCTGCAGTGAAGCCGCCCCGCCACCGGGTCTGCTGCACTGGCTCGCGTATGTACGGAAAACTTGCCGTGGTTCCTACCAGCAGCAGCAGGTCGAAGCCCTGTTCCAATTGCTGATGAAGATCAGCGATGGCCTTTTCCGGCAGCATCTCCTCGAACAGAACCACCGGTGGCCGCAAGATACCTCCGCATTGCGGACACAAGGGCGGCAACGGACGTTGCAGGTGCGCCTCCAGTTCACGGTCTTCACGCCCGCAGGACTGGCAGAACAGCGGTGCCAGTTCGCCATGAATCTCGATCAGCCGTTCCGCTACACACCCCGCCAGGCGATGGTAGCCATCGATATTTTGCGTCAGCACCCAGCATTCGGGCTTGCGCCGCTGCAATTCGGCAATCGCGAAGTGGCCCGCATTGGGCTGCGCATTCAGGCAAGCCTTGCCCAGCTCGGCGAGGTATTTCCAGCACAGCGCCGGCTTTTCCCGAAGCATCGGCCCGGACAAGACGCGCTCAATGGGCATGCCCTCGGGCGTCAGGCCATTGTACAGGCCGCCCAGCCCTCGATAGGTCGGTAATCCGGAGTCGGCCGACAGCCCCGCACCGGTAATGACCAGGATTCGCTCGGCCAGGGCGACTTCACGGGCCAGTCGAAGGATGTCCTGCTCCATCGCCCAGGCCCCGTTCAGTGATTGACCGTATGCGCGAGCATCACCGACAGCTGACACAGCGGCCGCCCGCTCTGCTCGTGCCACTGGTTGAACACCGCCTGTACCGCGGCCAGCTCCTTCAGACTGGTCGGCGCCTTATCGATGATCTCCTGGGCCTTGAGCGCGGCGACCATGTCATCGGTGGGGATGAAGGTGTCCTTGTCGACCATGCGCAGGAAACGCGGTGCGGACAACCCGCCCAACTGGTTGCCGTGCTTGGCCAGGTACTTCCACAGGCCAACGATATCGGTCACCGGCCAGTCGGCGATGAACGCGGCGAAGCTGCCCTTCTCCTTCTGGATATCGAGGACCATCTGCGCATTGCGCGGCACACTCTTGAGCTTGCCCAGGTGGCGGATCAATCGGTCGTCCTGCATCAGCCGCTCGATATGCTCGCCCCCCATCAACACCACCTTCTCCGGATCGAAACCGAAGAACACCTGCTCGAAGGCCGGCCACTTGGCATCCACCACGCTGTGCTTGAGACCCGCACGAAATACCCGCAGCGCCAGCATCGACAAGTAGCGGTCATCGGCGACCTTGCGAAGTTGGGCAGCAGTCTTGGCTTGCGGCAGTATCGCCTCCAGCGCCGCGGCCGAACCGAAGCGATTCAGGCAATACTCGTGGAGCCACTGGTAGTCACGCATGAAGGGTTCCCTGAAAGAGCAAAAAGGACGACAGGTTGCCCGCTGAGACGGGGCGAGGCAACCTTGCACCCCATGACCGATGCTCCCGCCCTGTTTCTCGCCTGCTGCGCCGACGTCCTCGCGGAGGATGAAACCGTGATCGAACGCTTGCAGCGCGCCGGCTTCGACTGCAAGACCGATGGCTGGAGCTTCACCCTGCCCGCCCTGCACGCCTTCCTCGTCGATCAGCACGGCATGCTGCTGGACTACAAATCCTTCGTCCAGCAACTGTTCGCCAGCGACATCAACCTGCGCCTGCGTGCCCAAGGGGCGGAAATCGCCATCGCGGACAACCGGGGCAAGGTCAATGCGAGTCGCTATCGCCTGCGTCGCCTGAACGCCTGAACAGGTGCCGATGAGCTTCGTGATAGAGCGCCGAATCGGCGAAGTCTTCCGCGCCCAGCACCCGGCCGACCAGGATCAGCGCCGTGCGGCGGAAATCCTTGGCCTCGGCCCTGGCCACGATGTCCGCCAGGGTGCCGCAGACCCAATCCTGGTCCGGCCAGGTGGCCCGATGGACCACCGCGATCGGGCAATCCGCTCCGTAGTGCGGCAGCAACTCGGCGACAATGCTGGGCAGTTGGCCAACGCCCAGATGGATGGCCATGGTCGCGCCATGACGGGCAAGGTCCCCAAGCTGCTCGCCTTCCGGCATTGGCGATTTGCTGGCGTAACGGGTGAGGATCACCGTCTGCGACACTTGCGGCAGGGTCAGCTCGCTTTCCAGCAACGCCGCGCAGGCAGCCGTGGCGGTAACACCGGGAATGATCTCGAAGGGAATGCCCAGCGCGTGCAGATGACGGATCTGCTCGCCAATAGCGCCGTACAGCGAGGGATCGCCGGAATGCACCCGCGCGACGTCCTGGCCCTGCTCATGGGCAGCCTGGAGCAAGGCGACGATCTGCAACAGATTGAGCTCGGCGGTATTCACCACCCGCTCGGCCGAATGTCCTTGCAATACGGCCTCGGGCACCAACGAGCCGGCATAGAGAATCACCGGACAGGAACGGATCAAACGCTGGCCCTTGACGGTGATCAACTCGGGATCGCCAGGGCCGGCACCGATGAAGTAGACGGTCATAAGACTTCCATGAAGAACAGGCTCGTGGGCCGATGAAGCTACAAGAGCGAGATCGCCAGTGCCACGGTTGCCTGGGCGTTCTTGCGTTTCCCGACCAGCAGCCGGGCAGGCGCACCGCTCGCTATTTCCGCCTGGGCCAATGCGCAGGCCTCGGCGACGCCAGCACTGCCGCTGACCTGTCGAACCAGATCGGACGAGTCGCTGAGGCCAGCCTGGTACGACGCAAGCTGCTCGGCAGCCAGATAGAAGACAGGCAGGCCAAGTCGCTCGCCCAACTCGCGGATACCACGCTCATCGGTTTTGTTGGCACTACTGGCCAGGGCGGAGAGATCGGTCGCCTGCAAATCCTGATCGGCAAGGACGCTCAAGAGCAGATCATGCAGCGCATCCGCCGGGCAATCGCGCCGGCAACCAAGGCCGGCGACGATCAGCGAGCGCCCAGGCATCAGGCGTTGCGGCCACGCCCGTAGAACCAGGCGGCTGCCAGGCCCAGGGCGGACCAGAATAGCGCATTGGTGACCAGCGAGGCGATGATGAAGCGCTGCTCCAGCGACTCCGGCGCCAGGCTTTCATGGACCTCGGGTTGCGGCGCGCCGATCAGGTGCGGGATGGCCAATAGCACGACACCGAGAATGCGCAGCAGCCAGTTGCGCGAGAAGGCGATCAGCCCCAGACCGGCAGCCGTGGCCACTGCCGTGCCGACCCACCAGTATTGGCGCAGCAGCAGGTCGGCGGCAGCGGTGCCCGGCAGTTCCGGTGGCAGGCCCGAGGTCGGCGCCAGCACGAAGGTGGCGAAACCGGCCAGGCCCCAGAGCAGGCCCTGCCAGGTCTTGCCCGGCGCACGCAGGGTGAACAGGCCAGCCAGCATCAGAGCGAAACCGACAGCCACCACCAGATTGGCCAGGCCCGTGGAGAGCAGGCGCTGCCAGCCATCTTGCGGCGACCAGGCCTCGCCATCGTGACTGTGCTCGTGGGCAGCGGCGCCAGCCTCATGGCTGTGCTCGGCCATCGCCTCGGCGGCAGGTTCGGCGTTTTCGTAGGTTTCGGCTTCGAGAATCAACGGCGTGACCCACAGGCTTTGCAGCAGGGTCAGCACGATGGCGGCAAGCAGGCCGGAAAAGCCTGCCGTCTGGGCGATACGCTTGATCATGCGCTGGATTCTCGATCAGTGGCAGGGAAATGCCGAGCTGTGACGAGTGTCGTGGGCCGCGTTATGCACGGCTTCGACATGGGAGAAGCCGGCAAAGAAGATCAGCGCAGCGCCGAATACCACGCTGAGCGATGCCGCAGCCAGGCGCTGCGACAGGGGAAGCGGAAGGGATGCCGAAGCCGATACGGTGCTGCTGGACATGGTGCGAGCCTTCTATTCATGGGCGATGGAAGAGCACAGCACGATAAAGGCGCCGGCGCGTGCCCGCCCACCGCGGGTTGCCAAACTGGATATTCAGGCCGGTCTCCGGGCTTGCGATGGCTGCCTGAGTGCAGCGGGGATCGACCTTCCCACATCGAACGATGCAGTGGTCACGACGATCCCGGACATTCGCTTACCGTTGCGGGGGCAGCGCCGGACTCGAACCGGCTTCCCGTTTCACTTCGCGCGACGACGCGAAGCACCTGAAAAGTCGCGCTAGGACACCACGAAGCCCGCTTTGCGTCAACATGTTGCCAAGCGCGCGAAGATTGACCCCGCGCCAGGCCATACGTAGCCTTGCGCTCTTTCGAGGTTCTCCACGCAGGTGGAGCTAAGAGGGAACACGGCAAGCCGTGGCTGCCCCCGCAACTGTGAACGACCGAAGCCCTTTCAATTGCCACTGCGCTGACGCGGGAAGGCGAAGGGTCGGCGGCAAACGCCGGTCGTGAGCCAGGAGACCTGCCTCGTCAACGCTTTCGATAACCGGGCGGGGTGATCCGGTGATGCCTGGTCGCCAGCCGATTCTGGTGCCTGCCATCCTGTTGCCCGCTCGCCGCTCACTCAGACGCAGGGCTCTCCATGAAAACGCTCGCCAAACTCCCCGTCACCATCGTCACCGGCTTCCTCGGTGCCGGTAAGACCACGCTGCTGCGCCACATGCTGGAGCACGCCGAAGGCCGGCGCATCGCGGTGATCGTCAACGAGTTCGGCGAGTTGGGTATCGATGGTGAAATCCTCAAGCAGTGCGCCATCGGCTGCACCGAGGAAGAAGCCAACGGCCGCGTCTTCGAACTGGCCAACGGTTGCCTGTGTTGCACCGTGCAGGAAGAGTTCTTCCCGGTGATGCGCGAACTCGTGGCCCGGCGCGGCGACCTCGACCACATCCTCATCGAAACCAGCGGCCTGGCCTTGCCCAAGCCCTTGGTGCAAGCCTTCAACTGGCCGGAAATCCGCAACGCCTGCACCGTCGACGCAGTGATCACCGTGGTCGACAGCCCGGCCGTGGCCGCCGGCACCTTCGCCGCCTTCCCCGACCAGGTCGATGCCCAGCGCAAGCTGGACCCCAACCTCGACCACGAATCGCCACTGCACGAACTGTTCGCCGACCAACTCGCCAGCGCCGACCTGGTCATCCTCAACAAGGCCGACCTGCTCGACGCCGAGGCCCTGGCGACGGTGCGCGCCGAAGTGGCCGAAGAACTGCCGCCAGCGGTCAAGGTCATCGAAGCACACAGCGGTTCCCTGCCGCTGAACGTGTTGCTGGGCCTGAACAGCGAGACCGAGTTGCACATCGACGGGCGCAAGACCCACCACGATGAAGAAGAGGACGACCACGACCACGACGAGTTCGACTCCTTCCCGGTCGCGCTGCCAGAGGCTGACGAAGCACGCTTGCTGACAGCCCTGAAAGGCGCAGTGGCCAAGCACGGCATCCTGCGTATCAAGGGCTTTGCGGCGATCCCCGGCAAGCCTATGCGCCTGCTGCTGCAGGGTGTTGGCCAACGCTTCGACAAGCATTTCGACCGAGCCTGGAAAGCCGAGGAGCCTCGGGTTACCCGCCTGATCGTGATTGGCCAGGAACTGGATCACAGCGCCATCGCGGCCGAGCTGAAGGCCGCACTGGCGTAAGCACGGCAAATCATGCACCTCCTGCGCACCCAGCCCGGCCAGCAACTGCCGGCCGACAGCATCGCCGACCTCGGCCAGACCCCGGCCGAATTGGTGATCCTCTGCACCGGCGACTCGCACCTGTCGCTGCTGGCCGAGGTGGCGCGCCATCTGCCCGAGGACTACCCGACGCTGCGCCTGGCCAGCCCGGCGCAACTGGGTAACCACGCCTCGGTGGACTTCTACGTCGAACAGGTGCTCAAGCACGCCAAGGTCATCCTCATCTCGGTGCATGGCGGCGTCAGTTATTGGCGCTACGGTATCGAGCGCCTGGTCGAGCTGAGCAAAGCCGGGGCAACGCTGATACTGGTGCCCGGTGACGACCAGCCAGATCCCGAATTGACCAACCTGGGCAACGTCGCTGCCGAGGATGCCGAACGCCTGTGGCAGTATCTGCGCCAAGGCGGCGTGGACAACGCCCGGCAGTTTTTCCAGTGCATCGCCAATCGCTACCTGGAGCGCGACTACACCTGGCAAGCACCACATGCCCTGCCCCGCGTCGGCCTTTACCATCCTGATAAAAGCAACGCCTCGCTGGATGACTGGCGCGCCGACTGGCAGCCCGATGCGCCGGTCGCCGCCCTGCTGTTCTATCGCACCCACGTACAGGCGGCGAACACCGCGTTCGTCGATACGTTCTGCCAGCGCTTGCAGGCCCAGGGCCTCAACCCGCTGCCAATCGCCGTGGCCAGCCTCAAGGAGGCGGCATGCCTGGCCCAGGTCGAAGATTGGCTGGACGAGGCCGGCGCCGGGGCGATCCTCAATACCACCGGCTTCGCCCAATCCAACCCGGAAGCGCCGCAGGAGCGCCCGTTCCGCCGCGACATCCCGGTGCTACAGGCGCTGTGCGCACTCGACAGCGAAGAACAATGGCAAGGCAACGCCCAGGGCCTCGGCCCGCGTGACCTGGCGATGCACATCGCCCTGCCGGAACTGGACGGCCGCCTGATCACCCGGCCGATCAGCTTCAAGGGCCTGGCCTGGCGCAGCGAGCGCAGCCAGAGCGATGTGGTCTGCTACCGCCCGCACCTGCCGGGCATGGATTTCGTCGCCGAACTGGCGCGGCGCTGGTGCGAGCTGCAACGCAAGCCGGTAATGGACAAGCGTGTCGGCCTGGTCCTCGCCAACTACCCGACCCGCGACGGTCGCATCGGCAACGGTGTCGGCCTGGACACGCCGGCAGCGGCGCTGAATATCCTCCGGGCCCTCGAAGACCAGGGTTATCCCGTCGCGGACCTGCCGAACAGCGGTACCGCGCTGATCCAGCAATTGCTCGGCGGCGTGACCAACGACCTCGACAATCTCGACCTGCGGCCCTGCGCCCAGAGCCTGGCGCTGGACGACTACCAGCGCTTTTTCGAGTCGCTGCCCGAAGCCAATCGCCAGGCGGTGCTGGAACGCTGGGGCACGCCGCACAACGATCCGATGTTCCGTAGCGGCCGGCTGATGATCGCCGGCCTGCGTTTCGGCCTGACCTTCATCGGCATCCAGCCGGCACGCGGATATCAAGTCGATGCCGCAGCGGTGTATCACGATCCGGACCTGGTGCCGCCCCACGGTTACCTGGCCTTCTACTTCTGGCTGCGCCACATCTACCAGGCCGACGCACTGATCCACGTCGGCAAGCACGGCAACCTGGAATGGCTGCCGGGCAAGAGTGTCGGCCTGTCGGAACGCTGCTGGCCGACGGCGATCCTCGGTGCGTTGCCGAACATCTACCCGTTCATCGTCAACGACCCCGGCGAAGGCGCCCAGGCCAAGCGTCGTACCCAGGCGGTGATCATCGACCACCTGATGCCACCGCTGACCCGCGCCGAAAGCTACGGCCCGCTGCGCGACCTGGAGCGCCTGGCCGACGAATACTACGAAGCCAGCCAGCTCGACCTGCGCCGCGCCGCCGAACTGCGCGGCGAGATTCTGCAGAAGGTGCGCGAAGCCAGCCTGGATCGCGAACTCGGCCTGCAACTCAACGACGACCCCGAAAGCTGGCTGCCGCAACTGGATGCCTACCTGTGCGACCTCAAGGAGTCGCAGATTCGCGATGGCCTGCATGTCTTCGGTGAATCGCCGACCGGGCAACTGCGTCGCGACACCCTGCTCGCCTTGCTGCGTATTCCCCGTGGCGATGGCCAGGGCGGCAATGCCAGCCTGCTGCGTGCCCTGGCGCGTGATCTGGAGTTGGACTTCGATCCGCTCGACTGCGAGATGGCGGCGGCCTGGTCTGGCCCGCGCCCAGAGGTTCTGGCGAGCCTGAGCGACGAACCCTGGCGCAGCGCCGGCGATACCCGCGAGCGTCTCGAACTGCTTGGCCTCAGCTTGATCGATGCAGCGGATTGCAAATCCGGTGCCGCCAGCGAAGTCGTCCTGCACAGCCTGCGCAACCATATCGCGCCGCTGCTCGACGCCTGCGGCAGCGCCGAAATGCACGGCCTGCTCGCCGCCCTCGACGGCCGTTTCGTGCCCTCCGGCCCCAGCGGCGCGCCAAGCCGCGGTCGCCTGGACGTGCTGCCCACCGGGCGCAACTTCTTCTCCGTAGACGTGCGCAACCTGCCCACGCCCACCGCCTGGCGCCTCGGCGTGCAGGCTGCCGACCGCTTGCTCGAGCGTCACTTGCAGGACGAAGGCGACCATTTGCGCCGCCTCGGCCTCTCGGTGTGGGGCACGGCAACCATGCGCACCGGCGGCGACGACATTGCCCAGGCCATGGCGTTGCTGGGCGTACGCCCGGTGTGGCAGGCCGGCAGCCAGCGGGTCGAGCGCTTCGAGGTGTTGCAGCTGGAACAGCTTGGCCGCCCGCGCGTGGACGTGACCCTGCGCGTCTCCGGCTTCTTCCGTGACGCCTTCGCCAACCTGATCCGCCTGTTCGACGACGCAGTCCAGGCGGTCATCGACCTGGACGAACCGGAAGACATGAATCCGCTGTCCGCACGGGTCTGGCAGGAATCGCTGACACTGCAAGACAACGGCATGACCGAGCAGGAGGCCCGACGCCAGGCTGGCTGGCGCATTTTCGGCTCCAAACCCGGCGCGTATGGCGCCGGGGTGCAGAACGCCATCGAGGAGCGTCTATGGGAAAGCCGCGCCGACCTGGCCGAGGTGTACCTGAACTGGGGCGGCTACGCCTATGGCCAGGGCGTCGAAGGTGCGCCGGCCCGCGCGCAGTTCGCCGAGCGTCTGCAGCACTTGCAGGCGGTGCTGCACAACCAGGACAACCGCGAGCACGACATCCTCGACTCCAACGACTACTACCAGTTCCAGGGCGGCATGCTGGCGGCGGTCGAGACCCTGCGCGGCGGCAAGGTCGCCAGTTACCACGGCGACAACAGCCAGCCGGACACCCCGCGCATCCGTACCCTGAAGCAGGAACTGGCCCGCGTGGTCCGCGCCCGTGCCGCCAATCCCAAGTGGATCGAGGGCATGAAGCGCCACGGCTACAAGGGCGCCTTCGAACTGGCCGCGACCATCGACTACCTGTTCGCCTTCGACGCCACCAGCGAACTGGTCGACGACCACCAGTACGCCCTGCTCACCGACGCCTACCTGCTGGACAAGGACACCCGTGACTTCATCCAGCGACATAATCCCGGCGCCTTGCAGGACATCATCGAACGCCTGCTCGAAGCCCAGCAGCGCGGCCTGTGGCAGGAGCCTGGCGAGTACCAGGAAGCGCTGGAGAACCTGCTGATCGACAGTGAGGAAAACTAGGGTCTGTTGCCGTTTCGGCACGACAGCGTTGAGATGCGCCCGGCAGACCAGCGCCTGATGCTCGACTCAAGCCAGCGCGCTACGCCGCCGCCCTTCTACGCGCCTGCGCAAGCTGATCCGCTCGGTAATGACCAGTTCACCGCCAGTCGCCTGCGCAGAGCGTCCCCAATCATCCAGAAGCTCCATGCACGCATGGTCGATGTAACTGACACGCTCCAGACTCAGGTGCACACGCGTGCCGGGTTCGATAGCCGCCAGCACCTTGGCCAACTGCGGCACCCGAAGAAAGGTGGCCGAGCCGCTCATGCGCAATTCAACCTGCTTGTCACCCACCTTGACCAGCCTCAAGCGCAGGCGCGATGCATTCCACACCAGTTTCAGCAGGGTCAGGAGGAATCCGATCAGAACGCCGGTCAGCAAATCGGTGAAGACGATACACAGCGCGGTAGCGGCGTAGATGAACGGAGGGACTCGCCCATAACGGCCAAGGCTGCGGATCGCTTTCGGATCGACCAGCTTGCAGCCGGTGTAGACCAGCACGCCGCCCAGGCTGGCCACCGGAATGCTTTGCAGCACGCCTGGCAACAATGCCACCAGGGCCAGCAACCAGGCGCCGTGAAGAATGGTCGATACCCGCGTGCGCGCCCCGGCCTGGACATTCGCGGAGCTGCGCACGATCACACCGGTCATCGGCAACGCGCCAAGCGCACCACAGATCATGTTGCCAACGCCCTGGGCCGAGAGTTCACGGTCGAAATTCGAACGCACACCGCTGTGCATCCGATCGACGGCCGCAGCGGAAAGCAAGGTTTCGGCGCTGGCGATGAACGCCATCGCCAGTGCGGCAATCAGCAGTTGTGGGTCCGCCAGGCTGGCCAGGGACTGCGGTGTGACCCAATCGATCGCATCGCCCAGGCTATCGGGTAGTTGCACCCGCTTGACCGGCAGCGCCAGCCAGATGCTGGCGACGGTCGCCACCGTCACGCCAACCAGCGCCCCGGGTAAAAAACGCAGGCTGGCTGGGCGCAAGCGGTCCCACCCCCACATGCAGGCAATCGTGCCGAGGCCAATCAGGCCGGCGGCCATCGCCGATCCCTCGCCCGCCAGGCGAAACGCATCGAACAGGGCAGCAGGAAATGCCAGCAGATTATCCAGGCCGGATGCCTTGGGCGATGCATCCACCATTACATGCAGTTGAGAGAGAACGATCAGAATGCCGATACCGGCAAGCATGCCGTACACCACCGCCGGTGCCGTGACGCGAAACCAGCCGCCCAGACGCAGTGCGCCGGCCACCAATTGAATCAGTCCGGCCAGTAGGAGCACCGGACCGAGCGCCGCCATGCCATGGGTCCTGACCAACTCGAACACCAGGACAGCCAGGCCGGCGGCCGGGCCACTGACCTGCAAGGGCGAGCCCGCCAGAAAGCCAATGACCAACCCACCGACGATGCCGGTAATCAAGCCCTTGGCGGGCGGCATCCCGGATGCGATCGCGATGCCCATGCACAAGGGCAGCGCGACGAGAAAAACCACCACGGACGCCAAGGCATCCCGCGGTAGAGAGCGGAAAAAGCTCATGAGCGTTTTCTCCTGAAAAAGAAGCCAGGCCGGCGCAAGGGCCGGCTCGTGAACGAGACAATCGAGGCAGAGAATCAGGCGCTGGCGTAGCGCGGCACCGGTGTCGCCGAGGGCAGGCTGTCACCATCCAGAGGCAGGAATGCCCCGTGGCTGACGTCGTAGGCACGAATACTTGCCGTCTCGATGTCGTAGACCCAGCCATGGATGTGCAACTGGCCGCTGGCCAGGCGGGATGCGACCGAAGGATGGGTGCGCAAGTGGTCGAGTTGAGCGACCACGTTCTCCTCGGTGAGCACGCCCAAAGCCTCATGGCCGCAACAGGCGCAGTTCTCGGCCACGACACTGCGCGCCACCTCGGCATGCCGCAGCCAGGCTTTAACCGTCGGCATGCCTTCGAGACTCTGCGGGTTGAGCACGGCCTTCATGGCCCCGCAGTCAGAATGCCCGCAGACGATGATGTGCTGCACGCCCAGCGCCATCACGGCGTATTCGAGCGCCGTGGAGACGCCGCCGTTCATCTGCCCGTAAGGAGGCACGACATTGCCGACGTTGCGGGTGATGAACAGGTCGCCAGGCTCGCTCTGGGTGATCAACTCAGGAACGATGCGCGAGTCGGCGCAGGTAATGAACATCGCCCTGGGGTTTTGTGCGTTTGCCAGGCGCTTGAACAACGCCTGCTGCTGGGGAAAGACTTCCTGGCGAAACTTGCGAAAGCCCTCGACGATAGTGCCCATCGCGCGCTCGGCGCTCTCAGGTTCGCGTGCATGAAGTTCAGCGACTCTGGCCTTGCCAGTCCGGGTAGTGGTTGAGCTCATCGTAGAATCTCCCTTCAGTGCATTGACGACGTTCTCGACTTCGACCCAAACGCCTGTGACCAACGGGTCACTTCGCCAACGACGCTACCGGGAAAAACTTAAGCAAAACTGAACGACCCGCTCTAAATCGCCATACACGCACAAAGTAAACGGATTAAAAGAGAGCACTTCCCGGCCCCGTGAGTGAAATAGGCAAGCTCTCACAGCACCGCCAACCTCAAGCGCTGTTCTCGACCGCGAGCCCGGTAATACAGCTCGGCAGCCAGGCCAGGCCGGCTCCGGCAAGGCCGCATCGGCGACCGCCTGAAGATCGTCCAGCCAGAGTGGCGAGGCCCGCCACACTCGGATATACGATTGCCAGACATGCAGCTATTCGGCTCTTTCCGATTGTCGATCAGCGGTCCCAACGGCTGCGGCAAGTCGACCGTGCTGGCAGTGATCGCCGGCTTGCTCGAACCCGCTTCGGGCGAATGCCGGGTCGACGTGGCACACGCCCATCTCGACCAGCACCTCTCCTGCCTGGATCGCAGCGATTGTGCGCTGGATCATCTACGCCAGCGTGTACCCAGCCTGACCGAGCAAATGACGCGAACCCGACTGGTTCATATGGGCCTGGATAGCGAGAAGGTTTCGCTGCCATGCAGACAGGTTGCGCTGGACGCCAGTGGGTTGGCGCGATGAGCGGTTCTCACCGTAATTCGCCCATTCTCAAAGCCGGAAATGCCCCGCCATCGCCTGCAGGTCGCGGCCGAAGCCTGCCAACTGTGTGCTCGAACGGGCCGTTTCCTCCATCGCCTCGGCCGACTGGTCGGCAATGTCACGGATGCTGGTAACGCTGCGATTGATCTCTTCGGCAACCGCAGTCTGTTGCTCGGCGGCGGCGGCGATCTGCTGGTTCATCTGATGAATCACCGAAACCGCCTCGGCGATTCCATTCAGCGCCTGTTCGGTCTGGTTGGCATCCTGCACGGTCATGTCCAGCAGCTCGCCACTGCGCTGCATGTGTTCGACCGACTGACGCACACCTTCGCGCAACGTCACCACCAGGCGTTCGATCTCGGCGGTCGATTGCTGGGTTCGCCTGGCCAGCGCGCGTACTTCATCGGCCACCACGGCAAAGCCCCGCCCCTGCTCGCCCGCTCGGGCCGCCTCGATGGCGGCGTTGAGCGCCAGCAGGTTGGTCTGCTCGGCCACGCTCTTGATCACGTCCAGTACAGAACCGATGCTCTGGGTCTCCTGGCTGAGATGCTGGATGCTGTCGGTCGACTGGCGAATGGCCGTGGCCAACTGGTCGATCCGCACCAGCGTCTGGCGCACCACCTGGCTGCCGTCGCTGACCTTATGGTCGGCGCTTTCAGTGGAGGCCGCCGCCGCTTCCGCGTTGCGTGCCACCTCGTGGACGGTGGCGGTCATCTGGCTCATCGCCGTCGCGACCTGGTCGGTCTCCACCTTCTGTCCGTTGACCCCGACACGGGTCTGCTCGGTAACCGCCGAAAGGGCCTGGGCTGACGAGGATATCTGCGTCACCCCGCCCTGCAGTTGACCGACCATGTCGCGCAGGTTGGCGGACATGCCACGCATGGCAGCGAGCAACTGGCCAACCTCGTCATGACGATCGACCTCGATGTCGATGCTCAGATCGCCCTGGGAAATCTGCTGCGCCACCCCGATCACCCGCTTCAACGGGCGCACGATGAGCAGCGTGATCAGCACGGTGGCCGCCAGGCCGATCAACAGCGCCAGGCCGGTGGCCAGCAGGATCAGGTAGGAGCTGTTGCGCTGCAATTCGATCATCGCGCGCTTTTGCAACGAGTAGGACTGCTCGACCGCCGCCACGATGCGTTCGGCATCGGCCACCAGCTTGGCGTACTCCGCTTTCTGCTGATGCAACTGGCTGGTGTATTCCTTGAGGCGATCATTGAACGAATCGACATTGCCGATCACCTCGGTCAGTACCGCCGCATAGCCCGGATCGTTCAGCGATGCACGCAACTCGCTGGCGAGCTTCTGTGCATCGAGCGCCTCCTGGATCTGCGTGTCTACCGTCTCGCCACTGCCGCGGCTTTGCTCGAGCCGCACCCGTGCCTGGTTCAGCGCCATCAGCAACAGTTGATAGACCTTGCCGATCTCACCGCCCTTGGCGACCATTTCCCCGCCTTCGGCACCCTGGGAGTTCTTCAGCAGGTCGATGCCATCCTCGTTGAAGCCGGTCTGCAGCACATCCAGGCTGTTGGAGGCGCTGACCACCAGCCAGTTGGCGGCGTCCAGCGACAGGCGCATGTTGTCGGAAAGATCCACGTAGCGGTCGAACACTGCCCGGTAGTCAACCAACGTCGCGCCGACATCGGCCAAGGCATCCGCGCCTGGCCCGCTCAGCTCAGCCGTCAACGCCTCGCTGCTCTCCAGCAATGCCTGGACTCGCTGGCGCAGGTCCTCGACCCGTTTGGCGTCACCGGTCAGGGAATAGTCCTTTTCGGTCAGGCGCATCTGCATGACCTCGCTGTCGAGCGTGGTCATGCGTTCGAGCAATGCACTGCGCTCGGCAACCGCACGCAAGGCCGAAAAGCCGGTCGCCGCCACTACGGCGGTAAGAACCAGCACGATGCCGAAACCGATGGTCAGCTTCTTCGCCGTACTGAGGCTGGCGATACTACGTTGCAGACCTGGCATGAGATTCCCCTCTGGCTAGGAAAATCGGAAAGTGGCAGGCAGAACAGCCAGCCATCGTCGTTCCTGAAAGCACCGTCACCCTATCGACGACGCCGTGCTGGCGACAAGCCATAATCCTGCCAATGTCACGCATGGCGGGGCTTTTAGCTAAATAGAGGTCGTTTTCAGAACGAAGACGCGGCCCCTTCGGATCGAAGGTCGCCAGAGGTGAAGAAGCGATCGGCTATCGGCGCCCCGAAACGGGGCATGGGCGGTACGCAACACGCTTACCTGGGCCGCACCATATCAAAGGTATCGCCGGTTCGGGAGTAGGCGCTGCCACTGAGACGCCCGACCAGATCCAGCTTGGCCGGCACGACGTAGCCACGCTCGTCGAGCACCGCATCGTCGATATGCGCCAGCAGCACCTCGGCGAATACCAGGTGATGACTGCTCGGCCTGTCCTTCGGGTAAGGCTGCACGTCGGCAACCCGGCATTCGAAGGCTACCGGGACACCGGCCACGCGTGGTGGCTTGACGAGTTGCGAGGCGATGGTTGGAATCGAACAGGCGCTGAACTCACTGACATCCGCCGGCAATTGCGCCGCACTGGCATTCATCGCTTCGGCATGCCGATAAGCAACCAGATTGACCACCAGTTCACCGGTCGCCAGGACATTGGCGAGGGTGTCCTTGTGGCTGCCGTCTGCCCGGCTGCCGATGTTGATCAGCAGGGTTGCCGGATCATCGCTGATTACCTGGAAGAAGCTGAACGGCGCCAGGTTGTCGATCCCCGCCGCCGAGCGGCTCGACACCCAGGCGATCGGTCGCGGCGTCACCGTCGACGACAACCAGCGGTAGCTCTGGGCGGGATTCAGGGTACGGAAATCGAGCAGCATGGGACGGGTTCCTGATAAAAGCGCCAGCTCAACGGCCGGCGCGGGACTCGCGAATGTAGAAGCGGGCCTTCTCGGCGTTCTCGGTGCAACGCTGATAAGCCTCGAACTGCTGCTGGGTCTTGGCCCCGGTGAGCAGCGATAGCGCCTTGGAATAGCTGACCGTGCCGGCAAAACCCTCGGCCTTGGCGATATCCAGCTCGCGCCAGGCGGCATCGACCTGGTTGGCACAGCTTTCCCGGTAGGTGGTACGCGCGGCGCAACCGCACAGAGTGATCGCTAACAACGTCAAGACTGCGATTCTTTTCATGGTATGGAACTCCTGATACGACTCAGACTTCGATGCGGGCAACTCGTAAAAGTGCCGCCATCACTGACCATCGGGGCACGGATAGTTCCACAACGGCAGGAGAATTTGAACCGTCTGCAGCTCCTGTCACAGCCTGATTGGCAGCGAGTTCCCAGGCAGGGTATGGTCGCAGGCTCGCAGGGAGGAAACACATGGGCAAAAAGGTGGCACTGGTCCTGGGCTCTGGTGGCGCACGGGGCTACACCCACATCGGCGTGATCGAGGAGCTGGAGCGGCGTGGCTACGAGATCGGCTGCGTAGCGGGCTGCTCGATGGGGGCCGTGGTCGGCGGCATCTATGCCGCCGGGAAGCTGCGCGATTATCGCGAGTGGACGGAAAGCCTGGACTACCTGGACGTGCTGCGCCTGCTGGACGTCAGCTTCCGACTGGGAGCGATCCGCGGCGAGAAGGTGTTCGGCAAGATTCACGAAATCCTCGGCGACGTGAACATCGAGGACCTGCCGATTCCCTATACCGCCGTGGCGACAGACCTTACCAACCAACAGGAAATCTGGTTCCAGGAAGGCAGCCTGCACAAGGCCATGCGTGCCTCGGCGGCGATTCCCAGCCTGTTCACCCCGGTGGCCCAGGGCCAGCGCATGCTGGTCGACGGCGGCCTGCTCAATCCGCTGCCCATCGTGCCAGTGGTGTCCAGCCACTGCGACCTGATCGTCGCGGTCAACCTCAACGCCCTCAACCAGCATCACTACACCTTGCCAGTGATCGAACGGCCGGCGGCGCTCAAGAACCGTATCGATCAGTTGGTCGGTTCGCTGAGTTCACGCCTGCCCTTCCTCAAGCGCGAAGCAGGGGAAGAGCTGCAATTGCAGTCGCCCCTGAAAGATAGCAATCCCTGGTTGGAAAGCACCCTGCCGGCAACCCTGGCCAGCGAAGGGAACGACGCGCAGAAATCAGCTAGCGGCACTCGCGTGATGAGCAATGTTGGCCCCGCCTCGCTGCTGGAGCTGGTCAACCAGAGCTTCGAGGTCATGCAAACGTCCCTCGCACAGTACAAGATCGCCGGATATCCCCCGGATATCCTGATCAACGTGCCGCGCCGGGTATGCCGCTTCTTCGAGTTCCACAAGGCACCGGAACTGATCGAACTCGGCCGACAGATCGCCAGCGATACACTGGATAAATACGAGGCTGAACACGATTAGGCCAGCAGGAGCAGTTCCACGCCACAACGTATCAATCCCGATACATTGACTACATCCTGTAGATACGCATCACCGCCAGCATGCGGCTCGCGGAGCGCCCGTCGGCATGGCCGCCCTTCTCGCGGCACGCTACGATTGTAGCGCCGCCATCCTGCAAGCAGCCCATGGAGCCTTCCCGGTGCAAGCCCTCAACGCGCCCGAGCAACGCACGCGCACGACCCGCGCCCTTATCGTCGATGACAACCTCGAACTCCGTGAACTGCTGAGCGGCTACCTGATTCGCTTCAACATCGACAGCGAAGCCGTGGGCGACGGCAATGGCATGCGCAAGGCCCTGGCCGAAAGCCACTTCGACGTGATCATCCTCGATCTGATGCTACCGGGCGAAGATGGCCTGGCATTGTGCCGCGAACTACGCAGCACCTCCGACATCCCGATCCTGATGCTCACCGCACGCTGCGAGCCCACCGACCGCATCATCGGCCTGGAACTGGGCGCCGACGACTACATGGCCAAACCGTTCGAACCTCGCGAACTGGTCGCCCGCATCCAGAGCATCCTGCGCCGCGTGCGCGACGACCGCGAACTGCCGAAGAACGAGCAACGCAGCAGCATCCGCTTCGACGACTGGCGCCTGCACAGCGTCCTGCGCCAGCTACAGTCGCCCGACGGCTTGGTGGTGCCGCTGTCGAACGCCGAATTCCGCCTGCTCTGGGTCTTCCTCGAACGCCCACGCCGCGTGCTCAGCCGTGAGCAACTGCTCGATGCCGCCCGCGGGCGCTCCATCGAGGCCTTCGACCGCAGCATCGACCTGCTGGTCTCGCGCCTGCGCCAGAAACTCGGCGACGATCCCAAGTCACCCAAGCTGATCAAGACCGTTCGCGGTGAAGGCTACCTGTTCGATGCGCGCGAGATCGTCTGATGCTCCGCGCCGACACCCTGTTCGCACGCCTGTTCGCGGTCTTCCTGGTCGCCATTCTGCTCGCGCATGGGCTGGCGTATCTGTGGTTCAAGCATTACGGCAATCCACCGCCCGGCCCTCCCCAGCAGACGATGGAACATCATGAGGCGCAACGTCCGCCGCCACCGGGGCCCGGGCCGGGCCCTGCGTTCACCGGCCCGGCCATCGTCCTGAGCTTCCAGTTGGTGACCCTGGTGATCGCCGCCTGGTACGGCGCTCGCCTGTTGAGCCGCCCGATCCAGCGCCTGGCCGATGCCGCCGAGCGCCTGAGCGATGACCTGGACAGCACGCCGCTGCCGGAAAACGGATTCCACGAGTCTCGCCAGGCCGCCCACGCCTTCAACCTGATGCAAAAACGCATCCGCGAACAGGTGCAGCAACGTGGGCGCATGCTGGCAGCCGTTTCCCACGACCTGCGCACGCCGCTGGCGCGCCTGAAACTGCGCGTGGAACAGATCCCCAACCCGCAACTGCGCACTCGCATGGGCCATGACCTCGGCGAGATGATCGGCATGCTCGATGCCACCCTGCGCTATCTGCACGAACAACGCAGCAGCGAAGCCCTGCAACGCTTCGATCTGCAGGCACTGGTCGAGTCCATGGTCGAGGACGCTCAGGATCGCGGCGCCAATGTCCAGACCGAAGGCACCTGCGCGCCCTTGCCGGCCCAGCCGATGGCCCTGCGCTCCTGCGTCAGCAACCTGCTGGAAAACGCCCTGCGCTACGCCGGGCACGCCATGATCGAGCTGCGCGACGGCCGCTCCCAGGTAGAAGTCCGGGTCATCGATCATGGCCCCGGCATCTCTGCCGAGCAACGTGAAGCGGTATTCGAGGCCTTCTTCCGCCTCGAAGGTTCGCGTAACCGCAGTTCCGGCGGTGTCGGCCTTGGCTTGACCATCGCCCGCGAAGCCGCCCAGCACCAAGGCGGCGACATTCGCCTGGAAGAAACGCCGGGCGGCGGCCTGACGGCCATTCTCATCCTGCCACGCCTCTGACGCTCATTTAGCGAGCACGCGGGCCGGGGAAACAAATCGTAGCGCCTCCTGCAGCGGTATGGGCTCCGATACAAAGTCCATATACCCAGGACAAGAAATTCGCCGAATGTGTAACGTCTGGAGAACTCTCTCCAGCCCCCCCAGCACAGGAGCGACTCCCATGATCAGTGGCGTCGGTAGTTATTCGAGCTATGCCTATAGCTCGACACAACGTACAAGTTCCACCAGTTCCACCTCTCTCAGCAGTACGGATAGCTCCAGCACTAAAAGCACGGACCAGGAAAAACTGTTCAGCCTGCTCGATAGCAATGGTGACGGCAGCATCGCCAAGGATGAGCTGACCAGCGCCCTGAGCAGTAGCCAGGACAGTGACGACAGCTCGGCCACCATCGATATCGACGAGCTGTTCAGCATGCTCGACGCCAATGGCGACGGCGGCATCGATGAAACAGAAAGCGCCGAACTCGCTCCGCCTCCACCACCGTCTGGCGGCGTTGATAGCGAAGAACTGTTCTCCCAGCTGGATGCCAATGGCGACGGCTCCGTCGATCAAGACGAGCTGAGTGCCCTGACCGGCACCAGCGGCACCAGCAGTTCGGACCTGCTCAGCGAGCTGGACAGCGATGGCGACGGCAGCCTCAACATCGACGAGTTGGGCGCCCTCGCGCCGCCACCACCACCGCCAAGCGGCGAGACCTCCGATAGCAGCGAGGACGACTCGCTGAGCACCAGCACGACCAGTTCCAGCAGCACACTGAGCAGCCTGTTTTCCGCTCTGGAGCAAGATGACAGCAGTAGCACCAGTAGCAGCGAAGATGCCTACGCTGCACTGGTCAGCAAGCTGGTCCAGCAATACGCCAGCAGCGCCAGCTTGCAGAACAGCGTCGGCACGCAACTCAACCTGAGTGCCTGAAACGAAACGGCCAGCCAACTCCCCAGGGAATGGCTGGCCGTTTTCAAGCGAATGACGAATTACTCCGCCGCATCCGGTGCGTCGTCGTAGTCATAGGCCTCATCGTCGCCCTGACTCTCGTCATCGGCAGCAGCACCGCCACCCAGAGCACTGCCGCCCATGGCCATGACCATCTGAGCGAACTGCTCGACCGGCATCTTCTGGCCGTTCAGGTCGACCTGCCCATCACTGTAATGCAGGTCCGACACGATGTTACTGCCGTCGAGCCTGGCCATCTGGCTGGCCACCGCCATGTCGCTGGCCATGTCGCTCATCATCGAAGCCTGCTGGGCAATCGCCGCCTGGTCGACAACCTCGCCCGACAACTGGGCCTGCAACCCCACGACATCACCGATCATGGCCTTGGAGACGAGCAGCCTGGCATCGACCTGGGAAACCAGCTGACGGGCGATTTCATCCGCAGGCAATTCGAAAGACTCTGGCTTGGCCAGGTCGAGCGACAGGTTGAAAGTACTCTCGCCATTGGCCGTCTTGAACGCCAGGCGCTCCAGGGCAATGCGTGGCTTGGCATCGAGCAGCTTGTCGATGGCGACCTTCAGCTCGGCTTTGTCGGCATCGCTGAGCGGCGGCAGTTCGCCTGTCTCACTGGTCTTGGCCAAGGCTTCCAGATTGCGCTCGTAGAACGCCACCAGCGCCTGCAAGCCAGCAACATCGAGTTTGTCGATACCCCAGATCATCTGCGAACTGCCAAGTTTCTGGCCGTTGTAGCTGATCTGACCCACGTCATAGGTGACCTTGCCCTTGAGCGTTCCACCCGACTCGCTCAGGTTATCGGCCTGGGAAAGGTCATTGAGCAGCACGCGTGCCTGCTCGCCGAACTTGAACTCGGCAGTGGTCAGCTTGGCGTTGCTCGTGCCCAGGTAGAAGTCGGAAGCACCCTTTTCGCGCTGACTGTCGAAAGTCAGGCCATTCAACGCCAGATGCACAGGCTCGCCACGCTCCTTGCCGTCCAGCACCAGGCTGTCCATCTTGCCGCTCAAGTCGAAGCGAGCCGCCTTGGCCGAAGCATTGATGTCCATGTCCAGGCCAGAGAACTTCAGGCTCGACGTCTCATCCAGCACAAGATCCAGCGGCAGCAGGCGCACGCTGCCGCTGCTGGAAAGGTCATAACTCAGCACGGTCTGGCCACGCAGAGGAGATTCGCCCTTGGCCGCCTCGAACCACTTCTCGGTCAATCCATTCTTTTCCAGCGCGAAGTTGCTGGCCGCCATGACCGGCATCAGCTTCAGGGCCTTCACTCGCGACAGCGGGAACGGTCCATGCTCGATTTCATCGACGAACAGGACTTCCAGTTTCTCGCCATCCTTGATTTCCGGACTGGTGAAGGTCACACGGTAGCGGGCGGTGCTGCTGAAGAAGTGCTTCTCCAGAGAAAGCAGCTCAGCGGTCGCGCTGCCATTCACGCCAAGCATCGCCTTGCGCATCTGCTCGTTGGAGTCTTGAACCGCAGTACGCAAGACACCTTCGAGCTGGTTGCCGGTGTACCAGGCCCCGCCCACGGCGGCGGCGCCGATGGCAATCACGATGCCTGCCGCAATCGCTGTCTTTTTCATCTGTTCATCCCTAGTGATCGTTTTTCTGATTCTTCCCTGCAGGGTGCGAATGCCCAGGCTCTATTCCCCGAAAACAGCCGGGCGCCCCTGCCCCGAAAAGCGGCGCAAGGGTATCACCGCTACTCAGGCTTTTTCGCTATCGACTTCGATTCTGTCAGTGGATTGTGTGACGTCCGGCTCAGTTCGCACCCAGTCGCTGAGCAGGCTGTAGGCCACCGCCAGCAGCGTCGGCCCGAGGAACAGCCCCATGAAGCCGAAAGCCAGCAACCCTCCGAAGACCCCCAGCAACACCACCACCAGCGGCAGGTTGCCGCCGCGGCTGATCAGATAGGGCTTGAGCACGTTGTCCACGCCGCTGATCACGAAAGTGCCCCAGATGCCCATGAACACCGCCATGCCGTATTGCTCGCCACTGATCAACCAGCCCACCACCGGAATCCAGACCAACGGCGGGCCCATGGGGATCAGGCTGAGGACGAAGGTCAACAGGCCGAGCAGCAGCGCTCCCGGCACCCCGGCGATGTAGAAACCGACCAGCGCCAGCAGCCCCTGCGCGGCCGCGGTGCCGATCACCCCGTTGACCACTCGCTGTACGGTCCCCGCCACAAGCGCCAGGTAATGATGGGCGCGGTCGCCGATCAGGCGCTCCAGCAGACGCTGGACGAACGCCGCCATCCGCGGTCCGTCACGGTAAAAGAAAAACACCAGGATCAGGCTCAGCGACAACTCCAGCACGCCACCGCCGACCTGGGCACTGCGCGCCAGCAACCAGTTGCCGACCTGCCCCAGATAGGGACGAACATTGGCGAACAGCTCCGAGCCCTCGCGCCCCGCCTGGTCCCAGAATCCCGCCAGATGCGTGCCGACCATCGGCAAACCGCTCATCCAGGCTGGTGCGGGCGGCAAGCCATCGACCTGCACGTCCTTCACCAGGCTGAGTGCGTCGCGCACATGATCCGCCAGATTGAAACCGAGCAGCACCAGCGGCACGGCAAACAGGATCATCCAGGCGCCCGACAGCAGCGCCGCGGCCAATGCCTCGCGACCGCCCAGCCAGTGCGTGAGCAGGCGCATCAGCGGCCAACTGGCGAAGGCCAGCACCGCCGCCCAGAACAACGCCGAAATGAATGGCGTCAGTACCCAGAAACAAGCCCCCAGTAGCAGCAACAGCAGAATCTGCACCAGCAAACGATCGTTGCTCAGCATCGCGAATATTCCATAGACAACCGAAGGGATTGCAGGCTGGCCCTATCGACGGATCAGGACCAGCCCGGCTGCATCACCCTCGCCCAGTTGCAGGCGATTGTCACGCAGGTTCTGTTCGAGCAGGGCGGAGCGCCAGGCACTGGCGGCATTTCCGCTCAGGCTGACACGCAACGTGCTGTCGAGGGAGAAGACCTTGGCCAACAGCTCGACCCACCGGGCCTCGGGTTGTGCCGGCAAGTGTGGCAACGCCAGCTCGCCCTCGTCACGCAGTTGGCGTAGTAGCGTCGCGGCGGTCGGCAGCACATCGGTCAGCGGCGCCTTGGCATCCAGTTGCTCGGCATGCAGGTAGGAACGCCGGTTGCCACGAGTGATGCCATACAGCGCCAGCAGGCTGTCCTGGTTGGGGGGCGCCAGCCTTAGCAGCAGATAGACCTGGCGCTCTTCCGGCCCGTACAACGTGGCATTGTCGAACACCGCATTGGCCCACAGGTTGCTGGCACCGCAATCGCGGCCTTCGCACCAGTAGAGCAACTGGGCGCCCTGCTCCTGCAGGCGCTTGCGCGCCGCATGCGCCACGTCTACCGGCGAATGCTCTTCAGCCAGGCGATAAGTGAGGGCCCGCAGATGACCGGCGACCAGCACCGAGGCATCCATGCGCACCTGGCCACTGATCCTCTGGATCGACGATTGCGGATAACGCCGTTCCAGGTTGGGCACCTCGCGAGAATCGCTCAAGGTGGAACGCTCCGGCGCCGGCAGGGCGTCCAGGCTGCCGCTGCTTTCGGCAAACGCTGACACGGCAAGGGCGAGCAGGCTGTAGAAAACGAACGAACGCATGACAGTCCTCAGCGAATGATCACGTCTTGGGTGATCTCGACCTCAGTATGGCCGGTGGTGGTCGCGTCGGAATGGAGACAGGTCATCGGCGGCTTCCTTGAAAAGGCCCTCAGACTCGGCAGTTAGCCGAGCCAAGTCAAGCCGGGACGAGGAAAGGATTGAAACAGTCTGCTACCTGCTCGGCGCCGGCCTGGTCATTCAGGTGCAGATGATGGCCGCCAGGCAGGCGGCTGACCTGGAAGCGCCCGTCCGCGAGCAACGGCTGAATGCGCGGGTCGCGGTCGACATGGCTGCCCTCGGCCAGGACCAGGCTGACCGGGCACTGCAGACTGGCAACGAAGGCCTCGGCATGGGCATCGGTCATACGCATCATCGATGGCAGGGTCAGGCGCGGGTCGGTGCGCCAGGTGTAGCCACCCGCGACCGGCTGCAACCCACGCAGGGCCAGTAGCTCCGCCGCCTCATGGCTGACCGGCACCACTCCCCTCATGCGCGCCTGCACGCCGCGCTCGACCTCGGCATACACGGGCTTGCTCTTGTGTCGCAGCGCCAAGCGAGCATTGAGCGCCTCGCCCAGGCGCTGGGCGGCGCCTTCGGCTTCATGGGTATGGGGCAGCAGGCCGTCGATCAGGGCCAGGCGGCTGACCCGCTCCGGCATGGCCGCAGCGAAGATCACCGCAACGATGGCGCCGAGGGAATGCCCCAGCAAGGCAAAGCGCGCCCAGCCAAGCTGTTCGCTGACCAGCAGCACATCTTCGATGAACTCCCAGATGCTGTAGCTGGAACCAGGTCCGTAATGCCCCGAGTAGCCATGCCCGGCGAAATCCAGCGCAACGATACGCAACCCTTTCAGGCGCGGCGCCAGCCGTTCGAAGGTCATGGCATTGTCCATCCAGCCGTGCAACGCGAGTACCGGTGAGCCATCCTCGGGGCCGAACACCCGTGCGGCCAGCTCCACATGCGGCAGGCTGAAACGTATTTCTTCGAAGCTGATGGTCACGCGGAACGCTCCTGGATGCGTTGCCAACGCATGAACAAGGCCTTGAGCAGATCGACCGTCAGCGTTGGGTGTTCGAGTGGAAACATATGCCCGCCAGGCAAGCTGAGGTGCTCGCCGTTCAGCACATGACGGACGCCACGTGCGTGGTGTGGCAAGACGATGCGGCTCTGCTCGCCACGCACGACCGCCAGCGGCACCTTGAGCTGCTTCACCCTTCCGGGCGCGGTATGCGGCACGCTGCGGTAGATGCCGATCTCGGTCACCGGGTCGAAACGCAGGCGCAACTCCTCGCCCTCCCGATACAGGCCATGCTGCACGTAGGCATCGAGGCAATCGGGATCGAAATGGCGAAACAAGGCCTTGCCAGCGAAATAGCTGCGTGCCTCGTCCAGGGAAGCGAAGCGTTCGCGCCGACCGAGGGTACGCCCGGCGGGCGTGATCCGGTCGATGAAACCGAAGCGCTTGGCCGCCCGGATCAACATGCGATCCATGCCGGTGAGCAACGGAGAATCGAGCATCACCACGCCCCGGTAGAGATCCGGGCGCCGCAAGGCCGCGTGGTAATGCAGGACGCCGCCCAACGAATGCCCCACGCCCCATACGGGTTCGTCTTGCTCCCCGAGATGGGCGAGCAACTCGTCGACCAGGCCTTGCCAGTTGTCATCCACAGGAAAGCGTGGGTCATGGCCATGCTGCTCCAGATGCGCCACCTGAAAATCGGGCGCCAATCCTGTGAACAGCTTGCCGTAGGTCGCAGACGGAAAGCCGTTAGCGTGGGCGAAAAAGATGGTCTGCGCCATGTAGGTGAACCGTCGGAGTCGGAAGACCGATAGATTCTCGACCAGTCAATCGGCCCTAGCAACAGGCGACTTGGCCAAACCAGCAGCTAGAAAAAGGCCTCTGAACAGACTGTGTGAAAACATAGCGAGCGAAGATCAGGCAAGGCAAAAAACGGCGAAAAAGCGCAGTTTACGAGCTGTAAATGAGCATTTTGACTGGGCTGGCATTCCAGCCGTTTTTTAACGCCGCATGGCCGAGCGCAGTAGTTTTCACACAGTCTGTGAACGAAGCCCTTCTCGTCACGCCTCCAGCTTGCGGCTCGCACCTGCCCTCGACAGCCAGTCGAAGAGCGTCGCCAGCACCAGCATCGCCACTGCAGGAACCAGCCAGCCCAGCCCCTGTTCGGCCATCGGCAGGCGCTGCAAAAAGTCGGGAACCAGCGCGCTGAACCCAGCAGCATTGAAGCCATCGAGGACACCGAAGGCCAAGGCCACCAGCATCACCGGGGCAACCACCCGGGTAGGCGAACGCCAGACGCCCCAGCAGAAACTCAGCGCCACCAGAACGATGCATGGCGGGTAGATGGCGGTCAGCACCGGTACCGACACCTGGATCAACGCCGACAAGCCGAGGTTGGAGACCAGCAACGAGAAACCGGCCAACAGCACCACCAACGTGCGGTAGGACAGCGGCAACAGACGGCTGAAGTATTCCGCGCAAGCACAGGTCAGGCCGACGGCCGTGACCAGGCAGGCCAGGGAAATCAGGATCGCCAGGAAGGTGCTGCCCAGGTCGCCGAAGGTGTGCTGCACGTAGGCATGCAAGACCACCGCGCCGTTGGCTGCGTCGCCAGCAATGGCATGGCTGCCCGAGCCAAGCCGGAACAGGCTGATGTAGACCAGCGCCAGGCCAACGCCAGCGATGAGGCCGGCGATGACCGCATAGCGAGTGATCAGACGCGGCGACTCGACGCCACGGGAACGGATGGCATTGACGATGACGATGCCGAACACCAATGCGCCAAGGGTATCCATGGTCAGGTAGCCATTGACGAAGCCTTGGGAGAACGGCGCGGCCTGGTAGGCCTTGGTCGCCTCGCCGGTATCACCGGGAACCAGCATGAAGGCGGCGCCACCGAGGATCGCCAGAGCGATGATCTTCAACGGCGCGAGGAATCGACCGACGCTGTCGAGCAGGCGTCCCGGATACAGGGACACCACCAGCACCACGGCAAAATACACCAGGCTGTAGAGAAAAAGAGCCAACGGCCCATGACCGAGCAGTGGCGCCAGGCCAACTTCGAAGGAAACGGTGGCCGTGCGTGGCGTAGCGAACAGCGGCCCCACCGCCAGGTAGCAGGTGGTCGCGAGGAGGATGCCCGCGACCTTGCCGATCGGACTGCTCAAGGCATCCATCGCGCCACCGACCTTGGCCAGGGCGATGACGGTCACCACCGGCAAGCCAACCGCCGTAATCAGGAATCCGAGTGCGGCGAGCCAGACATTAGCCCCGGCCTGCAAGCCGACGATGGGTGGAAAGATGATGTTGCCGGCACCGACGAACAAAGCAAAAGTCATGAATCCCAGAGCCAACAGGTCCGGGCCTTTCAAACGCGTCATAGAAGGAATTACCACTGGCAGGATAAGAAAAAACAGGAGTCTCCGAGGATAGGGAAACAGGCCGCTTGCCCGGTCTGGGCCGATGGCTTCGCTCCGGTGAAGGCTCTTTTGAAGCCGCCCCGGAAAAATGCTTGCAAGCCTAACGAATTCTCCGGACTAAAGCCGCAGACACTCGTCCGACTGTCGATAAAGCAGAAACTTGTGTCGCCTCGCTGACCGACGCAAAAACGAAAAAGGCCGCTCTAGAGCGGCCTTTTCCAGTCAGGTCAGGCCTCAGGCCTTCTTGACTTCCCAACCGGTCAGCTCGGCCAGGGCCTTGCCGATGTCAGCCAGGGAACGCACGGTTTTCACACCGGCGTCCTGCAGGGCAGCGAACTTCTCGTCCGCAGTACCTTTACCACCGGAAATGATGGCGCCGGCGTGGCCCATGCGCTTGCCGGGAGGCGCGGTCACACCAGCGATGTAGGAAACCACGGGCTTGGTGACGTTGGCCTTGATGAAGGCGGCCGCTTCTTCTTCAGCGGAGCCGCCGATCTCACCGATCATGACGATCGCTTCGGTCTGCGGGTCTTCCTGGAACAGCTTCAGGATGTCGATGAAGTTGGAACCCGGGATCGGGTCGCCACCGATGCCCACGCAAGTGGACTGGCCGAAGCCGGCGTCGGTGGTCTGCTTGACGGCTTCATAGGTCAGGGTGCCGGAACGCGACACGATGCCTACCTTGCCTGGCAGGTGGATATGACCCGGCATGATGCCGATCTTGCACTCGCCGGGAGTGATCACGCCCGGGCAGTTCGGGCCGATCAGGCGCACGCCCAACTCGTCACACTTGACCTTGGCGTCGAGCATGTCGAGGGTCGGGATGCCTTCGGTGATGCACACGATCAGCTTGATGCCACCGTAGGCCGCTTCCAGGATCGAGTCCTTGCAGAACGGAGCCGGCACGTAGATCACCGAAGCATCAGCGCCAGTGGCTTCCACGGCTTCCTTGACGGTGTTGAACACCGGCAGGCCCAGGTGAGTGGTGCCGCCCTTGCCCGGCGTCACGCCGCCAACCATCTTGGTGCCGTAGGCGATGGCCTGTTCGGAGTGGAAAGTACCTTGCGAGCCGGTGAAGCCCTGGCAGATGACCTTGGTGTCTTTATTGATCAGGACGCTCATTACTTGCCCTCCGCAGCTTTCACGACTTGCTGAGCAGCGTCGGTCAGGCTGGTTGCCGCGATGATGTTCAGGCCGCTGTCGGCCAGAACCTTGGCACCCAGCTCAGCGTTGTTACCTTCCAGGCGGACAACCACCGGAACCTTGACGCCGACTTCCTTCACGGCGCCGATGATGCCTTCGGCAATCATGTCGCAACGAACGATACCGCCGAAGATGTTCACCAGAACGGCAGCCACGTTGCTGTCGGACAGGATGATCTTGAACGCCTCGGTCACGCGCTCTTTGGTCGCGCCGCCGCCAACGTCGAGGAAGTTGGCCGGCTTGCCGCCGTGCAGGTTGACGATGTCCATGGTGCCCATGGCCAGGCCGGCACCGTTGACCATGCAGCCGATGTTGCCTTCGAGGGCGACGTAGTTCAGTTCGAACTTGGCGGCGTGGGCTTCACGGGCGTCGTCCTGCGACGGGTCGTGGAAGGTCTTCAGCTTCGGCTGACGGTACATGGCGTTGGCGTCGATGTTGATCTTCGCGTCCAGGCAGTGCAGGTCGCCGTCAGCCTTGATGACCAGCGGGTTGACCTCGAGCAGGGCCAGGTCGTGATCCTTGAACAGCTTGCCCAGGCCCACGAAGATCTTGGCGAACTGGGCGACCTGCTTGCCTTCCAGGCCCAGCTGGAACGCCAGCTCGCGGCCCTGGTAGGGCTGCGCGCCGACCAGCGGGTCGATGGTCGCCTTGAGGATCTTCTCGGGAGTGTCGTGAGCGACTTTCTCGATGTCCACGCCACCTTCGGTGGAAGCCATGAACACGATACGACGGCTGGAGCGGTCAACCACGGCGCCCAAGTACAGTTCCTTGGCGATGTCGGTACAGGACTCGACCAGGATCTTGCTGACCGGCTGGCCATTGGCATCGGTCTGGTAAGTCACCAGGCGCTTGCCCAGCCAGTTGGTGGCGAAGGCCTTGGCGTCTTCCTTGCTCTTGACCAGCTTTACACCGCCAGCCTTGCCGCGACCACCCGCGTGGACCTGAGCCTTGACGACCCACTCGGTGCCGCCGATCTTGTCGCAGGCTTCTGCCGCTTCTTCCGGGGTGTCTACAGCAAAGCCCTTGGATACAGGCAGGCCGTATTCAGCGAACAGCTGCTTACCCTGATACTCGTGAAGATTCATTCTTATCTACCGTTCTTCGTTTAGGTATTGCGCATTCGGTGCTGTGCTCCAGGGCACCGCACCACCTGTGATCGCTCTGGTTAGCGATCCCGACGAACATTCCAGCAGTCAGCAAGGCCACCGCGGGCCGTCCGTCGTGGTTTTTCCTGCGGTTGGGTGCCGCCTCGTAGGGAGGCACCTCAGTGAGCCTGTCGCGATTCCAGGGAATCGTGAAACAGGCTCTTATAGAGCGCTCAGCGCTTCTTGCGGTTGGCGATGTGGATAGCGTGGCCATTCACCGCCAGGGCAGCTTCGTGCAACGCTTCCGACAGAGTCGGGTGCGAGAACACCATCATGCCCAGGTCTTCGGCACTGGTACCGAATTCCATGCCGATCGCGCCTTGCTGGACCAGCTCGGCGGCACTTGGGCCAATCACGTGCACGCCGAGCACACGGTCGGTCTTCGCATCGGCGATGACCTTGACCAGGCCGGTGGTGTCGTTGGCCGCCATGGCACGGCCACTGGCAGCGAACGGGAAGGTACCGACGTTGACTTCGACGCCTTCGGCCTTCAGCGCTTGTTCGGTCTTGCCGACCCATGCGATTTCCGGGTGAGTGTAGATGACCGACGGAATCAGGTCGTAGTTCATCTGGGCCTTGTGACCGGCAATGCGCTCGGCGACCACGACGCCCTCTTCCGAGGCCTTGTGCGCCAGCATCGCGCCACGCACCACGTCACCGATGGCGTAGACGCCCGGCACACTGGTCGCGCAGTAGTCGTCGACGAAGATGAAACCACGCTCGTCCAGGGAAACACCACTGTCGGCAGCCAGCAGGTCGGTGGTAACCGGGCGACGGCCGACGGCGACGATCAGCTTGTCGAAGGTCAGCTTCTGCTCGCCATTGGCGTCGGTGAAGTTGACGGTGACCTGCTTCTTCTTCACTTCGCTGCCGGTAACGCGAGCACCGAGGCGGATGTCCAGGCCTTGCTTGGTCAGGACTTTCAGGGCTTCCTTGGAAATCTGCTCGTCGGCAGCGGCGAGGAACTTGTCCATGGCCTCCAGAACAGTCACTTCAGCGCCCAGGCGAGCCCAGACCGAACCCAGTTCCAGACCGATGACGCCAGCGCCGATCACGCCCAGCTTCTTCGGCACCGCTTGGAATTCCAGGGCACCGGTGGAGTCGACGATCACATCCTGGTCGACCGGAGCCGGCGGAATGTCGACCGGACGCGAGCCGGAAGCCAGGATCACGTTCTCGGCCTCGACGATGGAGGTCTTGCCGTCCTTGTCGGTGACTTCGACTTTCTTGCCGGCCAGCAGCTTGCCATGGCCTTCCAGCAGGGTTACGCCGTTGGCCTTGAACAGGCCGGCAACGCCGCCAGTCAGGTTCTTGATGATGGTGTTCTTGCGCGCGACCATCTGCGGCACGTCGATGGTGACGCCCTTGGCCTCGATACCATGCACTTTGAAGCCCTCGTGGGCCTCGTGGTACTTGTAGGAACTGTCCAGCAGCGCCTTGGACGGGATGCAGCCCACGTTCAGGCAGGTACCGCCGAGAGCGACCTTGCCCTCTTTATCCTGGTACTTCTCGATACAGGCAGTCTTGAGGCCGAGTTGAGCAGCCTTGATGGCGGCAACGTAGCCTCCCGGGCCTGCACCAATCACTACCACGTCGAATTTCTGGGTCATAACTCGTTCCTTATAGAATCGGGCGGCCCTTCGTGGGGGCCGCCTGAAGACAGCGTGTGAATCAGATATCCAGCAGCAGGCGAGCCGGATCCTCCAGCAGTTCCTTGATGGTAACGAGGAAGGTCACGGCTTCCTTACCATCGAGCAGGCGGTGATCGTAGGACAGCGCCAGGTACATCATCGGCAGGATCACGACTTGCCCGTTAACGGCCATCGGACGCTCCTGGATTTTGTGCATGCCCAGGATGGCAGACTGCGGCGGGTTGACGATCGGGCTGGAAAGCAGCGAACCGAACACGCCACCGTTGGAGATGGTGAAGGTACCACCGGTCATCTCATCGATGCTCAGTTTTCCTTCCTTGGCTTTCTTGCCGTAGGCCGCGATGCCGCCTTCGATTTCCGCCAGGCTCATGAACTCGGCATTGCGCAGTACTGGAACCACCAGGCCACGATCACTGGAAACAGCAACGCCAACGTCCTGGTAACCGTGGTAGACGACGTCGTTGCCATCGATCGAGGCATTGACGGTTGGCTGGCGCTTGAGCGCCTCGACGGCGGCCTTGACGAAGAACGACATGAAGCCCAGGCGCACGCCGTTATGCTTCTTCTCGAACAGGTCCTTGTACTTGGCGCGCAGCTCCATGATCGGCTTCATGTTGACTTCGTTGTAGGTCGTCAGCATGGCCATGGAGGATTGCGCTTCGACCAGGCGGCGGGCAACGGTGGCACGCACACGTGTCATCGGTACGCGCTTCTCGGTGCGGTCGCCGGCAGCGAAGACCGGCGCCTCGGCGGCAACGGCCTTGGCCGCAACCGGAGCAGCGGCCGGCGCGGATTTCTTCGCTTCGACAGCGGCAACCACGTCTTCCTTGGTCACGCGACCGCCTTTGCCGGTGCCGGCGATGCTGTTCGGGTCGATGCCGTTTTCTTCGGCGATCTTGCGTGCAGCAGGCGACAGGATCGCGTCATCGGCGGCAGCCGCTGGCGCAGCAGCCGGAGCGGATGCAGCAGGAGCAGCGGCGGCGGCGGCAGGAGCGGCCGCGGCAGCGCCTGGTGCACCCAGCTTGCCGAGCAGCTCACCGCTGAGGACGGTGTCACCTTCGTTCTTGACGATTTCGGTCAGGGTGCCATCGGCTTCGGCAAGGACTTCCATGACGACCTTGTCGGTCTCGATGTCGACGATCAGTTCGTCGCGCTTGACTGCGTCGCCAGGCTTCTTGTGCCAGGTCGCGACGGTACCGTCGGCGACCGATTCCGGGAATGTCGGGGCTTTGATCTCGATAGCCATTATGTGTGTTTCCTTAAATTCGTTTTCTTCTGGTCGAAGGCGTTAGACAGTAAAGGCATCTTGCAGCAGTTTTTCCTGCTGCTCGGCGTGCATCGAGGCGTAGCCGCAGGCGGGAGCCGCCGAGGCATCGCGTCCGGCATACTCCAGGAACAGAGCCTTCTTGTGCGCAGTGGCGACACGACGCATGTGATGCTGGCTGCAGTACCAGGCGCCCTGGTTCATCGGCTCTTCCTGACACCAGACGATATGCTTGAGGTTCTTGAACGGTGCCAGGGCCTCGGCCAGATCGTCTTCCGGGAACGGATAGAGCTGCTCGATGCGCACGATGGCGGTGTCTTCACGACCCTCCGCGCGACGCTTGGCCAGCAGGTCGTAGTAGACCTTGCCGCTGCACAGCACGACACGTTCGACTTTCTTCGCATCGAGTTGATCGACTTCACCGATGACCGTCTGGAACGAACCCTCGGCCAGATCCTCGAGGGAGGAGATTGCCATCGGATGACGCAGCAGCGACTTCGGTGTCAACACGACCAGCGGCTTGCGCAGCGGACGGATGACCTGGCGACGCAGCAGGTGGTAGATCTGTGCCGGCGTGGTCGGTACGCAAACCTGCATGTTGTGCTCGGCGCACAGTTGCAGGTAACGCTCCAGGCGCGCCGAGGAGTGCTCGGGGCCCTGCCCTTCATAGCCGTGCGGCAGCAGCATGGTCAGGCCGCACAGACGGCCCCACTTGTGCTCGCCACTGGAAATGAACTGGTCGAAAACGACCTGGGCACCGTTGGCGAAGTCACCGAACTGGGCTTCCCAGATCACCAGCGCATTGGGCGTGGTGGTGGAGTAGCCGTATTCGAAGGCCAGTACAGCCTCCTCCGAGAGGAAGGAGTCGTAAAGCTGGAAGCTCGGCTGACCGTCGAACAGATGCTGCAACGGCAGGTAGGTACCGGCGTCCTTCTGGTTGTGCAACTGGGCGTGGCGGTGCGAGAACGTACCGCGCCCCACGTCCTGGCCGGTCATGCGCACCGGGTGGCCAGCATGCAGCAACGTGGCGTAGGCCAGGTTTTCGGCGTACCCCCAGTTGATCGGCATGCCACCGGCCGTCATCTTCTGGCGATCTTCGAAGACCTTGGCGACCTGACGCTGCAGGACGAAGCCTTCCGGCACCTCAAGCAGCTTGGTTGCCAGCTCTTGCAGGGTCTTCAGGTCGAAGCGGGTGTCGTGACGGGCGGTCCAGGCATGGCCCAGGTAAGGGCGCCAGTCGACGAACAACTCCTTGTTCGGTTCCTTGACCAGGCTCTTGACCACATGCAGGCCGTTATCCAGCGCGTTGCGATACTCGTCGATCTTGGCCTGGATACGCTCGGCGTCGAGGCTGGAAGCCTGGATCAGGCTGTCGGCATAGAGTTCGCGGGTGGTGCGCTGCTTGGCGATCTGCTGGTACATCAGCGGCTGGGTACCGCTTGGCTCGTCAGCCTCGTTGTGACCACGGCGACGGTAGCAGACCAGGTCGATGACCACGTCACGCTTGAACTGCATGCGGTAGTCGACGGCCAGTTGGGTGACGAACAGCACCGCTTCCGGATCGTCGCCATTCACGTGCAGGATCGGCGCCTGGATCATCTTCGCCACGTCGGTGGCGTACTCGGTGGAACGCGAGTCGTCCGCACGGCTGGTAGTAAAACCGACCTGGTTGTTGATCACCAGATGGATGGTGCCGCCCGTCTTGTAGGCACGGGTCTGCGACATCTGGAAGGTTTCCATGACCACGCCCTGGCCGGCGAATGCCGCGTCACCGTGGATGGAGATTGGCAGAACCTTTTCGCCACTGGTGTCGTTGCGACGATCCTGGCGCGCGCGCACCGACCCTTCGACCACCGGGGAGACGATCTCCAGGTGCGATGGGTTGAATGCCAATGCCAGGTGCACTTCGCCGCCAGCGGTCATCACGTTGGACGAGAAGCCCTGGTGGTATTTCACGTCACCGGAGCTCAGACCCGCAACCTTCTTGCCTTCGAACTCGTCGAACAGGTCGCGCGGGTTCTTGCCGAAGGTGTTGACCAGCACGTTCAGGCGGCCGCGGTGGGCCATGCCGATGACGATTTCCTTGGTGCCGTAGGCGCCGGTGCGCTGGATGATCTCGTCCAGCAGCGGAATCAGGCTTTCGCCGCCTTCCAGACCGAAGCGCTTGGTGCCCGGGTATTTGGTACCCAGGTATTTTTCCAGGCCCTCGGCCGCGGTCAGGCGCTCGAGCAGATGGCCCTGCACCTCGACCGAGAACGCCGGACGGCCACGTACGCTTTCCAGGCGCTGCTGGAACCACTTGCGCTGGTCGGAATCGACGATGTGAGTGAACTCGGCGCCGATGGTGCGACAATATGTCTGCTTCAACGCCTCGTGGATCTCGCGTAGAGTCGCCTCCTCCTTGCCGATGTAAAGCTCACCGGTACGGAAGGTCGTATCGAGATCGGCGTCAGTCAGGCCGTAGTGGCTGATGGACAGATCGGCAGGCGCCGGGCGAACCCAGAGCCCGAGCGGATCGAGCGACGCAGCCTGATGACCGCGCATGCGGAAGGCCTGGATCAGGCGCAGCACTTCCACCTGCTTCTTCTCGTGCTGGCTGCTGACGCTACCTGCGGAAACGGGTTGGGCGCGACGCTGGTTCTGAGCCAGCAGAATGAAATGATCGCGGATAGTTGAGTGCGAGACGTCGGTGGCACCAGTGCCGTCAACCGGCAATGTCTGGAAAAAAGTGCGCCACTCTTCTGGCACAGCGTTGGGATCGTGCAGGTAGAGCTCGTAGAGCTCTTCCACATAGGCCGCGTTACCACCGGATAGGTGGGCGCTGTCCCACATGCGCTGCATCACGCTTTCTTGCATGCTTGGTCACCCTCGGTAAGGGGACACCACCGGCGCAGAAGCCGCACTCCGCAACGATTCTAAGACAAGCAACCCAAGCGTTTGCACGGATCACGCAGATAGTCCGGGTACCAGCCCGGATGCCCCTGCTGGTCGTCATTTCTCTTAAAGTAGGGTCACGGCTTTGTGGGCTGCAACCCTGGTTTCCTGCCGGACCCGGAACATTCCGGGGCCGCAGGTTTCATCGGTGTTACTGGTGAATCAAGTGCCACTCTGCAGCAGCATGTTGCGTACGTGGCCGATTGCACGCGTCGGATTCAGACCCTTCGGGCAAACGTTCACGCAGTTCATGATCCCGCGGCAGCGGAATACGCTGAATGGATCATCCAGGGACGCCAGGCGGTTCGCGGTCTTGGTGTCACGGCTGTCGGCCAGGAAGCGGTAGGCCTGCAGCAATGCAGCGGGACCGAGGAACTTGTCCGGGTTCCACCAGAACGACGGGCAGGAGGTCGAGCAGCAGGCGCACAGGATGCACTCGTACAGACCGTCCAGCTTTTCGCGTTCTTCCGGGCTCTGCAGACGTTCGATAGCCGGAGCCGGCGTATCGTTCTGCAGGAATGGCTGCACCTTCTCGTATTGCTTGTAGAAGATGCTCATGTCGACAACCAGGTCGCGGATAACCGGCAGGCCAGGCAGCGGACGAATGACCAGTTTGTTGCCCTTCACCACGCTGGACAGCGGGGTGATGCAGGCCAGGCCGTTCTTGCCGCTGATGTTCATGCCGTCGGAACCGCAGACGCCCTCACGGCAGGAACGACGGTAGGAGAAACCTTCGTCCTGCTCTTTGATCAGCGCCAGCACGTCGAGCACCATCAGGTCTTTGCCATCGATCTCGACGTCGAAGTCCTGCATGTGCGGTGCGTTGTCTTGTTCCGGGTTGTAGCGATAAACGCTGACTTTCAAGATTTTGCCAAGAGACATGGTGGCCACCCTTAATAAGTACGAACTTTGGGTTCAAACGCCGGAACGGTTTTCGGCGCGAAGTTGACACCGCGCTTGGTAACGCGCTTGTCCCCGGGGTAGTACATGGTGTGGCACAGCCAGTTGGTGTCATCGCGATCTTCGAAGTCTTCGCGGGCGTGGGCGCCACGGGACTCGGTACGGGTGTCAGCCGCGATGGCAGTCGCTTCGGCCACTTCGAGCAGGTTCTGCAACTCCAGCGCTTCGATGCGCGCGGTGTTGAAGGCCTGGCTCTTGTCGGCGATCTTGACGGTGGCGATGCGCTCGCGCAGATCAGCCAGTTGAGCGATACCTTTCTTCATGTATTCGCCGGTACGGAATACACCGAAGTAGTTCTGCATGCACTGTTGCAGCTCGCGCTTGAGCGAGGCGACGTCTTCACCCACGGTGCGCTCGTTGACGCCGGACAGACGCTTGAGCGACTGCTCGATGTCGGTCTCGCTGGCGGCGCGGACCTCGACGCCTTCCTTGAGCGCTTTTTCCAGGTGCAGACCGGCGGCACGACCGAATACCACCAGGTCGAGCAGCGAGTTGCCGCCCAGGCGGTTGGCACCGTGTACCGATACGCACGCCACTTCACCTACGGCGAACAGGCCTTCGATGATGGTGTCGTTGCCGTTGGCATCCTGGGTGATGGCCTGGCCATGGATGTTGGTGGCGACGCCGCCCATCATGTAGTGGCAGGTCGGGATCACCGGGACTGGCGCGAGAACCGGGTCGACGTGCGCGAAGGTCTTCGACAGCTCGCAGATGCCTGGCAGGCGGCTGTGCAGGACTTCCTCACCCAGGTGGTCCAGCTTCAGCAGTACGTGGTCCTTGTTCGGGCCAACACCGTTACCGGCGATGACTTCCTTGACCATGGAACGGGCAACCACGTCACGACCCGCAAGGTCCTTGGCGTTCGGCGCGTAGCGTTCCATGAAACGCTCGCCATGGGCATTGATCAGGTAACCACCCTCGCCACGGCAGCCTTCGGTAACCAGTACACCAGCGCCGGCGATACCGGTCGGGTGGAACTGCCACATCTCGATGTCCTGCACCGGCACGCCGGCACGCAGGGCCATGCCCACGCCGTCACCGGTGTTGATCAAGGCATTGGTGGTGGAGGCGTAGATGCGACCGGCACCGCCAGTGGCGAGAACCACGGCCTTGGAGCGGATGTAGACGGTTTCGCCGGTTTCGATGCAGATGGCGATGATGCCGACGATGGAGCCATCCTGGTTCTTCACCAGATCGACCGCGTACCATTCGTTGAGGAACGAAGTGCCAGCCTTCAGGTTGCCCTGATAAAGGGTGTGCAGCAGAGCATGACCGGTACGGTCGGCCGCTGCGCAGGTACGAGCGGCCTGACCGCCCTTACCGAAGTCCTTGGACTGGCCACCGAACGGACGCTGGTAGATACGGCCCTGCTCGGTACGGGAGAACGGCAGGCCCATGTGTTCGAGCTCGAACACGGCTTCCGGGCCGACGTTGCACATGTATTCGATCGCGTCCTGGTCACCGATGTAGTCGGAACCCTTGACGGTATCGTACATGTGCCAGCGCCAATCGTCGTTCGGATCGGCCGAAGCGATGGCACAGGTGATGCCGCCCTGGGCAGATACGGTATGCGAACGGGTCGGGAAGACCTTGGTCACCACAGCGGTCTTGTGACCACCCTGGGCCAGTTGCAGCGCTGCACGCATGCCGGCGCCGCCGCCACCAACGATGATGGCGTCATAGGAAAGAGTACGAATGCTAGCCATGGATCACACACCCCACAGAATCTGTACGCCCCAGACGAAGTACGCGAACATCGCGATACCGCAGACAGCCTGGAACAGAAAACGCACGACAGTCGCCCACTTGCCCAGCGCCATCGGCGTCAGGTAGTCGGTAGAGATGGTCCACATGCCAACCCAGGCGTGAACGCCGAGGGCGACCAGGGCCAGGAGACTGAAGATGCGCATGGCGGTGTGGGAGAACAGGCCGTGCCATTCGGCGAAGCTGATTCCCGGATGGAAGATGAGGTACGTGATCAGGAACAGGAAATAAGCCGCGAGAACGACGGCGGAAACGCGTTGCGCCATCCAGTCGTAGAGGCCCGAACGCGACAGGTTCGTTACGTTGGTTACCATATCCACACCCCCGCCAGGACGATCAGCACCACAGAAATGACGATGACGATTTTCGAGCCCAGCTTGCCGCCTTGCAGCGTTTCACCGACTCCGGCGTCCATGACCAGGTGACGAACACCTGCCACGAGGTGGTACAGCAGTGCGGACAGCAGTCCCCAGATAATCAGCTTGACCAACGGATGGGCCAGGATTGCTTTCACATCGACGAAGCCTTCCTCGGACGACAGCGACTTGTCCAGTGCGAACAGCAGCACGGCAAGACCGACGAAGAGGATGACACCGGAGATGCGGTGCAGGATGGATGTAATAGCTGTTATCGGAAGTTTGATTGTCCTGAGATCTAGGTTTACAGGTCGTTGGCTATTCACGGCTTTTTTCACACTAGAGGCCCCTAACTACAGGGCATGTTGTCGGGAAGTGCACTGGTCAGGTACCCCTCACCAAGGGAGTGCCAACCGCCAAGATTAAGGCCCTGAAGCCCCCTGACGGCCGGGCGCAGAGTATAGACAGTTAGGCAACTAATGACAACGCGAAGCCCCTCGCTAAAAGCGGATTGCGCATGTTCTCCAAATGACGTATTAGCGGCCGGAAAATGCGCTCAAATGCAGCAGAAACGCCTCTTTCGGGCATGTTTTGGCAAATTGACATTCGAATTTATGTCTCTATAGTGTGGCGGGCCCTGCGTGGGGGGCTTCGGATGATTTCAAGCATAAACAGGAGGCCTCATATGGCTGACAAAAAAGCGCAGTTAATCATCGAGGGCAGCGCCCCCGTAGAGCTGCCAATCCTGACCGGCACTGTTGGTCCCGATGTAATCGACGTCAGAAGCCTGACCGCCACGGGTCGCTTCACTTTCGATCCCGGCTTCATGTCCACCGCCTCTTGCGAGTCGAAGATCACCTATATCGATGGCGACAAGGGTGTTCTCCTCCATCGTGGCTATCCGATCGAGCAGTTGGCCGACAAGTCGGACTATCTGGAAACCTGCTACCTGCTGCTCAACGGCGAACTGCCGACCGTCGAGCAGAAAGCCGCCTTCGTCAGCACCATCAAGAACCACACCATGGTTCATGAGCAACTGAAGACCTTCTTCAATGGTTTCCGCCGCGATGCCCACCCGATGGCCATCATGTGTGGCGTGGTTGGCGCCCTCTCCGCCTTCTACCACGACTCGCTGGACATCAATAACCCGCAGCATCGTGAAGTATCGGCCATGCGCCTGATCGCGAAGATGCCGACCATCGCCGCGATGACCTACAAGTACTCCATGGGCCAGCCCATGATGTACCCGCGCAATGACTTGAGCTACGCGGAAAACTTCCTGCACATGATGTTCAACACGCCGTGCGAGATCAAACCGATCAGCCCGGTACTGGCCAAGGCGATGGATCGCATCTTCGTCCTGCACGCGGACCATGAACAGAACGCCTCCACCTCCACCGTGCGCCTGGCCGGCTCCTCGGGTGCCAACCCGTTCGCCTGCATCGCTGCCGGTATCGCCGCCCTCTGGGGCCCGGCGCACGGCGGTGCCAACGAAGCGGTACTGGCCATGCTCGACGAGATCGGCGATGTATCGAACATCGACAAGTTCATCGCCAAGGCCAAGGACAAGGACGATCCGTTCAAGCTGATGGGCTTCGGTCACCGCGTCTACAAGAACTTCGACCCGCGCGCCAAGGTCATGAAGCAGACCTGCGACGAAGTCCTGGCCGAGCTGGGGATCGACGATCCGCAACTGGAACTGGCCATGAAGCTCGACGAGATCGCGCGCAACGATCCGTACTTCAAGGAGCGCAACCTGTACCCGAACGTGGACTTCTACTCGGGTATCATCCTCAAGGCGATCGGTATTCCGACCAGCATGTTCACCGTGATCTTCGCCCTGGCGCGCACGGTAGGCTGGATCTCGCACTGGAAGGAAATGCTCTCCGGCCCGTACAAGATCGGCCGCCCGCGTCAGCTCTACACCGGCGAAACCCAGCGCGACCTGGTCGCCCTGGAAAAACGCAAGTAAGCGAAGCGCAAAAGAAAAAGGCTGCCGATGGCAGCCTTTTTTCATACTGTCGGCATCACTTGCCGACGGGGCGGTTTTCCGCCTTGGCACGCAAATCCCGCAGGGTATTGAACGGCGCATCGACGACGAAGCTGTTGGCCAGCCACGACGGCACGCTACCGCCTGGATCGGTGTGCACCTGATAGGTCACTTCGACCTCATCGCCGCCCTTGGGCAGCAGGGTCCAATATCCTGTCACGCTTGCCACCCTGACGTAGTCGGCCTCTTTCGGCAGGTAGTCCGGCAACCCCTCCAGAGTACGCTTCAAGCCACCATCGGCAGTCTGCGAAGTGACCACATGGAGAATGGAGTCGCGCGAGGCCACCGGCCAGGGCGTCTTGAAGCGTGTATAGACCCAGCTTTCATCCCCCTGCTGCTTGAGCAGCTTCTGCGACTCGCAGGTATGAATCCAGGCACAGGCACCGGTTACATCCTCTTGCAGGCTACGCAGCGTGGCCACATCGGCCTTGATCGTGGTGATGCCGCGATAAGCCTTGTATTTCGAGCCCTCGACCTCGCTCAAATAGACTCGAATACCCGCCTCGTCCTTGGTCAGTTTCCAGTCCTCTGCATGAGCAGCGCCAAACAGCCCTAGCGCCAGGGCGATGCCAGTGACGACTCGACTCGATGTAACCATGTCATTTCCTCGTTGTTATTGGTTTGTTCTCAAGCCGTGGCCTGCTCCAGCCAGCCCAGCAGGCGAATCGCGTCTTCGCGGGTCTCGCCACAAACCTCGACGTCGGCCATGAACGCCGAGCAGACAGGGGGTCGACCGGGATGGCCGAATATTTCACACAAGCGTTCGAGCGTCAGGTGAATGCAGGGTTCACCGGCCGGCTTGCCGTTCGGCATACCGGGAATGGGCGAGGTGATGGATGGGGCCGTACAACAGGCACCGCAACCGGGACGACACTGCATGATGATCGACTCAGGTGAAAAACGGACAGGCGCGGCATTGTAGGGCCACGAGATAGGCCTTGGCAGTGGCAAAAATGCCATTCGTCATGCATTTTGCCGACACGCGCCTGAACTCCCTGTGGCGTGGCACTTGCCACACCGCGGTCCCATTTCGAACCGGAGAACCTGAATGCCCATCTGGCTACAAACCGCTGCGATGCTCACAGCATCCAACATCTTCATGACATACGCGTGGTACGGCCACCTGAAATCCCTGGGTAACAAGCCCTGGTACATCGCTGCGCTGATCTGCTGGGGCATCGCCCTGTTCGAATACCTGATCATGGTTCCGGCCAACCGCATCGGCTACACGGAGCTGAATGTGGCGCAACTGAAAATCATGCAGGAGGTCATCACCCTCTGTGTTTTCGTACCATTCAGCGTCCTGTACTTGCAACAACCGTTGAAGCTCGATTATCTCTGGGCTGGCCTGTGCCTGCTGGGGGCGGTGTATTTCATCTTTCGCTCATAACAGGACGCAGCGACACGGCGCCCGTCCCGCCACAAGCCTTCATTTCGTCAAACGCGCCAGCAGGCTCGAGGTATCCCAGCGCCCGCCGCCCTTGGCCTGGATGTCCGCATAGAACTGGTCGACCAAGGCGGTCAGCGGTAGCTGCGCACCGTTCCGGCGAGCTTCGGCAAGCAGGATCGACAGGTCCTTGCGCATCCAGTCCACGGCGAAACCGAAGTCATATTTGCCTTCGAGCATGGTTTCGTGGCGATGCTCCAGTTGCCAGGACTGCGCCGCGCCCTTGCCGATCACCTGCATCGCGCCATGGGCATCGAGGCCGGCGCGCTGGGCGAAGTGCAGGGCTTCGGCGAGGCCCTGGACAACGCCGGCAATGCAGATCTGGTTGACCATCTTGGTCAACTGGCCGCTGCCCACTTCGCCCATCAATCGCGCGGTCCTGGCATAGGCCTCGATCACTGGTTCCGCCCGCTGGTAGTGGCCCGGATCGCCGCCGACCATCACCGTCAGCATGCCGTTCTCCGCGCCCGCCTGGCCGCCGGATACAGGGGCATCGAGAAACCCGACCTGGCGCTCGGCAGCCAGCGCCGCCAGCTCTCGGGCGACATCCGCAGACGCCGTGGTGTGGTCGACCAGCACACTGCCCGGACTCATCCCGGCCAGCGCGCCCTCCCCACCCAGCACCACGCCGCGCAAGTCATCGTCGTTACCGACACAGGTCATCACGAACTCAGCGCCCTCTGCCGCTGCGCGCGGCGTAGGCGCAGGGTCTCCGCCAAAACGCTCCTCCCATTGCCGGGCCTTTTCCCGGGTGCGGTTGTAGACCGTCACCTGATGCCCCTCACAAGCCAGGTGCCCTGCCATGGGAAAACCCATGACGCCAAGACCGATGAATGCAACCTTCGCCATGACTCACCTCCGCCGTTGTCTGTTCCTTGAGACTAGTCGTTTGCCGGGAGCATGAAGCCCTTCCATACTCCCGGCTCACACGAACAGAAGATCCGCAGCGATACAGGGAGCCCTCATGCGGCAATGGCTGGTGATCGACCTGGAAGCCACCACGGAAGAAGGCGGCTGGCCAGTGGCGGACATGGAAATCATCGAGATCGGTGCCAGCCTGGTCGCCGCTGACGGGCGTGAACTCGAGCACTTCCAGCGCTTCGTTCGTCCCCTGCGGCGGCCTTGCCTGACTACGTTCTGCCAGAAACTCACGCATATCCGCCAAAGTGATATCGATGGTGCCGGCACGCTGGCCTCGCTCTGGCCGCAGTTCGAACACTGGCTGGAGCCTCATCGCCCGCATCTCGAAGGCTGGGTAAGCTGGGGCGACTACGACAGGCGCCAGTTCGAACAGGAATGGCGGCGCCAGGCCATCGACGCCAGCCTCGCGCGCATTCGTCACGTCAACCTCAAGCAGGCCTTTGCCAAGGCCCGGCATCTGCAGCGTCCGGTCGGTTTGCACAGCGCCCTGCAGCTGTGCGGGCTGTCGTTTCAGGGACAGCAGCATCGTGCGCTGGAGGATGCCCGCAACACCGCCCGCCTGTTGCCACAGGTTTTCCCCACCTGAGAGCCCGATGATGACGCGCCCGCCCGCCTTGGGCATACTGGCCCACCTTTTTCCAGCTCCTTGAGGAAGCCCGTATGTTCAAGGTCAACGAATACTTCGACGGCACCGTCAAATCCATCGGTTTCACCACTGGCCAAGGCCCGGCCACCATCGGCGTGATGGCACCGGGTGAATACGAGTTCGGCACCAGCCAGCTGGAAATCATGCACGTGGTATCCGGCGCACTGACCGTCAAGCTGCCAGGTAGCGAAAACTGGGAAACCTATGCCGCCGGCAGCCAGTTCACCGTGCCGGCCAACAGCAAGTTCCAACTGAAGGTCGCGGTCGATACCGCTTACCTCTGCGAATACCACTGAGCCTGACGGCCTCGACGAAACCGGCCGAATGGCCGGTTTTTTCTTTACTGCCCAGAGAATCTCCATGCCCCGCTCCGCCCTGCTGCTGCCCATCGGTCTGTTGCTCGTCGCCATGACCTCCATCCAGAGCGGCGCCTCTCTGGCCAAGAGCCTGTTCCCGCTGATCGGCGCCGAGGGCACCACCGCTTTGCGCCTGGGCCTGGGTGCGCTGATCCTGGCCGTGACCATGCGCCCATGGCGTACGCCCATCACCCGCCAGTCCTGGCGCCCATTGGTGGCGTACGGCGTGGCACTGGGCTGCATGAACCTGATGTTCTACATGTCGCTGCAACGAATCCCGCTGGGGATCGCCGTGGCGCTGGAGTTCACCGGCCCCCTGGTACTGGCGCTGCTGGGTTCGCGCCGGCTGATCGATTTCGCCTGGATCCTGCTTGCCGCCTTCGGCCTGTGGCTGCTCCTTCCCGTTGGCCAGAACGATGCCCACCTCGATCCCATCGGTATCGCCCTGGCCCTCGGTGCGGGAGTGAGCTGGGCCTTCTACATTATCTTCGGGCAACAGGCGGGTGCCAGCCACGGGCCACAGGCCGTGGCACTCGGCACGGCGATCGCGGCGCTGCTGGTATTTCCGGTTGGGCTCTGGCAGAACGGTGCGGGTCTGTTCAGCCTGGATATCCTGCCAATCGCGCTGATTGTCGCGATCATGTCCTCGGCCCTGCCCTACAGCCTGGAGATGGTCGCCCTGACCCGCTTGCCGGCCAGGGTCTTCAGTGTGCTGATGAGCATCGAGCCGGCCATTGCCGCGCTGTCCGGCCTGCTGTTTCTCGGCGAACGCTTGAGCGCTATCCAATGGCTGGCCGTCGCCGCGATCATCACCGCCTCGACTGGCACAGCACTGACCATCAAGCCGAAGGGCTGAGGCAAGGCAACGGCTCCGGTTGCGCTGCCGCCGCCCTATCGCGTACCTAGCGCACGCTCGCGGAAATCCGCATGCCTTGCAGTTCGGCCAGGTATTCGTCGAGGTCGAGCAGGCCGATACAGGGCATGGCGCCCCGTTCGGCCTGAGCGCCAGCCGCCAGCTTCCGGGTCAGGGCCACGGCGGCCATGCAGGGAATGTTCGGCCCGTCGTTACCCAGTGCCAACAGTTCCCAGGTCAATCGCAGCGGTTTGCCTTGTGCGTCGATGCCATTCAACTCCACGAACATCCCACTCAAGCCATCGCCCAAAGGCTCCAGCATCACCGCGCCGCGGCGCAGAAAGGCCGCCAGCGGCACGGCACTGCGCAGCAATCCGCAGCGCACCAGCCAGGACAACAACCAGGTGCCGTACTGGGTGATGCGCAGGCCGACACCGGCGGAGAAACGTACGCTGCGCACGCCCGGATAACGCGCCGGGAACAGCTCGACATCCGGTACGTCGCAATTGACCATCCGGCGCCGGCCGAGCGGCCTGGCGAAATCATGGATCGCCAGCTCCTGCCAGCCGTAGGCCTCGCGCCAGGCGCCGTCGCGCCATTGGCGGAAAGGTTTGCCGCAATAGTCGAGCACCGCCGCCAGGGTCGACAACCCTGGCGTCTTTTCCGAAGAGCTGATGCCGTGCCAGATGCTGTCGAGGCGCGCGAAACGCGGCAGTAGCCGATCCACCACCGCCGAGCTCAGGGCCGGCACCGAACTGGCACCGGCACAGACCAGCACACCCGCCGCGCGTGCCGCTTCGTCCAGCTCGCCGATGCCACAGACGAAGGCACGCGCATCGGCCAGGTCGACATAATGCGCCCCCGCGTCGATCGCAGCCTTGGCCACCCGATAGTCCTGGTTCTGAAACGGCCCGGCGGTGGAAATGACCAGATCGGCCGCCAGCTCGCGCAAGCGCTGGGCCAGGGCGGGCTGGTTCATGTCCAGCCTTACCCCTTCGCCCCCCAGCTCACGCGCAAGTGCCTCGGCCTTGCCGGCATTCCGCCCGGCGATCAATGTACGCACGCCCGCCATTGTCACCAGACGCCGGGCGATGACACTGCCGAAATTACCGTAGCCCCCCAGAATCACCACCACGAACGGCTTGCCGACCATGCCCCTGCTCCTCATTGCTCATGACTGAACTGCAAGGCCGCCAGACGGGCATACAACGGGTTGCTCGTCAGCAACTGCGCATGGGAACCGATGGCCACCAACCGCCCCTGATCGATCACGGCGATACGGTCGGCACTCTTCACCGTGGCCAGGCGATGGGCAATGACCAGCGTGGTCCTTCCGGCCATCAACTGCGGCAGGGCCTGCTGGATCAGGTGCTCGCTTTCCGCATCCAGCGCACTGGTGGCCTCGTCGAGCAGCAGGATCGGGGCATCGGCGAGCAACGCCCGGGCAATCGCCAGGCGCTGGCGTTGACCGCCGGAAAGCCCCACGCCCGCCTCGCCCAGGTGGGTCTGGTAGCCCTGGGGCAGGCGCTCGATGAACTCATGGGCATGGGCCGCCCGCGCGGCCGCCACCACGTCGGCCTGGCTGGCATCGGCCTTGCCGTAGCGCAGGTTGTCCTCCACGCTGCCGAAGAACAGCGCCGGGTTCTGCGACACCAACGCGAAGCAGCGGCGCAGATCGCGCGGGTCGAGTTTGTCGATGGCGATACCGTCGAGCAGGATCTGGCCCTGCTGGGGATCGAAGAAGCGCAGCAGCAATTCGAACAGGGTGGATTTGCCGGCGCCGGAAGGCCCCACCAGGGCCAGGGTTTCGCCAGGCCTTACTTGCAGATCGATACCATCGACCGCGAAATGCTCGGGTCGCGATGGATAGGCGAAGCGCACGCCCACAAGGCTCAGATGCCCTTCGATCTGTTCCGGCAGACGCAGCAGCCCATCGCTCGGCGCAGTGATCGCATTGCGGGTCTGCAACAGTTCGGCGATGCGCTCCGCCGCGCCGGCCGCACTCTGCAGTTCGCCGATCACTTCGCTGATCGCACCGAAGGCCATGCCGACGATCAGGCTGTAGAACACGAATGCCGCGAGGTCACCGCCGGTAATGCGTCCAGCGATCACGTCCATGCCGCCAACCCAGAGCATCACGCCCACCGCGCCCAATACCAGGACGATGACCAACGTGACCAGCCACGCACGCTGGCGAATGCGCTTGCGTGCCGTGTCGAAGGCCGCATCGACGGTCTTGCCGAAGCGGCTCTTGTCCTGATCCTGATGGTTATAGGCCTGTACCGTCTTGATCTGGCCAAGGGTTTCGCCGACGTAGCTGCCGACATCCGCCACCCGATCCTGGCTCTGCCGCGACAGGTTGCGCACGCGACGACCGAACAGCAGAATCGGCGCCACCACCAACGGCAGCGCGAGCATGACGATGGCGCTGAGCTTGGGATTGGTGAAAAACAGCAGCGCGATACCGCCGACCGCCATGATCAGGTTGCGCAGCGCCATCGACAGCGACGAACCGATCACCGTCTGCAACAAGGTGGTGTCGGCCGTCAGGCGCGACTGGATTTCCGAGGCGCGATTGCTTTCGTAGAATCCCGGATGCAGCTCGACCAGATGATCGAACACGCGCTTGCGGATATCGGCGACGAAGCGCTCACCGATCCACGACACCAGGTAGAAGCGCGTGAACGTTCCGATTGCCAGGCACAGCACGAGAAAGAAGAACAGCAGGAGCGAATGCTCAAGGGCCTCCTGGGATTGGGTCGCCAGGCCACGGTCCACCAACAGACGGATGCCCTGGCCCATCGACAAGGTAATGGTGGCAGTAAACATCAAGGCCAGCAGTGCCCCGATCACGCGCCAGCGATAAGGCGCGACGAAACGCCAGGCCATGCGCAAGGCACGGCCTTGGCGGGAAGACAGGATGGAAGACATGCACGGCTCGCAGCGGACAGGACGATAGCCAGCAAATGGGGGTGTACACGGCGTACATCAAGCAAATCCGGCAATTATTTGCTCATCGACGGTTGAATCTGTTAGCTGGCTAACCAAAAATACCGCCGGCCTTCCGCCACCAGGACCGGAAGCCTTGCCTGCGGAGCCCTCGATGTTCGCCCAGATTCTCGCCACGCTGCTGCCGGTGTTTCTGATCGCCGGCTGTGGTGCCTTGTACGGTCGCCTGCGCAATCCCGACATCCGCGTGCTCAATAGCCTGAACATGGAACTGTTCGCGCCGCTGCTGGTGTTCGCCGTTCTCGCCGACGGCAAGGCGCCTTTGCAGGACTATTCGCAACTGGCCCTGGCCGCCGCGCTGGTGGTCCTCGGCTCCGGCCTGCTGCTGTGGCCTATTGGCCGGTTGTTCAAGCTCGACCTGCGCACCTTCCTGCCACCGATGATGTTCAACAACACCGGCAACATGGGCATTCCATTGCTGGTCCTGGCCTTCGGCGAGCAGGCGCTGCCTGCGGCAATCGTGGTGTTCATCACGGAAATGGTCCTGCACTTCTCGGTCGGCCTGTACATGCTCGATCCGCACGGTTCGCTGCGGCGCCTGCTGCGCCTGCCCGTGGTGCTGGCGACCCTCGCCGGCCTGGGCCTGAACCTTTCGGGCATCCACTTGCCCGGCTGGTTGCTCGACTCCAGCCACCTGCTCGGCAGCATCAGCGTACCGCTGATGCTGTTCGCCCTCGGCGTGCGCATGCTCGACGTCGACTTCAGCAGTTGGCGCCTGGGCCTGCTCGGCGCCATCGCCTGCCCCGCCAGCGGCCTGCTGATGGCCTGGCCATTGGTCAATCTGTTCGACCTACCGGCGATCCAGCTCGCTTCGCTATGGGTATTCGCGGCCCTGCCACCGGCGGTGCTCAACTACATCCTGGCCGAGCATTACCGGCAGGAGCCGCACAAGGTCGCCTCGCTGGTGCTGATCGGCAACCTGGGCAGCGCCGCAGTGCTGCCTGTGGTGCTGGGCATTCTTTTTGCCCAGGGTTACGGGCCAGGCTGATCGCCAGAGCGAGCATCGAGGAAACGCCGCCCGTGGTCGGCGTCGGGCAACATGCACACCGCGTATCGACCGAACAGGCGATAGCGATTCAGCGCGATGCGGTCATAGCCCCAGTCGCGCAGCGGCCTGGGAAGCACGCGCAAGGCGGCCAGCGCCCGCCATGGCCAAGGGAGTTGGCCGACGATACGCAGCACTGCGTCCGAGCGGACGAACAGGCGAGCGCCTTCCAGATAGGCCATGGTCTCGAAATGATCGGTGGGCAGGCCCAGCCAGCCCAGGATCGCCTGGCCTTCCGGCGACTGCACCGAACACAACAGGAAGCGCCGCTGGCGGTCGTGGCGAATGAGGAAGTTCGCCCAGCCATTGCACAATTTGCAGACGCCATCGAACAGCACGACACGATCGCCCGCCTGGACGAAAGGTGGCAGGGCTTCTCCGCTCATGGCCGGCCCTTGAGGCGATAGTGCCCTGTGATCGCGAAGCGCATGAGGATGTCGTCCTCCTGGGTGCCACGACCGATGTTGTGCAGGATCAACGGCCGACCATCCGGGGCCCTGCGGTCGGAGACGATACCGATATGCGGGAGACCGCTGTCCAGGCGCCAGGTGACGATGTCGCCAGCGCGGTAATCCTGCACCCGTTCGCTGACCGGCAGGCCCATGCCCTGGCGCTTGAACCAGGTCATCAGGTTGGGCACGCGGCGGTGATCGATGTTGCGATCCGTGCCGCGCAATCCCCAGTCACGCGGATACTCGCTGAAATGGCGGCGCATATCCTCATGCACCGCCTGTTGCAGGTCCAGCCCCTGGGCACGCAAGGCGCGGATCACCACGTCGGTACAGACCCCGGTCGCCAGCGGCACGTCACCGCCGGGATAGTCGAGACGGCGATAGACCGGGTCATAGCCCAGGGTCACGCCGACCTGGCTGCGGGCAGCAACGACCAGGCGCTGCGGATCGACAGGAGCGGCCCAGCCATCGAGCACCAGGCACAGCAGCACGGCGATCAGCAGCGGGCGCATCAGTCACCCAGCTTGGAAGTGGCGCAACCGACCGACTTGCACTCGCTCACGCGGGCTTCGAGAAAGGCCGAACGCTCGCGGGTCATGTTCAGCGCGCAGTCCAGGTTGACCGTGCTCGGCCCAACCAGGCAGGCCTCGTTGCGCTTCTTGATCCAGGCCACCTGGCCTTTCTTGAGCGTGGTTTTCTGCTCGTCATCGAGCTGCGCGCGCAGGTCGCCATAGCCCTTGTTCAGGCGGCTGTCTTCCTGGATGTAGACCTTGGAGAAGCAGTACACGGCGTCGAAGCCCTTGAGGTTGGGGTTGTCGCAATTGTCGGCGAAGACCGATGCGCTGGCACAAAGCAGGCCCAGGGCCAGGGTGGTTTTGCTGGAGAGAGACATTCGAGCTCCTGAATGACGAAAGTGGTTGGCGCTGGCAGAGCTTAGCCGCTTCGCTCGCTCGACGTCATGATGCGCCGCACGTCCTGCCATTCGCCAGGTTGGCTGAACGCCTGCCGCCCGGAACAGTCCACCCTTGTCATGCGCCAGTCATCAGCCGCTGCTAGGGTCTGTTGCGCATGGACCCGATGAACGAGGAGACGAGCCATGAGCTTGCAGCACAACGCCCCCGTGCAACACCCCGCCCCCACGCAACCACGGCACCTCATCGGTGGCGCCGTAGTGGACGCGCAGGGTCGCGAAACAGCGATCACTGAAAACATGATCCAGCAAGCCTGCCAGGACCTGGACCGGCAGTGGCGCGACGCGCGCAAAGGCCCAGGTGCCAGACCTCAGCGGGCCTAGGGTCCGTTGACGTTTCGGCCTGGAGGTTTTGAGGCAGGAGCGGACGTTCCACGAACACCCGGTCCACACTTAATCGTCATTCCCGCGAAGGCGGGAATCCAAATGCTTTGTGTTTTCTGGGTTCCCGCCTTCGCGGGAATGACGACTACAGGCATCGCGTTAGCACGAACGACCGCTCCTGCCTCGTAGCAGCCATTCAAGCCGAAACCTCAACAGGCCCTAGAGCAAACGCGCGCCCAGCGCCTGCACGACTCGGCGCAACTCGGCCGATTCACCGTCCAGCGCAACGCTCAGCCCATCGATTTCGCGTCGCGCCGGGTAATGCTTGCGTAGCGCGTCGAATGCAGCGCGTCGCTGCAGCGCGTCACCCTGCAATGAGCGGCGGAAGGCGGCATCGTCGCCACGTGGGTCATAGACCGCACGGCACAGGGTGTTCAGCGCCCAGCTCGCCGGAGTCGAGGCATCCAGCGTGACGCGCCGCAGCCAGGTGGCCGGAAGCAGTTCGTCCAGGCTGACCGTCTGCGCTTCGCCCAAAGCCTGGCAAAACGCCTGGTGGATCTGTGCCGTGCCGCGCAGCTTGCCTTCCAGGCTGTAGCCGGCAATGTGCGGCGTGGCGATCTGGCAATAAGCCGCCAATCCCGTATCGACTTGCGGCTCGCCCTCCCAGACATCCAATGCCACGCGCAGGTCCGCCCCCACCGCCAGGTGCTCACGCAGGGCACCATTGTCGATCACCGCGCCACGGCTGGCATTGATCAGCCAGGTGCCTGGCTTGAGTGACTCTAGCGCCGACCTGGACAGCAAATGACGGGTCTCGGCGTTCAGCGGCGTGTGCAGACTGATGGCATCGCAATCGCGCAGGATTTCCTCCAGCGCCACGAAATCACCACCCTCCAGCGCCTGACGTGGCGGATCGCAGACCTTGACGTGCCAACCCAGGCCTCGCAAGACCTCGACCAGGCGCCCACCGACCTGACCGGCCCCCACCACCCCATAGGTGCGTCGGCCCAGTTCCGCGCCGCTGCTTTCGGCCATGGTCAGCAGGCAGCCCAGTACGTAGTCGACCACGCCTCGCGCGTTGCACCCCGGCGCGCTGGACCAGGCGATACCGGCCTCGCGGAAGTAATCCAGGTCGAGGTGGTCGGTGCCGATGGTGCAGGTGCCGACGAAACGCACCTTGCTGCCTTCCAGCAAGGCGCGGTCGACCTGGGTCACCGAGCGCACCAGCAGTACCTCGGCATCGGCCAGCGCCTGGCGCTCGATGGCACGCCCGGGACAGCGCCGAATCTCGCCGAAGCGCGAAAAGAAAGCGTCTACCAGTGGGATGTTTTCGTCGGCAACGATGAGCATCGCTCGGACCTGCAAGGATAAGGGCTGTCATTCTAAGGCTGGAGGCCGCAACGAGCCCTCACTTTTTGCAGTGGCCCATACGGCAACTGCAGCCGTAAGCGCGGGGGCTCTTGCCTGAGGCTAATCCGCCTTCTTGCGAATCCAGTACAGATAAGTGCCGCCCTCTTCGCCCTGCTCCACCAGCTCGTGGCCGAGGAAGACGCAGAACTTGGGAATGTCGCGGCGCGTCGACGGATCGGTGGCGACTACCTGCAGCAATGCGCCGCCCGGCAGATCGCGCACCTTGTTGTGCAGCATCATCACCGGCTCGGGGCAGTTGAGGCCGGAGGCGTCGAGAATGGCATCGGCTTGCAGGGTCATCGGGCTACTCCGGTTGCGGGCGGGCATTGTAGAAAAGCTGTCGTAAGCTGCAAGCCCAAGCGCCAAGTAAAAGAAGCGATTGACGCGCAGCCTCAGCGGTCGAGCCTGCGCAGATGGCAGGTCACTTCCTCGCGGTCGTGGTACAGCTGCTTGCAGGCGATGGACACCTTGATCCGCCGCTCGGCGAAGCCGTCTTCCAGGCGCTGCAACAGGCGCTTGACCTCGGCATAGCGCTGCTTCATCGGCAACTTGAGGTTGACCACCGCCTCGCGGCAATGACCTCCTCCGATCCAGTCATCCAGCAACGCGGCGTTGCGCGCCGGCTTCTCGACGATGTCGCAGACCATCCAGTCCACCGGCTGCCTGGGCTTCCAGACGAAACCATCGACCATCAAGTGGGTAACCAGGCCGGTGTCCATCAGGCTTTCCGCCATCGGGCCGTTGTCGACAGCGGTGACCAGCATGCCACGACGTACCAGCTGATAGGTCCAGCCGCCCGGCGAGGCGCCGAGGTCGACCCCGGTCATGTCCCCGGACAGGCGCGTTTCCCACTGCTCGCGGGGGATGAACTGATGCCAGGCTTCCTCCAACTTGAGCGTGGAACGGCTTGGCGCCTCGCGGGGGAACTTCAGGCGCGGAATGCCCATGGGCCAGAGCGCCTGGTTGCCCGTCTCGGCCATGCCGACGAACACTTCGCGGCCGCTGCGAAAGGTCAGCAACAGGCGCGGCTTGCCGGCATCCTCGACCAGTCGCCCGGCCTTGGTAAGTGCCTTGCGCAGTGGTCCCTCGAATTTCTTGCAGAAGTTCGACAGTTCCTTGCCATCATTGGTATCGAAGACTTCCAGCCATAGGCTGCCGAATACCGGCAACTCGGCCAGATGCTGCAACAGCACACCGATACGGTCGCTTTCCGGCAAGGCGACGAATTCTCCACGAGCCCACTGCCTGGGAAAGATCAACCGTTCGAAACGCAGCTCGCGCATCAGCCGCTCGCCGCCGCCCGGCTCAGTGCAGACGAACTCGGCATAGGCACTGGCCGGCTTACCCTTGGCATAGCCCGCGACGCCGATAAGAGCGGCCTGTTCGGATATTTCGGCGCAGACCTCGCCCTCGAAACCGGGGCGACAATGCAATAGCAGCGTGTTCATCGAGATGTCTCCTGAGGGCGCGCATGATAGCGAAAACTGGAACCGCAGCGCTCTGCTTCCGGTCCAGTTAGATATAGGCGCCCCATTGGTGCGCCCTGAGCCGACCCGGATACGGGCAGCAAGGCAGCCGCAAGACGCTGCCGCGACCACCGGCCCGCGCCGTGCGGGCCATAAGGAGATGAGCGATGCCGTCCCTCGACAGCCTGAATTGCCGCCGCGAACTGCAGATCGGCGACACCATCCATCACTACTACAGCCTGCCCCATGCCGCCGAACAGTTGGGCGATATCAGTCGTTTGCCCTTGTCATTGAAGGTGCTGCTGGAAAACCTGCTGCGCTGGGAGGATGACGTGACCGTCAACCGGCAGGACATCGGCGCCATGGTCGCCTGGCTGGACAAGCGCGCCTCCGACCACGAGATCCAGTACCGCCCGGCCCGCGTGCTGATGCAGGATTTCACCGGCGTGCCGGCCGTGGTCGACCTCGCCGCCATGCGCGCCGCGATGGCCAAGGCCGGTGGCGATCCGCAGAAGATCAACCCGTTGTCGCCGGTGGACCTGGTGATCGACCACTCGGTGATGGTCGACCGCTACGGCTCCCCGGCGGCCTTCGGCGCAAACGTCGATATCGAGATGGAGCGCAACGGCGAGCGCTACGCCTTCCTGCGCTGGGGCCAGAGCGCCTTCGACAACTTCCGCGTGGTGCCGCCGGGCACCGGCATCTGCCACCAGGTCAACCTGGAATACCTGGGCCGCACCGTATGGACCAAGGAAGAGGACGGCAAGACCTTCGCCTTCCCCGATACCCTGGTCGGCACCGACTCGCACACCACCATGATCAACGGCCTCGGCGTGCTCGGCTGGGGCGTGGGCGGTATCGAGGCGGAAGCGGCCATGCTCGGCCAGCCGGTGTCGATGCTGATTCCCGAGGTGATCGGCTTCAAATTGACCGGCAAGCTCAAGGAGGGCATCACCGCCACCGACCTGGTGCTGACGGTGACCCAGATGCTGCGCAAGAAAGGCGTGGTCGGCAAGTTCGTCGAATTCTACGGCGACGGCCTGGCCGAGCTGCCCCTGGCGGACCGCGCCACCATCGCCAACATGGCGCCGGAATACGGCGCCACCTGCGGTTTCTTCCCGGTCGATGAGGTCACCCTCGATTATCTGCGCCTGTCCGGCCGCCCTGATGAAACCGTCGCCCTGGTCGAGGCCTACTGCAAGGCCCAGGGCCTGTGGCGCGAGAAAGGCCAGGCCCCCGTATTCACCGACAGCCTGGAGCTGGACATGGGCAGCGTCGATGCCAGCCTCGCGGGGCCCAAGCGCCCCCAGGACCGGGTACCGCTGGCCAAGGTCGGCCAGGCCTTCGACGACCTGCTCGGCCTGCAGCTCAAGCCCGAGGGCAAGGAGGAAGGCCGCCTGCTCAGCGAAGGCGGTGGCGGCACCGCAGTGGGCACCGCCGAATCACACGGCGAGATCGACTATGAATACGACGGCCAGACCCAGCGCCTGAAAGACGGTGCCGTGGTCATCGCCGCCATCACCTCCTGCACCAACACCTCCAACCCCAGCGTGATGATGGCCGCCGGTCTGCTGGCGAAAAAGGCCGTGGAAAAAGGCCTGCTGCGCAAGCCCTGGGTGAAGAGTTCGCTGGCGCCCGGTTCCAAGGTGGTCACCGAATACTTCGCAGCGGCCGGCCTGACGCCCTACCTCGACACGCTCGGCTTCGATCTGGTCGGCTATGGCTGCACCACCTGCATCGGTAATTCCGGCCCATTGCTCGACCCCATCGAGAAAGCCATCCAGCAGGCCGACCTGACGGTTGCCGCCGTGCTATCCGGCAACCGTAACTTCGAGGGCCGCGTGCATCCGCTGGTGAAAGCCAACTGGCTGGCTTCGCCGCCGCTGGTAGTGGCCTACGCCCTGGCCGGCAGCGTGCGCATCGACCTGAGCCAGGACGCCATTGGCACGGGCAAGGACGGCCAGCCGGTCTACCTCAAGGACATCTGGCCCAGCCAGCGGGAAATCGCCGAGGCGGTCGCCAAGGTCGACACGGCGATGTTCCGCAAGGAATACGCAGCGGTGTTCGATGGCGACGAACAATGGCAGGCCATCCAGGTACCGCAGGCGGCCACTTATGTCTGGCAGGACGATTCCACCTACATCCAGCACCCGCCGTTCTTCGAAAACATCGCCGGGGCGCCGCCACGCATCGAAAACATCGACGGCGCACGCATCCTGGCCCTGCTCGGCGACTCGGTGACCACCGACCATATCTCGCCCGCCGGCAACATCAAGAAGGACAGCCCGGCCGGGCGTTACCTCAGCGAACACGGCGTGGACTACGCCGACTTCAATTCCTACGGCTCGCGCCGTGGCAATCATGAAGTGATGATGCGCGGCACTTTCGCCAATATCCGCATCCGCAACGAAATGCTCGATGGCGAGGAAGGCGGCATTACCCGCCACATCCCGAGTGGCGACAAACTGGCGATCTACGACGCGGCCATGCGCTATCAGGAGCAAGGCACGCCCCTGGTGATCTTCGCCGGCAAGGAATACGGCACCGGCTCGTCCCGCGACTGGGCGGCCAAGGGCACCAACCTGCTGGGCGTGAAAGCGGTGATCGCCGAGAGCTTCGAACGCATTCACCGTTCGAACCTGGTGGGCATGGGCGTGCTGCCCCTGCAATTCACCCAGGGCGATGATCGCAAGAGCCTCAAACTGACCGGCAACGAAACCATTGGCATCAGCGGCCTGGATGGCGAGCTGAAGCCGAAGATGCCGCTGCGACTGGCCATTCGCCGGGACGATGGCGAGATTCAACACATCGACGTGCTATGCCGCATCGATACGTTGAACGAGGTGGAATACTTCAAGGCCGGCGGCATCCTGCATTACGTGTTGCGGGATCTGCTCGGCAAAAGCGCGGATCGATAGGCGTGTCGGCCGCAGCCAAGGGCTGATGCTCCTGGCTGCGGCCGTCAACGGTTTCAACCGACCACTTCGCTGCCGATCTTCGCCGGCGTGCGGCCGTAGACGTCCTCGAAACGCTCGATATCGTCCTCGCCCAGGTAGCTACCGGACTGCACCTCGATGATCTCCAGCGGGATCTTGCCGGGATTGGCCAGGCGATGGACCGAGGCGATCGGGATGTAGGTCGACTGGTTCTCGGTGAGCAGGAACACCTTGTCGTCACAGGTCACCTGGGCGGTGCCGGACACCACGATCCAGTGCTCGGCGCGATGGTGGTGCATCTGCAGCGACAGCTGTGCGCCTGGCTTGACCGTGATGTGCTTGACCTGATGGCGCTTGCCGTTGTCCACCGAATCGTAGGAGCCCCAGGGACGATACACCTCGCAATGGCTCTGGGTTTCCTGGCGGCCCAGTTCATCGAGCTTGCCGACCAGTTTCTTGACGTCCTGCACCGAGTTCTTGTTGGCGATCATGACCGCATCCTTGGTCTCGATCACCACCACGTCCTGCATGCCGATCAGGGTGACCAGCTTGGAGTTGCCATGCACGAAGCTGCCACGGCTGTCGTGGGCGACCACATCGCCCTTGAGCACGTTGCCGTCGTGGTCCTTCTCATGCACGTCCCACAACGATGACCAGGAGCCGACATCGCTCCAGCCAGCGGACATCGGTACCACGCAGGCACGCGCAGTCTTTTCCATGACGGCGTAGTCGATGGAATTGTCCGGACACAGTTCGAAGGTGCCCGGGTCGATGACCACCACGTCGTCCTTGGCCTGGCTGCGCTCGAAAGTCAGCACGCAGTTGTCGTAGATATCCGGGTCGTGGCTGCGCAGTTCTTCCAGATAACGGCTGGCACGGAACAGGAACATGCCGCTGTTCCAGTAGTAACCGCCGCTGCGCACGTATTCGCTGGCATGTATGGCGTCGGGCTTCTCGACGAACTGAGTGACCCGGTAGGCACCGGGCGGCAGCAGTTCGTTGGCTTCGTTGCGACCGGCCTTGATATAGCCGAAACCGGTTTCCGGGGTGGTCGCCGGCACGCCGAACAGGACCATCTCGCCCTCCTCGGCAGCCGAGCGGGCCAGTTCCAATGCCTTGCGCAGGGCCGGCTCGTCGGTGATCACATGGTCCGCTGGCAGTACCAGCATCAGTTCGTCACGGCCTTCGGCGACCAGGCGCAACGCAGCCAGGGCCACCGCCGGCGCGGTATTGCGACCGAAGGGCTCGAGCAACAGGCTTTGCGGCCGGGCACCGATTCGCGAAAGCTGCTCGTTGACGATGAAACGGTGCTCGACATTGCACACCACCAGCGGTGCCTGCATGCCATCGAAGTCCAGCCGGCGCAGGGTCTGCTGGAACAGGCTCAGCTCGCCGGTCAGGGCAAGGAATTGCTTGGGGTATTGCTTGCGCGAAAGCGGCCACAGGCGTGAACCACTGCCACCCGAAAGAATTACTGGGATCATGTGATCTGTCTCCATTCAATATCCGTTTCAAACATCGACCTGTCCTGCCACCCGGAGCGGACGTAACGGGTGGCGACAAAAGCGTCTAAGAACCTGTTCATGATCTCGCGAGCTAGAGATCGTGAACGGGTTCTAATCTTCCGGAACACCGCCACCATGGCGGTGCCTTCCGTCCATCAAGGCAGTTGCCCTTCAAACAGTTGGGTGAGATCACCACCCAGGCGATAGGTGTTCATCGGTTCCTTGGAACGCCGCCACGCATTCGTTTTCTCCGAGCACGAATACAGCGCGCAGTAGGGCTCCAACCACGAGAACCGGTTGTTCGGCTGCAAATCCACCATGACTTGCTCATAGCCGGTCTTTTCTTGGAATACCTTGGGTTGATGCACGCCGACCTCGAGACGCGTGGCCAGGCGCTGCAGGCCCTTGTCGTTTTCGTCCCTCAAATCTTCGCCGTTGGCCTTGGCGAACGCGGCGATCATGGTCAGCGGGCCCATCGCATAGTTGTGATAAGCCAGGGCACGGGTCTGGCGCTTGAGTTCCAGTGGCAGGTAGCCCTCGGCGTCGATCTGGTCGATGCCATGGCGGTACTGCGCCACCGACCAGTCGAACAGATCGCGACGATCCAGCACCACCGCCGTGGACATCACCGCCCAGGCCGCCCAGTACTGGTGGTTGTTGCGCCGGTCCATGGGCTGCGCGTTCCAGTCCTTGACCACCTGGTCGGCCAGCCGGCCAAGCCAGGCTTCGATGACTCGGGTCTGCTCGGCATGCGCGGCCAGGGGGTGGGAGTTGGAGAACTTCAGGCGCAGGTAAGAACCCGAAACGCTGGCCAGCGCCCACTTGCGCACCGATTTGCCCGTGTGGTTGAAGGACGTGCTGGTCAGGGCATCCTGCTCGGCCCAGTTCTGCAGCCAGCCCAGCACGCACTCCACGTCCGAGTCTTGGCCATATTTGAGATAACGCGCGACCAGGCGGCTGGTGCCGCTCTCGAGCAGTTGTACCTGCCCGGTCAGGTCCCGGTAGCGCGTGGCCGCCTGGGGATTGATCTTGTCACGCGCCGCATCCGATCCCGCGTATTTGCTCGGAAAGAGCAGCTCTCCCGTGTAGGGTTCCGGTGTCTTGGGGCATTCGCGCGGACCGCCCTTGGCAGGCGCCGCCGCGAGCCGGTATCCCTCCGGTGGCTGCAGATGAGCGCTGGTCCGGGCTTCGCTCTGGCAGCCCTGCACGCCCATCAGACAGACCACACTCAATACGAACGGAATCGACGCGCGCATCTCAGCCTCCGCTCTGCGGGCGCTTGACCCACACCGGCGAGAGGCTGTCGCCCTTGCCAGTGACGTAGAGGCAGATCACCTCGCCGCGTTCCAGCACCAGCGGGTCGAGGTCACTGATCTTCTTGTCGCCAGCGAACAGGGCCAGGCGCACCTTGACCGGGTTGATCTCGCGATCGCCACGGCCGTCGGCGTCAGCCTTGACCACTTCGGTCTTGCCGTCGGCGGTCTTCAGCGACAACGGCGCATCGGACAGGTTCTGCAGGCGGATCAGCGCCTTCTGCTTGTTCTTGAAGGCAGGCTCATCGACCAGGTCCAGTTCACCGCTCGGCAGGCGCACCAGGGTGTAGTACTGGTCGGCGCCCAGCTTCACCGGCAGGGTCTTGCCACGGGCATCGGCGGTGTAGCTGCCGGGCGGGAGAAACTTGAAGTCGCTGCTGCCCTTGGGCGAAACGTCATTCAGGCTGATCGTTCCCAGACTCACGTTGAGGGTGCTGCTGCCGGCGTTGAAGGTGCGCACGAAGGCCGAGCCCGGCGGCGCGGTCGGCCCGTATAACGCCGCCTCGTTGGCCAGGGCGCCAGTCGCCACGAGGCCGAGGGCCAGTCCGGCCAGGCGGGCGTTTCGGCTCAGTGCTTGGATCATCCGCATCGGTGTTTCTCCTTGTCTCAATGGGTTCGTGTGGCAGTGCCGGTATCGTTGACCGCCAGCCTTGCCTTGTCGTTTTCCTCGCCACGCAGGTTCGCCAGCCAGGCGGGATCGAAACTGGAGAGGTCGCTCGGCATCATCAGGTAGCGTTCCGGGATCTCCCAGATCACCAGCTTCACCTCGGCGACTTCCGCCGCATCGCGCTGCAACATGTGCAGCATCGGCACCAGCGGGCCGTGGCCGTTTTCCGCGTAATTGAGCAGGTCGGAACCCAGCGCCTGCTTCAGCGCGCCGGCGAAGTTCCATTTGGAATTGGCGCTGTAGCTGGTGCCGACCAGGGCGATGGAGGGCTTCTCGTCGCCGAACAACGCGTCCTGGCTTTGCCCCTCCTCGGCTTTCAGAGTGGTGCGCGGCAACAAGGTTTCGCCCGGCGGCTGCAAGCCGACGAAATACGGGTCGAGTGGCAGGAAGCTGAGCAGGTCGCCCTTGTGCAGCTCGGCCTCGCCCACCTCAGTAACGAAACGTTCGCCGCCGTTCTGCCAGAGACCGCGCTGCCGTACATAGTCCGCCAGATTCTGCGCCACCGTTTCGGCGCCGTAGGGCGTCCAGTGGGTATCCGTACGCAGGAACACCGCATCCTGGCTTTTCGCGGCCTGCAGCGTCCGCAGCAGATCGGGACCGGAAAAACCGTTCTTCTGCATCCGCTCCAGCGCATCGGCATACAGCTGGCGATGAGCGCTGACCGGCTCGGTATCGGCGAAGTATTCCGGATACAGACGCGCCTTGGCCGGCAACAGCGCGAGCACCAGCTCCATATTGCGCCGCTTGAACTCGGCCTGTATGCCTTTCACCAAGGCCCAGTTCTCGTCGAGCTGTTCGGGCTTGAGTGCCGGTTTGAACTCCTCGTCGGTGAATAACCAGTCTTCGCGCCCAACCACCACGCCCGGACGCCCCTCGCCGAACAACCCGAACTCCACCGCCGCCCATGCGTTGGTGCCAAACTCCTTGACCGGGAATTGCTTGTCGTAATGCTTTTCGAAGGAATGGCTCAGTTTGCCGTCCAGCACTGTCGTTTCACTGGCGGCCGAGAAGCTCTGGACGCCACGGACGGAGCCGATGGACAAGGCCAGCAGCAGCACGATGAACGCGCCGCTGTAGATCAGGTTTCCTTGCTTGCTCATGATCAGGCCTCCTCAGAACTGGAAGTACAGGAAGGGCGAGAAGCTCTGCGCCGACAGCTTCAGCACCGAGGCGGCGAACAACAGCAGCAGGGCAATGCGCGTGGCGATGAGCGGCAACTGGCTGAGCCAGGACTGCTGGTAAACCCTCTCGCCGCTCGGCGAGTAGGCGACAGCGGCCGGATCGGTCTCGGCCGAAGCCTGGCTGCGCGGCTGCGCAGTCGCCGGGCCGTTGGCGTCGACCTTGGCCTCGGCCTTCGGTGCGCGCGATTGCAGCGGCTCCTTGTAGAACTGGCGCAGGCCGAAGAACGCCAGGGTCAGGTAGGCCAGCACCAGGGTCGCCACCTGCAGGCTGGTCAGCTGCGCGGCATTGAGTTCCGACAGGCGCCAGTCGCCGAAGCTGAACATCGCTGCGTACATGCGCCAGGCCACGTCGAGGTTCTCGGCGCGGAAGATCACCCAGCCGAGCACCACCAGGAGGAAGGTGAAAGCCCATTTCAGCGGACGGATGCGCCGTGGCGCAGCGTCCACGCCCAGCGCGCGCTCGATGGCCAGCCACGCGCCGTGCCAGGCGCCCCAGATGATGTAGGTGAAGTTGGCGCCGTGCCACAGGCCACCGAGGAGCATGGTCAGGAACAGGTTGCGGTAGGTGTTGAAGGTGCTGCCACGGTTACCGCCCAGGCTGATGTACAGGTAGTCGCGCAGCCAGGTCGACAGGCTGATGTGCCAGCGCCGCCAGAACTCGGTGATCGACTGGCTGATGTACGGCTGGTTGAAGTTTTCCATGAAGCGGAAGCCCATCATCAGGCCGAGGCCGATGGCCATGTCGCTGTAGCCGGAGAAGTCGAAGTACAGCTGCGCGGTGTAGGCCAGCGCACCGAGCCAGGCATCGCCGGTGGTCGGGTCGGACAGGGCGAAACAATGGTCGGCGATGGGCGCGATGCTGTCGGCGATGAACACCTTCTTGATGAAGCCCTGCATGAAGCGCGAGCAGCCCTCGGCGAACTTGTCGACGGTGTGGGTGCGGTGGTTGAACTGGTCGACCAGGTCCTTGAAGCGCAGCACCGGGCCAGCGATCAGGTGCGGGAAGATCGCCACGAACGCGGCGAAGTCGATCAGGTTGTGGGTGGCCGGGGTGTCGCCGCGGTACACATCGATGATGTAGCTGATCGACTCGAACACGTAGAACGAGATACCGATCGGCAGCAGGATGTGGGTGAGGATGAACGGCTGCATGCCGAACGACTCGATGATCGCATTGATACTGTCGACGCCGAAGTTGGCGTACTTGAAGTAGCCGAGCACGCAGAGATCGACCACCACGCCGAGGATCAGCCACTTCTGCGCGGCCTTGGTGCGCACGCCAGCCGCGCCGATGCGCAGGCCGATCCAGTAGTTGAACAGCGTGACCCCGGCGAACAGCGCGAGGAAGTCGATGCGCCACCAGGCGTAGAAGATGTAGCTGGCCACCAGCAGCAGCAGGTTGCGATAACGGTTGCCACTCAGGTAATACAAACCCAGGAATACTGGCAAAAACAGGAACAGAAACACGTTCGACGAGAAAACCATCGTCTTCTCTCCTAGTCAGTGGGTACTACCAGGAACGCCCGCGCCTTGCGGCGCGAGCCTGTTTTGTCAATTGGCAGTCGCCTGCATCAACCCCGGCTTGCGGGGACAGATATTGGCCTCCACCTGCAGGCCTTGCGGCATGTCCGGCGGCATCTCGATCTCCATGGAAAGCAGGGTCTGCCCCGCCCACTCGCCATCGTCACGCAGACGGAAGACGAAACGGCCATCCCCTTCCACTTCACGAGTACGCTCGATCCGCAGCTTTTCCTTCGAACCGCTCATGTACCAGATGGAACTTTGCAGTTCCTTGATTTCCGGCTGACTGAACTGGATGTCCGCCACGTAGCTTTCGCTGGTGATCGGCAGCAGCCCGGTGTTGACCAGGATTTCGTTGACGCCCGGGCGCAACGCGACTTTCTTGCTGATCGCCGGCGCGGTCGTCCGGCAGCCATTGGCCAGCATTGGCATGATCTGGCGGTAGAAGATCGGCATGGAAATGTCGTAGTAGCTGGTGATCTCCCAGATCAGCACTTTCGGCGGGTGCTCCTGGAACTCCTGGCTGCCGAGGTATTGCAGCATCGAGCTGTGGAAACCGCCGCCGCTGACCGAGCGGTTGTCGATATCGACCTGCGCATGCTCCTTGAGGAACCCGGCGAAGTTGTACTGCGGTGTGCTGAAGCTGGTACCGGCCAGCACGATCTGGGCGTTTTCCGCATCGCCGAACAGATCGCTGCTCTCATCCTTGGGCTCGGTGACGAAGCGATTCTGGTACTGGCTGGCATAGCGATTGCCGCAGATTTTGTCCAAGGCCTGGTTGAGCGAACCGATCTTGTTGGCGAGGCCATCGGTACGGCTGACGAATTCCTTGCGTGGTATCTGCTTGTAGGCGTCGGACTTTTTCAGTTCATCAGCGACGAGGCGCGAGGCGTAGTCGGCACCGTAGGGCGTCCAGTGGTGGTCACGCTTGTAGAAGAACGGCTTGCCCGGCTCGCCGTGATGGTCCAGCAGCGGCGTCAGGTCGGCCACCCTGATGCCCAGCCCGCGCATGATCTCGACCACATGCAGGTAGTTGCTCCTGGCCAGGTCCAGGTCGTAGGTCTTGCGCACCTCGGGCGGCAACATGGCGGCGTTGGCCATGCCGCGCGTCGGGATGTAGACGATCATCAACTCGGTGCCGCGAGCCTTGAGCGCATCGCGCAGTTTCTGCAGATGGTCGTAGCCTTCCGGCGTGGTGCCCATCTGCGTCATCAGATCGGTGCGGGTGCGGAACAGCCAGTCGTCCTGGCCCTGCACCAGCTTGCTGAACTCACTCATGTCGCCGGTGTAGGTGTTGTCGTCCAGGGCCTGCGGGCAGAGGCTGCAGCAGTCTTCGATGGCGTACTGGGGAGCTTCCGCGGCCTGGGCCATGGCGTTGCCGAACAGCCCGATGGCCATTGTCAGCGCGGCGGGAGCGAAGAGAAATTTCCGTTTCATGGCCTTGCCTCGCTTATCGCAATTGCGCCAGTTTTTCTTGGATTGGCACGACGTGAACGGCCTGGTGCTGGCGAATCATCAGATCGAGGATCTGGTTCTTGCCATCGCGCAATGCACCGAACATACCGATGCCGGATGCCTTGCTCGGCATCAGCATTTCCACGCGATGCAGCTTCACGCTACGCGGGCCGATCACCGAGATGGCGCCAGACTGGTTGGCGATCATCCGGTCACCGATGATGTTCAGCGAAAGGTTCATGTCGAAAGGGTCGAGCACGAAGTCACGCGGGGTGCCGTTCAGGTCCTTGACGTGGCCGTAGACGCCGAGCAGGCCGTTGGCCATCGTGGTGTTTTCGAGCAGGGTCACGTTGTAGCTGTTGCGCACCCGAATGCCGTGGCGCTGGTTGGAGAACGCCTTGTTGTTCATCAACAGGTTGTCGCCGCTTTCGTAGATGGTGATGCCGTCGGAGCCGTTGCGGTAGATCTCGTTGTTGGCCACCACGTTGTTGACACTGATGCGGTCGACGACGATGCCTGACAGCTTGTTCTCGTAGGAACGGTTGTTGATGATCCAGCTGTCGTTGACCTCGCGGGACACGATGATGCCGTGCTTGATCCGCGTGCCGTAGGCGGTGTTGCCGGCGATGATCAGGCGACGCGAGCGGTCGTGCGGGTCGATGCCGTACACCAGGTTGTTGCGGTAAGTGTTGTTGAGCAGCACCACGTCATAGGCTTCGTAGCAATAGAAGCCGTACCACATGTCATCGAACAGGGTGTTGATCAGCCAGCCGGTGGGATGGCCGCGCTGCATGATCGGGTGCATCGCCGGGCTGTACTGGGAGATCGACACGCCGTAGGACTTGCTGGCGGTGTAGCCGAGACTGGAAACCACACTGTTGACGATGTAGGTCTCGGTGCCGCCCCAGGAATTGAGGAACGGACGGAACGCGCCTTTCTTCTTGAACCAGTCCTGCTGGCCTTCCGTCTCGCGCCAGGCGGTCAGGCGAGTGTCGGTGATGAACAGCTTGCCGTCGTTGATCAGGAACGCGCCACGCTCGCTGGACAGGCGGAAGTCCTTGGTCGACTTGTCGATGTGGAAGGTCGCGCCCTGGCTGACCACGATCGGCCGGCGGGCGACATAGACGCCCGGCTCGGTCTCGGCGAAGTACTTGGCCGGCAACGTGCGGGCCAGGTCCTTGGGCGTGACGTAGCCCCCCTCGATGAAGATCACCATGGGCATCTCGCCCTGGCGCTTGACCCATTCGCGCAGGCGTTCGTCGCCGCCGGTGAACTCGACCAGCGGATTCTGTTCGAGCATGCGCCGCACCACGATCGAACCGGCCGGCTTGCTGACGATCTTGGAATACACCGCTTCGGCGGTGTACGGCGTCAGGTCGGGCATCTTCGGCGGCGTCACTTCGAGCGCCTCGGCTGGCGTGCTGGAGACCTGATAGGCCTGGTCGGGCGCAGGCTGGAATACCAACCCCTTGATCTTCGCGTCACTGCCTGCCATGGCGAACGGAGCGCTCAACAGGCTCGCGAGCAGCAGGCCGAGGCCCGCTGTCGATCTCATTGAAACCATCTTGACCACCTCCCTGGATTAGTAGCGCCAGACCACGTCGATGAAGGCACGGTGCATGGTGGAGTCCGTGCCGCTGGCGAACGCGTCACCGGCGAAGAACACGCCGCCACGGAAGCGGATCAGCGCCGACTTGGCGCCCAGCCAACCGAGTTCCGCAGGCATCTGCCCTTCGTTGAAGTAGCGGGTCATGACCAGGTCGATTTCCTGGCCGATGTCCTTCTCGCCATCGACCAGGCCGGCCTGGATGCCACTGTCGCTGTCATAGCGGTCCTTGACCCGCCAGAAACGCTGGTAGATCAGGCTCGCGTCATAGTCTTTGTCGAGGTTCCAGCCGGCGAACAGGCTGGTCGCCTGCAGGTTGTTCATCTCGCCGCGATAAGCCTCGCCGAAACGGTTGATGGTCGAGCCGGTGCCGGTGAAGTTGGAGCGGTTGCTCTGCAGGTCGGTCTGCATGAACTCGCTGTCGTTGCCGCCACTGGCACGGGTGTAGGTCGCCCCGAGCCGCCAGCTGTCATCGATGTTCCAGCGTAGCCCCAGGTCGACGGCCCAGGCGTTGACGTCCTGTCCAGTCTTGCCGGTGATCACCCGTGCACCATTGACGGTCTGGGTGGTCAGGGTATCGACATCGCCGGTCAGCCAGGTGGCGCTGGCCAGGTAGCTCAGCGGCGCCGTGCTCTTGGCGTTGTAGAAATCGCCGTTGAGTTCGATACCGACCCAGGTCAGTTTGCCGGTGTAGCGCTTGTCGAGCAGTTCGTAGGTCTCGCCGGCGCGTCCGAGATGGCCGCTGTCATCGCTATGGTGCAGCTTGAGGCTGGCCCAGTGGCCGGGCCGCCACTGGCGCGCCACGTCGGCCATCAGGTGCAGGCGATCCTTGTCCTGGGGCGCCAGCTCGTCGAGGTCGGTGCGGTAGTCGCTGAAACGCTGGGCGATCCCTGCATGGGCGCTGAGCAGCGTGGTGTCGAAGTTCCAGCGCAGGGCTTCGATATTGCTGTCCCACCACAAGCCATCGACGCTGCGCACCTTCTGCCGGCCGACGCGCAGGTACTCGCCGGGGTAAGGGGTGAAACCGCTGTAGTCGAACCAGAACTCGTTCAGCGCGAGGTAGTTCTTGTCGCGCTCGCGGGAGTCGTCGGAATCGATGGTGTCCGACTCGCTGGTATCGGACTCGATGATGTCGGTGGCGATGGACGCTTCCGCCATCGTGTAGGCACTCCAGTCCCCCGAGCGATAGAAGACCCAGGGCCGCAGGTTCAGGCCGGCGCCGTTGAAATCACCTCCGCTACGGGTGCCGAGGTCCTGGTCATCGGTACTCTGGCCGGTGAGCTTGACGTTGGCGCCATAGGAAAAACCCTGTGGCTGTTCAGCTGCATACAGCGCAGTACTGGCGAACATTCCGGCAGTACAGAGGAACATGGCGACGGAACGATTGGTGGATGTCATAGCACTCCCTGCGCTTGCTCTGCGGTAATGGTGGAGCTGATCTGCTGGCCGCCACGTGCGTTGACTTCACGCATCAGCAGGTCCTGGGCTTGGCTCAGTTCATCGGGTTGCATCTGGGCGCCCAGTCTTTCGACCAGGATCTGCCCCTGAGCCAGCCCACGCTGCTGGGCCAGCCTGGCGAACGAATAGGCGTATACGCGGTTGATCTTCACTCCGCGACCATCGCCGAACAGCTGTGCCAGGGCCACATCGGCGGCGGCATCGCCACCACGGGCAGCGATCAGCAGATGATCGCGGGCCTTGCGTGCGTCCATGTTGCCGAGCTGACCATCGCTGTAGAGCTTGCCAAGGAAGAAGTGCGCCCGGTTCTGGCTGGGCGCGGCCATCAGCAGGTATTTCTCGGCCGCCTGTGGATCGGCCGGCAGTACCTGGCCTTTGAGGTAAATCTGCCCGAGCAGCAACGACGCCCGTGTCGAGCCGGCATCGATGCCCTTCTGCAGATAGTCGCGCACCTCGTCGGCCTCGCCCTCGTCGGGATAACGCATCACCAGTTCGGTCAACCCGCACCAGGCGTCGGGCAGCACTGGCGTGATGGCCAGATAAAGATTCTTCGCCGCCTGCGGATTCGGCTCGCCGACACTGTTGTCCGCCAGGACCTTGGCCACGGCCTGCACGCGCTCGGGCGGCAGCAGGCCCGATTTGTAGTCGGCTTGCAGACGCTCGAGCAATTGCTCCTGCTTGTCGCTGGCGCCCTGCAATTGGTAGATGCCGGCCAACTCGACATAGCACTCGCTGACCTGGGACAACCAGCGGCTGCAGGTCGACTCGATCTCGGCGATGTGCTGGTCGTAATCGCCGCGAGTGCGATAGAGCAGAATCTTGCCCAGTTGCGCCTCACCGATGCCCTGGGCCTGGAACTGGTCGAGCTGGCGCTCCAGCTCATTGCCCTGTACCGCCTGCGGGTCTTGCAGTTGCACGCGGACCCAAGGCAGCAAGGCGCTCGTGTCGCCTTCGGCCAGGCCCTGGCTCAGCAAACGCACAGCCTCCGCCCGCTCCTGCACGGTGATTACCGGTTTGCTAGCCAGCCATTTGCCCAGACGCACCGGCGCCAGTGGCGAACGACCGATGGCGTCGCGATACAGTGCCTCGCCCTTGGCCTGCCGATCCGGCTGCGGACTGCGCACCAGCACATCCGCCCAGCCGATCTGCGCGTCGATGAACCCTTGCTCGGCCAGCGGCTGGAAGTTGGCCTCGGCCGTGGCCAGGTCGCCAGAATCCTTGGCTTGCCTGGCCAGCTGCAGGTCCGGCGTCGCACAACCGGCCAGCAAGCTGATTCCCAGTAGCTGACATGCGATCGCCGTACGGTTCATTTTCCAGAACCTCCGGCACTGGTCCACAGACCGCCAATCGGCTGGATACGCACGTCGACCGGACGCTTGACCAGCTCATTGGCCAGCGGCTCGGTAGGCTTGATCAGCACCCGAATGTCGGAAGCCAGACCGCCGTCCTGCAGCGAGATACTGTCGATCACGCCACCACGCGGGGTCTTCTCGCCAGCGACCAGGAAGTTCACCTCGGTGCCCGGCTGCAGCTTGGCGAAACTGCGATACTTGAAGCGTGCCTCGACACTGGCGACACTATCCAGCGGCGCCAGGGTGAAGACGGTCGCGCCCTTGGTCGCGACCTGGCCGTCACCGACGACTTGCGACACCACGCGGCAATCGCAAGGGCTGGTCAGGGTGCCCTGGATGTTCTTGCTGAACAGGCGCTCGAGGTTTTCCGGGGTCATTTCCGACTCCGGCAGGATGTTCTTCAGCGCATCGAGCATGGTCGCCGAGTAAGTCGCCACCGGCGCGCCCTTCTTCACCACCGCGCCAACCTGCACCAGGCTCTGCACGGCGCCCTCGCGTGGCATTGCCACTTCCTGGCCTGGCACGACCACCTGGGCAGAGTCGGCATGGGTGATGAAGTAGATGTCGTAGAGCTGGTAGGCCACATAGGCACAGGCGGCGACGCCGACCAGGAAGATCACCGAGCTGACGCCCGCCTCGCGAATCCGCGACAGCAGGCCGCCCGTACCGGGAGCCTTGTTGTTGCGGGCCTTGGTGAAGTTCTCCCGCTGCAGGGTATTGAGCAGGTCGCCGACGTTGATCAGCTCGCCGCTCATGAAGGAGCTGATCATGTAGCGCAGCGCCGAAATCTCGCGTGGACGCAGGTTGTGGAACTCGCAACCGACGCGCTTGCCGTCAGTCGAGCGCACCTGGAAATCCACGGCCATGGCGAAGCCGATTCCGTCGACCTCGAACAGCAGCTTGCCATGGAAATGCTTGCCTTCGCTGAGCAGGCTGCTGTTCGACTCGAAGCTGAAACCGCCCGCGGACACATCGATCAGCGGCGCCTCCAGTTGCTGCCCCTCGGGCGTGAAGTAACGGATCTTCGCTGGCAACTTCAGGCGCGCGTACTGGCGTTGAGCCTCCGACTCGTGGACCAGGTTGTTGTTGCCGATGGGGCTGATGACTGCGCTCATGATCTATTCCCTTTCTGAATTAATGACTCGACAGGTGTACGGTTTGCAGGGGCTCACACCACCCACATCAGGGCGGCAACGAACACGCTTGCCGCGGAGAACGTCATGGCCCGCGAAGACCAGGGGTTGAACCAGCTCCGGTAACGTCCGAGGTCACGATTGAGCTTGGTTTTCTGGCGGGTCCATGACTGTTGGTCCAGGCGAAAGAACACGTACACCTTCACCATTGCGCCAACGATCTGGTTGTAATAGAGGATCAGCGGATAGGCCGGCCCGACCTCATGCCCGGAAGCCAGCAGCATCAGGGTCAGCAGCAGCCGGGTCAGGCCGATCCACAGCAGGTAGATCAGCAGGAAGGCGAAGCCATACTTGATGCTGGCGATGATCGCCACGCAGGGGCCGAGCAGGCTGGTCCACATCGACACGCGCTGGTCGAACAGCACGATGCTGGTGAAGATGCCCAGGCGTGACACGCCAAGCCCCAGGGCCCGCGAGTTCTGCCGCAGGTTGTTGCCGTACCAGCGGAACATCAGCTTGCGACTGGCCTTGACGAAACTTTTCTCCGGCGGGTGCTCGACCGTATTGATCGCGGCATCCGGCACGTAGAAGGTGTCGTAGCCCAGGCGCATCAGGCTGAACCAGCTGGACTTGTCGTCCCCCGTGAGGAACTTGAAGGAACCCAGGCGCCAGTGCTCGAGGTGATCGTTCTCGACATCGGCGATGAAGCCCGGGTTGGTCACCACCTGGGCACGGAACATCGACATGCGTCCGGTCAGCGTGAGCACCCGCTTGCTCAAGGCCATGGAACACATATTGATGTGGCGCTGGGCGAAGCGCAGCTTGTGCCATTCGCTCATCACGTAGCTGCCGCGCACCTCGCAGAACTCGTTGGTGGTGAGGCCGCCGAGGTTGTCGAACAACTTGAAGTACGGCGCCGTCTTGCGCACCACGCCAGAGGACAGCACGGTATCGCCGTCGATCACCGCCGCGATGGCATTCTCGTCCGGCAGGTGCCGCGAGATCGCCCGGAAACCATGGGCCAGGCCGTCACGCTTACCAGTACCGGCGATACGCACGAAGTCGAGGCCGACCCGGTCCGGCGGATTCATCTGGCCCCACAGGTTCTTCATCAGCAATTCGTCGGACAGCTCGACGATCGAGCAGACGATAGTGGTCGGGTAACCACAGTCGATGGCCTCCTGGACCACCGAGCGATAGACCTGGGCGGTGGTCAGGGCATCGATGCGAAAGCTGGTGACCAGCAGGAACACATGGGATGGATCGGCACTGTCGCCCAGCTTGCGGGCCTGGCGCCGATAATGTGGAAAGACGATGTAGAGGAAGATCAACCCACGCACGTAATGGATGGCGCCCATGGAATAACGCCAGATCCCCACGGCCCCGAGGATGAAGAGAAACTCCTTGGAAGATGGATCGAATACGTCATGAGGAAGCAGCACGGCCGCTCCCAGCAAGATAGACACGTAGAACAGCCAGCCCGCGCCACTGCGCAACTGTGCGTTAAAACTTTCCATGTTTCAGACCCCGTCTGACTAACTGAACGACAGCGTGGGCGCGCTGGTTATTGTTGTTGCGCCCGTTCGCAGGCTGCGTTTACCAACCGATGCCGACTTGCGTGCCGTTGCTCGGCTGTTTCATGAAGCCGATCAGGTCGAGCACCTTCTTCTGTTCGGGCGCCCGCTCCAGAACCTCGGCGAAGGCGGCGTCGCCGTTACCCAGGATGATCACGTCGGCCTCATGGACGACACGATCCAGGTCATCGCGCAGCAGCGACGAGACATGGGGGATCTTCGACTCGATGTACTCACGGTTGGCACCGTGGACACGGGCGTATTCGACGTTGCGGTCATAGATCTGCAGGTCGAAACCCTTGCCGATCAGCATCTCGGCCAGCTCGACCAGAGGGCTCTCGCGCAGATCGTCGGTGCCGGCCTTGAACGACAGGCCGAGCAGCGCGACCTTGCGTTTGTCGAACCCGGCGATGATGTCGAAGGCCTTCTGCACCTGGCCACTGTTGCTGCGCATCAGCGAGCTGATCAGCGGTGAATCGACATCCAGCGAACCGGCGCGGTAGCTCAGGGCACGCACGTCCTTGGGCAGGCAGGAGCCGCCGAAGGCAAAGCCGGGCTTCATGTAGTACTTGGACAGGTTGAGCTTGTGGTCCTGGCAGATCACGTCCATGACCTCGCGGCCATCGACACCGACGGCACGGGAGATGTTGCCGATCTCGTTGGCGAAGGTCACCTTGGTGGCGTGCCAGACGTTGCAGGTGTACTTGATCATCTCCGCGACTTCCACGGACTTGCGGATGATCGGGGCGTCGAGTTCACGGTAGATTTCTTCGAGCAGGTCGCCGGAGGTCTTGTCCAGCTCGCCGATCACGGTCATGGCCGGGAAGTCATAGTCCTTGATCGCCGTGCTCTCGCGCAGGAACTCGGGGTTGACCGCGACACCGAAGTCCTTGCCGGCCTTGAGCCCGGAATACTTTTCCAGGGTCGGGATCACCACGCCGCGCAGCGTGCCTGGCAGCACCGTGCTGCGTACGACGATGGTATGACGAGTGGATTTCTCCGGCAGGATTCTGGCGATCTGCTGGCAGACCTCCTCGATGTAGGACACGTCGAGATCGCCATTGCGCTTGCTTGGAGTGGGCGGAGCGAGGAACGAGATATCCGTGTCGAGAATCGCGTCGCGCACATCCAATGTGCCGCGCAGGTTGCCACTGGCGATGCCCTTCTGCAGCAACTCCTCCAGACCGGGTTCGACGATGGGCGACTTGCCCTGGCTGATCAGATCGATCTTCAGCCTGGAGATATCCACGCCAACGATCTGATGCCCACGAGCGGAAAGACATCCGGCGCACACGGCGCCGACATAACCTAGACCAAAAATACTGATGCGCATTGCACAATCTCCTCCTTGCATTGGTCGACACGCCTCGATAATTACCAAGGCGCCTTTATTTCCTTGCGGGCACAACAAAAAACCGCCCTCATATGCGCGCCACGAAAGAGTGACGCGCATAACAAAACGATCACACAGATATGAAGCAACGGTTACGCAGCAGGCAGGAAATAGAACTTGCTTGAGCTTTTCTATTGTTTTAACCGAGCCACTTTCATAACGCCCTGAAATGGCCAGTTGATGGACCATGGGTTTTACAAAAGGTTCTGGCGCAGACTACACAAGCGAAACTAGAAAGTAACACCTAATCTCATTGAGCAATCAAAGTGCCTCATTGACAAGCAAATTCATAAATCTCCAATTCGCCATTTTACAGGCGCCATTAAAAAATCATAAAATCCACTCTATAAAGAAAAACGACACCGCTCAGATATAAAAAAGACGTCCGAACCCAATAATCCGATACCGATAATAAGCAACCGGAGATAATCCTGTAACTAGACAGAAGAGACTAAGAGCAAATGGCCATTATCAAAAAATGATGAATACCGGCCCGCCTCAAGTTCCATTGAAATATTTATTGCTCGCGCAGAATTAATTATTTTTTTGACGCCATTAATTCAGTTATTTCTGGCAATTCACCATATGCGAGAGCTATCAGGGACAGCTACACTACCCCTACGAAAACGAAAACATCCCAAAAATCTCCCCAAGTGCTTGAATAATGAGAAAAAATGACCCCGTAACCCAACGCGAGCGAACGTTCGCCGAGGAGCAACGCCTCATTTCGACCACTGACCTCAAAGGTCACATCAGCTATTGCAACGATGCCTTCGTTGAAATCAGTGGCTTCAGTCGCGACGAGCTCGTTCGCTCGCCTCACAATATGGTGCGTCACCCCGATGTCCCGTCGGCGGTCTTCGAACATATGTGGCGCACCTTGAAGGAGGGACGTGCCTGGATGGGCGTGGTGAAGAATCGCTGCAAGAACGGCGATCACTATTGGGTCAATGCCTACGTCACCCCGGTGCTGGAAAATGCCCAGGTGGTCGGCTACGAATCGGTGCGGGTCAAGCCGACAGCCGAGCAGATACGTCGCGCACAGGCGCTCTACCTGCGTCTGAACGCGGGGCGCGGCGCGATCCCAAGCACCGACCGCTGGCTGCCGACACTGCTGGCATGGCTGCCTTTCATCCTGGTCAGCCAGGTCTCCTTCCTGATTGGCAGTTGGCTGCAAAGCCCTTGGGGCTTCGCTCTGGCCGCCCTGCTCTGCGTCCCGCTCGGACTGGCCGGCCTGGCCTGGCAGAACCGGGCGACCAAGCGCCTGCTGAACCTGGCCCAGCAAAGCACCTCCGACCCGCTTATCGCCCGGATGTACACCGACAGCCGTGGCGACGAGGCGCGCCTGGAAATGGCCATGCTCAGCCAGAACGCCCGTCTCAAGACCTGCCTGACCCGCCTGCAGGACACCGCTCGCCGCCTGACGTCCCAGGCCAAAGAGGCCGACCAGTTGGCCCACAACAGCTCCGCCGGACTGGACCGGCAGAAAGCCGAGACCGAGCAGGTTGCCGCAGCGGTCAATCAGATGGCGGCCAGCACCCTGGAAGTGGCCAACAATGTCGCGCGTACCGCCATCGCCACTCAGGAAGCCAATCGCCTGACCGGTGAAGGTCGCACCATCGCCTCCGACACGGTACAAGCCATTCAGCGCCTCTCCGGCTCCGTTGCCGAAACCGGCGAAGCCGTGACTCGCCTGGCCCGCGACAGCGATGAGATCGGCGGCGTGGTCGATGTGATCAAAGGCATCGCCGACCAGACCAACCTGCTGGCACTCAACGCCGCCATCGAGGCGGCCCGTGCCGGCGAAATGGGCCGTGGCTTCGCCGTGGTCGCCGACGAGGTACGTTCCCTGGCACAGCGTACGGGCGAATCGACCGAGCAGATCCACGGCCTGATCGCCAAGCTGCAGCGCACCGCAGAAAACGCCGTAACGACCATGGAACAAGGCAAGCGCCAGGCCGACGAAGGCGTGGCCCGGGTCCAGGAAGCCGACCAAGCGCTGGTCGGCATCAGCGAAGCCGTGGCCAACATCACCGACATGGCCAACCAGATCGCCGCAGCGGCTGAAGAACAAAGCGCGGTGGCCGACGAGATCAACCAGAACATCGTCACCATCGCCCGCCTCACCGAACAAACCTTCAACGACGCCCAGAACACCGCGCTGCTCAGCGAATCCCTGGCCGCCACCGCACAGGATCAGTATTCACTGGTGGAGCGATTCAACCGCTAAACGACTCGACAAGAGCACCATGGGTCAAGGCTGAACGGAAGATCCCGTCCTCGTTCAGCCCTCTCAAGTGCCGCTCAAGAAGCTCGCCACGCTGTTGGCCGCCGCTTGCAGATACTGCTCATGGCTGAACCCCGAGACCTTCAGCGGCTTGAGGTCATGATCGGCCTGGGACAGCCATTGCACGTCAATGGCACTCGATAACCGATAGCCATCGACGGTCTGCCGGTTGCCCAGCGCATCGCGCTCGCCCTGGACAATCAGGGTCGGTGTGCGCAGATGCTGCAGATGCGCCACCCGCGGCTTCTCGGGCTTGCCGGCGGCGTAGAACGGATAACCGAGGCATACCAGGGCATCGGCGCCCAGCTCGTCGGCCAGCAGGCTGGCCATGCGCCCGCCCATGGACTTGCCACCGATAGCCAGCCGTCCCCGCACCTGCCCCCGCACTTGGGCGTAGACCTCCCGCCAACACTCAAGCAAACGCGCCTGAGGATTGGGTGGCCGACGCACGCCATCGACACGGCGCTGTGCCATGTAGGGAAACTCGAAGCGCAATACCGCTATGCCGCGCTCCGCCAGCAACTCGGCGATGCGTGCCATGAACGCGCTGTCCATCGGCGCTCCAGCGCCGTGGGCAAGCACCAGCGTGACCTGCGACAACGTGTCTCGGCCCGTCCATAGCCAATCGCCAGCAGCCCGTTGATCCCCGTCAATATTGCTCATAACGCCTTTATCCATGCTTGCAATGCTTTTCCTAAACCGTGGATGGAAGCCAACCAAAATGAACATAACCAGCAGTGCCGCCTACAACTACAAGGTGGTCCGCCAGTTCGCCATTATGACGGTGGTCTGGGGCATAGTCGGTATGGGGCTCGGCGTGTTCATCGCCGCCCAACTGGCCTGGCCGGAACTGAACCTCAACCTGCCGTGGACCAGCTTCGGTCGACTGCGCCCCCTGCACACCAACGCGGTGATCTTCGCCTTCGGCGGCTGTGCCCTGTTCGCCACCAGCTACTACTCGCTGCAGCGTACCTGCCAGGTGCGGCTGATCTCCGACAAGCTGGCCGCCTTCACCTTCTGGGGCTGGCAACTGGTGATCGTGCTGGCGGCCATCAGTCTGCCGCTGGGCTACACCACATCCAAGGAATATGCCGAACTGGAATGGCCGATCGACATTCTGATCACCATCGTCTGGGTCTGCTACGCCATCGTGTTCTTCGGCACCCTGGCCAAGCGCCGCACCAGCCACATCTATGTCGGCAACTGGTTCTTCGGTGCGTTCATCCTTACCGTCGCCCTGTTGCACGTGGTCAACAACCTGGAGCTGCCGGTCACCCTGACCAAGTCCTACTCCCTCTACGCCGGCGCCACCGATGCGATGGTGCAGTGGTGGTATGGCCACAACGCCGTGGGCTTCTTCCTGACCGCCGGCTTCCTCGGCATGATGTACTACTTCGTGCCCAAGCAGGCCGAGCGTCCGGTCTACTCCTATCGCCTGTCCATCGTCCACTTCTGGGCGCTGATCACCCTGTACATCTGGGCCGGTCCGCACCACCTGCACTACACCGCCCTGCCCGACTGGGCGCAGTCCCTCGGCATGGTCATGTCGCTGGTGCTGCTGGCACCGAGCTGGGGCGGCATGATCAACGGCATGATGACCCTCTCCGGTGCCTGGCATAAGTTGCGCAGCGACCCGATCCTGCGCTTCCTCGTGGTATCGCTGGCGTTCTACGGCATGTCCACCTTCGAAGGCCCGATGATGGCTATCAAGACCGTCAACGCCCTGTCCCACTACACCGACTGGACCATCGGCCACGTGCATGCCGGCGCCCTCGGCTGGGTGGCGATGATCTCCATCGGCTCGCTGTACCACCTGATCCCGAAAGTGTTCGGCCGCGAGCAGATGTACAGCATCGGCCTGATCAACGGGCACTTCTGGCTGGCGACCATCGGCACCGTGCTGTACATCGCCTCGATGTGGGTCAACGGCATCACCCAGGGCCTGATGTGGCGCGCGGTCAATGCCGACGGCACCCTCACCTACTCCTTCGTCGAATCGCTACAGGCCAGCCATACCGGCTTCGTCGTGCGTGTTCTCGGCGGTGCGGTGTTCTTCGCCGGCATGCTGCTGATGGCCTGGAACACCTGGAAAACCGTTCGTACCGTGAAAACCGAGGACTATGACGCCAGCGCTCTGATCGCCGTAGAAGGAGCCCACTGATGAGCAGCAAGCACGAAATACTCGAAAAGAACGTCGGCCTGCTCGCCCTGTTGATGGTCCTGGCCGTGAGCATCGGCGGCCTGACCCAGATCGTCCCGCTGTTCTTTCAGGACGTGGTCAACGAGCCGGTGCAGGGCATGAAGCCTTACACCGCGCTGCAACTGGAAGGCCGTGACATTTATATCCGTGAAGGCTGCGTCGGCTGCCACTCGCAGATGATCCGCCCGTTCCGCGCCGAGACCGAGCGCTACGGTCACTACTCGGTGGCCGGCGAAAGCGTCTGGGACCACCCCTTCCTCTGGGGTTCCAAGCGCACCGGCCCGGACCTGGCCCGCGTCGGCGCCCGCTACTCCGATGACTGGCATCGCGCGCACTTGTACAACCCGCGCAACGTCGTGCCCGAATCGAAGATGCCGGCCTACCCCTGGCTGGTGGAAGGCAAGCTCGACGGCAAGGACACCGCTGCCAAGCTGAGCGCCATGCGCGCCCTGGGCGTGCCCTACAGCGACGAAGACATCGCCGGCGCGAGCGAGGCGGTCAAGGGCAAGACGGAAATGGACGCACTGGTCGCTTATCTGCAGGTGCTGGGCACCAGCGTGAAGAACAAGCGCTAAGCCATGGCCATTCAGCTAAAGAATTGGAGTAAACAGTCATGACCGCTTTCTGGAGTGGCTATATCACCCTGCTGACCCTCGGCAGCCTCGTCGCCTTGCTGTGGCTGATCTTCGCCACCCGCAGCGGCGAAGCGTCGGGGCCGGCGGACAAGACCCTCGGCCATGCCTTCGACGGCATCGAGGAATACGACAACCCGTTGCCCAAGTGGTGGTTCCTGCTGTTCGTCGGCACCATCGCCTTCGCCGGCGCCTACCTGCTGCTCTATCCGGGGCTGGGCAACTTCAAGGGCATCCTGCCGGGCTACGAGAACGGCTGGACCCAGGTCAACCAGTGGCAGCGCGAGATGGACAAGGCCGAGGCCCTGTACGGCCCGATCTACGCCAAGTACGCCGCCATGCCCATCGAGGCGGTGGCCCAGGACGAAGCCGCGCTGAAAATGGGCGGGCGCCTGTTCGCCTCCAACTGCTCGGTGTGCCACGGCTCCGACGCCAAGGGTGCCTATGGCTTCCCCAACCTGACCGACCATGAATGGCGCTGGGGCGGCGAAGCGAGCACCATCGCCCAGTCCATCAACAATGGCCGCACCGGCGTCATGCCGCCCCACGGCCCGCTGATCGGCGATGACGGCGTGCGCAACGTCGCCGCGTTCGTCCTCACCCAACTGGCCAGTCGCAAACTGCCCGAAGGCGAAACCGCCGATATCGAGGCCGGCCGCAAGGTCTTCGAAACCACCTGCTTCGCCTGCCACGGCAAGGACGGTCATGGCATGCCGATGATGGGCGCGCCGAACCTGACCAACCCGGCCGCGTTCATCTACGGCAGCAGCTTCGCCCAATTGCAGCAGACCATTCGCTACGGACGCAGCGGCAGCATGCCGGCGCAGAACGAGTTCCTCGGCGCGGACAAGGTCCACTTGCTGGCCGCCTACGTCTACAGCCTGTCCCAGGATAAGGAGAAGAAGTAACACCGATATTCGAACAGGCAGCATTGAGGCAGCAGCGGACATCGAGATTACTTACCGTCACTCCCGCGAAGGCGGGAGCCCAAATAAAAGGCGCTTCTGGATTCCCGCCTTCGCGGGAATGACGGAATAACGAACGTCCGCTCCTGCCTCCACGCCGCCACTCAAGCCAAAACCCCAGCAACGCCTTGCCAACTTGTCTCTCCCTGCCAGATTCATGCGACTCAGTGCCACATCCGTACTTTTACCTCCCCTTCCATAGTAGGGTGCTCACCATCTGCCACAGCTCCCAAGCGAAGCCGCGATGCATCTTGGCTTGGCGAGTTCCAGCAGGAAAAACGGCTGCACCGGAGCGAGCAAAATCTACTACCAAAGTCTCTGCAAGCCTTGCCGCGCGCGGCTTTTCAGCATTGCATCCGCCTTTGCGCGTATCCATACTGGCCCCGCAAAAAACCTAAATAACAAAGTCCATTAACCGTGGAACACAGCATGAGCACAGCAATCAGCCAGACCGCCTACAACTACAAGGTGGTCCGTCAGTTCGCCGTGATGACGGTGATATGGGGTGTGATCGGGATGGGCCTCGGCGTGTTCATCGCCGCGCAACTCGTCTGGCCCCAACTGAACTTCGACCTGCCTTGGACCAGCTTCGGCCGCCTGCGCCCGCTGCACACCAACGCGGTGATTTTCGCCTTTGGCGGTTGCGCCCTGTTCGCCACCTCCTACTACGTGGTCCAGCGCACCTGCCAGACCCGCCTGATCTCCGACACCCTGGCCGCCTTCACCTTCTGGGGCTGGCAACTGGTGATCATCCTCGCCGTGATCACCCTGCCGCTGGGCTACACCAGTTCCAAGGAATACGCCGAGCTGGAATGGCCGATCGACATTCTCCTGGCCGTGGTCTGGGTCACCTACGCGGTGGTGTTCTTCGGCACCATCGTCAAGCGCAAGAGCAAGCACATCTACGTCGGCAACTGGTTCTACGGCGCCTTCATCCTGGTCACCGCGATGTTGCACATCGTCAACAGCGCGGAACTGCCGGTGACCCTGTTCAAGTCCTACTCGGCCTATGCCGGCGCCACCGACGCCATGGTCCAGTGGTGGTACGGCCACAACGCCGTGGGTTTCTTCCTGACCACCGGCTTCCTCGGCATGATGTACTACTTCGTGCCCAAGCAGGCCGAGCGGCCGATCTACTCCTATCGTCTGTCCATCGTCCACTTCTGGGCGCTGATCACCCTGTACATCTGGGCCGGCCCGCACCACCTGCACTACACCGCCCTGCCCGACTGGGCCCAATCGCTGGGCATGGTGATGTCGGTCATCCTCCTGGCGCCGAGCTGGGGCGGCATGATCAACGGCATGATGAGCCTCTCCGGCGCCTGGCATAAGCTGCGCAGCGACCCGATCCTGCGTTTCCTGGTGGTATCCCTGGCGTTCTACGGCATGTCCACCTTCGAAGGCCCGATGATGGCGATCAAGACCGTCAACGCCCTGTCCCACTACACCGACTGGACCATCGGCCACGTGCATGCCGGCGCCCTCGGCTGGGTGGCGATGATCTCCATCGGCTCGCTGTACCACCTGATCCCCAAGGTCTTCGGTCGCGAGCAGATGCACAGCGTCGGCCTGATCAACGCGCACTTCTGGCTCGCCACCATCGGCACGGTACTGTACATCTCGTCGATGTGGGTCAACGGCATCACCCAGGGCCTGATGTGGCGCGCGATCAACGAAGACGGCACCCTCACCTACTCCTTCGTCGAAGCCCTGGTGGCGAGTCATGAGGGCTTCCTGGTGCGCATGATCGGTGGTGGCTTCTTCTTCACCGGCATGCTGCTGATGGCCTGGAACACCTACCGCACCATTCGTGCGGCGCAACCCGCCGAATACGACACCGCGGCCCGCATTCCCGAGGCTTCGCACTGATGAAAAGCCACGAGATAGTTGAAAAGAACGTCGGCCTGCTGGCCTTGTTCATGGTCCTGGCGGTGAGTATCGGCGGCCTGACCCAGATCGTCCCGCTGTTCTTCCAGGATGTGGTCAACGACCCGGTGGCCGGCATGAAGCCGCGTCCAGCCCTGGAAGTCGAAGGCCGTGACATCTACATCCGTGAAGGCTGCGTCGGTTGCCATTCGCAGATGATCCGTCCGTTCCGCGCCGAGACCGAACGCTACGGTCACTACTCGGTGGCCGGCGAAAGCGTATGGGACCACCCCTTCCTCTGGGGCTCCAAGCGCACCGGCCCGGACCTGGCCCGCGTCGGCGGGCGCTACTCGGACGACTGGCACCGCGCGCACCTGTACAACCCGCGCAACGTCGTGCCGGAGTCGAAGATGCCTGCCTACCCCTGGCTGGTGGAAAACAAACTCGACGGCAAGGATACCGCCGCCAAGCTCAACGCCCTGCGCGCACTGGGCACGCCCTACAGCGATGCGGACATCGCTGGCGCCGCCGAAGCGGTCAAGGGCAAGAGCGAAATGGATGCACTGGTGGCCTACCTGCAAGGCCTTGGCACTTCAATCAAGAACAAACGGTGACGCACGATGGATATCGGAACCCTTCGCGGTATTGGTACGGCAGTAGTTTTCGTGGCGTTCGTCGGCGTCGTGCTGTGGGCCTACAGCAGCCGGCGCAAGGCCAGCTTCGACGAAGCGGCGAACCTGCCGTTCGCCGATGAAAAACCCCGGGACAAGCATGGGGTCGAGGAAAAATGACGTCGTTCTGGAGCCTGTACATCACGCTTCTGACCCTTGGCACCCTCGTTGCCCTGACCGTGCTGCTGTTCAGCGTGCGCAAGGGCCAGCGCCCGGACTCGACCGAGCAGACCGTCGGCCATGAATTCGATGGCATCGCCGAGTTCGACAACCCGCTGCCCAAGTGGTGGTTCATGCTGTTCGTGGCCACCCTGCTGTTCGCCGTCGGCTACCTGGCACTGTATCCGGGCCTGGGCAACTTCAAGGGCGTGCTGCCGGGCTACGACGGCATCGGCGAGGACAAGCCATTCGCCGACAACCAGCCCGGCTGGAGCGGCGTGCACCAGTGGGAAAAGGAAATGGACAAGGCCGATGCCAAGTACGGCCCGATCTATGCCAAGTACGCCGCCATGCCCATCGAGCAGGTGGCCCAGGACGAGGCCGCGCTGAAAATGGGCGGGCGCCTGTTCGCCTCCAACTGCTCGGTCTGCCACGGCTCCGACGCCAAGGGTGCATACGGTTTTCCCAACCTGAGCGACGATCAGTGGCGCTGGGGCGGCGACGCCAACACGATCAAGACCAGCATCCTCAACGGGCGCATGGGCATGATGCCGGCCCATGGCCAATTGGTCGGCGATGAGGGCGTGCGCAACGTCGCCGCCTACGTCCTCACCCAGTTGGGCGGGCGCAAATTGCCAGACGGTGAAACGGCCGATATCGAAGCTGGTCGCAAGGCCTTCGAGACCACCTGCTTCGCCTGCCATGGCAAGGACGGCAGCGGCATGGCGATGATGGGCGCGCCGAACCTGACCAAGCCGGCCGCATTCATCTACGGCAGCAGCTTCGCCCAGTTGCAGCAGACCATCCGTTACGGGCGCAGCGGCAAGATGCCGGCGCAGAACGAGTTTCTCGGCAACGACAAGGTCCACTTGCTGGCGGCCTACGTCTACAGCCTGTCCCAGGGCAAGCAGGACGAGAAAGCGCAGGAGTAAAGCCTGTCGATGGGGCCTCGTTTTTCGAAGGTCCACGCAGGATGAGCCGGTTGGCATGTTGGTCTGGAATGAGGCATAAGCGGACATCGATACTATTTATCGTCACTCCCGCGAAGGCGGGAGCCCAAAAAAGCGCTTCTGGATTCCCGCCTTCTCGGGAATGACGAGGATATAAACCGATCATCGGACAAGTGTCCGCTCCTGCCTCAACCCGGCCTGCACCGTAAAAACATCCGCCATCTGCTACGCGACCGGAAGTCGCATCGGGGTTCGGCGAAACGAGGCGTAACATGAGGCTTACCGTGAAGCACAGACTCCGCCGGCACGTATCGACGGGGCGCTAACCAGAACCGTGGTAGGCACCGATGAGCAAGCAGATTCCCGTACACGATGTCACCCCTCCCCCGGCCAAGGGCGACCGCAGCTTCGATCTGTACGCCAGCCGAGAAAAAATCTACACGCGCGCCTTCACCGGCTTGTTCCGGCGCCTGCGCATGGCCGGCGGCGCCGTGTTGTTCCTGCTCTACTTCGGTACTGCCTGGCTGAGCTGGAATGGCCGCCAGGCCGTCTGGTGGGACCTGCCCGAACGCAAGTTCCACATCTTCGCCGCGACCTTCTGGCCGCAGGATTTCGCCCTGCTCTCCTGGCTGCTGATCATCTGCGCCTTCGGCCTGTTCTTCATCACCGTGTTCGCCGGCCGCGTCTGGTGCGGCTACACCTGCCCGCAGAGCGTGTGGACGTGGATCTTCATGTGGTGCGAGAAGATCACCGAGGGCGACCGCAACCAACGCATGAAGCTGGACAAGCAACCCATGAGCGGCAACAAGCTCATGCGCAAGACCGCCAAGCACAGCCTGTGGATCGCCATCGGCCTGGTCACCGGGCTGACCTTCGTCGGCTACTTCACGCCGATCCGCAACCTGATTCCGGAAATGCTCAGCGGCGGCGCCGATGGCTGGGCCTATTTCTGGGTCGGCTTCTTCACCCTCGCCACCTATGGCAACGCCGGCTGGCTGCGCGAGCAGGTGTGCATCCACATGTGCCCCTACTCGCGCTTCCAGAGCGTGATGTTCGACAAGGACACGCTGATCGTCTCCTACGATCCACGGCGTGGCGAAAGCCGCGGGCCGCGCAAGAAGACCCAGGACTACAAGGCCGACGGCCTCGGCGATTGCATCGACTGCACGATGTGCGTGCAGGTCTGCCCGACCGGCATCGACATCCGCGACGGCCTGCAGATCGAGTGCATCGGCTGCGCCGCCTGCATCGACGCCTGCGACAGCATCATGGACAAGATGAACTACCCCAAGGGCCTGATCAGCTACACCACCGAGCACAACCTGTCGGGGCAGAAGACTCACCTGCTGCGCCCACGCCTGATCGGCTATGCGCTGGCGCTGCTGGCGATGATCCTGCTGTTCGCCTGGACCGTCGCCCACCGCTCGCTGGTCGAGCTGGACGTGCTCAAGGACCGCACCCTGTACCGCGAGAACCAGGAAGGCCACATCGAGAACGTCTACACCCTCAAGGTGATGAACAAGGCCCAGACCGAGCAGACCTTCGTACTCAGCGCCGATGGTATCGACGGCCTGCGCTTCGCGGGCAAGCAAGAGGTCAGGGTCAGCGCCGGCGAAGTGCTCGCCCTGCCGGTCGAGTTGTCGGTGCCGCCGGAAAAACTGCCGTCGAGCACCAACGAAATCACCTTCCGCATCCAGTCGGTCGACGATCCTTCGGTGCACAATGACACCCCCAGCCGCTTCATCGGCCCCAGCATCCGCTAACCCATGACAGGAACCGCCATGATCGCCCCCACACAAGCCCGTCGCTGGTACAAGGAACCCTGGGTCTGGTTCATCCTCGGCCTGCTGGGTTTTTCCGTGGTGCAGGGCGTCAGCCTGCTGGTGTTCGCCAACCAGAACCCGCCCAAGCTGATCTCCGACAACTACTACGACGTCGGCAAGGGCATCAACACCTCGCTGGAACGGGAGAACCTGGCCACGGCGCTGCAGTTGCAAGCCAGCCTGACCATCGACAACGACAGCGGTGTGGTCAGCCTGCGGCTCAGCGGCAAGAGCCAGCCGCAGCAACTGGTGCTGAACCTGGAGTCGCCGACCCAGCCGGAGCGTGATCGCCGCGTGGTCCTGCAAGCCATCGGCCAGAGCCAGTACACCGGCAGCCTGCCGGACAAGGTCGAGGGCCGGCGCTTCGTCGAACTGATCGGCCAGGAGAACGGGCGCGACTGGCGCCTGTTCGAGGAAGAACAGGTCAGCGAAGGCACGCCCGTCCTGCTCGGCGACTGAGCATGGGCGCACCTGTCCCCTGCTACCACTGCAATCTGCCGGTTCCCTCGGGCAGTGCCTGGCGCGCCACGGTGCTCGGCGAGCCCCGCGCATTCTGCTGCCCTGGCTGCCAGGCCGTGGCCGAAGCCATCGTCGCCGGCGGCCTGGAGAGCTACTACCGGCATCGCAGCGAAAGTGCGGTCAACCCCGCGCAGTTGCCCGCCATCGTGCCGGACGAACTGGCCCTGTACGACCGCGACGACGTGCGGCAGGGCTTCGTCGAGCAACAGGGCGAACTCAGCGAAACCCGCCTGCTGATCGAAGGCATCAGTTGCGCGGCCTGTGGCTGGCTGATCGAGAAACACCTGCGCGCCCTGCCCGGCGTGGCCGAAGCCCACCTCAACCTGTCCAACCAGCGCCTGCTCGTGCGCTGGCATGAACGGCAGTTGCCGCTCAGCCAGTTGCTGCAGGCGCTGCGCCGTATCGGCTATGTCGGCCACCCGTGGCAGGCGGATGCCGAGAGCACGCGCCTGGCCGAAGAAAACCGTCGCTCGCTGCGCCAGATCGGCGTGGCCGGCCTGCTGTGGATGCAGGTGATGATGGCGGCCATGGCGACCTGGCCGGAATTCAACGTCGACCTTTCCGCAGGCATGGACACGATCCTGCGCTGGACCAGCCTGTTCCTCACCACGCCCATCGTCTTCTACTGCTGCGGGCCGTTCTTCCGTGGCGCCCTGCGCGACCTGCGCACCCGCCACCTGACCATGGACGTATCCGTCTCGCTGGCCATTGGCGGCGCCTACCTGGCGGGCATCTGGTCCACTGTCACCGGCATTGGCGAGCTGTACTTCGACGCAGTCGGCATGTTCGCCCTGTTCCTCCTCGCCGGTCGTTACCTGGAGCGCCGCGCCCGCGAACGCACGGCGGCGGCCACCGCACAGTTGGTCAACCTGCTGCCCGCCTCCTGCCTGCGCCTGGATGGCGACGGCCACAGCGAACGCATCCTCTTGCGCGAACTGCGCCTCGGTGACCGCGTGCTGGTGCCTCCGGGCGCACTGCTGCCTGCCGATGGGCGCATCGTCGACGGTAGCTCCAGCCTCGACGAATCCCTGCTCACCGGCGAATACCTGCCCCAGGCACGCACGATCGGCGATGCGGTGACCGCCGGCACCCTCAACGTCGAGGGGCCGATCCAGCTCGAAGTCGGCGCGCTCGGCGATGACACGCGCCTGTCCGCCATCGTGCGCCTGCTCGAACGGGCGCAGATGGACAAGCCGCGCCTGGCACAGATGGCCGACAAGGTCGCGCAATGGTTCCTGCTCATCGTCCTGCTCCTGTCCGCCATCGCCGGCCTAGTCTGGTGGCAGGTCGATGCCCAGCGCGCGTTCTGGATCGTCCTGTCGATGCTGGTCGCCACTTGCCCCTGCGCCCTGTCGCTGGCCACGCCGACGGCGCTGACCAGCGCCACCGGCACCCTGCACAAACTCGGCCTGCTGCTGACCCGTGGCCACGTGCTGGAAGGCCTGCGCCAGATCGATACGCTGATCCTCGACAAGACCGGTACCCTCACCGAGGGCCGCCTCACCCTCAGCGCCATCCAACCATTGCGCGAGCTGGACAGCGACCGCTGCCTGGCCCTCGCCGCGGCACTCGAACACGGCTCGGAACATCCCATCGCCCGGGCCTTTGGCCAGCAAGGCAGCGCCGCCGAAGCGATCACTGCCTTCCCCGGCATGGGCCTGGAAGGCAGGGTCGAAGGGCGGCGGCTGCGCATCGGCCAGCCTGTGTTCGTCGCCGCCTTGAGTGACACACAGGCGCCAGCGATTCCCGGCGACCACGGGCAGTGGCTGCTGCTCGGCGACGAGCGCGGCCCCCTGGCCTGGCTGGTCCTCGACGACCGCCTGCGGGACGACGCCAAGGCCCTGGTCGACGCCTGCCGCGCCCGCGACTGGCAGGTCATCCTGCTCTCCGGCGACAGCTCGCCGATGGTCGCTGAAGTGGCGCGCCAACTGGGTATCGACGACGCCCGCGCGGGCCTGCGCCCGGAAGACAAACTGGCCGTATTGCGCGACCTGCAAGGCCAAGGCCATCGCGTGCTGATGCTCGGCGACGGCGTCAACGACGTGCCGGTGCTGGCGGGTGCCGATATCAGCATCGCCATGGGCGGCGCCACCGACCTGGCCAAGACCAGCGCCGATGCCGTGCTGCTATCCAATCGCCTCGGCAGCCTGGTCGACGCATTCGCCATAGCAGCGCGCACCCGCCGCATCATCATCGAGAACCTGGCCTGGGCCGGCCTGTACAATGGCCTGGTCCTGCCCTTCGCCGCCCTCGGCTGGGTCACGCCGCTGTGGGCCGCCTTCGGCATGTCGGTCAGCTCCCTGGTGGTAGTGGTCAATGCGTTGCGGTTGGCGAAATAGCCGCGAAGTTTGGAGAACGATCCGTGTCCGCCCTCTACATCCTGATTCCCGTCGCCGTCGGCCTGGTCGGATTCGCTATCTGGGTGTTCCTCTGGTCGGTCAACAACGGCCAGTACGACGACCTCGACAGCCCGGCCCACAGCATCCTGTTCGATGACGAAGACCCGCAGCACAAGGCCGGCGTCGCCGAAGCCGACGACAAGGACGAGCCGCGTGGCTGAGCTGCTGCCGCACCTGGTCTCGGCAATGATCCTCGGCCTGCTCGGCGGCGGCCATTGCATCGGCATGTGCGGCGGGCTGATGGGCGCGCTGACCCTGGCCATCCCCCCCGAGCAACGCGCCCGGCGCCTGCGCCTGTTGCTGGCCTACAACCTCGGCCGCGTGCTCAGCTATGCCCTGGCAGGCCTGCTCATCGGCCTGGCCGGTTGGGCGCTGGCGGCCAGCCCGGCGGTAACGGTACTGCGGGTGATCGCCGCACTGCTGTTGATCGCCATGGGCTTGTACCTGGCCGGTTGGTGGAGCGGCCTGACCCGTATCGAAGGCATCGGTCGCCACCTCTGGCGGCATCTGCAACCCGTCGCCAGCCGCCTGATGCCGGTCAGCAGCGTGCCCCGCGCCCTGCTCCTCGGCGCGGTCTGGGGCTGGCTGCCCTGCGGCCTGGTCTACAGCACCCTGCTCTGGGCCGGCAGCCAGGGCTCGGCCAGCCAGGGTGCATTGCTGATGCTGGCCTTCGGCCTTGGTACCTGGCCGGTACTCCTGACCGCCGGCCTGGCCACCGATCGCCTGGGCGCCTTTCTACGCAGGCGTGGCGTACGCATGGCCGGCGGCATCCTGGTCATCCTGTTCGGCCTGTGGACGCTGCCGGGGCCGCACCAGCATCTGCTGATGGGGCATTGAAAACGCTTGAGGCTGAACGAAAAATCAGCACGAGTCAGAATGGCGGCTTAGAGGCAGGAGCGGACGTCATTACTCGGTGTGTTTAGCCGTCACTCCCGCGAAGGCGGGAGCCCAGAAGCGCCTTTTTTATTTGGGCTCCCGCCTTCGCGGGAGTGACGGTAGATAATCTCGATGTCCGCTCCTGCCTCAAAGCGGCCAGTTCGTAATCTCGCCAAACTATCCCAAACGACTCGATAAAACCTTTTGTCCAGCCTCCAGCCCGCTCTTCTGACCTGGATCAACAAGCCACATCGACAGCATCCCTAGACTCGCCGGTATCCCCGCACTTCCATGGGACACCCGCATGCTCGACGCCATCCGTTGGGACGCCGACCTGATCCGCCGCTACGATCACCCCGGTCCGCGCTACACCTCCTACCCCACCGCCGTGCAATTTCACGATGGCGTCGGCTCGTTCGAACTGCTGCATGCCCTGCGCGACAGCCGCAAGGCCCTGCGCCCATTGTCGCTGTACCTGCACGTGCCGTTCTGCGCGAGCATCTGCTACTACTGCGCCTGCAACAAAGTGATCACCAAGGACCGCGGGCGCGCCCAGCCTTATCTGGAACGCCTGGAAAAAGAAATCGCCAGCGTCGCCTGCCATCTGGACAAACGTCAGGTGGTCGAGCAACTGCACTTCGGCGGCGGCACGCCGACCTTTCTCAGCCACGACGAACTGCGCCGGTTGATGGCGACCCTGCGCAAACATTTCACCTTGCTCGACGACGACAGCGGAGACTACGGCATCGAGATCGACCCGCGCGAGGCCGACTGGTCGACCATGGGCTTGCTGCGCGAGCTGGGTTTCAACCGCGTCAGCCTCGGCGTGCAGGACCTCGACCCCGAGGTGCAACGCGCGGTCAACCGCCTGCAAAGCCTGGAAGAAACCCGCGCCATCGTCGAAGCCGCACGCACCCTGCAATTCAAGTCGATCAACATCGACCTGATCTACGGTTTGCCCAAGCAGAACCCGGCGTCCTTCGCCAAGACCGTGGCCGAAGTCATCGCCCTGCAGCCGGATCGCCTGTCGGTGTTCAACTACGCCCACCTGCCCGAGCGCTTCATGCCGCAGCGGCGGATCAACGGCGATGACCTGCCGAGCCCGGCCAACAAGCTGGCCATGCTGCAGAACAGCATCGAGCAGCTCGGCGCCGCCGGTTACCGCTACATCGGCATGGACCACTTCGCCCTGCCCGACGACGAGTTGGCCATCGCCCAGGAAGACGGCACCCTGCAACGCAACTTCCAGGGCTACACCACCCATGGTCACTGCGATCTGGTCGGCCTCGGCGTATCGGCGATCAGCCAGGTCGGCGACCTCTACAGCCAGAACAGCAGCGACATCGGCAACTATCAGGAGTACCTGGACAAGGACCAGTTGCCAACCCTGCGCGGCCTGGCCTGCAACGATGACGACCGTGTCCGGCGCGCGGTGATCCAGCAATTGATCTGTCAGTTCCACCTGGACTTCAGCGACATCGAACGACGTTTCGCCCTCGATTTTCGCAGCTACTTCTCGGCAATCTGGCCACGCCTGCAGCAGTTCGCCCGGGACGGCCTGATCAGCCTGGACGAGCGCGCCATCGACGTGCGCCCGGCGGGTCGGCTGCTGGTGCGCTCGCTGTGCATGCTGTTCGACCACTACCTCGAGCAGCAGAATATCCAGCGTTTTTCGCGAGTCATCTGAACACGCTGGCATCTTGAGGTGCGACCTTAAGGCGCTGGCCCGGGCCAACGGCAATGCGTTACCCTTACGGTCCTTGTGTGTTTGCTCGGCAGGACCCACGCGATGAACGAAATGATCAAGGTGCACCATACGCACCAGGCCCACTGCAAGGACTGCAGCCTGGCACCCCTGTGCCTGCCGTTGTCGCTCAACCTTGAAGACATGGATGCGCTGGACGAGATCGTCAAGCGCGGCCGTCCGCTGAAGAAAGGCGAGTTCCTGTTCCGCCAGGGCGATGCCTTCAACTCCGTATTCGCCGTGCGCGCCGGCGCGCTGAAGACCTTCAGCCTGACCGATGGCGGCGAAGAGCAGATCACCGGTTTCCACCTGCCCAGCGAACTGGTCGGTCTTTCCGGTATGGACACCGAAGCCTATCCGGTGTCCGCCCAGGCCCTGGAAACCACCTCGGTGTGCGAGATTCCCTTCGAGCGCCTCGACGAGCTGTCGGAAAAACTGCCGCAACTGCGCCGCCAGTTGTTGCGCGTGATGAGCCGGGAAATCCGCGACGACCAGCAGATGATGCTGTTGCTGTCGAAGAAGACCGCCGACGAGCGCATCGCCACCTTCCTGGTCAACCTGTCCGCGCGCTTCCGTGCCCGTGGCTTCTCGGCCAACCAGTTCCGCCTGGCCATGTCGCGCAACGAGGTCGGCAACTACCTGGGCCTGGCCGTGGAGACCGTGTCACGCGTGTTCACCCGCTTCCAGAACGGCGGCCTGCTCGCCGCCGAAGGCAAGGAAGTGCAGATTCTCGACCCGATCCAGCTCTGCGCCCTGGCCGGCGGCAGCATGGATGGCTGATAATTGCGCCTCTTCCGTAGAGGCACAGCACGATGATCTTCGACGAATTCGTCCTCAAATCCCTGATCCGCCCGGTGCAGGACTTCCCCGAGCCGGGCGTGGTGTTCCGTGATATCACCCCGCTGTTCCAGTCGCCGCGCGCCCTGCGCATGACCATCGACAGCTTCATCCAGCGCTACATCGAAAGCGACGTCAGCCATATTGCGGTGCTCGATGCCCGCGGCTTCCTGATCGGCTCCATCGTCGCCTACGAACTGAACAAGCCGCTGGTGCTGTTCCGCAAGCGCGGCAAGCTGCCGGCCGACGTGCTGGTCGAGACCTACAAGACCGAATACGGCGAAGCCACCCTGGAAGTCCACGCCGACAGCCTGTCCGAGGGTGACAGGGTGCTGATCTTCGACGACCTGATCGCCACCGGCGGAACGCTGCTGGCCGCCGCCAGCCTGATCCGTCGCATGGGCGCCAGCGTCCACGAAGCCGCGGCGATCATCGACCTGCCCGAACTGGGCGGCTCGCGCAAACTGCAGGATGCCGGCATCCCGACGTTCAACCTGATCGCCTTCTCCCTCGACGAGAAGTGAGGAGAAGCCTGCCGGGGTTCAGGCTCAAGAGGCAACGGCGGCTGCTATTGCCTCATCACCAGCGCCGGCCTGCCGCTTAAAAGTCGTAACTGACTGTCGCCACCGAGCTGCGCCCCTCACCGTAGTAGCACTGGTTGAGGCTGTTGCAGGCCGCCACGTACTTTTCATCGGTCAGGTTGTTGACGTTCAGCCGAACGGCCACACCTTTCAGCCCGAGCGAGTCGAGTTCATAGCCCAGCGATGCGTCGAACAAGGTGTAGGACGGCACGTGCAGGGTGTTTTCCGCATCGGCCCAACTCTTGCCGAAGTAGTGCACGCCAGCGCCGAGCTGCATTCCGGACAAGGCCCCCGCGAAGCGGTAGTCGGCCCACAACGTCGCCATGTTTCGCGCGACCACATTGGGCGTGTTGCCTCGATTGTTCACCCCACTGCTGTTGATGAAGTCCTTGGAATACTCGACGTCCATGTAGGTGTAGCTGGCGAGCACACTGGTGTTCTTGAATGGTGTGAAACGCGCCTCCAGCTCGACGCCCTTCGAGGTGATCTCGCCGACCGAGCGGAAGAAATACTCGTTGGAATCCTTGCTCGCCAGGTTCGACTGGGTGAGGTCGAAGTAGGCGATGCTGTACAGGTCGTCGGTGCCGGGCGGCTGGAACTTCAGGCCGACTTCGATCTGCTCGCCTTCGGTCGGATCGAGCAACGTCAGGTCGTAACCGCTGCCGTTGTAGTTGTAGGCGGTGGTGGTATTGGGGTTGAACGACTCGGAATAGCTGACGTAGGGCGAAAGACCGTTATCGAAGGCATACAGCGCGCCGACCCGGCCACTCAGTTGCTTCTCGTTACGACTGCCTGACTGATCGCCGTAGTACGGGTCCTGGGTATGGTCGAACGAGATATCGACCCAGTCCTGGCGCAGCCCGAGGGAAAAGCGCCAGTTCTCAAGACCAATCAGGTCCTGCACATAAAGACCGGTCTGCTTCAGGTCGCGCGCCTCATCGTACTGGTGATACACGGCATAGCTGGCCGGCACTCGCGCTCCCGTGTAGGGGTTGAGCAGGCTGGACTGCGTACCGTAGCCACCGTCGTAGTCGACCTTGGCCTTGCGCTTCTGGTAATCGACGCCAGTCACCAGTGTGTGGCTCAACGAGCCCGTGTTGAATTCGAACTGCACCTGGTTATCCAGGCTCCAGGCATGCAGCGCTTCCTGAGCGCCCGTGTAGGGACGATGCAGGTCCCCCACGCTACCGTAAGGCACTGCCTGGTCGAGGGTGTAGCCGTACTGATAGACCTGCCCCGACTCGACCTTGGAGTCCAGGTATTGGACATTCTGGCGAACCGACACCACGTCGTTGAAACGGTGCTCGAACTGGTAACCGATCATCTGTTGATCGCGCTCGAACTTCTCCAGGTCTTCATCGCCCTCGAACACACTGCGAGAAATGCGCTGGCCGTTGTATTGCTTGATCGTCCCCTGTGCCGGCAGGCCGCCGTGGTAACCACTCTTGGGATCGTGCTGCAGCATGGCCAGCACGGTCAGGCGGGTGTTCTCGGAAAAGTCGACGCTCAAAGACGGCATCAGCGCATAACGTCGCTCTTCGATGGAGTCGACCTGGTTGTCGGCATCGGTGGCAACGCCAACCAGGCGGTAGGCCACTCTCTTCTGCTCATCCACAGGGCCTGTGAAATCAAACGCGGCCTGCTTGTAGTCATTCGAGCCATAGGAAAACTGGATCTGCCTGCGCGTATCGAACTCCGGCTTCTTCGAGGTCATGGCGACCAGACCGCCTGGCAGGCTGCGTCCATAGAGCACGGACGACGGCCCCTTGAGCACGTCGATACGCTCGACGAAATACTGATCGACCTGAAGGCTGCTGTAGGTGCCGCTATCACCCATCAGCTTCATGCCATCGAGGAACAGATTGTCCACCGAGCCATCGTTGATCCCGCGCATCGCCACATAGTCATAGCGTGTGGTGGCGCCATAGGGCGAGCTCATCAGGCCCGGCGTGTAACGCAGCGCCTGGGCGACGGTCTTGGCCCCCTGGTCGTCCATCTGCTCCCGCGTCACCACCGAAACGCTTTGCGAGGTTTCCAGCAACGGCAGGCTGGTCTTGGTCGCCACGCTGCTGTGGGTAGCGTTGTAGCCTTCCATGCTGCCCAGGGCATTGCCCAGGGAAAACGCCTGCACGGCAGTGCTCTCCAGTTCCAGCGCAGCGGCCGTTGCACCCTGTGCACGCAGCGAGTAACCGCCCTGCCCGTCCGCCACGGCGCTCAGGCCGCTGCCGGCGAGCAACCGGCGAAACCCTTCGTCGAGGGAAAACTCACCCTGCAGGCCTGGCGAGGACTTGCCGGCGGTCAGGCTGGCATCGGCCGAGAGCATCACCCCGGCCTCCCCGGCAAAGCGGCTCAGGGCGGTGGACAACGGACCAGCGGGAATCGCGTAGTGCTGCACGGCATGCTGCTCGGTGGCGGCCTGGACCAGCGTGGGAGCGACGGCTGCCAGCGGCAGGCTCAACAGCGCCAAGCGAATCGAGCGACGAAGAGAAATGGGCGAACGCATGGGATACCTCTCGGTGAACGGCCGCGCGTCAATGCGCAGTCCCTATGCACACCAAGCCAAGCGAGCGCGAAAAAGGGGAACCGGCGGACGAAAATATTTTCGTCACGCGTTGCGCGGCCCGATAGACACCCACCATGGCAAGCGGCGATTGACCTGGACCGGCAAGCTGGCCGCGAGCGCGGCCAAGATACGCTCCGGCTCGGCCAACGGGTAGGCGCCGACCAGACGCAGGTCCGCCACGGCGGGATCGCAACCGAGGTAACCAGGGAAATAGACCGTCAGTTCCTCGATGAAATCGCCCAGGCGCATGTCGTCGGCCTGGAGCATGCCACGGGTCCAGGCCTCGCGATTGCGCTGCACCGGCTCGATGGTTCCGATGGCGTCGGCGCTGAACATCACCTGCTGGCCCGCCTGCACCACACGGCGAACACTGGACGCCGCTGGACAAACCTCGACCGCCCCCTCGAAGACGTTGAGTCGGGTCCGCCCCTGCTCCTGGCGCACGCTGAAGCGGGTGCCCAAGGCACGCATGCGCCCCTGGGCACTGTCCACCACCAGCGGACGAGGATCGACAGCCGTACGGATACACAGCTCGCCGGCATACAGACGGACCCGGCGTAACCCAGCGTCGTACTCGATATCCAGCGCGCTCGCACTGCCCAGCCATAGCAACCCGCCATCGGCGAGGCTGACCTGACGCACCTCGCCCGTGGCCGTGCGCTGCTGCGCCATCCAGGCACGCCAGTTATCGTTGCGCACGGCAAGGCCGCCGAACAGCGCACCGCAACCCAGGACCAGCAGACCGAGCACCTGCCGGCGCTGCGATCCGCCCTGCAAGGCAATGCGGGCCGGCCCTCGCTGCACCTCGGCCGGCAGCAGGTCGAATTGACGGCTGACACGCTCCACGCGCTGCCAGGCCAAGGCGTGCTCGGGGCGCTCGTCCAGCCATGCCTGCCAGGCATCGCGTTGCGCTGCGCTGACCCGCTCCGCCTGCAGCACGGAAAACCAATGCGCCGCTCGTTGCAGCACGGCGTAATCGATAGCGTCGTTCGCGGCCATGTTCAGGCCTCGATCAGCAGCAGGCAATTGAGCATCGCCTGGGCCATGTACTTTTTCACCATGCGCTCGGAAACCCCCAGGCGCTCCCCAATCGCGGCGTAGGTCAGCCCTTCCAGTTGCGACAGCAGGAACGCCTGGCGCACCCTGCCTGGCAGGCTGTGCAGCATGGCATCGATGGCAAGCAGGGTTTCCATGATCAACTCGCGGGTTTCCGGCGACGGCACACTGGCTTCCGGTTGCTGCGCCAAGGCATCCAGATAGGCGCGCTCAAGACTCTGGCGGCGCCAGAAGTTGACCATCAGCGAATGGGCGATGGTCGACAGGTAAGTGCGTGGCTCGCGCAGTGCCGGTAGCTCCCGTTCCCGCGCCAACACACGCAGGAAGGTGTCCTGGGCGATATCGGCAGCGTTGTCCGCACAGCCCAGGCGCTTGCGCAGCCAGCCATTCAGCCAGCCGTTGTGCTCAACGTAGAGTTGCTGCAGGGATCGAGGGGAAACGGACATCGATGGGCATCCTGTGGCGTGGCCGCAGCGGAAAGCCCGAAATGTTAATACTTCTCAATAAGAAGTTGCCAGCTCTCGTTTCAAGCCAGACGGCGAAAGCGCGGCCATTACGCCGACGACCTGCGTCTCAAAGCACCAGGGGGCGACGTCCGGCGAAAGCGTGGGCCAAAGTGCCGCCGTCGACCAGTTCCAGCTCTCCTCCCAGCGGCACGCCATGGGCGATGCGGCTGAGGATGATGCCCCTGCCATCGAGCAACTGGGCGATGTAGTGAGCAGTCGCCTCGCCCTCCACCGTCGGGTTGGTGGCCAGGATCACCTCGCCGAACTGCGCCTCGTCGATGCGCCGTATCAGTTCCGGAATACCGATGGCCTCCGGGCCGAGGCCGTCCAGCGGCGACAGGTGGCCCTTGAGCACGAAGTAGCGTCCGCGATAGCCCGTCTGCTCCACCGCGAACACATCCAGCGGCCCCTCGACCACACACAACAACGAATCGTCGCGGCGCGGATCGGCGCATTGCGGGCACAGTTCATCCTCGCTGAGCGTGCGGCAGCGCGAACAATACCCCACCCCCTCCATGGCCGCCGTCAGCGCCTGGGCCAGGCGCAGGCCACCGCTACGGTCACGCTCGAGCATCTGCAACGCCATGCGCTGCGCGGTCTTCTGCCCCACACCAGGGAGAATGCGCAGGGCGTCGATGAGTTGACGGATCAGCGGGGTGAAGCTCATTCGGGACGTACCGGAAAGTTGGAGGGTGGACGGATGCCAGGAGCCTGGGTCTTGCAATGATGGTTATCGCTTCGCTGATCGACGCGGCCCGACCTACACGGCCCGCCTCATCCTACGCCAGCCCACCGCGAGGCGAGTGGTGATCAGACGTAGTACAGAGCAAGGCGCGCTTCGAGCCGGGCAGCGGAGTTTACGGTTGTAAATGAGCAGCCCGGCTCGGAGCGCAACGCCGCTATGTGCTGCGGCTGGACGCCACGTTCAGAAAGGCATCTTGAAGCCGGGGGGCAGTTGCATGCCTGCGGTCATGCCGGCCATCTTGTCCTGGCTGTTCTGCTCGATCTTGCGCACCGCATCGTTGACCGCCGCGGCGATCAGGTCTTCCAGCACGTCCTTGTCTTCCTGCATCAGGCTGTCGTCGAGGTTGACGCGCTTGACGTCGTGGCGACCGGTCATCACCACGCTGACCAGACCGGCACCGGACTGGCCGGTGACTTCGGCGTTGGCCAGTTCTTCCTGCATCTTCTGCATTTTTTCCTGCATCTGCTGGGCCTGCTTCATCAGGCCGGCCATGCCACCTTTCATCATGGTGAAATCCTCACGTGTTCACGGGTTCGATGGAGTCGGCGCGGACCACCGCGGCGAACTGTTGAATCATCTGTTGCACCAGCGGGTCGTCCTGGATCGAGCGCTCGGCCTGGCGCTGGCGCTCGGCGCGCTTGCGCGCGGCGGCCTGGGCCGGGGTTTCCTGCTCGGGCAGGACCAGCTCGATGCGCAGTTTGACCGTACGCCCCAGGCTGGTATTCAGGGCATCGTTCAAGCGGCGCTGCTGGGTCGCGTTGAACAGCGCACTGTGGCCGGGATCGAGGTGCAACAGCCAATCGTCGCCATTGGCTTCGATCAATGTGCAGTTGGCGCCGATGTTGCCGGTCATGCCGCTGACGCCAAGACGCGGGAACAGCTCCAGCCATTCGGCGGCCAGGCCAGTCGCCGGTTTGGCTGCCGGCAGAGGTTCCGGCTCGGCAGGTGCTGCAGCAGGCGCGTCGAAGTCATAGTCGAGGCTGTCGGCATCGGCTTCGTAGTAATCGTAATCGCCGGGTGGCGGCTCGTCGTCATCCTCGACGGGCACCGCCGCTACCGGCACGGCCTCGTTCACCTCGGGTCCGTTCACGGCTTCGACAGCAGCGGCCTGGACGGCGACGGGCTCTGGCTCTGGCTCTGGCTCTGGCTCTGGCTCTGGCTCTGGCTCTGGCTCTGGCTCTGGCTCTGGCTCTGGCTCTTGATGAGTTGGATTTTCTGCCTGAGGTGCAACAACCGTCCCCGCTTCAACGGGGAGCTCTGGCGCAATCGGTGCCCTGGGCTCTTCCCAAGGCAAATCCACCGGAACCTCGGCAACCACGGGCTCGGCTTTCACAGGCTCTGGCGTCGGCTCGACAACCGCTTGGGCAACTTCGGCCACCGCAGGGGCCGTCACGGGAGCAACGGGCTGAGTGACAACCGGCGCGGCAACGGCAACCGGCGCAACCACCTGGGCCGCGCCGGCCACAGGGTTGGATGGGGAATCAGCGGTGGCCTTGCTGATTCCCAGGTCCTTTAACGGCGACCTGGGCGGAGAGCCCTCGGCATCGGCCGGGCGGAACGCCAGCATGCGCAACAGCACCATTTCGAAGCCACTGCGTGGATCTGGCGCCAACGGCAGGTCACGGCGCCCGATCAGGCCCATCTGGTAATAGAACTGTACGTCTTCGGCCGGCAACGCCTGGGCCAGCGCCAGCACCTTGTCACGGTCGCCCTGGCCGTTGTCGACCGCTTCGGGCAGCGCCTGGGCCACGGCTACGCGGTGCAGCACGTTGAGCATCTCGGCGAGCACGCCATTCCAGTCCGGACCTTGCTCCGCCAGGCTGCGCACCGCTTCCAGCAGCGCGCGGGCATCGCCTTCCAGCAGCGCATGCAGCACACCGTAGACCTGGCCATGATCGAGGGTGCCAAGCATGGCGCGCACGTCGGCGGCCAGCACCTTGCCCTCGCCGAAGGCGATGGCCTGGTCGGTCAGGCTCATGGCGTCGCGCATGGAGCCGTCGGCGGCACGGCCAAGTTGCCACAGCGCATCGTCCTCGAACGGGATGTTCTCGGCGCCCAATACATGGGTCAGGTGCTCGACCACCCGCTCCGGCGGCATGTTCTTCAGGGAGAACTGCAGGCAGCGCGACAGCACGGTGACCGGCAGCTTCTGCGGGTCGGTGGTGGCGAGCAGGAACTTGACGTGGGGTGGCGGCTCTTCGAGGGTCTTGAGCAGCGCGTTGAACGAGCTGGTCGAGAGCATGTGCACTTCGTCGATCAGGTAGACCTTGAAGCGTCCACGGGTCGGCGCGTACTGCACGTTCTCCAGCAGCTCGCGGGTGTCCTCGACCTTGGTCCGGCTGGCGGCGTCGACTTCGATCAGGTCGACGAAGCGCCCCTCGTCGATCTCACGGCAGACCGAGCACTGGCCACAGGGCGTCGAACTGATGCCGGTCTCGCAGTTCAGGCACTTGGCGATGATCCGCGCGATGGTGGTCTTGCCCACGCCACGGGTCCCGGTGAACAGGTACGCATGGTGCAGGCGCTGGCTGTCCAGCGCGTTGATCAGGGCCTTCAGCACATGGGTCTGGCCGACCATTTCGCGGAACGAGCGCGGACGCCATTTACGTGCAAGAACCTGATAACTCATGAAAAACCGTCGTGACTGGGGAAGCGGAGGTGGCTAATCCTAGCGGAGGGAGGGGGAAAATGCACCCAACAGCAGCGGCAAGCTGCTGGCCACGCGCTGCGAGTGAGAGCAAACGCCGCTCTGGCTTGAGCTTGCAACGGCCTAAAAGATGTAGTCCGTCGTGATGAAGCTCGACTCCCGATTACGAATGATCTCGCTGACCAGCGTCTTGTTGTCCTCGTTGAAGCGGGTCGCCACCAGGGTGCGGATGGAGAACACCCGCAGGGCATCCTGCACCGACAAGGTGCCTTCGGCGGAATTCTTGCGCCCGTTGAACGGATAGCTGTCCGGACCGCGCTGGCACTGGGCGTTGAGATTGATCCGGCCCACCTGGTTGACGAACACATCCACCAGGCGCCCGACCTCCGCCGAGTCGTTGCCGAAGAGGCTGAGCTGCTGGCCGTAGTCGGAGTGCAGCACATACTGCACCACCTCCTCTACGTCACGGTAAGGCACCACTGGCACCAGCGGGCCGAACTGCTCCTCCTGGTACAAGCGCATGTCCGGGGTCACCGGGCAGACGACGGCCGGATAAAAGAAACTGTGCAGGTGCGCCCCGCCATCATCGTTGACCACCTTGGCGCCCTTGGCCCGGGCGTCCTCCAGCAGCGCGTTGAGGTAGTCGACCTTGCCCGGCTCGGGCAGTGGCGTCAGCGCCACGCCGTCATCCCAGGGCATGCCCGGCTTGAGATCGGCCAGCCTGGCACTGAACTTGTCGAGAAAGGGTTGCAGCACGTCCTCGTGCACGAAGAGGATTTTCAACGCCGTGCAGCGCTGGCCGTTGAACGACAATGCGCCGGTGATGGCCTCGTTGACCGCGTTGTCCAGATCGACCCGGGGCAGGACGATACCCGGATTCTTCGCATCCAGGCCCAGGGCCGCACGCAGGCGGTGCGGGCGCGGGTGGAGCCTCTTCAGGTCAGAAGCGCCCTTGTGCGTGCCGATGAAGGCGAACACGTCGATCTTGCCGCTGGCCATCAGCGCGCTGACGGTCTCGCGGCCACGCCCGTAGATGACGTTGATCACCCCCGGCGGGAAACTGTCGCGGAACGCTTCCAGCAGCGGACGAATCAGCAGCACGCCGAACTTGGCCGGCTTGAATACCACGGTGTTACCCATGATCAGCGCCGGGATCAGGGTGGTGAAGGTCTCGTTCAGCGGGTAATTGTACGGCCCCATGCACAAGGCGACACCCAATGGCACGCGACGAATCTGGCCAAGGGTGCCCTGCTCCAGTTCGAAGCGGCTGGAATACCGGTCCAGCTCCTTGAGCGATTCGATGGTGTCGACGATATAGTCGCAGGTACGGTCGAACTCCTTCTCGGAATCCTTGAGATTCTTGCCGATCTCCCACATCAGCAGGCGCACCACCGCCTCGCGCTGCTCGCGCATGCGCGCCAGGAACAGTTCGACATGATGGATGCGTTCGGCGACCCGCAGGTTGGGCCACAGCCCGCGGCCGTGATCGTATGCCTGCACCGCGGCCTCCAGCGCCGCCAGCGCGGCATCGGCATCGAGCAGCGGCGTGCTGCCGAGGATCACCTGCTGCTCGCCCTGCCCGCTGGCCAGGTAGATCGGGCTGCGCACGGTCGCCAACGGGCCGTCCCAGCGCACCAGCGTCCCATCGAGCAGGTACTCGCGCTGCTCGATGGCAGGCCCGGGGCGATAGCGCTCGGGAATATCCTCGGCGCGGGGAAACAGGGACGCGGCATTGAAACGGGACATGCTCTACTCCTTGACGCTTTCATTCACGCTCGGTCGGTCCAGAAGGCTCAACGCCTCCGCGCTGACCGCCTGGACACGCGCCCAGTCGCCCTGGCGAATCCACTCGCGATCCATCATCCAGCTCCCCCCCACGCACATCACGTTGGGCTGATCCATGTAGTGGCGGATATTGCCCGGCTCCACGCCGCCGGTCGGGCAGAAACGCACGGTGGGAAACGGCCCGCCAAGGGCCTTGAGCGCCGGCACGCCACCCGAGACTTCCGCCGGGAACAGCTTGAAGCGGCGATAGCCCAGGGCGTAGCCGAGCATGATTTCCGAAGCGCTGCTGATCCCCGGCAGCACAGGCAGCGGGCTGTAGACGCCAGCGCGCAGCAGTTCCGCCGTACAGCCCGGGCTGACGATGAACTGCGCACCGGCCGCCTCGGCGTCGGCCAGCATCCATTCGTCGAGGACCGTTCCGGCACCGACGCACAATTCCGGGCGTTGCTCACGCAGGGTCCGGATCGCCCCCAGGCCATGCTCGGAACGCAAGGTGATTTCCAGGGTGCGCAGGCCACCCGCGGACAACGCATCGGCCAGGGGCAGGACATCCTCTTCACGGTCGATGGTGATCACCGGAAGAATCCGCGCACGGGTACACAGTTCGTCGAGCAGATCGACCTTCTCGAGCATGCTCGGCACGGCATCGCGGCGCTCGGCACCAGGGGATGAAAAGTTGCGCATGGCGGCTCCTTCGGGCTCAAGGGCACCAGTGGATTTCGAGGGGACGACGGAGAAAGGAACGAATCGGCATGGCTTCGTCCCCCACTCCGCCCATGGCGCGACGCAACGTCCGCAGCTTGCCTTGACCTTGCACGGCCAGAAGCGTGCGCCGCGCCTTTGCCAGCAGCGAGACCGACAAGGTCAGGCGCTGGTGTGGCACGCTCGGCGCCTGCATGGCGAAACAACGCACCGGCTGCACTGGGTCGAGCGCCTGGCTCAGGTTCGGGCTGGCGGGAAACAGCGAGGCGGTGTGCCCGTCCTCCCCCATTCCCAGCACCAGCACATCGATAGGCGGCAACTCGGCCAGGGCATGGTCGGCTGCCTGCGCCGCCTCCTCCAGGGTCGCCGCCGGCCGGTACAGGCCGATGAAGCGTGCCGCGGCCGCCTGCCCCTGCAGCAGATGCCTGTGCACCAACCCTTCGTTGCTGTCGCCATGACTGACGGGCAGCCAACGTTCGTCGGCCAGGCTCACCGTCACCCGCGCCCAATCCAGTCGCTGCTGCGCCAGGCGCTGGAAAAACGCTACCGGGCTGCGCCCGCCGGAGACGACCAGGCAGGCCGTGTCGCGCTTCGCAATGGCGCGACGCAAAGCTTCGGCCACCGTAGCGGCCAACTCGCTGGCCAGTTGCATGTCGTCGTCGAATTGCAGGCCACGGACGCCATCCGGGAAAGCCAGTTCAGAGATCGCCCTATAAGAATTCATTTTATTTGTTATCTCTTCGATCATGCGCCTGATTAGTACGCCGTAAAAAAGCACCCTTCAAGAATAATGTAGTAATAAAACTACACTTATCGATAACGCATGGTTTAACTATGGTCGAGCATTGGGCGGCTCATTAGGATAAGCCTCCAACAAGAATCACCGGGAATCGACGAATGGACCGCCTGCACAACCTGCTCGAGCAGATCCAGAATCGCCTTGGCGAACTCAACAAGGCCGAACGCAAGGTCGCCGAAGTCATCCTGCATAATCCGCAACAGGCGACACGCTACAGCATCGCCGCCCTGGCCCAGGCCGCCCAGGTCAGTGAACCAACGGTCAATCGCTTCTGCCGCTCATTCAGCGTCAGCGGCTATCCGGACCTGAAGATGCAACTGGCGCAGAGCCTGGCCAGTGGCGCAGCCTATGTCAGCCGTGCGGTCGAGGCGGACGACGGCCCCGAAGCCTATACGCGCAAGATATTCGGCAGCGCCATCAGCTCGCTCGACAGTGCTTGCAAGGCGCTCGACCCGAACCTGATCAGCCGCGCCGTCGACCTGATGATCCAGGCCCGGCAGATCCATTTCTTCGGCCTCGGTGCTTCCGCCTCGGTGGCGCTGGATGCCCAGCACAAGTTCTTTCGCTTCAACCTCGCGGTGGCGGCCCATTCGGACGTGCTGATCCAGCGCATGCTCGCCTCGGTGGCCCATACCGGCGAGCTGTTCGTGATCATCTCGTACACCGGGCGCACTCGCGAACTGGTAGAAGTCGCGCGCATCGCCCGACAGAACGGGGCCTCGGTACTCGGCCTGACCGCCGCCGGCTCTCCCCTGGCCAGAGCCTCGACCCTGAGCCTGGACATCCCGTTACCGGAGGATACCGACATTTACATGCCGATGACCTCGCGGATCATCCAGCTCACGGTGCTCGACGTACTGGCCACGGGCGTCACCCTGCGGCGCGGCGTGGACTTCCAGCCGCACCTGCGCAAGATCAAGGAAAGCCTCAATGCCAGCCGGTATCCGGCGGATGAGGAAGGCTAGGGTCTGGCTTGGCGCAAGGCGACCGCGGCGCCTTCCAGCCCCGGATGCTCGGCAGTCACCAGCCACACGGGCACGCCTTCGAGATAGCCACTCATGCAGCCCTTGTCGGCAAACGCCCTGGCAAAACCGCTGGCCTGGAAGAAGCCGGGAAAGCGCGGAATCATGCCGCCGACCACGAACACCCCGCCTCGCCCGCCCATGGTCAGGACGCTGTTTCCGGCCACCCGCCCCAGCCAGGTACAGAACTGGTCGAGCACGCCGGCCGCAACGGCATCGCCCGCCAGGGCCGCGTTGGTGATCTGCGCGGCGCTGGCCAGGCTCGGCGAATGGCCATCCAGCTCACAGGTCGCCAGATACAATTCGTGCAAGCCACCGCCACTGAGCACGCTTTCCGCGCGAATGTGGCCGATACGCTGGTACAACCGCTGCCAGAGCGCCGCCTCGCGCAGATTGCCGATAGGTAGATCGACATGCCCACCTTCGCCCGGCAGCGACTGCCAGCTCCCATTGCCCGAGGGCAACAGCGTGCCGACGCCAAGGCCCGTGCCCGGCCCGATCACCAGCGCCGGTCGATCCTTCTCGGCCACGCCCTCGACGACCAGCCGGACCTCATGCTCGCGCAAGCGGGTCATGCCGAGGGCCATCGCGGTGAAGTCATTGATCAGCAGCAGGCGCCCGACCCGCAATTGTTCGCAAAAACGCTGCCGGCTCAGTTGCCAGTGATTGTTGGTAAAGCGGAACAGGTCGCCGCCCACCGGCCCGGCCACCGCAAGGCATACGGCGCCAATATCGCCCGGCGCCAGCCCCTGGCTTGCCAAGTAGCGGGCGACCGCCTCCTCGGGCGTCTGGAAATCCGCCGTGGCGAATACCTGGATGGCCCGCAGCTCAGTGTTTTCGAGCAGCGCGTAACGCGCGTTGGTACCGCCGATATCACCGACCAGGGACAATTTCACCGCAGGCTCTCCAGATTGCTGGTAAAGGCACTGGCGCCCTGCTCCGCCGAACTGAGCGAAGCACGCATGAAGGCGAACAACTCGCGCCCCATGCCAACGCCCAGCCCCGTCGGCGGCGACACAGGCGCGCGCGCGGCGAATGCCTCAGCGTCCACCAGCAACTCCAGGCTGCCGGCCTTGCCATCGACACGCAGCAGATCGCCATCGCGTACCCGCGCCAGCGCACCGCCATCGATGGCCTCGGGGCAGACATGGATCGCCGCCGGGATCTTGCCGGAAGCACCGGACATGCGCCCATCGGTAACCAGCGCGACCTTGAAGCCACGGTCCTGCAATACACCAAGATAAGGCGTCATTTTGTGCAGTTCCGGCATGCCATTGCAGCGCGGCCCCTGGAAACGCATCACCGCCACCACGTCGCGCTCCAGTTCGCCAGCCTTGAAGGCATCCGCCAGCTCCTGCTGATCGTGGAATACCCGCGCCGGCGCTTCGACCACCTGATGCTCGGGCGCCACGGCCGAGACCTTCATCACCCCACGGCCGAGGTTGCCGACCATCACGCGCAACCCCCCCTCGGGCGAGAACGGGCTGTCCAGCGGACGCAGGATGTTTTCGTCCAGGCTCTGCCGACTGCCCTCGCGCCAGACCAGGCGGCCTTCTTCGAGGAACGGCTCCTGGGTGTAGCGACGCAGGCCACGGCCGGCCACGGTGTTGACGTCCTCGTGCAGCAGGCCGGCATCCAGCAGTTGGCGCACCATGAAGGCCACGCCACCGGCGGCATGGAAATGATTGATGTCGGCCTTGCCGTTGGGATAGACGTGAGCCAGGGTCGGTACCACTTCGGAGAGATCCGCCATGTCCTGCCAGGTCAGTTGGATGCCGGCGCTGCGGGCGATGGCCGGCATGTGCAGGGTATGGTTGGTCGAACCGCCAGTGGCATGCAGGGCAACGATGGAGTTGACCAGCACCCGCTCGTCGACGATCTCGCCGATTGGCGTGAACTCACCGCCCTGGCGGGTCAGGCGTACCACCCGCTGGGCCGCTGCGACGGTCAGCGCCTCACGCAGCGGCGTGTTCGGATTGACGAACGAAGCGCCCGGCAGGTGCAGGCCCATCATTTCCATGAGCATCTGGTTGGTGTTGGCGGTGCCATAGAAGGTGCAGGTGCCGGGGCTGTGGTAAGCCTTCATCTCCGACTCGAGCAACTCATCGCGGCTGGCCTTGCCTTCGGCATAGCGCTGGCGGACCTCGGCCTTGTCCTTGTTGGACAGCCCGGACGGCATCGGCCCGGCGGGAATGAACAGGCTCGGCAGATGGCCAAAACGCAACGCACCGATCATCAGGCCAGGGACGATCTTGTCGCAGATACCGAGGTACAGCGCCGCGTCGAACATGTTGTGGGACAGGGCCACCGCCGTGGCCATGGCGATCACCTCGCGACTGGCGAGGCTCATTTCCATACCCGGTTCGCCCTGGGTCACGCCATCGCACATGGCCGGCACACCACCGGCGACCTGGCCGACCGAGCCGATATCACGCAAGGCCTGGCGAATCTTTTCCGGGTAGTGCTCGTAGGGCTGATGCGCCGAAAGCATGTCGTTATAGGCGGTGACGATGCCGACGTTGGCGGAATCCATCAGGCGCAGGCGCTGCTTGTCACCCCCGCCACATCCCGCCACGCCGTGGGCGAAATTCGCGCACTGCAGCTTGCCGCGTACCGGTCCCTCACTGGCGGCGGCGTGGATCATCTCCAGGTAGCGGGCGCGAGTGGCACGGCTACGTTCGATCAGGCGGTCGGTGACCTCGATAACACGGGGATGCATGGAATCGACTCCATACCTTGTTTTTATAAAATCATGGACAACTTAAAAAATCGAATAAGGTGCAAAAAGAGCTTTTTTCATATTCGAAACAATATCATCGTCGCTTTCTCCGTGACATTCATGGCAAGCATGGCACGAATCGACCAACGCGGGTGATCGCATCGCACCCTTTCAAGCCGGGGCACTGGTTTCGCGAATACGGAAGGAAAAGAGAGGGCTCATCAATGGAGGCGGCCCTGCCAGCCACACCCCGGCACACAATGTTCCCGCTATGGCTGCTCCCTTCCGGGCCTGACCAGGCAGCACGCAAGCAGGCTCGGTAATAGTTGCGAACCGTATATGAATAGAGGCTTTGAGGTTGGCAGAAGCAAGAACCCTAGCCCTGCAAATCCGCCGTAGGGATCATCGAAAAATTCGAGGTGTAGCCAGAGTAGCCAGCGATGTCATACGCAGTTGCCAGACATTGCACGTGAGTCTGAATCCGCCCACTAGACGACTCCCAAGCCGATTGGATAAGCTGCCTTACTTGCAGTTAAAGGCCCCCAGGAAAGCACCAGATATGTCGACTCAAGCTCAACCTGTCACAGAGACGGCTAGCACATCGGCCCGCAAACCGTGGGAAACACCTGTCGTGCAAATACATGACGTCGAGGATCTGACCATGGCCGGCATCACGAGGAGTGATGATGGTGTGGGCGGTTCCAGTTGAGCACGCTCGACACGGTCTTTTTGAGTGTGTCCATACCCTGAGACGTCCCTTTTGCTCGTCCGCGTTGCCAAGGCTTGCCTGTAAAGCCGCCAAAGAAACAGCCAGCGCCCTTTGCCCTACCTACTTGGCAGCACGCCAATCGCTGCGTTGTATTGCCGTTCGCAAGAAATGCCCAACGGCGATCGGCCGTAATGCCTGAAAACCATCGACACGAGACGCACCGAGTTGAGCGAGTTGCTGTTGCAAGGCGCCCACATCGAGCAGTCGGTGAGCGAGCGGTTGGTTGTCCAGCGAGGCCACTTCGCCGATCAGGGCGTCCAGCTCCCGCTTCATTTTGAACTGCCAGTCCGCGCCTTGTTTACCTTTGACGCGTGATGCGATGAGGTGCTCAGGCCAGTAGCGACGTAGCGCCCGCCGCAGCAGCCATCGGTCAACGCCCTGGTTGTTGAACTGCGCCTCGGGAATGGCCTGGCAAAAATGAATGAGGCGGATATCCACTGTAGGATCGCGCCTGTCTACTCCGCACAGCGCCAGCGTTCCTTTACCGTATTCGGCAAAATCGTGCCTAAGCAACAATTTCTGCCGCCACATCCTACTTGCGTACCACATGATCGTCATATTGGGGCGACATCCCGCCTGGCGAATACGCCGCTGCCATTCCCGGTCGCGCAGAAGCGCGGCATTCACGCCGGCTTCTAATGACGCCCTTCCATTCATGGCCTTGAGACCCTGTTCGAGAATGGATTGCCAGCTATTGGGCAGTGACGGCATGAGCATGCGGTACAGAACCCCCAAGCGCCCGCGGAGCGTTCTTCCACGCCACTGCCACCTTAGTTGCTGCCCCAGCTCGGACAATCTTCCTTCACGCAGCAGGGTGTTCAGCAGTTGCCTGCCGTCATAGCTGAGGGTGAAGTTACCCAACTCTCCCGTCAGCAGTGTGGTGGCCCCATGGGCGGCGGCTCGCTGCGCGACGCTCATATCCCAGAGCAGATTGATCACGTTCTTGGCCGGACGGTTATAGAGTTCGAACAATTGCTCGAACAGGGTGGTGATGCTTTTATCGTCGGTACAGAGGCACTCGTGACGAACATTACCGAAGAGAGAGGCAACCTCGGCTGCCAAGGGGCCCTCATCCAGCAATCGACCTGAAGAGGGCAAGTCGGTTGGATTGGGCACCGACGTGAAAGCATGCAGTGCCTGCCCAGATGTTGCCAGCAACGTCGCGGCTACACTGGTGATTGTGGCGCTGTCGAAACCACCACTGATTTGACTGGCAATCCCTCCCGTAGAACGCAACCGGCAACGGACCGACTCCTCCAGCGTCTCCAGAAACGCATCGACATAGTCATCGTCGCGGTCGTAGTGAATCCGCTCCTCGGTCGGTGGCAACCAATAGCGCTGGGTGGAAAAACCACCATCGAACCGTACCGTTGCACTGTGACCTGGCAGTAAGCGCCTGATGCCCGCGAAATAACTGTGATCGGAATGGTCCGGCAGACTCAAGAGCAAGTCGCCAAGCCGCTCTTCATCAGGCGCGACCGGCACCTCGGGTAACGCCAACAAGCCCGCCGGCATGCTGGCGAAGCCAAACCAGCCGTTCCCTTGATGAAAAAACAAGGGGCGACGCCCCATATGATCCCGCGCCAAAAATAAACGTTGCCGCTGCCGATCCCACACGGCAAAGGCAAAGTCGCCCACGAGGCGGTGAAGACTTTGTTGTTCCCAGCGCACATAAGCTGCCAACAAGACATCCGCATCCGCCAACGAGCGCAAACGAGAGGCTGAAATACCCAGTGCCTCAGCCAATGCCGAACGGTTGTCCAAACGGACATCGCCAATCAGAATGAAGCGGCCGTCTCCGGAGACGAGTGGCTGCTGATCGTAGGAATCTTCTGGCAATAGCCGGGCAAGTCTACTGCCAAGAGCGATAGGGCCTTCGTGCCAAAGCCCTTGGGCATCACGACCGTAAGGCTCCAGCGCCGCCTGAACCATCGCGCAGCGCAAAGCAGCGGTCGGTTGCCGGTCGCACTGAACGATACCGCATATGGCGCTCATCGATTACTCCGCCCGCTGGCGTGCGCCTCGGGCGTGGCCAACCTTGCCTGGCGCGCATTGAGCACCAGGATGTCGTCGCACAACAACGAGTGGCCACGCTGCATCAACGCGGTGGCGGTAGTCGACTTTCCGCTTCCCGGTTCTCCCACCAGGGCCACGGCGGCCTCTCCTATCTGGAGCGCTGCGGCATGCAGAGGCAGTATTCGTCGCTGATGGCAAAGCAGTCCCAAGGCGGCTCCTAATAAGAAGGTCATGATCTCGCCTGGACTGACACCAGAGGTGGCAGCCACCGTGACCTCCCGACCTTGCGCCACGAGGATGGAGAGGGCCGCGTTGAGAGTGAAAAGCGCCCGGCCATCGGTATAGATGCGCATGAATGGACTGGACGGGCATGGTCGCTATTTGAATTCCTAACACCAGAGGTCAGGGTGTGTCGTGGTTGCTGCCGCTGGTCTCTACGATAGAAACCAGCCGGTGCTCCATCAGAACCGACACCAAGTGGCAGACATCGGCCTGGATAATGTCCAGCGCAGCATCATAGTCATGCGCCAGAACGTCGCACAGGTCGGCTACGACAGGATAAGTATCGATACGGCTCCAGATATCGGAACTGATGGCATCGAAGGCGAAGTACTTATCCGACTCGACACCTAGCAACACCACCTTTCCGTCGATTTCCGTCGCAATAGGATCGGAAACCCTGGCAATTTTCGAATGGAGGGAAATCATGGATAGATTACCGTTCGGTTTAATCTTCGAGACGCTTTCAACGACAAGCCTGAACTATGTTCGGAGCTGACCAGATTGATCGTGCCCACCCAGGATTTCACGACGCATCGGGCCGTGCATCCTAGCATGGCGGCACTGAATTAGCCGAGGATGGCCCTGAGTCTATATCTGAAGGGAAAGATGTTTTCCACGTGCATGACAGAGGATGGGACGAAGACGTCCCCTTTCGACCCGGCAGAGGATTTTGGAAATCTTACGGAACTGAGGCCATGAGGGCTGAAGCGATAACATCCAGACATAGCGCACCATTTGGATGTACCTGGACGAAATGCTCTATTACTTCGAGATTTTTACTGATACATCCTTTCATAATCAATGACTTAGATTATGGAGGCAGCCCTGCCAGCCACACCCCGGCACACAATGTTCCCGCTGTGGCTGCTCCCTTCCGGGCCTGACCAGGTTGACGGGTAATCGTTGCGGGGGGACCGGCAGGACCACCATGACGCAGCTCGCCTGGCGACGAGCCGCGCCATTGTACTGGTAAAGCGAAAAGTTACAACCGCTTAAAACACAAAGAGTTTTTCAGACTCTGAAACGCCCCACCAGGCGCGCCAGCCCCGACGACAGCTCCGACAGGCGCTGGCTGGCCCGTGTGCTCTGCTGCGAGGTCCGCGCCGCCTCGTTGGACAGATCGCGAATGTCGTTGATGTTGCGGGCGATCTCTTCGGTCACCGAACTCTGCTCCTCGCAGGCGGTGGCGATCTGTGCGGCCATGTCGTTGATCTGTGCCACCGAACCGCCGGTCGCCGCCAGGAAACTGTCCACACCGGCCGCACGCTCGACGCTGTCACGTGCCTTGACGCTGCCCGCATGCATCGCGGTGACAGCGTTCTGCACCCCCGACTGCAGTCGCGAGATCATATCCTGGATGTCCCTGGTGGAACCCTGGGTACGTGCAGCCAGGGCCCTCACCTCATCGGCCACCACGGCAAAGCCGCGCCCCTGTTCACCGGCGCGCGCCGCCTCGATGGCGGCATTGAGGGCCAGCAGGTTGGTCTGCTCGGCGATGCCGCTGATCGCGGCGAGCACCGTGCCGATGCTCGCCGCCTCCTGCTCCAGGGCCTGGATGGTCGAAGACGCGCTTTCCACCTCCTGGGCCAACTCACGAATGGCCTGGACAGTGGCGCCGACCACTTCACCGCCCTCCCGCGATTGACGCTCAGCCTGACGCGCAGCATCGGCGGCGCTCTGAGCATTGCGCGCCACCTCGGCCACCGCAGTGCTCATCTCGGTGGCGGCGGTGCTGACCTGATCAACCGCAGCGTGCTCGTCATTGATCAGCCGGTCACTGGAAACAGCCAGTTGCGCAAGATCGCGAGCCGACTCGGCGACCTCCCCAGTCACCCGCCCGACCTCGGCGATCAGCGGCTGCAGCGTATCGAGAAAACGATTGAAGGCCTGGCCGAGCCGACCCAGCTCGTCGCGCGAAGTCACCTCCAGGCGGGTTTGCAGATCGCCATCGCCACTGGCGATCTGCTCGATACGTTCAAGCAGGTTGCGCATCGGGCGGGTCACCAGAACCGGGAAGCCAAGTACCAGTACTACACATAGAGCCAACCCGATGGCAATGATCACGCCTTGCTGCCAGCGCCGTGCATCGCCCGTGGCGATCGCCTCCTGCCCCAGCGCATCGGCGGCGTTGCCTTCCAGCTCGCCCAGCCTGTCTATCGGGCCGCGCACCCGGTCGAAGAGCGCCTCGCTTTCGCCGAAGCTCAGGCGCGAGGCGGCGGCAGGATCAGTCTGCGACAGCTCCACGACCTTCGCCGAAGAAGCTTTCCACAAAGCGAACGCCTGCTCGAACTCCGCCAGCAGTTGCTGCGCCTCTGCACCAGGCTGCGTCGCCGCATATTTATGTATCCGGTCGTAGGCCTGCTGGACGTTCTCGGCCTGGAATCCCTTCAGCGCAGCGATGTGCTCGCTGGCACTCTCGTCGAGCAGGCTGCGCTCGGCGGTCAGGGCCTGATAGAGATCACGGTCGGCATTGAGCAACAAGCCCACTGCCGGCAAGTATCGGTTGGCCAGGCGAGTGCTGGAATCGGCCACCTGAGCAATACCCAGCATGCCTAATGCGCCGATCAGCACCAGCAGCAAAGCCAGCAGAAGGATGGGTAGAGCGATCTTCCAGCGAAATCCCAGATCGGAGAACAGACGCAGCATGACAGCACTTCCACGGGCTCGATTCGGTCTGTCCAGCATAGTCATTTTCCGCTGATCGAAGCGGATTTTCCGTCATGCAGTGGAACCGGATGCACAGCAGGTGGACTAAGGCAGGGCTTATGTCGGCCGTTTGTGCTAGTTTGCGCGCCGCATCGGTCCGGGAGGGTCATTGCAGAGCCACAGGATGGCCTGCACTGAGCTTTTCCATCCTTTGCCCACTTTCAATCGACTCACGGAGCCATACCATGGCCTTGACCAAAGATCAGCTGATCAGCGACCTGGCGGAAGCCGTCGACGCCCCGAAAACCACCGTTCGCGCCCTGCTCGACCAACTTGCCCAGGTCACTACCGACGCCCTGGAAAACGACGGCGAAATCACCCTGCCAGGCATCGGCAAGCTGAAAGTCAACGAGCGCCCTGCCCGTACTGGCCGCAACCCGCAAACCGGCAAGGAAATCCAGATCGCAGCCAAGAAGGCCGTGAAACTGGTTCCCGCCAAGGCGCTGACCGACGCGCTGAACTGATCCACGCCGACGGGGCGAGCAGGTCACCCTGCAGCCCCGCCAGCTCTCCCCCGCCTGACGCCCTGCCTCCAAGCCCTGTCGCGATCATCTGTATTCGCCCGAGAAACAAGCGCAACTCGCTCGCCCACCGGGCAACACTCGCAATCAGTGGCATGAAGCTCGCCACGTCCTTTCTTTCGAGTCGAGTTTTTCAGCCGCGCGCTATGCCCCGTAGCCGTCCAACAAGGCAACGAACGCCTGCTCATCCATCACCTTGACCCCGAGTTCGTTGGCCTTGGCCAGCTTCGATCCAGCACCAGGACCGGCGACCACGCAAGAGGTCTTGGCCGAGACCGAGCCGGCGACCTTGGCGCCAAGGGATTCGAGCTTTTCCTTGGCCACGTCGCGACTCATCACGTCCAGGGTGCCGGTCAGTACCCAGGTCTGGCCTGCCAACGGCAAGCCTTCGACGACTTTCTTCTCGCTCTGCCAATGCATGCCGAAGTCACGCAACTGAGCCTCGATAGCACGGGCACGCTCGGCATTCTCGGGCTTGGCGAAGAACTCGCGCACCGACTGCCTGGCCTTTTCATTCAAGCCTTTCATGGCACTAAGATCGAGCCAGTCGGCACCGATCACGCCTTCCAGGGTCTGGAAACGCTCGGCCAGGTTCTTCGCCCCGGTGGCGGCGACGAAGGGAATGTTCAGCTTGTCGAGGAAGCCGCCCAGGGTGGTGCTGGCGGCGAACTCGGCGTGCAGTTCGCCCTGGTCCTGCAACTCCACGCCACGGGCCAGCAGTTGCTCGATCACCGCGCGGTTGTGCGCATCCTCGAAGAAACTGTGAATCTCGTACGCCACCTCGCCACCGACGTCCGGCAGGTAGGTCAACACCTCGGGCAGCGCCTGTTCGATGCGCTCCAGCGAGCCCAGCGCACGAGCCAGCAGCTTGGCGGTTTCCTCACCCACGTCGGGAATGCCCAAGGCATAGATGAAACGTGCCAGGGTCGGCGTGCGGCTCTCGGCGATGGAGGCCAGCAGGTTGTTGGTCGACAGTTCGGCGAAACCTTCCAACTCGACCACTTGCTCATACGTCAGGGTGTAGAGATCGGCCGGCGACGCGACCAGGCCCTTGTCCACCAGTTGCTCGACGATCTTGTCGCCCAGCCCGTCGATGTCCATGGCCCGACGCGAGACGAAATGGATGATCGCCTGCTTCAGTTGCGCAGCACAGGCCAGGCGCCCGACACAGCGATACACCGAGCCCTCGCTGAAGGTCTCCTTGCCCTTGCTGCGCTTGACCAGTTGCGTGCGCTCGACCGCCGAGCCGCATACCGGGCAACACTGCGGCACCTCGACTGGACGGGCATCGGCCGGGCGGCGCTCAGTCACCACTTGCATGACCTGTGGGATCACATCACCCGCCCGGCGAATGATCACCGTATCGCCGATCATCACCCCCAGGCGCGCCACCTCGTCCATGTTGTGCAGGGTTGCATTGGCCACCATCACCCCAGCCACCTTGACCGGCCTGAGCCGTGCCACTGGAGTGACCGCACCGGTACGGCCGACCTGGAATTCGACGTCGAGCAGTTCGGTCAGCTCTTCGCTGGCCGGAAACTTGTGGGCGATGGCCCAGCGCGGCTCGCGGGCGCGAAAGCCCAACTCGCGCTGCTGGCCGATATCGTTGACCTTGAACACCACGCCATCGATCTCGTAGGCCAGGCTCGCGCGGCGCTCGCCGATATCGCGGTAATAGTCCAGGCACGCCTCGGCGCCCTTGGCCAACTTGAGTTCACGGCTGATCGGCAGGCCCCACTCACGCAGTTGCTCGATCATGCCGACCTGGGTGGCGAAGACGATGCCTTCGACCCGGCCTACGCCATAGCAGCAGAACTCCAACGGGCGGCTGGCGGTGATCTTCGGGTCGAGCTGGCGCAAGCTGCCCGCCGCCGCATTGCGCGGGTTGGCGAAGGTCTTGCCACCCGTCTCGGCCTGCGCCGCATTGAGGCGCTCGAAACCGGCCTTGGACATGAACACTTCGCCGCGCACTTCGAGCACTGCCGGCCAGCCCTTGCCCTGCAGCTTGAGCGGCACGCTGCGGATGGTGCGTACGTTGGCGCTGATGTCTTCACCCATGCTGCCATCACCGCGGGTGGCGCCACGCACCAGTCGACCCTGTTCATACAGCAGGCTGACGGCCAGGCCATCCAGCTTGGGTTCGCAGCTGTAGCCGATCTCGGCGCCGCCGCCGAACAGATCGCCGGCCGGCAGGTCGAGGCCTTCGCGCACGCGGCGGTCGAAGTCCAGCAGGTCCCCCTCCTCGAAGGCATTGCCCAGGCTGAGCATGGGCACTTCGTGGCGTACTTCACCGAAGGCACTGAGCGCCGCTCCACCGACACGCTGGGTCGGCGAATCCGGGGTCACCAGCTCAGGGTGATCGGCCTCGAGCGCCTGCAGCTCACGGAACAGGCGATCGTATTCGGCATCCGGCACACTCGGTTCGTCGAGAACGTAGTAACGGTAGTTATGGGCGTCGAGTTCGCTGCGCAGCGCGGCGATACGTTCGGCGGCGTTCTGGGCGTCGGTCATGGAAATAAGCCTCAAGCTACAGGCGGCACGCTGCGTAAACAGCTCACCGGCAGTCATATCAAATCCCGGCTCCATCAGGCGCGGGGTAAAACAAAAAACTTCCAGGAGAAGTCTTTGACGTCGCTTGCTGCGGCCCACTGGGGGCAGCCAAGGACGGCGAGCCACAAAAATTGCCGGGAGCAATTGACGTCGCTCGCGACGGCCCGAAGGGTGGCCGCCAGGGATGGCAGGCCACAAAAAACCCCAAGCCAAGCGCTCGGCTTGCAACTTGGGGCTCGCAGCCAGCGGCCGCGTTCAGCGTTTCTGGGTCAACTGGCGGCGTTCGAAATCGGCGATGCGCTGACGGTAATGCTCGATGGTCTGGGCGGTCAGCACGCTACGCTGGTCGTCCTTCAGCTCGCCGCTCAACTCGTGGGACAGCTTGCGCGCCGCAGCCACCATCACGTCGAACGCCTGCTTCGGATGACGCGGGCCCGGCAGGCCGAGGAAGAAGCTCACCGCGCGGGTGCTGAACAGCTCGATGTCATCCAGATCGAAAGTGCCCGGCTTGACGCCGTTGGCCATGGAGAACAGCACTTCGCCGTTGCCAGCCATGCTTTCGTGGCGATGGAAGATATCCATCTCGCCAAAACGCAGGCCGCTTTCGAGGATGTTCTGCAGCAACGCCGGACCGTTGAACACCTCGCCTTCGCGAGCGACCACATTGATCACCAGCACTTCCTCGACCGGCAATTCTTCGCGGTCGTCGTCCAGACCGTCTTCTTCCTCGTCGACCGGGTCGAGCAAGGTCGGCACCGGCTCATCGACATCCAGGTTGAGGTCGCCCTGCTGCGGCTCGACATCCCGACCGCGACGACGATTCAACTCGCCCACGCTGATGGCCGGCATGTCTTCCTGCACGGCAGGTTCGCGCCTGTTGCGCTCGATCACCCGCGCAGACCCCAGATCAGGGTCCGACTCATCGTCAGGCAGGTTGCTATAGCTGTGATCGAGCTTGAATTTGAGCTTCCCCTTGCCGCCGCGCATACGGCGCCAGCCGTCGAAGAGAATGCCGCTGATTACGATGATGCCGATAACGATCAGCCACTCACGCAGACCGATTTCCATGAATACCTTGAACCCCTGGCAGATGAAGAGATGAAAAAAGGGTTTTTGTGCCTGAAAAAGCGCAGACAACTGTATGTTTCTACAGGCTTTTTACTCATGTAACAAAAACGTGCCTAAACTAGCACGACGAACGGTAAAAGTGCACTGGCGCACTGTGCCAGATGATGTTTCCGCCTGTCATGATTCCACCAGATTGAGCGCCTCCTCGACGTCGACCGCAACCAGCCTGGAGCATCCCGGCTCATGCATGGTTACGCCCATCAACTGGTCGGCCATCTCCATGGCGATCTTGTTGTGGGTGATGTAGATGAATTGCACGGTCTCCGACATTTCCTTGACCAGCCTTGCATAGCGCCCGACGTTAGCATCATCGAGCGGCGCGTCCACCTCGTCGAGCATGCAGAACGGCGCCGGGTTGAGCTTGAAGATGGCGAAGACCAGCGCCAATGCGGTCAGCGCCTTCTCGCCACCGGAGAGCAAATGGATGGTGCTGTTCTTCTTGCCCGGTGGGCGAGCCATGATCGCTACCCCGGTATCGAGTAGATCCTCCCCAGTAAGTTCCAAATAGGCGTGCCCGCCGCCAAACACCTTGGGGAACAACGCCTGCAGGCCGGCGTTGATCTGATCGAAGGTTTCCTTGAAGCGGTTGCGGGTTTCCTTGTCGATCTTGCGGATCACGTTTTCCAGGGTATCCAGCGCTTCGACAAGGTCGGCGTTCTGCGCATCCAGGTAGCGCTTGCGCTCGGACTGCTGCTGGTATTCCTCGATGGCCGCCAGGTTGATCGGCCCCAAGCGCTGAATGCGCGCGGCGATCCGCTCCAGCTCTTCTTCCCAGGCTTGCTCACTGGCCTGCTCAGGCAAAGTGGCCAGCACGCCGTGCAGGTCGTAGCCATCCTCCAGCAACTGATCCTGCAAGGTCTTGCGCCGCACGCTGAGGCCCTGCCAATCCATGCGCTGCTGCTCGAGCTGGCCACGCAGCAATTGCGCTTGTTGCTCGGCCTGGGTACGGCGCTTCTCGACGTCGCGCAGCTCGCGGTCGGCATCTTCCAGCGCCAGGCGCGCCAGCTTCAGTTCGTCCTCGACCGCCATGCGCCGCTCCAGCAGCTCTTCGAGCTTCATCCGCAGCTCTTCCAGCGGCGCGGCGCCCTCCTCCAGATTGAGGCTCAATTGCTCACGGCGCTCGATGGCCCGGGTGAATTGCTGCTCCAGCCGCTCCAGGGCCTGGCGCGTGGACTCATGCTGGGCTTTGATCGAGCCCAGGCGCACCGCCAATTGATGCGCGTGATCCTTGTGCTGGCGCGCATCCTGACGCACCCGGTCAAGGCGCTCGCGCAACTGGTCACGGCTGGCCAGCATCAGCTCGCGCTGTTCGGTGTCGAGGGCCATGGCATCCAGGGCGTCCTGCAGGATCAGGCGCGACTCGCCAAGCTGCTCCTGCTCCAGTTCGCGCTGCTCGGCGGCCTCGCCAAGCTCGCTCTGCAGCCGGTCACGACGCAACGCCAATTGCTCGGCCTTGGCCTGGCCAGCGGAGAGCCTGGCTTTCAGATCGCCCTGATGGCGAGCCTCGTCCTGCACTTTCCGACGCTGCTGCTCACGAGTGTCCTCCTGCTGACGCTGTTGCTCACGCAGCCGTTGCAGGCGGTCGTCCAGGTCGAGCAACGCCGCCTTGCGCTCATCACGCTCCAGCCCCAGGCGCTCCAGTTCCTGGCCACGCGCCAGCACGCCACTCTCCGCCTCGCTGGCACGGCGTATCCGCAGGAAGTTGCGACCGATCCAGTAACCGTCGCGGCTGATGCAGCTCTGCCCTTCGGCAAGTTGCGCACGCAGTGCCAAGGCCTCATCAAGGTTTTCGACAGGCCGCACATTCGCCAGCCAGGGCGACAGGTCGACGCGCCCCTCCACCTTGTCCAACAGGCTGCCGGGGCTGCGCGTTGTAGAGCGCGTGGAACTGACCAGGCGCAAATCGCCCTGATCGAAATCCTCCAGCGAGAGGCCGGCGAAATCATCCAGCAGCACGGCCTGCAGATCGGCGCCGAGCACGGTTTCCACCGCCAACTCCCAACCCGTTTCGACCCGCAGGCCTTCGGCGAGACGCGGACGCGACTCCAGGCCTTGTTCACGCAGCCATTCGGCAGTGCCCTTGCCCGGATTCAATGCCGCCTGCTGCAAGGCCTCAAGGGATGCCAGACGACCATCGAGGCGCTGTAGCTCACCCTGCGCCTGTTGCTGGGCCTGAGTCGCCTGCTGCAGTTCTTCGCGCAGCGCTTCCAGGCATTCGACCTGAGCCAGTTCGGCGGCCTGCAGCTCCTCCAGATTCATTTCGCTGAGGGCAATCTGCTCGCTGAGTTCGAGGATCGCGGCGTCCTCGGGATCGGCAGCCAGTAGGCTCAGCTCATCGTTGAGCCGGCGCTGGCGTTCGGCCAGGCGCTCCAGTGCATGCTCCAGCTGCTGGATGCGCGCCTGCTGCACTTCGGCCTGACGACGCGGCTCGGCACTGCGCTGGTTGAAGCCATCCCACTGCTCCTGCCAGGCATGCATCGCGCCTTCGGATTCTTCCAGCGCGGCGGCGGACTCTTCCGCAGCGGCGGCGGTGATTTCCTGCTCGGGTTCGAGCATCGCCAGCTCTTCGCCGAGGGTCGCCAGCAAGGTGCGGTCATGGCCCAGGTGCGACTCGGTCTCCAGGCGTGCACGCTCGGCCTCGTTGAGGTCATCCTGCAACTGGCGCTGGCGCTGCTGGCCGTGCTGGATGCTCTGTTCGACCCGGGCGATATCGCCGCCCACCGAATAGAAGCGGCCTTGCACAAGATTGAAGCGCTCGGACAATTCATGGTGTCCATCGCGCAGGCGCTCGATACCGGCGTCGGCATTGCGCTGCTCGGCCACCAGCGCTTCGAAGGCGATCTCCTGGTCGCCGATGACCTTCTCGCGCTGGCCGACCTGCTGGTTCAACGCCTGCCAGCGCAGGGCCGACAGTTGCGCCTTGAGCTGGCGCTCCTCGGTCTTGTATTCCTGATATTTCTCCGCCGACTGGGCCTGGCGATGCAGGCGTTCGAGCTGGCGCTCCAGTTCCTCGCGCAAGTCGGTCAGCCGCGCCAGGTTCTCGTGGGTGCGACGGATGCGGCTTTCGGTTTCGCGGCGACGCTCCTTGTACTTGGAGATGCCGGCGGCTTCCTCGATGAAATTGCGCAGGTCCTCGGGCTTGGCTTCGATCAGCTTGGAGATCATGCCCTGCTCGATGATCGAGTAGCTGCGTGGTCCCAGGCCAGTGCCGAGGAAAATATCGGTGATATCGCGACGACGGCACTTCACCCCATTGAGGAAGTAGGTGTTCTGGCTGTCGCGGGTGACCCGGCGGCGAATCGAAATCTCGGCGAATGCGGCGTACTCGCCGGTCAGGGTGCTGTCGGAGTTATCGAAGATCAGCTCGATGCTGGCCTGGGTCACCGGCTTGCGCGTGTTGGAGCCATTGAAGATGACGTCGGTCATCGACTCGCCGCGCAGGTTCTTCGCCGAGCTTTCGCCCATCACCCAGCGCACGGCGTCGATGATGTTGGACTTGCCGCAGCCGTTGGGGCCGACCACCGCCGCCATGTTGCTCGGAAAGCTCACGGTGGTGGGATCGACGAAGGACTTGAAGCCAGCCAGCTTGATCGATTTCAGGCGCACGCCCTGGCCTCCCCGCTGGGAAACCCGATTACGGACCGCAAAGCGAGGCTTTCCGCTACCGTGGAGGTCATGCTGTTCCTTGGTTCAGATTCGATTCGCCACGAAACGGGCTGGGCGTAGAGGCGGCGAAGTCTAACACAGCGGCCTTCGGCCTTCGATTCAAAGCGCCAAACGCTGAGCGAAAGACCACGCGCGATGCCCCTCTCGTTCAGCCTCAAGCGTTCTTTCGGCGGCGTTGAGGCATAAGCGGACATCGATACTGTTTACCGTCACTCCCGCGAAGGCGGGAGCCCAGAAGCGCTTTTTTATTTAGGTTCCCGCCTTCGCGGGAATGACGGAGGAATAATGGATGTCCGCAGCGACCGGTTAAATCCGCCCCTCAATGCAGCAATCCCGATAGAAGCAGCACGGGGCTGCAGAACTACCGGGCAACCAGCTTCAACGACAGCGAGTTGATGCAGTAGCGCAAGCCGGTCGGCCGCGGACCGTCAGGGAAGACGTGGCCGAGATGGGCGTCGCACTTGGCGCACTTCACCTCGATGCGATGCATGCCGTGGCTGAAATCCTCCTTCTCGCTGATCACCTCGCCGTCGACCGGCTGGAAATAGCTCGGCCAGCCGCTGCCCGAATCGTACTTGGCATCCGAGTCGAACAGCGCCGTACCGCAGCAGGCACAGTGATAGATGCCCGGCACCTTGCTGTCGTGGTACTCGCCGGTGAACGGGCGTTCGGTGCCGCCCAGGCGGCAGACATGGAACTGCTCCGCCGAAAGCTCGTCGCGCCAGGACTCCAGGTTTTTTTCGATCTTATCCACGGCTCACCTCGATAGGCCAAATAATGCCCGACTGTATCTTTTCGCCCCTTCGGGCCGCACGTATCATGCGTGCGTTTTCAGGCGCCAGTCTGGCAGCGGCATTCTAGCCTGCCAAGGCGCAATCCGACCGTCGCACACGACGCACTCATCAGGACACCCGTACCATGCAGGTCAGCAAATCGAACAAGCTCGCCAACGTCTGCTACGACATTCGCGGGCCCGTGCTCAAGCACGCCAAACGCCTGGAAGAGGAAGGCCACCGCATCCTCAAGCTGAATATCGGCAACCCGGCGCCGTTCGGTTTCGAAGCACCCGAGGAAATCCTCCAGGACGTCATCCGCAACCTGCCGACCGCCCAGGGCTACAGCGACTCCAAGGGCCTGTTCAGCGCACGCAAGGCGGTCATGCAGTACTGCCAGCAGAAACAGATCGAAGGCGTCGGCATTGAGGACATCTACCTCGGCAACGGCGTTTCCGAGCTGATCGTCATGGCCATGCAGGCACTGCTCAACAATGGCGACGAGGTACTGATCCCGGCGCCCGACTACCCGCTGTGGACCGCCGCCGTGGCCCTTTCCGGCGGCAAGCCGGTGCACTACCTGTGCGACGAACAGGCTGGCTGGTTCCCCGACCTGGCCGACATGCAGGCCAAGATCACCAGCAATACCAAGGCCCTGGTGCTGATCAACCCGAACAACCCGACCGGCGCGGTGTATTCGAAGGACGTGTTGCAAGGCATCGTCGAACTGGCACGCCAGCACAACCTGGTGATCCTTTCCGACGAGATCTACGACAAGATTCTCTACGACGAAGCCCAGCACATCTCCACCGCGTCCCTGGCGCCGGACGTGCTGTGCCTGACCTTCAACGGCCTGTCCAAGTCCTACCGCGTGGCCGGCTTCCGTTCTGGCTGGGTGGTGATTTCCGGGCCCAAGCACCACGCCACCAGCTACATCGAAGGCCTCGACATCCTGGCCAACATGCGCCTGTGCGCCAACGTGCCGAGCCAGCATGCGATCCAGACCGCCCTGGGCGGCTACCAGAGCATCAATGACCTGATATTGCCCAACGGTCGCCTGCTGGAACAGCGCAACCGCGCCTGGGAACTGCTCAACGACATTCCCGGCGTCAGTTGCGTGAAGCCGATGGGCGCGCTGTATGCCTTCCCGAAGATCGACCCGAAGGTCTGCCCGATCCATAACGACGAAAAGTTCGTCCTCGACCTGCTGCTCTCCGAGCGCCTGCTGATCGTCCAGGGGACCGCGTTCAACTGGCCCTCGCCGGATCACTTCCGCGTGGTCACCCTGCCCCGCGTGGATGACCTGGAACAGGCCATCGGTCGTATCGGCAACTTCCTCAAGACCTATCGCCAGTGACGCCTGCAACTGCGCGCCCGCGCTACCTGATCGCCGGAGCCAGCTCCGGGATCGGCCAGGCGCTGGCGCGTGAACGGGCAGCCCGGGGCTACGACCTGGCCCTGGTCGCTGACTGGCCACCTGCCGCCGTTCCCGCGTCCCTGATTGCCAGGCTGTGACCATGGATCTGCAGATCGACGAGTTCTACAAGGATGCCGCCAACGGCATGCTCATGCTGTACCAGGCCTTTCCACGCAAGATCGCGCTGTATATCGAAGACCTGATCGGTCGTGAAGAGCCGGATGAATTCGGCCTGCCGAGCAAGCGCCACCAGAGTTGCCTGGGCGCCTTGCTATGGCTCGGCGATGAAGGCTACCTGCGCTTCGAGTCGACGATAGGCTACGACGCCCTTGACCAGGCCGTGCTCAGCGAAAAGGGCTTCATGCGCCTTTCTCGCGGCGTTCCCCATGCACTGCCGGACGAGATCGCACCAGCGTCCGTACGGCGCGTGCAGGCAACCCTCGCCTGGCAACTGCGCGAAGCAATCGCCCAGCAGAGCAGCGAGCGCGTCGCCCGCCTCACCCGCCTGCTGTTCGAAAGCAGCCCGGGCGGCTCTCGTGAGTTCTGAGCGGGACAACCGCGCCCTGCCGCATGCCATCTGCGGCTACATAGTTTGAAATAGTCGCTCGGTTGAATCGTACGGGGGCTCGCCCCTATATATCCGACGTTGCAAACCGTATCTCGCCCTGAGGAAGCTCTACCCATGATGCGTATCCTGTTGTTCCTGGCCACCAACCTGGCGGTACTGGTCATTGCCAGCATCACGCTCAAGCTGCTGGGGGTGGACCGTTTCACAGGCCAGAACCATGGAAGCCTGCTGGTCTTCTGTGCCGTATTCGGCTTCGCCGGCTCGCTGATCTCGCTGTTCATGTCCAAGTGGATGGCGAAGATGAGCACAGGCACCGAAATCATCACCCAACCACGCACCCGCCATGAACAGTGGCTGCTGCAGACCGTGGAAGAACTGTCTCGCGAAGCCGGCATCAAGATGCCGGAAGTCGGTATCTTCCCAGCCTATGAGTCCAATGCCTTCGCTACCGGCTGGAACCGTAACGACGCACTGGTAGCCGTCAGCCAGGGCCTGCTCGAACGCTTCTCAGCGGACGAGGTTCGTGCGGTACTGGCCCACGAAATCGGTCACGTAGCCAATGGCGACATGGTGACCCTGGCATTGATCCAGGGCGTGGTGAACACCTTCGTCATGTTCTTCGCGAGGATCATCGGCAACTTCGTCGACAAGGTGATCCTGAAAAACGAGGAAGGCCACGGCATCGGCTATTTCGTGGCGACCATCTTCGCCGAACTGGTACTCGGCATCCTGGCCAGCATCATCGTCATGTGGTTCTCGCGCAGGCGCGAATTCAAGGCCGACGCCGCCGGTGCGCGCCTGGCCGGCACCGGCGCGATGATCGCCGCCCTGGAACGCTTGCGCTCCGAGCAAGGCGTCCCCGTGAACATGCCTGACAGCCTGACCGCCTTCGGTATCAACGGCGGCCTGAAGAATGGCCTGGCCGGCCTGCTGATGAGCCACCCGCCCCTGGAAGAACGCATCGCCGCCCTGCGCCAGCGCGGCTGATCGAAGCGGGCAGGAACAGGCGACCTTACAGGTCGCCTTTTTCATTTGGCCGAACCTTTGCGCTGGATCTGGTCGACAGGCCCGTCGCCAATCCCGACGAACCAACCCAGCAATCAGATAGATTCTTTCGAGAATTTATACTGGTTTTCGATATGACCACTGAGGAAGATGGCACCTGTCCAGACAGCCCGGAATAGCGCCATGCTCCCCAGTCTCTTCATTTCCCACGGTTCTCCCATGCTCGCCCTCGAGCCAGGCGACAGCGGCCCGGCACTGGCTCGCCTGGCGGCCAGGCTCGGCAAGCCCAAGGCGATTCTGATGGTCTCGGCTCACTGGGAAAGCGCCGAGTTGTTCATAGGCAACGGCGCAGCGCCTGCAACCTGGCATGACTTCGGTGGTTTTCCCCGCCCCTTGTATGACGTGCAATATCCCGCACCAGGCGCACCTGAACTCGCCGACGAGGTTCAGCACCTGCTCGGCGAAGCCGACCTGATCAGCCGCATGGACCCACAGCGCCCATTCGATCATGGCGTCTGGGTGCCGCTGTCACTGATGTATCCGCAGGCCGATATTCCCGTCGTGCAGATATCCCTGCCCAGCCGGCTCGGCCCACAGCTACAGACGCGCATCGGCCAGGCTGTGGCTCGGCTGCGCGAGCGGGGCATCCTGCTGATAGGCTCCGGCAGCATCACCCACAACCTGAGAGAGCTCGACTGGCGCAACGACGGCTCGACGGTTGCGCCGTGGGCGCTGGCCTTCCGCAACTGGATCGTCGAGCGCCTGGAACAAGGCGATACAGCCAGCCTGCATGATTACCGGAAGCTGGCTCCCGAAGCGCTGCGCAACCACCCCAGCGACGAGCACCTGCTGCCGCTGTACTTCGCTCGCGGCGCGGGCGGCGCCTTCAAGGTGGAACACAGCGGTTTCACCATGGGCGCACTGGGAATGGATATCTATAGCTTCGCCTGAGAACCTGAAACAAAAAAGCCATCTTGCAGCAGTCGCAAGATGGCTTTTTATTATCGCGCCGAGACGCGCTCGCTGCTTCTACTTACAGCGCTTATCAGTCTTCCCGATAACGACGCAGCTTCAGCGCCTTGCCCGCTACGCGGGTGTCCTTGAGCTTGCCGAGCAGGCGGTCGAGGCCCTCTTCCGGCAACTCGATCAGGCTGAAGGTCTCGCGAATCTGGATACGGCCAATGGCATCACGCGCCAGGCCACCCTCGTTGAGGATCGCACCAAGCAGGTTCTTCGCGGCGATGCCATCACGAGCACCCAGCGCGGTGCGGCAACGGGCCCGGCCTTCGGCCAGCGGCACCGGAGCCCGACGCTCACGCCGTTCGCCGTCGCCACTCGAACTGCGTTCGCTGCGCTCACGCGGAGCACTAACGCTCGGCACCAGCGGTTGCTCGCGCTCGATCTCGGCCAGGGTCAGCGACTGGCCATTGGTGGCCTTGCGCAGCAGCGCGGCAGCCAGGGCACGTGGCGTACAGCCGATATCGGCGATCAGGCGGTCCAGCAGTTCGCCATGGCTGGCCTCGGCATCGGCGACCAGCGGGGTCAGGCTGTTGGTCAGCTTGCGAATGCGGGCGTCGAGCACTTGTTGCGGGGTCGGCAGGCGCACTTCGGCAACCTTCTGCCCGGTGACACGCTCGATCACTTGCAGCATGCGCCGCTCGCGCGGAGTCACCAGCAGCAACGCGCGGCCTTCGCGGCCGGCACGGCCGGTACGACCGATACGGTGCACGTAGGATTCCGGGTCGTACGGCATGTCGACGTTGAACACATGGGTGATGCGCGGTACGTCGATACCACGAGCCGCCACGTCGGTCGCGACGACGATGTCGAGACGGCCATCCTTGAGCGACTCGATCACCCGCTCACGCTGGTTCTGCGCGATGTCGCCGTTCAGCGCGGCGACCTTGTAGCCCTTGGCTTCCAGCGCGGCGGCCAGGTCCAGGGTGGCTTGCTTGGTACGCACGAAAGCGATCAGGGCGTCGAAATCCTCGACCTCCAGCAGGCGCGATACAGCCTGGATCTTCTGGTCGGCGTGGACCATCAGGTGCGCCTGCTCGATGCGAGCGACGGTCTGGGTCTTGGCCGCGATCTTGACGTGCTTCGGCTCGCGCAGGTGCTTCTCGGCGATGGCACGGATCGAGGCCGGCAGGGTCGCGGAAAACAACACGCTCTGGCGACTGGCCGGCATGGCCTGGAAGATCACCTCCAGATCGTCCATGAAGCCGAGCTTGAGCATCTCGTCCGCTTCGTCCAGCACCAGGAACTGGATGGTCGACAGCAGTTGCTCGTTGCGGCTCAGGTGATCGACCAGCCGGCCCGGCGTGGCAACGATGACCTGGGCGCCCATGCGCAGCGACTTGAGCTGCGGGCCCATCGGTGCACCGCCATAAACGGCGACCACACTCAGGCCAGGCATTTGCTTGGAATAGGTCTCGAACGCCGTGGCGACCTGCAGGGCCAGTTCGCGGGTCGGCGCGAGGATCAGGGCCTGGGGCTCACGTTTGTTCGGGTCGATCTTCGACAGCAGCGGCAGCGCGAAGGCTGCGGTCTTGCCGGTGCCGGTCTGGGCCTGGCCGATCATGTCGTGGCCAGCCAGGATCACCGGGATCGACTGGGATTGAATCGGGGACGGCTCTTCATAGCCGACGGCCGAGATGGCCGCGAGAACGGAAGGATGAAGGCCGAGCGCGGCGAAGCCGCCGGTTTCCTGGGTCATGGGTCTGCCTCTGGAGCATCGCAAAGACCCATATCCCAAAACTGCGCATGCCGTGTAGGACCTTTTGGGTCACCCTGGCAGCCTGGTTGCGGGGATTTGCGAAAACTGAAAATGAATGAAACGTCAAGGATAGTCCGCGATGCGGACAGCAGCCGAAGCGAGGCTTCGAGACACGCGGTATTGCCTGAACGCGATCAAGGGGCGCGGACTATACCGGAAGCCGATCACAAAAGCAGCCCTTAAATAGAATCTAACGTCAATTTTCCGCCGGATGGGAATCGACCGCATTCAGGCACCGAAGCGCTCAGGTCGCCGGGCGAATCGCGTCGATCAGCGGCTGCAAGGAATAATGCAACTGCGCCTTGAGTGCCTCGGCGCGCGCCTGCACATCCTCCACAACCAACTCCTGCTCCAGATCGGCGGGAATCAACAGGATGACGTTGCCTTCCTTGACCGGGATTTCCCAATAATGGCGGTGGAACAGGCCACGCAGCAGTGCGGCGCCCAGCGGCCGACCGTCATCGGTGCCCCACTGGTTGATCACCAGCCAGCCGCCAGGATTCAGACGTTGCTGGCAGTTTTCCAGAAACTTCCAGGCCAGGTGGCCTGGGGCCGGGCCGGTATCGGTATACAGGTCGAGAAAAACCAGGTCGGCGGTCTCGGCACTCTCCACCAGGTCGAGGGCGTCGCCGATGCGGATGGTCAGGCGAGGATCATCGTCCAGCCCCATGTACTGCATGGCCAGACGCGGCACTTGCGGACGCAGCTCGATGACTTCGACATCCTCGAGCGGCAGGAAGGTCATGCAGGCCTGGGTCAGGTTGCCCGCACCAAGCCCCAGGAACAACGCGCTTTCCGGGCGCTCATGGCACAGCGCGCCGAGCAGCATGGCACGGGTGTAGTCGTATTCCAGCCAACTGGAATCGCGGATGAACACGCAACTTTGCTCGATCGCCTCGCCGAATTCGAGAAACCGGTAGTCGCCCACCTCCAGTACACGAATCACCCCGTACTGGTCGCGCACTTCCTCAAGCAACCGCTCTTGCCTATCCATCACCACCTCGTCCCATGAAGGGCGCATAAGAACCTGTTCACGATCTCGCGAGCTAGCGCCATACAAGGCAAAAACAAGCGAGGAAGCGGAGTCTACGCGCTGTAAATGAGCATTCCGAGCTTGTTTTTAACGCAGTAGGGCCGACGCGCAGCAGATCGTGAACAGGTTCCTGGCAGTGCGAGGGCGACTGTCTATCACTGGCGTGCCTGGCACGCTGTTACCATTTGCGCCCACGATCCACTGCCAAAGACGAGCACAACGATGTCACAGACCTGGAGCCCCGATAGCTGGCGCCGCAAACCCATTCTCCAGCAACCCACCTACCCTGACACCGAGCATCTGCTGCGCGTGGAACAGACCCTGGCCGGTTATCCGCCGCTGGTATTCGCCGGCGAGGCACGCGAGCTGCGCCGGCAGTTCGCCGAGGTCACCCTGGGTCGAGCCTTCCTGCTGCAGGGCGGCGATTGCGCGGAAAGCTTCAGCGAGTTCTCCACCCTGAAGATCCGCGACACCTTCAAGGTCTTGTTGCAAATGGCCATCGTCATGACCTTCGCCGCCGGTTGCCCGGTGGTCAAGGTCGGACGCATGGCCGGCCAGTTCGCCAAGCCGCGCTCGTCAGACAATGAAACCATCGATGGCGTGACACTGCCCGCCTACCGCGGCGACATCGTCAACGGCATCGGTTTCGACCCGGCCAGCCGCACCCCCGACCCGGAGCGCCTGCTGCAGGCCTATCACCAGGCCACGGCCAGCCTCAACCTGCTGCGCGCCTTTGCCCAGGGCGGCTTTGCCGATGTGCATCAGGTGCATAAATGGAACCTCGACTTCATTGCCAACTCGGCACTGACAGAGCGCTACAGCCAACTGGCCGGCCGTATCGACGAAACCCTGGCCTTCATGCGCGCCTGCGGCCTGGACGGTGCTCCGCAACTGCGCGAGGCCAGCTTCTTCACCGCCCACGAAGCGCTGCTGCTCAACTACGAGCAAGCCTTCGTGCGCCAGGACAGCCTCACGGGGCGCTGGTACGACTGCTCGGCGCACATGCTGTGGATCGGCGACCGCACGCGCCAACCCGATGGCGCCCACGTCGAGTTCCTGCGCGGCGTGGAGAACCCGATCGGCGTCAAGGTCGGACCGAGCATGGACACCGATGACCTGCTGCGCCTGATCGACATTCTCAACCCGGACAACGACCCCGGTCGCCTGAACCTGATCGTGCGCATGGGCGCCGACAAGGTCGAAGCGCACATGCCGCGCCTGGTCCGCGCCGTGCAGGCGGAAGGCCGCCAGGTACTGTGGAGTTCGGACCCGATGCACGGCAACACCATCAAGGCCTCCAGCGGCTACAAGACCCGCGACTTCGCGCAGATACTCGGCGAGGTGAAGCAGTTCTTCGCCGTGCACCAGGCCGAAGGCAGCCACCCGGGCGGCATCCATATCGAGATGACCGGACAGAACGTCACCGAGTGCATCGGCGGCGCCCGCCCGATCACCGAGGACGGCCTTTCCGACCGCTATCACACCCATTGCGACCCGCGAATGAACGCCGACCAGTCCCTGGAACTGGCCTTCCTGATCGCCGAGACGCTCAAGCAGGTCAAGAAAGCCTAAGGACCGAAAAGCCTGTGGAAACAGTCGATCGGCGACACTCTCGATTGCCGGGCCAGAGCGGAACGCCGCCCGGCCCGCCCTACCGCCGCTCGGAAACCCAGGCCAGGTTCTACGGCGATGCCAATGACCGCGCCGCCTAGACCAGCCGGCGCAGAATCCGCTTGCGCACCCAGGCATGGCTGCTGACCAGCAGCACGCCCAGCAGGACCATGATCGCGCCACAGACGAAGTTCAGCGTCAGCGGCTCGCCGAGAATCAGCACACCGAAGGTCACGCCGAACAGCGGCGTCATGAACGACAGCACCGCCATGTTCGAGGCCAGGTAACGGCGCAGCAGCAGGAACCAGGCGAAGTAGCTGAGGAACGACACCACCACCCCCTGCACCAGGACGCTGCCGATGGCGATTGGCGTCCAGTTGACGGCCATCTGCCCGGTGGACAGGGCATAGCCCAGCAACAGCACCACGGCGACCAGCAACTGATAGAACAGCGTCAACGTCGCTGGCGCTTCGGACAGACGCGAGCCACGCACCACGACCGTCGTAGCGCCCCAGGACATGCCCGCCAACAGGCCGAACAGATCGCCCAGCAACATACTGGCGTCCCATTCGCCGTTGCCGCCGAAAGCCAGGGCAATGCCAAGGAAGCACAGGAAGATGCCGGACCACTGCAAACGATTCAGGCGCTCGCTGGGCAACAGCAGGTGCAGGCCGAGGGCAGAGAATATCGGCGCGGTATACAGAAACACCGCCACATGAGAAGCCGAAGAATGCATCAGGGCCAAGGCGATGAAAAAGAACTCCAGGGCGAACAACACACCGGCCAGCACCCCGCCACGCCAGGTTCCCGCCAGATGCCCCTGCCACTCGCGCTTGCACGCCAGCAACAACCCGACCAGCACAGCGGCGACCCCCGAACGCAGGGCCACCTGCAAAGCCGGCGCGATGTCATGCGCAGCCAGCTTGATCGCCACCTGCTGCATGCCCCAGATCGCACACAGCAGCACCATCACCCCAACCAGAAAACCGTCGGCTCCCTTGCGTACCACCACCATCATTCACTCCAACAGACTCAATCTTCGAGCGGATCATCCCAGAACGGCCGCTCACTTTCGTTGATGATGTCCGCTCTCGACAAGCCCAGATCCTTTTGCAGGTCGGCGCCGAGCATCGCCAGGTCGCGACGCTGCCTGGCAAGCTCGCGCCAGCGCCGCAGCCGAACGATCAACAGCGACCACCAGCGCAACCGGCTGGCAGCCGGAGCACGCGGGTGCAAGCGCTGGAAATTGCCGATGAAGCCACGCTGCCTTTCCATTCCGTCGCCCTCCTCTCAATAGGGACTGGCGACAGTCTCGCGTCGGCATTAACATCAATCCAACGAATCTTCCTTATCCAATCCATCTCGGGGATTGATGAATGGCGCATTATCCCAGCATCGACACGGAATTGCTGCGCAGCTTCGTGGCCATCGCCGACTGCGGAGGCTTCACCCGCGCGGCGGAAGCGGTCAATCGCACCCAGTCAGCGGTGAGCATGCAGATGAAACGCCTGGAGGACGACGTGATCCAGCGCCCGCTGTTCGAACGCGATGGGCGCCAGGTACGACTGACGCCAGAGGGCCAAGTGCTGCTCGGCTACGCACGGCGCATTCTCAAGCTGCACGGCGAAGTGCTCAACACGTTGCGCGAGCCGCACATGGTCGGCGCGGTACGTATCGGCACGCCGGACGATTATGTGATGCGTTTTCTGCCAAGCATCCTGTCGCGCTTCGCCCAGTCCTACCCGCTGGTCCAGGTGGAAGTACATTGCGAGCCCTCGGGAATGCTGCTGCAACGCAAGGATCTGGACCTGACCATCGTCACCCGCGAACCTGGGCGCGAGATTGGCCAACTGCTACGCAAGGAGCATTTCGTCTGGGCCGAAGCGGCTGGCTTCGCCCCTCACGAACAGTCGCCGATGCCGCTGGCGATGTTCAACGCCGATTGCTTCTGCCGGGCCTGGGCCTGCAATGCCCTGGATGCCGCGGAAAAGCCCTACCGCATTGCCTACACCAGCCCCAGCCTGTCGGCGATCTTCGCCGTGGTCAGTGCCGGACTGGCGGTCACGGCCCAACTGCACAGCCTGATCACCCCGGACATGCGCATCATCGGCGAGACCGAAGGCATGCCGGCGCTGCCGATGACCAGCATCGTGCTGCTACGCAATTCACAGACCCAGTCGCAGGTCACCGACACCCTCGCCGAGCATATCGTCGAGGGCTTTCGCTTGTGACTTCAGCGTAACGACAAGCCAATCGCACACACCACCAGAAAACCGCAAAACAGGCTGCGTAACAGGCGATCCGGCAAGGCATGGGCGATGCGCACGCCCCAGGAAATACTCAGCAACCCACCCGCCGCCAGGGCCAGCCCAGTGATCCAGGCGACCTGCCCATGAGCGGCGAAGGTGGCGAGAGCGACCGAGGTCGTTGGCAGCGCCATGGCCAATGAAAGCCCTTGGGCCACCACCTGGCTGAGGCCGAAGATGCTGGTCAGTGCTGGCGTCGCGACAACCGCGGCGCCGACACCGAACAAACCGCCCGATATGCCGCTGCAAAATCCAAGCACGCCCAGTTGGCTGGTCGTCGGCACACGCTCGCTGACACCTGCCACAGGGCGATACAGGCGCCAACCGTTGTAGGCCGCCAGCGCCAGCAAGAACAGCACGAAACCGTAGCGCATCAGGGTTCCCGGCAGATTCGCCGCAACCGTCGCGCCGCCCCAGGCCATGAAGAATGCCGGCAGCGACAACGCTGCCGCCTGTCGCCAGGCAATGCGATTGCGCTGGTTGTAGCGCCAGATCGCCAGCAACACATTGGGTACCACCATCACCAATGCGGTGCCTTGGGCCAGATGCTGGTCCAGACCGAAGAACACCCCAAGCACTGGAATGGCGATCAGCCCGCCGCCGATGCCGAACAGTCCACCCAAGGTCCCAAGGCCGAGCCCCAGAACGAAATAGATCAGTACATCAGTCCACAACATGCAGGCGTCTCCGTTTGAGATGCCCATGCTAAGGAACGCTGCCTGGCACGGAAACGCACAAGCAAGCAAAATGGCTATGCCATTTACGCAAAGAGAACAGGATGAATACCCGTCAGATCAGTGACCAGCTCGGCTTGTTCCTAACGGTTCTCGAGTGCGGAAGCTTCTCGGCAGCGGCGCGTAGCCAGCAATTGACGCCATCGGCGGTAGCGCGGCGCATGGACAAACTGGAACAGGCGCTCGGCGTGGCGCTGTTGCAACGCACCACCCATGCCGTGCGCGCGACAACGGCAGGCGCGGCTTTCGCCGAACGCAGCCGGCGTATTCTCAACGAACTGCACCTGGCCCGGGCCGAGGCGGTTTCCTTGAGCAGCGCGCCCGAAGGCTTGATACGCATCGATGCGCCAACACCCTTCGGCCGACGGCATCTGGCACCGGCCATCGCCGACTTCCTGGCGGTCAATCCGGGACTGGACGTGCAATTGCGCCTGATCGACAGTTTCATCGACCTGGAAGGTGACAACCTGGGCAAGGTCGACCTGGTGATCCGCATTGGCTCGCCAGCGGGCGGCCGTGCCATCGCGACGCCGCTGGCCTCCATGAGCCGCATCGCCTGCGCCAGCCCGGACTATCTGCGCCTGCGTGGCACACCCCTTTCGCCACTGGAGCTGGCCGAGCACGACGGCCTGGACTGGGACAACCTGTCGCCGACCCACGCCTGGCGCTTCGATGTCGACGGAAGGTTGCAGCTCTGTCGCCCCCGGCGCCTGCGCATGACCAGCAACAACTGCGAAACCCTGCTGCATGGCGCACTCAACGGCCTGGGCATCGCCCATTTCCCCACCTGGCTGGCCAGCGAATACCTGTTGCGCGGTGAATTGCTACCGCTGTTCTGCGATGACGGGCTGCCCGCGGTCGAGTCAGGCAGCGTCTACGCCCTGCGCCTGGAACGGGAAACCAGCCCGCGCGTGCGCCTGCTGCTGGCCTTTCTCGGCGGGCGTTTCGGTCACCCGCCGCCTTGGGACACCGCCCTGCAGCGGCGCTGGTCCCACGCAAGCTGATGGCGCCTGAATGAAAACGCCCCGCACAGGGCGGGGCGTTTCTTGAATCGATAGCGCTTACTTCTCGACGAAGGCACGCTCGATCAGGTAGTCGCCCGGATCGCGCATGCGCGGGGAAACCTTCAGGCCGAAACTGTCCAGCACTTCGCTGGTCTCGTCGAGCATGCTCGGGCTGCCGCAGATCATCGCACGGTCATCCTGCGGGTTGATCGGGGGCAGGCCGATGTCGTCGAACAGCTTGCCGCTGCGCATCAGGTCGGTCAGGCGACCCTGGTTCTCGAAGGGCTCGCGGGTAACGGTCGGGTAGTAGATCAGCTTTTCCTTGACCGACTCACCGAAGAATTCGTTCTGCGGCAGGTGCTCGGTGATGAACTCGCGGTAGGCGACTTCATTCACGTAGCGCACGCCGTGGACCAGGATCACTTTCTCGAAACGCTCGTAGGTTTCCGGGTCCTGGATCACGCTCATGAACGGCGCCAGGCCAGTGCCGGTGCTGAGCAGGTACAGGTGTTTGCCGGGGTTGAGGTCATCGAGCACCAGTGTACCGGTGGGCTTCTTGCTGATGAGGATCTCGTCGCCTTCCTTCAGGTGCTGCAGTTGGGAAGTCAGCGGGCCATCCGGCACCTTGATGCTGAAGAACTCCAGGTTCTCTTCCCAGTTCGGGCTGGCGATGGAGTAGGCGCGCATGAGCGGACGACCGTTGGGCTGGTTCAGGCCGATCATCACGAATTGGCCATTTTCGAAGCGCAGGCCCGGATCGCGGGTGCACTTGAAGCTGAACAGCGTGTCGTTCCAGTGATGAACGCTGATTACGCGTTCGGAATTGAGGTTGCTCATGACTCGATGGAGCTCCGCTATTGAATGGCGCCAGGCCCCATCCGGAGATGAGACGCAATATTGCGCGGTATTGTAGAGATCGCGAGAATATCTGTTAACTGGATTATCAAGATATAGGTTATCGGTTATATAGATATGCGATTCACTCTCCGTCAGTTGCAGGTATTCGTCGCCGTGGCCCAACAGGGCAACGTATCGCGTGCCGCACAAACCCTGGCCCTGTCGCAGTCGGCCGCCAGCACCTCGCTCACCGAGTTCGAACGACAGTCCGGCTGCCAGTTGTTCGATCGTGCCGGCAAGCGCCTGAGCCTCAATGCGCTGGGCCGGCAGGTGCTGCCACAGGCCGTCGCCCTGCTCGATCAGGCGCGCGAGCTGGAGGACGTGCTCAACGGCAAGAGTGGCTTCGGCTCGCTGGACGTTGGGGCGACCCTGACTATCGGCAACTACCTCGCGACCCTGCTGATCGGCGGCTTCATGCAGCGCCACCCGGAGTGCCAGGTGCGCCTGCACGTGCACAACACGCAACAGATCGTGCAACAGATTGCCCATTACGAACTTGACCTGGGTCTGATCGAAGGCGATTGCCAGCATCCCGATATCGAGGTACAGCCCTGGGTGGAAGACGATCTGGTGGTGTTCTGCGCGCCCAATCACCCGCTGGCGCAATGCCCGCAGGTATCCCTGGACGAACTCAGCCGTGAGGCGTGGATTCTGCGCGAACAGGGCTCGGGCACGCGACGCACCTTCGACCAGGCCATGCGTCATCATCCGACGCCATTGAACATTCGCCTGGAACTGGAGCATACGGAAGCGATCAAACGCGCCGTGGAATCGGGCCTGGGTATCAGTTGCATCTCACGCCTGGCCCTGCGCGATGCCTTTCGCCGCGGCAGCCTGGTGCCCCTGGAGACGCCGGATATCGACCTGCGCCGGCAGTTCTACTTCATCTGGCATCGGCAGAAATACCAGACGGCGGCGATGCGCGAATTTCTCGAGCAATGCCGCGAACTGACGCAAGGCGTCAAGCGTAGCGACGAGATCGTGCTGCCGTCGATTGCCTGATCAGGCAGACGCCTGCATGGGGCGGAAGCTGAAATAGTGACGCAGGGCCTCGACCATCTCGACGTATTCCGGCGGCGGTGCCACCAGGGAAAAACCCGAGTCGTAGCTACCGGGCGTCACGTCTTCCCGGCTCCACTGGCACGTGGCATAGAAGTCGATGTTGCGCACCTGGCCTTCATGGCAGGGAATCTTCAGGCGCATGTCGAAACGCGCGTTGACCAGCATCGGCAGTTGGCTGATCAGCATCAGCCCATCGAGGGAGACATTGCCGATGTAGCCCATCGGTTTATCGGTGATGCGATTGAAGACTTTCAGGTAGTACGGCAGCAGATGGCGATCGATGTGGCGTTGGACGTGCATGATGGCAATTCGCTACAAAGGATGATCGAGTATGGCCCGAGACCTGCCCGAATGCCAACACTCAATCGCCTCGCCTGTCCACATCGAACGACAGACGGCCGCATGGCGCATCGCCACCGGGAGCATCAGAGCGGCGCAGGCAACGCCTTCGCCGCGCTCGCATTGAGGTGCCCCAACTGCTGCAACGTATCGAGCCGCGCCTTGGCCCGGTAGGCGTATTCGCTGGTCGGGTAGCGGGCCACGATGAACTGATAGATCTGCGCCGCGTCCACGTACAGCACCTGGCGCTCCAGGCATTGGGCTCGGAGCATGGATATCTCCGGCTGGATGTAATTGCGCGAGCGACTCGAACGCTCGGCACGGGACAACTCCAGGATCGCCTGCTCGCAATTGCCCTGGTCGTAAAACTGGTAGGCAGCGTCCAGATGGGTATCCAGGGTGATACGGGAACAGCCTGCGGTGACGATCAGCAGGCCAAGCAGAACAGGGATGCGCATGTCGAACTCCTCCATATGGACGCTGTATCGACCGCCCGGAAAAAATCTTCAGTCGTGCACGAGTACATCCACCACGCACTGAAAGTAGTGAAAAGTAACCATGACTACAGTACAAGGCCGTAGTAGCCTCCCGCTACGCACTGCAAATGGAGTTACCGCATGACCCTGCGTCGTACCAAAATCGTCGCTACCCTCGGCCCTTCCAGCAACGCTCCGGAAATCCTGGAACGCCTGATCCTCGCCGGGCTCGATGTCGCTCGCCTGAACTTCTCCCACGGCACGCCCGACGAGCACAAGGCCCGCGCCCGCCTCGTCCGCGAGCTGGCGGCCAAGCATGGACGCCACGTCGCCCTGCTCGGTGACCTGCAAGGCCCGAAGATCCGCATCTCGAAATTCGAGAACAAACGCATTGAATTGAAGGAAGGCGACAGCTTCCGCCTCTCCTCGACGCATTCACGCACCGCGGGTACCCAGGAGGTGGTCGGCATCGACTATCCAGACCTGATCAAGGACTGCGACGTTGGCGATGAACTGCTGCTCGACGATGGCCGCGTGGTCATGCGTGTCGAGCTCAAAGGCGCTGAAGAGCTGCATTGCCGCGTGCTGATCGGCGGCCCGCTGTCCGACAACAAGGGCATCAACCGTCGTGGCGGAGGCCTCACCGCCCCGGCCCTGACCGAAAAAGACAAGGCCGACATCAAGCTGGCCGCCGAGATGGAAGTCGACTACCTGGCCGTTTCCTTCCCGCGCGACGCGGCGGACATGGACCTGGCCCGCCGCCTGCGTGACGAATCGGGCGGCACTGCCTGGCTGGTGGCGAAGATCGAACGCGCCGAAGCGGTCGCCGATGACAAGACACTCATCGACCTGATCCGCGCCAGCGATGCCGTGATGGTGGCGCGTGGCGACCTCGGCGTGGAAATCGGCGACGCCGAGCTGGTCGGCATCCAGAAGAAGATCATCGCTTACGCGCGCCGCAACAACAAAGCCGTGATCACCGCAACGCAGATGATGGAGTCGATGATCCACAGCCCGATGCCTACTCGCGCTGAGGTCTCCGACGTGGCCAACGCCGCCCTGGACTACACCGATGCCGTGATGCTCTCGGCAGAAAGTGCCGCCGGCGAATACCCGCTGGAAGCGGTACAGGCCATGGCACGCGTCTGCCTGGGCGCGGAGAAGCATCCGACCAGCAAGAAGTCGACCCACCGTATCGGCTTCAACTTCGAGCGCTGTGACGAAAGCATTGCCCTGGCGACCATGTACACGGCCAACCACTTCCCCGGCGTAAAGGCGATCATCAGCCTGACCGAGAGTGGCTACAGCCCGCTGATCATGTCGCGTATCCGCTCGTCGATCCCGATCTACGCCTTCACCCCGCACCGTGAAGCCCAGGCACGCGTGGCCCTGTTCCGCGGCGTCTACACGGTGCCGTTCGACCCACTCGCCTACCCGGCCGACAAAGTCAGCCAGGCAGCGGTGGACGAGTTGCTGCAACGCGGCGTGGTCGAGCCCGGCGACTGGGTCATCCTGACCAAGGGCGACAGCTACCACGGCACCGGCGGCACCAATACCATGAAGATCCTGCATGTCGGCGATCCGATGGTGTGATGCATGAAAAAGCCCGCGAAAGCGGGCTTTTTTCTATGCGCTACGATGGCTAGAAATCGTCCACCACATCGCCATCGTGAATCTTGTATTCCCTGCTTTGCAGATACGCATTGCGAATGAAGATGTACTTGTCGCCGCTGACCAGTTTTTCGACCTGCAACAGGCTGGCACGGGCATCGATCACATTGACACCACGGGTGACGTTGCGCGTGGGCACATGGTCGATGTACGGGTAAGGCCCGAGGAAGCTGTCCGGAATCTTCGCCGTCGCATCGCGCACCGTGCTCGGCCCGAGCAGCGGCAGGACCAGATAGGGCCCGCTACCGATGCCCCAGGCACCCAGGGTCTGGCCGAAGTCTTCGTCGCTGCGTTGCAAGCCCATCTTGCTGGCCACGTCGAAGAAGCCGAACAGGCCGAAGGTGGTGTTGAAGATCAAGCGGCTGGTGTCGACGCCGGCATCGTGGACCTTGCCCTGCAGCAGGTTGTTGGCCAGGTTGCCGACATCGCCGATGTTGCTGAACACGTTGTGCACGCCGTCTTCGAGAAACTGCGGCGTCACAGCCTGGTAGCCCTTGGCGACCGGCTTGAGGGCATAGGTATCGACCGTATCGTTGAAACGGAACACCGGGCGGTTGAACGACTCCCACGGGTCATCCTCGGCGGCCGCCATGCCCGGCAGGGCAGTCAGGACGGCCACGGCGCACAGGCGGCTGATTCGTTCGACCCAGCTAGCACCGGTCAGGCTCATTTGCAGTCTCCCACCACATCATCTGGAGCGGCCGGAAGTACCCGACCATTGGCCGCGAAGTATAAACAGCAGTACATGCCACGCGCAGCAAAAAGCCATTGATAGCGTGGATCAACGCCTACGGGGAAATTTGCAGTACGCTGCAATGAAACGAGGCGAACCTTGCCCCCCAAGGTCAGTCAATTCTCTGCAACGGAAGGAAACCATCATGCCCGAACGCCTGCAATCGCAACTGCGTGAACTGCGCGAACAGATAGCAACAGATATCCCCCTGGACACCGAGGACCGAGCGGCACTCTTGGAACTGATGCAGGAAATCGACCTGAAGCTGGCCAAGGAGCTGGCGAGTGACCCCGACGCCACGCTGGTCGACGGCGTCAACCTGGCCGTGGAGCGCTTCGAAAGCCAGCATCCGACGCTTGCCGGCACCTTGCGCAATATTCTGCAAAGCCTGGCCAACATGGGAATCTGACATTTCGACACAAAAAAGGAGGGCCTCGACCCTCCTGAAGTGGAGCATCACACCTTTTTCACGACAGGCCTGGCCAGAACAGCAAGACCATCAACAGCATGCCGCCATAGAAGCCGATCTCCAGGGTCTCGCTCAATGGCTGGATGCGCCGCAGTGCCCCATGAATATGTACAACGATCATCATGGCCGCGACTGCGCCCAGCACTTCGAAGGTGGCAAGCAGTGCCTCGCCGGTCAGCGCAGCGCGTAGCATCAGCACCTCGACGATGAGGATGAAAGCTCCCAGGCAACGACCAAAATAGATGGCCAGGTGCGTCTCGGCGGGGATCGCCCAGCCCATCAGGCGCGCCCATGTCAGCGGCACGCAAAAGATCGGCAAGGCGAAGACCAAGGTAGTTCCGACGGCCAGCCACAGGAGAAAAACCTGGGCGTGGGTATTCCAGAGTCCAATCACGGTGACGTCCTTTCTTGTCATTCGACAAAGGGGACGTGCTCATGCGTCCCCTTCGGCAGTCGCTGATCCTGGCGTTCTTACCAGCTGAGTACGGCACCCACGGCCAGCGTGTCGCTATCCTCGTTCAGACCACTGCCGCTGGCGGCATCGATCTTGTACTGGTTGTACTCGGCCACCAGCTTGAGGTTGTCGTTGATCGTGCGGAAATAGGCAATGCCGCGGGTCTCGTAGTCCGCCGCCACACCCAGGCCGTTGCCGTCATCCTCGGTCTTGCCATAGGACAGCGCCACGCGGTTCTTGCCGAAGGTGTAGGAACCCTGCAGCAGGTAGCCATCGCTGTCGATGTCACGCAAGGTCGGTTCGCCCAGGTTGTTGGTGAAGAACGGGTTGATGCCCTTGGCCTGGAAACCCGAAGCCGTCACCGAGAAACCGGCGACCTTCGCCTGTACACCGTAGCCAACGCCCTTGGACGTCACGTCGTCGACGTTGTCGTCAGTGTTCGACGAGGTCTGGTAGGCGCCGTTGAGCCAGGAGTAGATCGTCGCGCCGCCCAGGTCGAACTGGTAGCTGACTTCCGATTCGTAGCGTGGCTGGTCCTGGTAGGCCTTGCCCGCGGCGCTGTCGTCGTTGGTGTCGACCGGGTCCATGATGCCGATGGCGAAACGCAGCCCCTCGGCCAGGTTGTTATTGCGGTAAGTGATCTGCGAGGTCGGGAATGGGTATGGATAACCTGTGCCGATGTTGCCGAAGGACACACCGTTGCCATCCACCAGGCCCAGGGTATCGCTGACGTTGCCGTAACCGGCGAGCAACTCGTCGAGGAAGATATTGGAACGGGCGAACAGGCCGAAGTCCTTGCCCACCAGCACCTCGCCCCACTCCGGATTGCTCACGGTGCCGTAGAACTGGCGTACGTCGATGGCGGTATCGGTACCGTTGGTTTCGCTGTCGTTGATGGTCACCCAGAACGAAGCGCGACCACCGAGCTTGAGGTCGTCCATCTGCTTGCCGAAGTTGAAACCGAGCCAGTTGGGCAGAAAACCCATCTTCACTCGCGACTGGCGCCGGTCGAACTGCTCGCCCTCGCGATCCACCTTGGTATTCACATAGAAGGCATTGATGTAGCCATCGGTGGAAAAGGTGGTGTCATCCTTGTCGTACAGCATGATCTCGGCGCTGGCCTGTTGCGCGGCACCACAGGCCAGGGCGGCGGCGATGGAAAGAGGTAGAAGTTTGAGGCGGGCGATCTTGTTGTTGTTCATTGCGCTCTCCGATGCATGGAACGACTGACCCAGCAGTCGCGTCGGAGGGATTATTCGAAGCCACCCGCTACGGCCATACGCTGCCTTGGGCGCAATAGCCCCCTGCTTTGCGTGCGCGCCAAAGAGATTGCGCCGTAGCAATGCCCAAGGCGCTCGTTCGAAGGCAGCGGGAGGTCGTACGCCTGGGGACGGAGATGCACTACTTTGGAGCTGCTCCGGGCGTTCGACTTCGCTTTTTGCAACGCAGACTGGTTGGCTCCAGCGGAACGCCGCCGGACCACCAATTCCAGAATTCCTCTTGCCTCATTGCGGACCACGCTCGCAAATAGAAACGCCGCTTCCCCGAGGGAGAAGCGGCGTTGCTCGTGACTCGCGAAAGCCGCTGTCAGGGCTTCTGGTCAGGCTCGTGCTTGTTCAGGTCCAGCGCGGAGGAGCTAGCCGGTGCAGCGGGCTGCGGGTCCGGTTGCGGCTCTGGCTGTTTCTTCTTGAAGCCCAGGCGCTTGCCCAGCCAACCGATGATCAGCAGCGGGATGATCCAGAACTTCTTCAACAGAACCAGCAGCATGGCGAACAGGCCGGCCTTGGCCGCCACCTTGCCGGCGATCAGCGCGCCGATGCCATAGGCAGCCACCTTGTCCATGTCCGGATTGAAATCGGCATAGCGACTGCCCTGGTTGAACTCGGTCATGGCCAGGACGGTGGGTACGTTGCGCTTGATCTCTTGCAACTGATCCATGCCGGCGACGAAGTTCAGCACCAGTACGCCTTTGCGGCCCAGCACACGAATGTTGTAGTTCAAGGTGTTGACATCGCTGTCACCGAAACGCACTTCCTTGGCCCAGTGCAGTTTCTTGCCCTCGGCATCGTAGTGCGGCTTGTCCGCCCAGCCGATCAGCTCGACAGACTCGTAGCCGTTCTCGGCACGCCATTTGTTGTCTTCCCTGGTTTCACGCTTGAGGTCGGCAAGCATGTCGTCGTAGTCGGTGGACGCCGCATCCTCGTCGGAGACGTAACCGCTCTCCTCGTACTCGACCGTCACCGCCCAGGACTGCGCTTCCAGCGGCGAGATGCCGGCCGGCAACACCATGCCCAACGGCGCCTCTTCGTCCGGCGGGTTGCCCCAGGCCTCGGTCAGCACGCGCTCGGCATCGGCACCGTCAAGGAATACATAGTCGGCAGGCAGGTTGAGGGTCGCCAGGTCGTTGCCCAGCACGATCTTGCCAGTACGGAAATTCAGGCTGTCGAGAAATGCCTCTTCATCGAATTCTTCGCCCTGCTCGCTGCCTTCCTCGGCGGCGGTGGCGGCCTCAGGCTCGGAGGCGACGGGCGTGGCGGCATGTGCAGCAGGCATGGCACAGGCAAGCAGCCCGGCCAGGATCAGGTCCTTGATCGACATCGGTACTCCAGAACGTCGGTGGGTTGAAAAACCGTACCCTACCATCCTTTACAGGATATTTCGGCGATCTGGCGCAACCTTTGGATACAAACTCGACAAGTTCTTGTCTGTCGACTAACGCCAGGGCCGCTCTTCGGACTTGACCAGGCGGTGCTTGCGATTGAAACCCAGGGTCCAGCCCACGGCCAGTACGACCAGTTCGATCAGCCAGGCGACGACCAGCGCAAAACCCAGGGCCCAGGCGATGGCATCGGGCGAAAGCAGCACCTGGTAGGTGTAGGCCTCGCGGGTTTCCTGCAACAACGTGGCATCGGCGGATGTCAGCAGGTGGACGATCTGGCGATACCAGGACCCCTGCATGGCCAGCCATTCGTTCTCGAGCATTTCCTCGCGCTTGACCAAGCGCTCGACGCTGGCCGCGTCACTGCTCATCACCTCGTCCTGGCTGGCCCGGTAATGGGCGACCAGGGCATCGAGGTCATCCTGGAAGAAGCGATGAGCCGTCTCGCGAAAGCCTTTCAGCCCTTCCTCGGACTCGGCCTGGTGCGCCGACACCCGCTTCGCATAGTCGTCGATGAACCCCGGCACCTGGACACCGATCAGCAGCCCCAGGCCGAACGCCAGCAGTCGCACGTAGCTTCTGAACATCCCTCAAACTCCCATCTGGCCGTTGGCGACCCGCTCGCCGCGTCGCCACAGGCTCCATTCGCCGGGCTGGAACAGGTTCCAGCGCTCGTTATCGGTCAAAGGCTCGGTGGCGATCACGGTGACCACGTCGTTGGGCGTGGTTTCCGCCTGGAAATCGACGATCACGTCCACATCCTTGAGCCGCGCCGGGCCAAAAGGTGCCCGCCGGGTGATCTGCACCAGCTTGGTCGAGCAGAAGGCGAACAGCCAGTCGCCGTCGCTGAGCAGGCAATTGAACACGCCCAGCTCGCGGAACGACTGGGCGGCCTGGATCAGCACCGGCAGCACCACTTCCACCGGCACCGGCTCGGGAAACGCGCCGCGCACCCGGTTGAGCATCTCGCAGAACGCCGCCTCGCTGTCGGTATCGCCAACCGGACGATAGAAGGTGGGCTGCGGCGCGAACCCCGGCAACTGGCCGTTATGGGCGAAACACCAGTTGCGCCCCCACAGTTCGCGCACGAACGGGTGGGTGTTGCTAAGGCAGACCTTGCCGACGTTGGCCTGGCGAATGTGGCCGATCACCGTTTCGCTCTTGATCGGGTAGCGCTGGACCAACCGCGCCACCTCGGAATCGACACTGGCGCTCGGGTCCTGGAACAGGCGCAGCCCGCGCCCCTCGTAGAACGCGATGCCCCAGCCGTCACGGTGTGGGCCGGTACCGCCGCCGCGCTGCATCAGCCCGGTGAAACTGAAGACGATATCGGTGGGGACGTTGGCACTCATGCCAAGCAGCTCGCACATGACCAGGCTCCGGGCTTACAGACGAGGTTCGATGCGCAGGCGACGATCGCCACGGCCGTCGATCCGGGTCTCGGCCTCATCCTGGTAGCGCGACTGCTTGCGTTCCATGACCTCGCGCAGGGTCGGCTCGTCCTCTGGCGCCTCGACTCGCTGGGCAGCCTTGGGATGACGGGCCTGCCACCAGCGTTCTATAGGCCAGCGGATCGCCGCGAACAGCAGCCAGACGCACAGGGCGATCAGGCAATACAGGGCCATGTCGGCCAGGGCCCGCCAGGCGTTGGTGTCGGACTTGAACAGAATGTCCAGCGCCGTCGCGGCAATGGCCGGCGCGAACAGCTCGCTGCCCTGCTCGGTCTGCAGCGGAATCGGCGAAAACAGCAACACCGCGACGATCACCCGCAGCGGCTCGCGCAGCCAGCGCCAGATCCAGCCGGTCATGCGCATCCACACCAGCAGGCAGCCCAGTGCCGCGATGCCATAGGCACCCCAGGCGATCAAATAGTCTTGTTCGTTCATGCGTGTTCGTGGCTTGGCCGGCGAAGGGGCGCTTATGATAGCGGCTTTTCCACGGCCCGGCGCCCCCGCCGTCGCCCATCAGTCGAGAGCACCGCATGAGCACAGCCCCCATCGCCCGCAGAGACGCCACAGCCGATCCCTACCAATGGCTGGAGCAACGCGACAGCGACGAGGTTCTTGCCTACCTCGAGGCGGAAAACGCCTACCTCGATGAACAATTGGCCGAGCAGGCCGAACTGCAGGAAACCCTGTTCCAGGAAATCAAGGCACGCATCCGCGAGACCGACCTGTCCTTGCCCACGCCCTGGGGCCCCTGGCTGTACTACCAGCGCACCACGGCAGGCGACGAATACCCGCGCCACTACCGCTGTCCGCGTCCGGCCGACGGTTCGCTGACGGTCGATGAAAGCGCCGAGCACCTGCTGATCGATCCCAACGCCCTGGCCGATGGCGGCTTCCTGTCCCTGGGCGCCTTCGCCATCAGCCCGGACCACAACCTGCTGGGCTACAGCCTCGACACCGCGGGCGACGAAGTCTACCGCCTGTTCGTCAAGGACCTGCGCGACGGCAGCCTGACCACCCTGCCCTTCGACGATTGCGATGGCAGCCTGACCTGGGCCAACGACAGCCAGACCCTGTTCTTCGCCACCCTCGACGACACCCATCGCCCGCACCGCCTGCATCGCTTGCGCCTCGGCCAGGCCCAGGCCGAGGCCGAGCAGGTCTTCGAGGAAGCCGACGGGCGTTTCTTCCTCAGTTGCCATCGCTCCAGCTCCGAGCGCCAGTTGATCCTCTCCCTGGGCAGCAAGACCACCAGCGAATCCTGGGTGCTGGACGCAGACCGTCCCGAAGACAGCTTCCAGTGCGTGGCACCACGCGAAGACGCGCATGAGTACGACGTCGACCACGGCAAGCTGGACGGCGCCTGGACCTGGTTCATCCGCAGCAACCAGAGCGGCATCAACTTCGCCCTCTACACCCATCCCGGCGACCGAGTGCCTGTGCGCGAAGCCTGGCAGGAAAAGATCGCCCACGATCCGGCGCGCATGCTCGACGGTTTTACCCTCAACGCCAGCGCCTTCGCCGTCAGCCTGCGCGAACGCGGCCTGCCGATCATCGACGTGTACCCCGAAGGCCAACCGGCCTATCGGGTTCAATTACCCGATGCCGCCTATAGCCTGCACGTTCAGGACAGCCTGGAGTTCGACAGCCCGGCGATCCGCCTGCGCTACGAAGCCCTGAACCGCCCGGCCCAGGTCCGTCAGCTCGACCTCGCGCAAGGCACCCAGGTCGTGCTCAAGGAAACCCCGGTGGAAGGCCCGTTCGATGCCGACGCCTATGAAAGCCGCCGCCTCTGGGCCACGGCTGCTGACGGCACGCAGGTACCGATCAGCCTGGTCGCCCGGCGTGACGTACTCGGCCAGCCCGCCCCGCTCTACCTCTATGGCTACGGTGCCTATGGCGCCAGCCTCGACCCCTGGTTCTCCCATTCGCGCCTGAGCCTGCTGGAGCGCGGCTTCGTCTTCGCCATCGCCCACGTGCGTGGCGGCGGCGAGCTGGGCGAAGCCTGGTATCGCGGCGGCAAGCTGGAACACAAGCAGAACACCTTCGACGACTTCATCGCCTGCGCCGAACACCTGATCGCCGAGAGCTACACCAGCTCGCAGCAGTTGGCGATCAGCGGTGGCAGCGCCGGCGGCCTGTTGATCGGCGCGGTACTGAACCAGCGCCCGGAACTGTTCGCCGCCGCCATCGCCGAAGTGCCGTTCGTCGACGTGCTCAATACCATGCTCAACCCAGACCTGCCGCTGACCGTGACCGAATACGACGAATGGGGCGATCCGAACGACGCCGAGGTACATGCCCGGATCAAAGCCTACGCGCCCTACGAGAACGTACGTACACAGAACTACCCCGCCCTGCTCGTCGTGGCCGGCTACAACGACAGCCGCGTGCAGTACTGGGAAGCTGCCAAGTGGGTCGCCAAGCTGCGCGCCAGCCGTACCGACGACAACCTGCTGCTGCTCAAGACCGAGCTGGGCGCCGGCCATGGCGGCATGAGCGGCCGTTATCAGGCACTCAAGGACGTGGCCCTGGAGCAGGCTTTCCTGCTCAAGGTGCTGGGACGAATCTGAAAAGGAACCCATCAAGGATGAACACCTGGCTTCATCGCTGGCTGCTGGCCGTCGGACTCGGCCACGTGCTCCTAGGCGTGCTGCTGGCCTTCGCCGTCCACCTGCCGATCGCCGACGGCTATTTCCAGCAGCTCTACGCCAGCTTCGGCGTCGAGACTCCAGAACCAGCCCAGGACCACCTGCTGCGCACCATGGTCGGCCTGTTCGGGCCGACGGTAGCGAGCTGGGGCTTGCTCCTGTGCGTGCTGGTCACGCTGTATGTCCGGCATGGCCACAGGATAATCAAACCTGCGCTGTACGGCGCACTGCTGCTCTGGTGCGTGCTCGACAGCGGCATCTCGGCTTACTTCGGGCTGGCCATGCACGTCTATCTGAACAGCGCAGCGGCCCTGTCGATTGCCATTCCGTTGCTCTTTTTGCGCCCTCGCCGTTCACCTGCGCCCGTGTTGCAATTGCGCTATTTGAACGACCAGCAGCGTCTGCGAATTTTGCTGACCGGTGGCACGGGATTCATCGGCAGCCCCTTGGCCAACGCATTGAGCAGCCAGGGCCACGAGGTCCTGATCCTGACCCGTGACCCGGCCAACCTGAGCGGCATTCATGGCCGGACCACCTGCATCACCGATCTGGCGCAGATAGCAGACGATGAACGCATCGACTGCATCGTCAATCTGGCTGGCGAGCCACTCGCGAGCAGCCGCTGGAACGCTCGACGCAAACGCCGCTTCCTGCAAAGCCGGCTAGAGATCACTGATAGCCTGCTGAAACTGGTCGAACGGCTGAAAGACAAACCTCAAGTACTACTCAACGGCTCCGCAGTCGGTTTTTATGGTCACTGGCAAGATGAAGAACTCGACGAGAAAAGCCCAGGACGGGACGGTTTCTCCCATCAGCTCTGCCATCAGTGGGAGCAACATGCCCTGTGTATGGAAGCGTTTGGCATGCGTGTCTGCCTGTTACGCATCGGAGTCGTACTCGGACGAAACGGAGGCCCACTGAAGGCGTTGAGGATACCTTTCGATGCCGGCGTGGCAGTGCAGTTGGGTAGCGGTCGACAGTGGATGCCCTGGGTTCACCTAGACGACGTACTGGACATCTGCGCATTGCTGATCGCCTCGCCCAATATCAGCGGCCCGGTCAATCTCACCGCCCCCAACCCAGTCACCCATGCGGTTTTCGCCCAGACGCTCAAGCCCCATATCCGAACCGCACTTCTGCAAATGCGCCTACCTGGCCCGCTCGTGCGCTTGCTGGTCGGCGAGATGGCCGATGAGGTGCTGCTGAGCGGCCAGCGCGTCGTTCCCACCAAGTTACTCGAACACGGCTACGTATTCCGCCACGCGCAGCTCGATTCGGCGCTGCGAGACTTGGCCTGATCAGTCAGGGTCTCATGGACGATCCCTGTACTGGCGTAGGTCGCAAGTCATTGGCCAACGACCAAGGGCTGAGAACAGACAGCAGAACGAAGAACAGTAGCACACGCTTGGCAGACTACCTGCGCAACGGCTTGCGTATTATTCTGCCTGCATGCGAACCACAGCGTTCGCCCCGATGAGGTCCCCGATGAGCAATGACACCAGCAAGGTCGATCGCCTGATCGCCGAAGCGCGCAAGAACGACGAAGAGGGCTATCGGCAGAAAGCCCTGCGCATGTACCCGCATGTCTGTGGCCGCTGCGCCCGCGAGTTTTCCGGCAAGCGCCTGAGTGAACTGACCGTGCACCACCGCGACCACAACCACGACAACAATCCCCAGGATGGCTCCAACTGGGAGCTGCTGTGCCTGTACTGCCACGACAACGAGCACGCCCGCTACACCGACCAGCAATATTTCTCCGAGGGTTCGACCGCCACGCCGCAGGGGCCGAAGTCGACCTACAAGGCCTTCGGTGATCTGGCCAGCCTGCTGAAGAAGAACTGACGGGAAGCTTCGAGGTAATTGCGGACGTTCGTTATTCCTCCGTCATTCCCGCGAAGGCGGGAACCCAAATAAAAAAGCGCTTCTGGGTTCCCGCCTTCGCGGGAATGACGGCTAAATACACCGAGTAATAACGGCCATCGCACGAACGTCCGCTCTTGCCTCAAATCAGCCATCCCACCTGAAACGCCTACAGCCCGTATAATCGCCGCTTTTTGCGAGAACGCCTCGTGGCCAACAAACGCTATGCCTGCATCGGGTTGTTCAATCCGAAGTCCCCGGAAAACGTCGGCGCCGTCATGCGCGCCGCTGGCTGCTATGGCGTCGCCTCGGTGTTCTACACCGGCACCCGCTATGACCGGGCCAAGGACTTCGTCACCGACACCAAGAAAGTCCACCAGGACATTCCGCTGATCAACATCGATGACCTGCGTCGCATCCTGCCGCTCGGCTGCACGCCGGTGGCGGTGGAGCTGGTCGAGGATGCCCGCCCGCTGCCCACCTACACCCACCCGGACCGCGCGCTGTACATCTTCGGCCCGGAAGATGGCTCGCTGAACGAGGAGATCCGCGCATGGTGCGAAGAGACCGTCTACATCCCCACCAACGGTTGCATGAACCTCGCTGCCACGGTCAACGTGGTGCTCTACGACCGTCTGGCCAAAGGCAATAAAACCCGCTCGGGACCGCAGTTCTGATCGAGTATCGCCCTCGCCTGCCACGCCTCGCCAGGCATCAGCGCAACAGCTTGCTGTCGAGCACCGCGGACTTCCTGCCCATCACATCTTCGCTGAGGGTGACGAAATCCTTGGTGCTGACCTCCTCCAGACGCATCATTCCCTGCACCACGTTATCCAGGGAACGCTGGTTGTCGGTGGCCTTGCGGATTTCCTTGTCCAGGTCCTGAAGCAACAACACCGCACGCGCCGTGGTCGGGCCGGTGGAGTTCTCGGTGCGCAAGGTATCGACCTTCTTGCCCCACTTGCCAAGCTTCTTGTTGATGGCCTGGTAGCGATCCTCGCTCATGCCACCCGCACGGCGCACCAGTTCGATGGCGTAGTACTCGGCGATACCCTCGCTGATCCAGTCGCTGCGGTCACGGTCGCGGATACGGCTGAACACATGGACCAGTTCATGCACCAGCGGGCTGGTGCCGTTCTCGCTGACCAGCGGCCGGTCGCTGTGCAGGAACAATGAATTCGAGGCCGACAGGCCGCCCCGCCACATCGGCTCGCCCGCACCGACCACGAGCACCTTGGCCGGCTCGCGAGGAAACACCACCTGCACCTGGGGCCAGACGAAGGTCAGCATCGTCAACACATCCATGCGCCGCATGTGCTCGCCCACCGGCGCAGCCACGGTGACATCGGTATTGCCCAGGTGGGCACGGCGACTGCCGAGCTTGCCGGCGACGATCCAGCCGGTCGGGCGCTCGAACAGCCGCGACGGGTTGTCGATGCGAAAGCGGTTCTCGCCAATCCGCGGCCAGCCGGTCTCGACACTTTTCCAGCCCTTGGGCAGCTCGAATTGCAAGCGCGTTACCAGATCGACCTTCTCGGCGCTGACCAGGCGCGCACTCGGCACCAGATCGTCGCCACGCAGCAAGGCCCAGTCGGGCGTCATCCGCGCGTCGTATCCGCCGGATTCGCGCTGATGATCGATGCGCACCTTGTAGCTGAGGGTCGCGGCACCCTTGCCAGGTTTCCAGGTGCTGCCATGCCATTGCCCGTTCTGCGTGATGAAATCGCTGTAGGCACCGTCGTCGCCCAGGTTGAACGCCAGTTCACGCACCACCTCTCCACGCGCCAACACCAGGCTGACCTCAGCCTGGCCACTGGCGGGCAGAAAGCGCACCTGATAGTCCAGGTCGACTTTCTTCGCCGCCCAGAGTGGGGTACTGACGAATAACGCAGCGCAGATCAATGACAGCCGAACGGGCATTGCGAAAGCTCCATGCAAGGGTCTGTTGGCATTTCGACAAGCGCGGCGGCGAATTGGCTCAACCGGCGCGAAAAATCAGGTGGTCTTCCCAGTCCTCCTCGGCCACGCTGCTCTCGCTGAGCATGCGCCCCGACTGGGAAATGCGCGCGTGGTGCACCGCGTCATGGTCGCCACAGACCAGATGGTGCCAGCGCGGCAGGTCCTTGCCCTCGCTAACCAGGCGATAGCCACAGGTCGGCGGCAGCCACTGGAACTGGTCAGCCTGGGCCGGCGTCAGTTGGATGCAATCGGGAACGTGCTGGCGCCGGTTGGGATAGTCGCTGCACTGGCAGGTCTTGAGGTCCAGCAGCTTGCAGGCGATGCGCGTGTAATAAACGCTGCCGTCGTCTTCGTCTTCCAGCTTCTGCAGGCAGCACAGGCCGCAGCCATCGCACAGCGACTCCCACTCTTCGCGGTCGAGCTGAACGAGTGTCTTGCGTTTCCAGAAGGGTTCGACGTTGGCGGCCATGACGGAGCTACGAGCTGAAAAGGCCGGCAGTCTAACGACAAGGCCGAGGACGGCCAAGCGTGGGCGACAGTTGGTTTATTCGCGGGAAGCATGCACGTCAAGCGCTCGCTTCCCACCTCGAGCTGCCTTAGATGGCTTCGCCATTGAGATAATGATCGCCCAGCGCCCGGCGTTGGCTGAACAACGGCGCCTCCTGCTCTTCCACCAGCGGCCTGGCCGCCTGGCGTCCAGTCAGTTCCGTGTGCAGTTCGGACGCCAGCCGGGCAGCCTCGGCACTCGCCAAACGAGCCTCGACGGGTGCGCCCGGTGCGCGGGCGACCCGTTGCAACAAGGCGTCGGCGGCATCGATGCGGACCTGCAGATCGCCGATGGCGGCGATGACCAGCGGATCGTCGTGGCGAGCCTCGCTCTTCAGGTACTCGACCAGCGAGCTCTGGGTATTCCGGGCGAAGACCAGATCGGCCAATGTATGTGCTTGCGACATGCTGTGTTCCTCAGTTCCAGGAATGGCGTTGTGGTTTGACGCCATTGAGGCGCTGGTTGCCGATCAGGTGGTACTTCCAGCGCACCGGGTCATGCAGGGTGTGGGTGCGCGCATTGCGCCAGAAGCGGTCCAGCCCCTGGCTGGCGGAGACGGTGCGCGTACCGCCCAGTTCCAGCAGCTTGCTCGACGCCAGCAGGGCGATTTCCGTCGACAGCACCTTGGCCTGGCCGACGATCACCGAAGCCTCGGCAACCGTATCCTCGTTTGGCTCGGCCAGCGCGCGATCCACCGCATGGCCGGCCTTCTCCAGGATCGCCTCGGCCGCTTGCAGGCGCCAGGCCAGCTCGCCGATGGCCGCCTGGCTCAACGGGTCCTGCCAGCCATGTTCGAGGCCACTGTCGACCCAAGGCCGCGCCTCGCGGGCGACACGCAACACTTCGGCGAAGGCGCCACGGGCGATGCCGGTGTCCACCGCGGCCTGGATGATCTGCGAGATCGGGCCGTCGGCGGTCGGCTGCTCATAGGCCCTCCAGGCCGGAGTCACTTCGCTGGCGGCAATCCGTACGTTGTCGATCAGCACCTTGCCGCTGGCGGTGATGCGCTGGCCAAAGCCGTCCCAGTTGTCGATCACCGTCAGCCCTGCGGTTTCGCGTGGCAGGAAGGCGATGAAGGGGCGGTTTTCCTGGTCCACGCCGACCACCGGCACGATATGGGCGAACAATGCGCCAGTGCAGTAGGCCTTCTCGCCGTTGATCACCACCTCGTCGCCGTCGAAACGCACCTGGGTCTCGAAGGCGGTGACGTTCTTGCTCTTCGCCTCGGAAAACGCGTTGCCGAAACGATAGCCCTGCAGCACCTTGGCGTAGAAGCGCTGCTTCTGCTCCTCGCTGGCGGTCAGGCTCAGGTTGCTGGTCACGCCGAAGTGATTTTGCGGCAACTGGCCGAGGGATGGGTCAGCGGCGGAAATGGTCGCGATCACTTCGCCCAGGGTTACGTAGGACACGCCGGCACCGCCATGGGCCTTGGGCACGGTGATCGCCCACAGGCCGCTCTGCGAGAAGCGATCCAGCTCCGCCCACGGCAGCCTGCGCTCACGGTCACGCAACGCCGCTTCCTTGGCGAACTCTTCCGCCAACTGGCGCGCCACCTCGATGGCCTCGGCATCGCTGCCAATGATATGCGCCGGGCGCGAGGGCAGCGGGGCGACCCGCTGCTCGGGCAGATTCTTCAGATTCAGATCAGTCACGCTGCAACTCCTTGCCGAACGGTACGGGTTTGCTTCAGCACAGGCCGTACCACTTTTGAAAAACCTTTAGATTCAATGGCCTGTATAAAAACAGGAACTACAGGCCCACCGTTTTCCAGCAATCTGCTCATGCGCTGTTGCTCAGCGAACAACAGCGGCCGGTTCGATCAAAGGCTGATATCCAGCGGGTACTCGACGATGAAGCGCACTTCGTCGACGTTCGATTCGGCAACGTGATCGCCGCCGACGCGGTGAGTCGCCTGCATCAGGTTGAACGACAGGTTCTTCGCCGGGCCGTCCTGCACCACGTACTTGACCCACAGGTTGCGCTCCCAGTGACGGCCATCCTCGGTGGGGTTGAAATAGGTGTAGGCGCCCCCCGCCTTGGTCCCGTCGATGTCGCTACCACGCACGTAACGGGCGGTGAGGGTCAGGCCCGGCACACCGAGGCCGACGAAGTTGTAGTCGTAGCGCAGCTCCCAGGCCCGCTCATTGGGATTGTTGAAGTCGGAAACCTGGGAAGCCGCGTCCAGCTCCAGGTCGTAGGTGTTCCACACGTAGTCGAATGGCGTGTCACCGTCGATGCGCGTGTAGCTCAGCTTCAACGCATGGAAGCCATAGCCAAGGCCGGCGTGGGTGCTCCAGGAATCGTTGTCGATCTCGCCGGCCAGTGCCTTGCCGGTATCGCGAGTGCGGTAGTAGTTGAGGCCGGTGTTGAAGCTCAGGTCGCCGCTCAGCGGCTGGCTGAAGTCGACGCGGAAGAACGACTGGGTCCAGATGTCATCGAGCTTGCTGGTGTGCAGCTTGAACTTGAGCTGGTCGTTGAAGACGTAGTCGCCGCCCAGGTAGACCACGTCGTTGGAACCCTTGAAGCGCCCGGCGTAGACGGTGCCGAGGTCGCCGCGATGGCTGCTGGCGTTACGGTCGCTGCTCGACTCCAGCTTGCCGCCCTGCAGGGTCAGGCCCTGCACCGAGGTGTTGTTGAAGACGAAGCCACGCAGGGTCTGCGGCAACAGGCGGATATCGCTGGCGTAGAGCACCGGGCTGGTCGGGCTGACATCGCCATAGCGCAGTTCGGTATCGAAGGCGCGGACCTTGAGCGCGCCGCCCACCTTGCCGTAGGAATCCTTCGGCTCGCCGTCGAAGCTGCTGCCCGAACGCGAAACGATGCCGGGCACGCCCACGCCGTTACCGACCGAACCATTGCCACCGTCCAGCTTCAGGCCGAGCACGCCCTGCACATCGACACCGAAGCCAACGGTGCCGGCGGTGTAGCCGGAGCGGAAATCGGCGATCACGCCGTGGCCCCATTCGCGATGCTGGCTTTGCCGCTCGCCATTGTTGGGGTTGGTGGTGAAATCGCCGTTGCGATAGTCCTGGTTGAAGAAGTAGTTGCGGTTGAGCACATGGATCTGTGCGCCGTCGATGAAACCTTCGTCTTCGGCAGAGAAAGCGAACGCCGGGGCGCTCAGGGCCAGAGCGAAAGTCAGGCCCTTGGCAGTGTTGTTGTGATGACGCATGGCAGTTGTCCTGATTGTCGGAGATGTCCGACGCAGCTATCTCAACAACCGTGCCAAATAATTAATAGTTTAAAATCAATAGGTTGAACAAAATAAAAGCCAAGCGAAAAAATCCTGATCGGTCAAACTGCTCAACTGCTGTTGCGCCGTGCACAACATTTCATTCACTGATCAGGGTGTATGCTGAAAAAACCTTACTCAAGATAAGGATGAGCCCGTGAGCCTATCGCTGTTGAATCGCTATGCGTTTTTCGCCTTCTGTGTCCTTTCCACTCTCGTCAGCCTGCCCTTTCTCGGCGCCCATGAATGGGTCTGGCTGTTCACCCTGATCGGCGCCTTTCTCAGCCTGGTGGGCATTCGCGACCTGCTGCAGAAGCGCCATGCGGTGCGCCGCAACTACCCGATCCTCGGCAACATCCGCTATCTGGTCGAGGCCATCCGCCCGGAAATCCGCCAATACCTGCTGGAGGCCGACGAAGACGAACTGCCGTTCTCCCGGGCCCAGCGCTCTCTGGTCTACGCACGGGCTAAGAACGAAGGCGCCGACAAGCCGTTCGGCACACTGATCAACGTCTACCGCTCAGGTTTCGAGTTCATCAGTCACTCGATGCGCCCTGCACCGCTGAGCGACCCGAACGACTTTCGCGTACAGATCGGTGGGCCGCAATGCACCCAGCCCTACTCCGCCTCGGTGTTCAACATCTCGGCGATGAGCTTCGGCTCGCTCAGTGCCAATGCCATCCGCGCCCTGAACCAGGGAGCCAGGCTCGGCAACTTCTATCACGACACCGGGGAAGGCAGCATCAGCGCCTACCACCGCGAGAACGGCGGCGACCTGGTGTGGGAGCTGGGCAGCGGCTACTTCGGCTGCCGCACCGCCAGCGGCCAGTTCGACCCCGAGCGCTTTGCCGCCCAGGCGCAAAGCCCACAGGTGCGGATGATCGAGATCAAGCTCAGTCAGGGCGCCAAACCGGGTCACGGCGGCATCCTGCCCAAGCACAAGGTCACCGAGGAAATCTCCGCGACCCGTGGCGTGCCCATGGGCGAGGACTGCATCTCGCCGTCGCGCCACAGCGCCTTCTCCACGCCATTGGAAATGATGCGCTTCATCGCCCAGTTGCGTGAGCTGTCCGGCGGCAAGCCCGTGGGCTTCAAGCTGTGCCTCGGTCACCCCTGGGAGTTCATGGGCATCGCCAAGGCCATGCTGGAAAGCGGCATCCTGCCGGACTTCATCGTCGTCGACGGTGCCGAAGGCGGCACCGGCGCCGCCCCGCTGGAATTCACCGACCACATCGGCGTGCCGCTGCGCGAGGGCTTGCTGTTCGTGCACAACACCCTGGTCGGCATCGACCTGCGCGACAAGATCCGCATCGGCGCCAGCGGCAAGATCGTCAGCGCCTTCGACATCGCCAGTGTCATGGCCCTCGGCGCGGACTGGGCCAACTCGGCGCGCGGCTTCATGTTCGCCATCGGCTGTATCCAGAGCCAGAGCTGCCACACCAACAAATGCCCCACCGGCGTCGCCACCCAGGATGGCCTGCGCCAGCGCGCCCTGGTGGTGCCGGACAAGGCCGAGCGCGTACACAGTTTCCATCGCAACACGCTCAAGGGCCTGGCCGAAATGCTCGCCGCCGCCGGCCTCTCCCATCCATCGCAGATCGATGCCCGGCATCTGGTGCGGCGCATGTCGGCCAGCGAAATCAAGCTGTACTCGCAACTGCATGTATTCCTGAAACCCGGCGCGCTGTTGGGTGAGCGCATCGACGGCGAATTCTACGGACGCATGTGGCAGATGGCGCGGGCCGACAGTTTCGAAGCGTATCCAGCCTGATACAGGACTCGGCGGTCACGGCAACAGGCTCTACACTACCGGCCTTGAGGCTGTCGCCGTTTCGTCGCAACCGCGACGTAGCCAGCCGCAGAACCGCCGAGGCCGCACAACCATGCGTACGCTCTATCAATTCGCCATCTCTCATTACTGCGAGAAAACCCGCTGGCACCTTGATCACAAGGGGCTGGAATATCGGGTGGTCAATCTCTTCCCTGGCCTGCATCGCTTCAAGACCAGGCGCCTGGCCGGAATCGACACCCTGCCGCTGTTGCAGGATGACACCACGGCCATCGGCGATTCGACCCGGATCGCCCTGTACCTCGAGGAAACCTACCCGCAACGACCGCTGCTGCCGGCGGACGAGACACAGCGTTCGCAGGTACTCGAACTGGAAGAGCGCTTCGACCGTCTAGGCGTTCACGTACGGCGCTGGTTGTACGGGCAGTTGCAGAACTGGGACTCGGTGATGGACGCGATGCTCAGGGTCTACCCCTCGGCATTCGGCCTGCGCGATCTGCTTCGTCCGCTGCTGATCGCCACGCTGAAGAAACTCTACGGGGTCACGCCTGAACGCATTGCCAAGTCGCAACTGGAAGTGCTGGCCGGTCTGGAACTGATCGAAACCCTCAGCGACGGCGACCCTGCCCGCTATCTGGTGGGCGACAGTCTGACTCTGGCCGACATCGCCGCCGCGGCCCTGTTCGCCCCGTTGTTCACGCCAACCGGCACGCCCTGGGATGGCATTGCCGGCTTCACCCAGGAAACCCAGGCCTTCCTCGACCGCCTGTTCGCCCGTCCGGGCGGCCAATGGGTATTGCGCCGCTATGCCGAGGACCGCGACCGTCCGTCTCGCTGACGGAGCGTGACAGGCCCTGCCGGAGTCTGAACGGGCAGGCGATGCTCAAATCGCCTGGTCTATGATTCCGGCCGGCGCCCGGCAAGCCTGGCGTCGCCCATCGACAGAGTCCCGCATGGGCTCCGAAGCGAGTATGCCGCCATGACGCAAACCGGACGCGACCTGCGCATCGACTTCTTCCGTGGCCTGGCCCTGGTGTTCATTTTCTGGGACCACGTGCCGGACAACCCACTGGGTTACCTGACCTTGCGTAATTTCGGCCTCAGCGATGCGGCCGAACTGTTCGTTTTCCTGGCCGGCTATGCGGCAGTGCTGGCCTACGGCAAGCTGCTGCGCCGCGATGGCTACCTGGCCGCCTGCGTGCGCATCCTCAAGCGGGTGTGGACCTTGTACGTGGCGCACATTTTCCTGCTGGTCGTGCTGATGGGGCTGATCTTCGTCATCAACGAGTATGTCGACCAACGCGACTTCATCGCCGGGATGAACCTGCACTATTTCATCGATAACCCGCAGCAGGCGGTGGTCGACGAATTGCTGCTGCGCTTCAAACCTAACCTGATGGACCCGCTGCCGCTTTACGTGGTCCTGCTGCTCGGCCTGCCCGTGGCCCTGCCACTGCTGCTGCGCTGGCCGGGATTGACCATCGCGGCCTCGACGCTGCTCTATCTGTTCGCCCCGCAACTGAACTTCGCCGCCCAGGAAGGTGGTCTCTGGTACTTCAACCCGGTGGCCTGGCAATTGCTGTTCCTGCTCGGCGGTGCGGCGGCGCTTCACTCCCAACGCCGCCCGGCCGACGCGCCGCGCACGCGCGTCAGCAGCCCGCTGTTCATCCTCTGCGCGACCTACCTGCTGCTAGGCGCGGTCCTGGCGCTGTCCTGGAAATGGCAGGTGCTGAACGACGCGATCATGACCCCGCGCCTGGAGGCATGGCTGTATCCGATCAGCAAGACCGACCTGGCGCCGATGCGCCTGCTGCACTTCCTCGCCCTCGCCTACTGCGTCGCCATGCTGCTGCCCCGTGGCGACTGGCTGATGCGCTGGCCGGCGCGGGAAATGTGCCGCATGGGCCAGCATTCGCTGGAGGTGTTCTGCCTCGGCGTACTGCTGGCCCCATTGGCCGACGCCGGCAACGGGCTGGCCGGCGACCACTGGGCGGCACGCATCGCCACGGCCCTGGCCGGCCTGGCCTTGATGATGATGCTGGCCGGCTGGCTGGATCTGTCGCGGCGACTGAGTGAGCGCAAGCCGGAAATGCCGCAAAAAGCCCTGGAGGCCGGTGGTTGAACGATCGAGGTTCCTTCAGCCAACTGCGTTCGGCAGCCTGACCGACTCAGACCTGCAACAGCCGATCACGCAGCTTCTGGATCTCGTCGCGCAGTTGCGCCGCCGCCTCGAACTCCAGGTCGCGGGCCAGTTGGAACATCTTCTCCTCCAACTGGCGGATGCGCTTGGTGATCTCGCTCGGCGAACGCAGCTCGGCCTCGTAGCGGGCACTTTCCTCGGCGGCCTTGGCCATGCCCTTGCGCTTGTTGCTGCGCGCGCCGGGCACCACGGCGCCTTCGAGGATGTCCTTGATGTCCTTCTTCACCCCGCGCGGGATGATGCCATTGGCCTCGTTGAAGGCGATCTGTTTGTTGCGCCGCCGCTCGGTCTCGTCGATCGCGCGCTGCATCGAGCCGGTCATGTTGTCGGCATACAGGATCGCCCGGCCATTGAGGTTACGCGCGGCACGGCCGATGGTCTGGATCAGCGAGCGCTCGGAACGCAGAAAACCTTCCTTGTCCGCATCCAGCACGGCCACCAGCGACACCTCGGGCATGTCCAGGCCCTCGCGCAGCAGGTTGATGCCGACCAGCACGTCGAAGGCACCGGTACGCAGGTCGCGGATGATTTCCACGCGCTCCACGGTGTCGATGTCCGAGTGCAGGTAGCGCACTTTCACACCGTGGTCACCGAGGTAATCGGTAAGGTCTTCGGCCATGCGCTTGGTCAGGGTGGTGACCAGCACCCGCTCCTCGATGGCCACGCGCTTGTTGATCTCGGAAAGCAGGTCGTCGACCTGGGTACGCGCCGGGCGCACCTCGATCTGCGGGTCGACCAGGCCGGTCGGCCGCACCACCTGCTCGATCACCCGACCGGCGTGTTCGGCTTCGTAGGGGCCAGGTGTCGCGGAAACGAAGATGGTCTGCGGGCTGGCCGCCTCCCATTCCTCGAAACGCATCGGCCGGTTGTCCAACGCGGACGGCAGGCGGAAGCCGTACTCGACCAGGGTTTCCTTGCGCGAACGGTCGCCCTTGTACATGGCGCCGACCTGCGGCACCGAGACGTGGGACTCGTCGATCACCAGCAGCGCCTGGTCCGGCAGGTAGTCGTAGAGCGTGGGCGGCGGCGCCCCCGCCGGACGCCCGGACAGGTAGCGCGAGTAGTTCTCGATGCCGTTGCAGTAACCCAGTTCGAGAATCATCTCCAGGTCGAAACGCGTACGCTGTTCCAGGCGCTGGGCCTCGACCAGCTTGTTGGCGCCACGCAGGTATTCAAGGCGCTCCTTGAGCTCGACCTTGATGTTCTCCACCGCCTCCAGCAGCGTCTCGCGGGGCGTGACGTAGTGGCTCTTGGGATAGAAGGTGAAGCGCTGCAATTTGCGGATCACCTCGCCAGTCAGCGGGTCGAAGGCGCTGATGTTCTCCACCTCGTCGTCGAACAGCTCGACGCGGATCGCCTCCAGGTCGGATTCCGCCGGGAACACGTCGATCACATCGCCGCGCACACGGAAGGTGGCACGGGCGAAGTCCATGTCGTTACGGGTGTACTGCAGCTCGGACAGCCGGCGCAGCAGAGCACGCTGGTCCATCTTGTCGCCCCGGTCGAGGTGCAGGACCATTTTCAGGTACTCCTCGGGGCTGCCCAGGCCGTAGATACACGACACCGTGGTGACCACGATGGCGTCCGGTCGCTCGATCAGCGCCTTGGTCGCCGACAGGCGCATCTGCTCGATGTGGTCGTTGATCGACGCATCCTTCTCGATGAAGGTATCGGACGACGGTACATAGGCTTCCGGCTGGTAATAGTCGTAATAGGAGACGAAATACTCGACCGCGTTGTTCGGGAAGAAGCTCTTGAATTCGCCATAGAGCTGCGCCGCCAGGGTCTTGTTCGGCGCCAGGACGATGGTCGGGCGCTTCACCTGGGCAATGACGTTGGCGATGCTGAAGGTCTTGCCCGAGCCGGTCACGCCGAGCAGGGTCTGGTGCGACAGGCCGGCTTCCAGCCCCTCCACCATCTGGCGGATGGCTTCAGGCTGGTCACCTGCTGGCTGGAATCGGGTAACGAGCTGGAACTCGGACATGAAAAACCTCGTGTTCGGCATGTGACGCAGCAACGGGATGCGCGTCATAGCCAATAACTGAGTACGCGCGCACCCAAAGAGTGCATTTGCATGGTCGCCGCGTGCGACTTAGGCCGCTATACTACCGGCCCGTTGATGCAACCCCTAGCGCATCCATCCAGACGGGGTTGCGGACCTCTTACCCCCAACCCTCGAGCTGGAGCAAAATGAGCCTCTTCTCTGCCGTCGAAATGGCACCGCGCGACCCCATCCTTGGCCTTAACGAGGCCTTCGTCGCCGACACCCGCACCCACAAGGTGAACCTGGGCGTTGGCGTCTACTACAACGAAGAAGGCCGCATTCCTCTTCTCCGCGCCGTGGCCGAGGCCGAGAAGGCCCGCATCGAGGCTCATGCGCCGCGCGGCTACCTGCCGATCGAAGGCATCGCCGCATATGACAGCGCCGTGCAGAAACTGCTGCTGGGAAATGATTCGCCGCTGATCGCCGAAGGCCGCGTGGTCACCACCCAGTCGGTCGGTGGCACCGGCGCGCTGAAGACCGGCGCCGACTTCCTCAAGCGCCTGCTGCCGAACGCAGTCGTCGCGATCAGCGATCCGAGCTGGGAAAACCACCGCGCGCTGTTCGAGTCCGCCGGCTTCCCGGTGCAGAACTACCGCTACTACGACGCCGCCAGCAACGGCGTGAACCGTGCCGGCCTGCTGGAAGACCTGCGCAACCTGCCGGCCCGTTCCATCGTGGTCCTGCACGCCTGCTGCCACAACCCGACCGGCGTCGACCTGACCCTGGACGACTGGAAGGCCGTGCTGGAAATCGTCCGCGAGCGCGAGCACGTGCCATTCCTCGACATCGCCTACCAGGGCTTCGGCGAAGGCATCGACCAGGATGCCTTCGCGGTGCGCCTGTTCGCCGAATCGGGCCTGCAGTTCTTCGTGTCCAGTTCCTTCTCCAAGTCGTTCTCCCTGTACGGCGAGCGCGTCGGCGCCCTGACCATCGTCACCGCCAGCCAGGAAGAAGCCGGTCGTGTGCTGTCCCAGGCCAAGCGTGTGATCCGCACCAACTACTCCAACCCGCCGACCCACGGCGCCACCGTGGTCGCCAGCGTGCTCAACAGCCCTGAGCTGCGCGCGCTGTGGGAACAGGAACTGGCCGGCATGCGCGAGCGCATCCGCGAAATGCGCCTGGCCCTGGTCGAGCAACTGGCCGCCCAGGGCGCCAGCCGCGACTTCAGCTTCGTCGCCCGCCAGCGCGGCATGTTCTCCTACTCCGGCCTGAGCGCCGGGCAGGTCGAGCGCCTGAGGACCGAGTTCGGCATCTACGCCGTCAGCACCGGCCGCATCTGCGTTGCTGCGCTGAATCGCAACAACATCGGTGCAGTCACCGAGGCCATCGCCAAGGTTCTGTAATCCTGCGCGAAGATGAAAGGGGGAAGTATTGACTTCCCCTTCTTAATCAGTAGGATACGCACCGTTGTTCCGCGATAGCTCAGTCGGTAGAGCAAATGACTGTTAATCATTGGGTCCCTGGTTCGAGTCCAGGTCGCGGAGCCAGATTTCAAGAAACCCGGTCAGATGGCCGGGTTTTTTATTGCCTGAATCTGGACACTCACCAGGGACTGTGTCCCAGGTTATTCGCTGCGCTCACCCCTGCGGGGCCGCGCTGAAGCGCGGTCGAGGCCAAGTCGCGCTAGCCATCACGAACATGTGATGGCGCTGCTCACTTCGAGCAGGCATTCCCAGCGGTTGCCCGGAGAGTGATGGCTGAGGGCGTAAGCCAGCCCGATCGAGGTTTCGTCGCCATGTGTTTAGCCGAGAATACGAGTCCGCCCTGCTTTCGCATTCCATTCGATCGGCGTGAACGTCCGCGCGAACGATCCCACGCCTGCTTCATCAGCATGCGTGCCAGGACCTTGCCGAACCGGCCCTGCCGGCTCTGAGCTGGGAGGTTGGGAGTGTTCACGAATGTCACCATCGTCTTGCCAGGCTGAAAGAGTTTCCTAGAGCAATGTCCGACGTGCTTCAGCCTAGGCGGATCGACAACTCCACATCCTCGCCGAACGGCACGGACAGGTAGCCGTTTTCCGGGGAGCGAACGCGCGCCAGGTATTCCGGGCTGAAATCTGCGTTGTCGGCAACGATCAGCGCGCCGGGCCGTAGGTGGCTCTCGACCAGATCAAGAACTTCGCAATAGAGCGACTTGGCCCCATCGAGCAGCAACAGGTCGATGGACTCGGGAAGATCGGTGGCCAGTGTTTTCAGCGCGTCGCCGTCGCGGATTTCGACCAGGTCGTCCACTCCGCCTACGACCAGATGCTGGCGAGCCTTGGCGATCTTCGACGGCTCGAACTCGCTGCCGATCAGGTGGCCACCCCCGTTGTCGCGTAGCGCCGCCGCTAGGTAGAGGGTCGAGAGTCCGAACGAGGTGCCGAATTCAACGATGTTGCGGGCGTTCGTACTGCGTGCCAGTTGGTACAGCAGCACACCGGTCTCGCGAGAAACCGGCAGCCACAAGTCCTTGGCGCGGCTGTAGAAGTCGAGGTATCCAGTCTTGCTGCGCATCAGGCGCTCGCCTTCCTCGCGGGAGATGCCAAGCAGTGCCGGGCTGGAGGACTGATCGGCCTGCTCGAACAGGCGATCCAACAAGGGAGCCAGTGGTGCGTTGGTCAGTATTGAGGTCATTCGGGTTATCCAATCTGGGGTTGAGGGAAGGAGCTGCCTTAAACGCGATCAATAGTTCGCGTTTTGTCGATAATATGACGGATTCTTCGTATTAAAAATTCGCATTGGAGTTCGCGTTTTCGGACCATGGCATCTACTCGCGTCAGCGCTGGATTGGTCTGGGATGGCGGCTGATTGGCCGAGTTTTTAAGGGCTGCCTGGAGAAGAAAGCTCAGGTATTCCGTCAGTAAAAGCGGTATCGCAGGGTGATCGTCCGAGCCGGCATCTCGAACGGACGCGCATCCAATGGCAGGCGTCGACGGATAGTCATGTGCGGTTGCGCCAGCGGCCAGCGCAGCTACGCAGGTCGTCAATCAAGGGTTGAGCTGTCGCTCAATGCCACGCTAGCATGCGAATAATCAATCGCATTCAAGCATGCGCTAAACGATCGGATTTCCGTGTAACGGGCATTGCAACGCCACACCACCATGACCACTCGCCGCCGTCCCCAGATTTCCTCGCGCAAGCAACCCCAGCAGGCACGTTCGACCGAACTGGTTGCAGCTATCCTGCAAGCAGCCACCCAGGTTCTGGCCGAGGAAGGTGCCACCCGCTTTACCACGGCGCGCGTCGCCGAGAAGGCCGGCGTCAGCGTCGGGTCGATCTATCAGTATTTCCCCAACAAGGCGTCGATCCTGTTTCGTCTCCAGGTCGATGAGTGGATGCAGACGACCAAGATGCTGCGCAACATCCTCGAAGATGCCAGTACGCCGCACTTGGAGCGCTTGCGTACCGTCGTACATGCCTTCCTGCGCTCCGAGTGCGAAGAAGCCGAGGTTCGCGGTGCGCTCAATGATGCGGCTCCGCTCTATCGCGACAGCCCGGAAGCGCGCCAGGCTCGGGCCGAAGGCGATCAGATGATCGATGTCTTCATGATGGAGGCCTTGCCGAAGGCATCCGCTGCATCCCGCGAGCTGGCGGGCGATCTCATTTTCACGACGCTCGGCACGGTGGGTAACAGTTTTTCCCAAACTCGGCGGACCAAGGCGGAAATCAAGGTCTATGCCGATACGATGGCCGACATGTTCTGCGCCTACCTCCAGGCGCTTCGACAAGATTGACGGTTGTAGCCTTGATGGTCACGTGGATGGTCCGCTTCAACCTATGCCTGAGTGGCGCGACCGACCGATCTCCCAGGACATCCCGCCACCATGACCGTCGCGGCAAGCTGCTGCCCCAGCCACGAGTCGGGCCACGGGTTACTGGCCACCAGCCTGAGCGGCGCACTGCTGGTTTGCCGCTACTGACCTTGCCAGTCGCCAGGGACTGCATCCCATGGTATCCGCTGCGCGTATCTGCCTAGCCCGGCAGGCCATCGATCCGGGCACGCGTCAGGATCGGCACGTAAAGCCAAAGAAACAGCCCGAACGCCACGCACCATAAGCCTACCGACGCCAGCAGCCCCCACTGGCTGAAGAGCACCAGCACCACACGGCACAACGCGGCGACCTGCAAGGCCGCGAACGCCCAGGCAGCCAGCAGGGGCACCTGCAACGGCCTGCCTGTGTGGCCCAGGCTCACCCGACAGGTCATCGCCAATACCAGCCCCGCCAACGCTCCTACCGCCAGCGCATGCGCCGGCAGGCTCGGCGAGATCGGCAACCCTTCGTGCCACGCCGCCATCCCCAGCGCCGCTATCGCCAGCCAGGCATAGGCCAGGTGCAGCGACCAGAGCAGCGGCACAGCCCAGATGCCTCGCCTGTACCAGAGCGACAGGCGATAAAGATGCAGGACCGCCAACGCCATGAACAACGGCGCCATCGACCAACGCGGTCCATCATTGAGCCCCAGTGCCATGCTCAACGCTGCCCCCAGCGAGCAGACCAGCACGCCACGATCCAGCCACGCCGGGCTCGGCAACGCATCGGCCAGGCCAAGGCCGCGCTGGGTGAAGAACGGAATCACTCGTCCGCCAATCATCGCCAGCAAGGCACCGATCAGCCACAAGGCAGCCAATGCGCCACGCCGCTGCATACCTTCATCGCCCGTAGCCAGACCCGCGAATACCGATACCTGACAAGCCCACAACAGCATCAGGATCAATACCACCGGATAGTTACGCCGCTGGCGTGCGGCATACACCATCCGCCCCACGGCAAACGCCACCAGTGGCAGGAACGACAACTGCACCAGTGCCAACAAACGCCAGTCTGGCGCGACCAGCCAGGCGATACGTCCCAGCAGCCATAGCGCAACCAGCGCCATCAGCGGACGCCCCGACAATCCCGGCCGGCCGGTCCAGTTCTGCGCCGCAGTCAGCAGGAAACCGGCGATGATCTCGATCGCGAAGCCAAACAGCATTTCATGGCGATGCCAGGCCAATGCTCCTCCCACAGGCTGCCACGTCACCCAGCCATTCAGCAGCGCTCCCCAGAGCGCGACAGCGATGACCGAGAATGCCGCTCCGGCGAGGAAAAATGGGCGAAATCCCAGGCGCCAGATAGGCGCGATGGCCAAGGCGGTGGAACGATCGACGATCTGCATGCCTGTCTCTCCATCCGATGTTCGCGTTCCCCGCCCGGCTCAAGCGTGGTAGCGTTCGATAGCCAATGCGATCCATCTTTCATGCCAATATAAAACCAATAAAAATCAGTAATTTAAAAAATAAAGAGTCACAATGACTCGATTAACTCATCGTCAAAATGACTCATGGAAGTCTTTATGACTCACAACCCCTTGCTACGCATCCTCATTCCCCTGGTCGCCGATCTGTCCCGGGACCTGCGGGACGAGGAACGTTATCGCCGCCTGCTCGCCGCCCTGCGCGAATTCCTGCCCTGCGACGCGGTCGCGCTGCTCAAGCTGGAAGGTGACGTGCTGGTGCCGCTGTCGGTACTGGGCCTGAGCCCCGATACCCTGGGCCGTCGATTCAAGCTGGACGAACATCCACGCCTGGCACGCCTGATGGAAAACCCGGGGCCATTGCGCTTCGCCACCGACTGCGAACTGCCCGACCCCTACGACGGCCTGGTCGAGCACCAGCACGGCGACCTGGAAATCCACGACTGCCTGGGCTGTCGCCTGCTCGTCCAAGACAAACCCTGGGGCCTGCTGACCCTCGACTCGCTCGATCCGGCACGGTTCGGCAGCGTCAACCTCGACAATCTGGAAGCCTTTGCCAGCCTCGCCGCCGCGACGGTCATGGCCAGTGAACGTATCGAGCAACTGGCGCGCATCGCCGAAGACCAGCGGCAACTGACCGAGGTCTACAAACGCGCCGCCGGCGGTCGCCTGCCCCGCGAGCTGATCGGCCAGAGCATCAGTCACAAACGCCTGCAACAGGAAATCGACCTGGTCGGCCAGAGCCCGCTGACCGTGCTGATCAGCGGGGAAACCGGGGTCGGCAAGGAACTGGTGGCCGAGGCGATCCATCGCCGTTCCCCACGCGCCCGCAAGGTGCTGATCAGCATCAACTGCGCGGCCCTGCCCGACACCCTGGTGGAAAGCGAGCTGTTCGGCCATGTCCGTGGCGCCTTCTCCGGCGCCGTGGCCGAACGCAGCGGCAAGTTCGAATTGGCCGATGGCGGCACGCTGTTTCTCGATGAGGTCGGCGAGCTGCCGCTGGCGACCCAGGGCAAACTGCTGCGCGTGCTGCAAAGCGGCCAGTTGCAGCGGGTCGGATCGGACCGTGAGCACCGGGTCGATGTCCGGGTGATCGCCGCGACCAATCGCGACCTGGCCGAAGAGGTCCGCTCGGGGCGGTTCCGTGCCGATCTTTACCATCGCCTCAGCGTTTACCCCCTGCTGGTGCCTCCGTTGCGCGAACGGGGTCGCGACGTACTCCTGCTGGCCGGTTACTTCCTCGAGGAAAATCGTGCGCGCCTGGGCCTGCGCAGCATCCGCATGAGTGCCGACACGCAAAAGGCCCTGCTCGCCTATCAGTGGCCAGGCAATGTCCGTGAACTGGAGCACCTGATCGGCCGGGCAGTGCTCAAAAGCCTTGCCGTGCAACCCGAACGGCCCCGTATCCTGACCATCGAGACGCAGAGCCTCGACCTGCAGGAGCCGCTGCAAACCGCCGCCAGGACCGCTCTGCCGCAACCGCCAGTGTCTCAGGGCGTCCCTCTCAAAGACGCAATCGACAGCTACCAGAAGTCGCTGATCGAACAGGTGCTCGCACGCCATCAAGGCAAATGGAGCAGCGCGGCCCAGGAGCTCGGCGTCGATCGCGCCAACCTGACACGCCTGGCCAAGCGCCTGGGCATGCGCTGAGCCAAGGGCCTGCTCAGCGAGGCCTGAACGCAAGCGGCAAGGCACAAGCCTGGACCTGGCCAGGCCTGTGCCTTGAAATGAAACGGCAGCAAGACTTCGCCCATGCTTTAAACATAAAAATATTCTAAAAAGATATTTTTCTATTCTTTTTTACACATCTACTTTAGCGCCACTGTCCTGCAACCAACTTGTTGCCGGCGGAGGAGCTGTCCATTTCAGCGACTGTTGCATCGGCAACTGTACGCCCAGCAACAGCAATGCAACAAAACCCTTCGCAGCCAACAGCCTCGAATCGAAAACTATTTTTTTATCCTTTTAAATCAATAATTTGAATATTGGTACAGCTCTTGCTCCAAGCCTGTTCAACGAGCAACAGCAGAGGAACCCAACATGACTGCGCCCTTGAACATCGTCGCCGTGTCCGGCGGCGCCTACCGCCCCTCACGCACCCTGGTACTGGCAGAGGCGATCCTGGCCGAGGTGGCCGAAACGCTGCACGCCACTACCCGCATCGTCGAACTCGCCGATATTGCCCGCCCGGTCGGCGGCGCCCTGTCGCGCAACGAGCTGCCGGCGGAGGTGGAAGAGCAGATCCGCGCCATCGAGAACGCCGACCTGCTGATCGTCGCCTCGCCGGTCTATCGCGGTTCCTATCCAGGCCTGCTCAAGCACCTGTTCGACCTGGTCGGCATCGAGGCACTGGTGGATACCCCGGTACTGCTCGCCGCTACCGGTGGCAGTCCGTTGCATGCCCTGGTCATCGATCACCAGTTGCGCCCGCTGTTCAGCTTCTTCCAGTCGCTTACCTTGCCCATCGGGGTCTACGCCACGGAGGCCGACTTCGCCGACTACCGGATCGTCAGCGAATCGCTCCAGGCACGTATTCGCCTGGCCGCCGCACGCGCCCGTCCGCTGCTTGGCAGTGCCAGCCGCGAATTGCGCCGCATCGCCTGATCGGCGTGCCGTTCCCGCTTACGACATGTGCAAGACGCACACCCGACGGCGGGCTTCCTGAACAAGCAAGGACACCCTTATGAGCGCCAATCAACAACCGGCCGTACTGAGCCCGCTGCAAACGGCACGCCGCCTGGCCGCAGACTTCGCGGAAACGGCCGCGGAGCGCGATGTGAAAGGCGGCACGCCGAAAGCCGAGCGCGATGCGATCCGCCAGAGCGGCCTGCTGTCGCTGGTTATCCCGAGCCAATTCGGCGGCATCGGCGCGAACTGGAGCGACACGCTGAACATCGTTCGCGAGTTTGCCAAGGTCGACAGCTCCATCGCCCATGTTTTCGGCTTCCAGCACGTCATGCTGGCGACCGTCCGCCTGTTTTCCCAACCCGAGCAATGGCAGCCCTGGTTCGAACAGACCGCGCGCAAGAACTGGTTCTGGGGCAATGCCCTGAACCCGCTGGATACCCGCACCGTGGTGAAGAAATTCGACGGCTGGCGCGAGTTCTCCGGCAAGAAGAGCTTCTGCTCCGGCGCCAGCGATTCGGAAATGCTGATCGCCTCGGCCGTCGACGAAAGCGCGGGCGGCAAACTGCTGATTGCCGCCATTCCCAGCGGGCGCACCGGCATCACCCTGCACGGCGATTGGGACAACATGGGCCAGCGCCAGACCGACAGCGGCAGCGCCACCTTCGAACGAGTGCGCGTGGAAGAATCCGAGCTGCTGCTCAACCCAGGCCCGCTGAGCACGCCGTTCTCCAGCCTGCGCCCGCTGATCGCGCAATTGCATTTCACTCACCTGTTCCTCGGCATCGCCGAAGGTGCCCTGGAGGAAGCCCGCCAGTACACGCTCAAGGAAGCCAGGCCATGGTTCAAGTCCAAGGCCCAGCACGTCAGCGAAGACCCTTATGTGTTGCGTCACTACGGCGAGTTCTGGGTCGGCCTGGAAGGTGTGCGGGCGCTGGTCGAGCGGGCGGCGGCACAACTCGACGAGGCCTGGCGCAAGGAGCACAACCTCGGGGCCGAAGAGCGTGCGCAACTGGCGGTCTCCATCGCCACGGCCAAGGTCGCGTCCACCCGCGTCGGCCTCGATCTGTGCAGCCGCCTGTTCGAAGTCACCGGCGCCCGCGCCACCCATGCCTCGCTGCGCTTCGACCGTTACTGGCGCAACCTGCGTACCCAGACCCTGCACGACCCGGTGGATTACCGCATCCACGAGCTGGGCGAGTGGGCGCTGAACGAGACGCGCCCGACCCCGTCTTTCTACTCCTGAAGGGATGATGACCATGCAACTCCTGACCCTCCCGCCCTCTCCCGCACTGGCTACCTCGATCAGGGCCACCGCCCAGGTCTTCGAGGACCCCAAGTCCCAGGCACTGCTCGCCCATTTGCAACAGGTCGCCCCCAGCGAGGCCAGCGTCCTGATCATCGGCGAAACCGGGACCGGCAAGGAGTTGGTCGCCCGTCACGTGCACAACCTCAGCGGCCGCCGCAACGGCCCGTTCGTGGCGGTCAACTGCGGAGCGTTTTCCGAGTCGCTGGTAGAAGCCGAGCTGTTCGGCCATGAAAAAGGCGCCTTCACCGGTGCCCTGACCGCCAAGGCCGGCTGGTTCGAAGAAGCCAACGGCGGCACCCTGTTCCTCGACGAGATCGGCGACCTGCCGATGGCGATCCAGGTCAAGCTGCTGCGCGTGCTGCAGGAGCGCGAGGTGGTGCGCCTGGGATCGCGCAAGAGCATCCCGATCAACGTGCGGGTGCTGGCCGCGACCAACGTACACCTGGAAAAGGCGATCAATGCCGGGCATTTCCGCGAGGACCTGTACTACCGCCTCGGCGTGGTCAGCCTGCAACTGCATCCGCTGCGTGAGCGTCCCGGCGACATCCTGCCGCTGACCCGGCACTTCATCGCCGAATACAGCCGGCGCCTCGGCTACAACGCCGTCAGCCTGGCCGATGATGCGCAGAAGAAACTCACCCGCTACGGCTGGCCGGGCAACATCCGCGAACTGGAGAACGTGATCCACCACACCCTGCTGGTGTGCCGCGACAGCGTGATCCAGGCCAGCGACCTGTACCTGTCGAACCTGCGCATCGAACGCCAGGAAGAAGCCAGTCGTACACAGGACGAATCCGCCGACGCCTTATTGCAGCGCGCCTTCCAGAAGCTGTTCGAGGAACAGAGCGGCGCCCTCCACGAAAAGGTCGAGGACGCCTTGCTGCGCGCGGCCTATCGCTTCTGCCACTACAACCAGGTGCATACCGCCAACCTGCTCGGCCTCAGCCGCAACGTGACCCGCGCGCAGTTGATCAAGATCGGCGAACTGGTGGTGAACAAGCGGCGCCCTGCCCAAAGCTCCCAGGGCAACCGGGTGATCAACCTTTCGATCTGAGGAATGGCTGGAACAGTCGTCATTCCCGCGCAGGCGGGAGCGACGTGAAGGGCTTTCCCAGTGGCTATCTACAACGAGAAACACCGCCATGCGTTGCTCCCGTGAGCGCCGCCAACGACGCTCCAAACCTTATGGCAATCAGGACACATTCATGAGCCTCGATATTTTCTGGTTCCTCCCCACCTCGGGTGACACCCGCTACCTGGGCAAATCCGATAGCGGCCGCCCGGCCAGCAACGCCTACATGCGGCAGATCGCCGTGGCCGCCGACACCCTCGGCTATGACGGCCTGCTGATTCCAACCGGCGCCAGTTGCCTCGACCCCTGGGTCACCGCCGCCAGCCTGGTTCCGGTGACCCAGCGCATCAAGCTGCTGGTGGCCCTGCGCACCTCGCTGGGCAACCCGACCGCCTCGGCGCGCCAGGCGGCGACGCTGGACCAGGCCAGCGGCGGGCGCCTGCTGCTCAACGTGGTGCCAGGCGGCGACGCCACCGAACTGGCCGCCGATGGCGTGTTCCTGCCCCATGACCAGCGCTACGAGGCCGCCGACGAATTCCTCGGCGTGTGGCGCCGCGTGTTGCAGGGCGAGACCGTCGATTTCGATGGCAAGCACCTCAAGGTCAAGGGCGCGCAGAACTTCTTCGAACCGGTACAGAAGCCCTACCCGCCGCTGTACTTCGGCGGCTCCTCGCCGGCCGCCCATGAACTGGCGGCGCAACATGTGGATGCCTACCTGACCTGGGGCGAGCCGCCCGCCGCAGTGGCCGAGAAGATCGCCGACGTCCGTGAGCGCGCGGCCAGGCATGGGCGCAGCGTACGCTTCGGCGTGCGCCTGCACGTGATCGTGCGCGAGACCAACGAAAAGGCCTGGGCCGCCGCCGAGGAACTGATCAGCCACCTCGACGACGAGACCATCGCCGCCGCCCAGGCCAACTACGCCCAAATGGATTCGGTCGGCCAGGCACGCATGGCCGCGCTGCACGGCGGGCGCCGCGACAAGCTGGAAGTGGCACCCAATCTCTGGGCCGGGGTCGGCCTGGTGCGTGGCGGCGCCGGCACCGCGCTGGTCGGCGATCCCGAGACGGTCGCCGCGCGCCTGCTGGAATATGCCGAACTGGGTGTCGACAGCTTCGTGCTGTCCGGCTACCCGCACCTGGAAGAGGCCTATCGCTTCGCCGAACTGGTGTTCCCACTGCTGCCCGGCAAGGGCAAGGTCACCGTCGAGGGTGCCTTCACTGGTGGCGCGTTCGACGTACGCGCAGGCAAGCAGGGAGCGACGGCATGAAAATCATCGACATGCGCTGCCGTCCGGCCTACCTGCACGACTTCTTCGGCGCCACCCCCGGTTCGCCGGAACACGAAGTGGCGCGCTGGCTCAACCGCCGCGTCGGCACGCGTGGCCCGGACAACCATTTCGAGCGCTCGCTGACGCCCGCCGGCTTCCTCGCCGAAGTCCGCGATGCTGGCCTGTACAAGGCCGTGGTGGTCGGCCGCCACACGCCCTCGCAGCACCTGCCCAACGACACCATCCATGGCATCGTCCATGGCCATGACGAACTGCTCGGCATCGCCGGCATCGACCCTGCGCTGCAAGGCGTGGAAGGCGCCCTGGCGGAGATCGACCGCGCCATCGACGTGCTCGGCCTGGCCGGTATCGACCTGGAACCGGGCTTCGGCGAACCGGCACGGCATGCCGACGATCCGTTGTACTGGCCGATCTACGAGCATCTGCAACGCCGTGGCGTGCCGCTGTTCCTGATGAGCGGCCCGACCACGCCCGACCCGGCCTACAACGACCCCGGCCGCCTGGCCGCCGTGGCCCGCGCCTTCCCGGACCTGGCCATCGTCGTCTACCACGGCTACTGGCCCAACGTGCAGCAGGCCATCGGCGTCGCCTTCCGCTACGCCAACATCCACCTGGTGCCGGACATGTACCTGTTCCAGCCGGGCAGCGAAGGCTACGTGCAAGCGGCCAACGGCTTCCTCGGCGAGCAGTTGCTGTTCGGCTCGTCCTACACCTTCCGACCGATCCGCCAGAGCATCGAGGATGCCCAGCGCCTGGGCCTGCGCGACGAGGTGCTGGAACGCTTCTTCCACGGCAACGCGGCGCGCCTGTTCAAGCTCTGACTGGACAAGCGCTCCCCGGAGCGGCTAAGACTGACAACGCCCGGCTCTTCCAGCCGGGCGTTTTCCATTCAGGGAGTGCCTATGGACCCGTTCATGCAAGCAGCCATCGAAGAAGCCCGGCAAGGTCTCGCCGAGGGCGGCATCCCCATCGGCTCGGTGATCGTGCACAACGGTCGCATCATCGGCCGTGGTCATAACCGCCGCGTGCAGGAAGGCAGCGCGATCAAGCACGGCGAGATGGACGCCTTCGAGAACGCCGGCCGCCAGCCCGCAAAGGTCTACAAGGAATCGGTGCTCTACACCACCCTATCGCCCTGCCCCATGTGCAGCGGCGCGATCCTGCTCTACGGCATCCCCAAGGTGATCGTCGGCGAGAACCGCACCTTCCTCGGCGATGAGTCGCTGCTGTTGTCGCGCGGCGTGGAAGTCGAAGTGCTGCAGGATGAAACCTGCATCGGGTTGATGCAGCAGTTCATCGCGGAAAAGCCGGAGTTGTGGAATGAGGATATTGGCGAGTAACCCTTTGTAGGGTGGACAACGCTCTTTTTGTCCACCGTTACATCAGTGATGAGGTGGACAAAAAGAGCGTTGTCCACCCTACGTACTGATCGTGCCTAGAAGCGAGAACACAACAGACGCGGCTAGTGAGCGCCAGTTCGATCTGCCTTGTCTTATCAGCATGCCGATTCGTGGTGTCTTTCATTACGCCGCCTGCACCTGTCACTGGAAACTGAAGCCCTCAACGTTTTCCACTTCTTCACCATAACGAATTCGCTTTGCTTTCCAGGTCTGCTCAGGCTTGTACATCAGCAGGCTTAAACTTCATCACAGGCAGATGATCAGTATGCGCCTACAACAACGAAATCTGCGCCCTGCCCAGTTGCCCACTCTCGAAATCCAGCAGCCAGCGCTTGAGTGCCATGCCGCCGGCATAGCCGGTCAGCGCGCCGGAGGAGCCGATCACCCTGTGGCACGGCACGATCAGGCTGATCGGGTTGAGCGAGTTGGCCAGGCCGACGGCGCGGGCCGCTCCCGGCGAGCCGAGCAGCTTGGCCAATTCACCATAACTGCGGGTAGTGCCAGGTGCGATATCGCGCAGCGCAGCCCAGACTCGCTGCTGGAAATCCGTACCGCCGCCATCCACCGCAAGGCCGTCGAGGGCGTTGAAATCGCCGGCGAAATAATCACGCAAGCGTGGGCCGACGATACAGCGCCTGGCCGCCTGCAAGCGCACGTCCGGCGTGCCGAAGCGCTTGCGCATCAAGGGCAGCAAGCGCAGTTCGGGATCGCCGAAATCCAGGGCCAGCACCTGTTTGCCATCGGTGACGATGGAGAACACGCCGATAGGCTCATGCATCTCGAAGTAACTGAGGTAGAGGTCCGCCGCGCTCATGGGTATTCCGATACTGGATGCCAGGGAGCGGCAGTCTACCGTTGCATTCCGGTCAGACCAACAAGCACCGCTGGTCTGCCGCATCGCCAGTCGGACGGACGGTTTTGCCGTCGCACGCCAGCCATGCCGCCACTCATGGAAAAAAACCAGAAAACATGGCCATTGGCCGCTGCTTTACAGCACCAGCCGGAGGTCTAGCCTACGAGAGTCATTCGGAAATCAGGGGCGCCGGCCCTCGAACCATCACAAGGCGGTGCGTGCATTGCGCCCGATGCAGCGAATCGCCCGTCCCGAAGGGTTGCACGACGAAACGTCGACAGCCCCTAGCCACCCACTCGAAAGGAGCACGTCATGGCCACCGCTCAGTCTTACCTGTCTCCCACCGATATCGGCCAACTCTTCACTGACACCATGCCAGCTTATGAGTGTGAGGCGACGCGCATGGCGGATGGTTCCATCGCCCTGCAATTCACCAACCTCGCCAATCATGAACTGATCACCCTGCGTGGCATTTCCGTGCACGAGCTGGGCTCGGTAAGCGCTATCGCCCAGCTCGGCAAGAGTCTTTCGGAAGAGTTCGCCGTAGCAATTGCCCAGCGCCGCATGTGAAAAGCCCCCAGCCCCGCAACCAGCGGGGCTGGCGCTCCTACCGCTTCAGGTATAGGCACGCTCGCCGTGCTGGCTGATATCCAGCCCCTGCTGCTCGACCTCTTCACTGACACGCAAACCACGGGTCAGCAAGCCAGTCAGCTTGAGTAGAACGAAGGTCACGATCGCGCAGTAGACGATGGTGAACAGCACGCTCTTGGCCTGGACCAGCACCTGCGCGGCGATCTCGATGTCCTGGAAACCGCCCAGGGATTTCGAGGCGAATACACCCGTGAGGATCGAGCCGACGATGCCGCCCACGCCATGCAGGCCGAAGGCATCCAGCGAGTCGTCGTAGCCCAGCGCGCGCTTGAGCCAGGCGATGGCGAAGAAGCAGATCACCCCGGTGACGAAACCCATGATCAGCGCACCACCCGGGCCAACGAAGCCGCACGCGGGGGTGATGGTCACCAGGCCGGCCAAGGCCCCGGAAGCCGCGCCCAGCGCACTGGGCCGGCCGCTCTTCAACCATTCGATGGCCAACCAGCCGACGATGCCGGAACAGGCGGCGATCTGCGTGGTGAGCATGGCCATGCCGGCGTTCTCGCTGGCGGCCACGGCCGAGCCGACGTTGAAACCGAACCAGCCGACCCACAGCAGCGCCGCGCCGGTCAAGGCGAAGCCCATGTTGTGCGGCGGCATCGCCGTGCCCGGATAGCCCTTGCGCTTGCCCAGCACCAGGCAGGCGACCAGGCCGGCCACGCCGGAGTTGATATGCACCACGGTGCCACCGGCGAATTCGAGAATGCCCCAGTCCCACAGCAGGCCGCCCGGTCCGCTCCAGGCCATGTGCGCCAATGGCGCGTAGCAGAAGGTGAACCACAGTGCGGTGAACAGCAGCACCGCCGAGAACTTCATGCGCTCGGCGAACGCGCCGGCGATGATCATCGGCGTGATCAGGGCGAAGGTCATCTGGAAGGTCGCGAACACGCTCTGTGGAATCGCCGCCACCAGGCTCTCGCGGGTCAGGTCGAGCAGCAGGAAGTGCTGCAGGCCGCCGATCAGGCTATGCAGGTTGACCACGCCCTCCTCCATCCCGGTGGTATCGGCGAACAGGCTGTAGCCATAGATCACCCAGAGCATGCCGATCACCCCGGCCACGGCGAAGCATTGGGTGAACACCGAGAGCAGGTTCTTCGCGCGGACCATGCCGCCATAGAACAGTGCCAGCCCCGGCACCAGCATCATCAAGACCAGGACGGTGGACACCATCATCCAGGCGGTGTCGCCACTGTTGAGCGTGGCCTCTTCCGCGCTTGCCAGGCCTGGCAGCAATGCCAGCGCCAGCAGCGCACGTTTTATTTTTCGTTCACCCATTACATCGATTCCTCACACATGAGTTCGGGAAGGATCGGCAGTAGAAACAGAATTGCTCGACCGCTGCTCTGGTGGCGCGTGTCGCTGATAAACAGACAAAGAAAAACGCCCGGAGACGATGCCACCGGGCGTTTTGGCTCACGATCAGTACTGCTGCCCAGGAATCCAGCTGGTCCCGGCCAGCGGTACGCGGGCCATGGCCGCGGACTCCACGGTCAGCGCCACCAGGTCCTCGGGGTCGAGGTTGTGCAGGTGCGACTTGCCACAGGCACGGGCCATGGTCTGCGCCTCCAGCACCAGCACGCGCAGGTAGTTGGCCAGGCGGCGGCCGCCTTCGACCGGATCGAGACGCTTGGACAGTTCCGGGTCCTGGGTGGTGATACCGGCCGGGTCTCGACCATTCTGCCAATCGTCGTAGAAACCGGCGGCCGAGCCGATCTTCTTCAGCTCTTCGTCCAGACGCGGGTGGTTGTCGCCCAGGGCGATCAGCGCCGCAGTGCCGATGGCCACGGCGTCAGCGCCCAGGGCCATGGCCTTGGCCACGTCGGCACCGTTGCGGATACCACCGGAGACGATCAACTGGACCTTGCGGTGCATGCCCATTTCCTGCAGCGCCTGCACGGCTTGCGGAATGGCCGGCAGGATCGGGATGCCGACGTGCTCGATGAACACCTCCTGGGTCGCCGCGGTGCCGCCCTGCATGCCGTCGAGCACGATCACGTCGGCACCGGCCTTGACCGCCAGTTTCACGTCGTAGTAGGGACGGCTGGCACCGATCTTCACATAGATGGGTTTTTCCCAGTCGGTGATCTCGCGGATCTCGGCGATCTTGATCGCCAGGTCGTCCGGGCCGGTCCAGTCCGGGTGACGGCAGGCAGAACGCTGGTCGACGCCGATCGGCAGGGTACGCATGCCGGCCACGCGCTCGGTGACCTTCATGCCCAGCAGCATGCCGCCGCCGCCCGGCTTGGCGCCCTGGCCGAGGACGATCTCGATGGCGTCGGCCTTGCGCAGGTCGTCCGGGTTCATGCCGTAGCGCGACGGCAGGTACTGGTAGACCAGGTTTTGCGACTGGCCGCGCTCTTCCGGGGTCATGCCGCCGTCGCCGGTGGTGGTGCTGGTGCCGGCGATGGTCGCGCCACGGCCGAGGGCTTCCTTGGCGTTGGCCGACAGCGCGCCGAAACTCATGCCGGCGATGGTTACCGGAATCTTCAGGTGCAGCGGCTTCTTGGCGAAGCGGTTGCCGAGGATCACGTCAGTGCCGCATTTCTCGCGGTAGCCCTCCAGCGGGTAGCGCGACACCGAAGCGCCGAGCAGCAGCAGGTCGTCGAAGTGCGGCAGCTTGCGCTTGGTGCCACCACCACGGATGTCGTAGATGCCGGTCTCGGCGGCACGCTGGATTTCCTGGATGGCCAGGCGATCGAAGGTGGCCGACTCGCGCAGGACTGGAGTGGGTTTCTCGCTCATGGTGATGCTCCTGGATCAGTACGCGGAGGCGTTGTCGACTTTGAAGTTGTACAGCTGGCGAGCCGAGCCATAGCGTTTGAAGTCCGCGGCGTTTTCCTTGAAGCCGGCGCGGTTGAGCAGCTCTTGCAACTCTTCGATGTGCTCGGGGCGCATCTCCTTCTCGATGCAGTCGGAGCCCAGCGACTCGACGCTACCTTTGACGAAGATCTTGGTCTCGTACAGCGAGTCGCCCAGCGCATCGCCGGCATCGCCGCACACCACCAGGCGTCCGGCCTGGCCCATGAAGCAGCTCATGTGGCCGATGCTGCCGCCGACCACGATGTCGATGCCTTTCATGGAAATCCCGCAGCGTGCGCCAGCGTCGCCCTCGATGACCAGCAGGCCGCCATGGGCGGTGGCGCCGGCGGCCTGGGAGGCACTGCCCTTGACCCGCACGTAGCCGCTCATCATGTTTTCCGCACAACCCACGCCGACGTTGCCGTGCACGGTGATCGCGGCCTTCTGGTTCATGCCCGCGCAGTAGTAGCCGGCATGCCCCTGGATATCGATGGAGATGGCCTCGTTGACGCCGACAGCGAGGTTGTGCGCGCCGTTGGCGTGGGTCACCACCCACTCGCGGTCTTGGACATTGTTGACTTGATCGTGCAGGGCCTGGTTGAGGTCGCGCACGGTCGAAACGGACAAATCGATGGTTTTCATGTGCGGGCTCCTTAAGCCGACTCGCGTTCCCAGATGTACATGGTGGCGGGAACGGGTTCCCAGACCTTGGCCTTGTCGATACCCGGCAGGCTCGACAGCGCCTGATACTCCGAGGCCATCGCCACGTAGTCGTCGGTCTCGGCGAGGATCGCCGGCTTGCAGGCGATCGGGTCGCGGATCACGGCGAAGCCATTACGGGTGCCGATGGCAAAGGTGAAGAAGCCGTCCAGGTCCTCCAGGGAGTGGTCGAGCGCTTCTTTCAGGGTATCGCCCTGTTGCAGGCGCCAGGTCAGGTAGCCGGCGGCCACTTCGGTGTCGTTCTCGGTCTCGAAGCTGATGCCTTCGCGGCGCAGTTCCTGGCGCAGGCGGAAGTGGTTGGACAGCGAGCCGTTGTGCACCAGGCACAGGTCCTTGCCGGTGGAGAACGGGTGGCTGCCTTCCATGGTCACGGCGCTCTCGGTGGCCATGCGGGTGTGGCCGATGATGTGGCTGCCCTTCATGGAGGCCAGGCCGAAGCGCGTGGAGATTTCCTTCGGCAAGCCCATGCCCTTGAGGATTTCGATGCTCTGGCCGGCGCTCATGATGCGCACGCTCGGTGCCAGTTCGGCCAGGGCGGCACGCACGTCGGCTTCCTCGGCCTTGACCTTGAGCACAGCGGCGCTGGCGTTCTGGAACCAGTCCAGGGGGCTGCCGAGACGGCCTTCCAGGGCGCCCATCAGGGCCTTCCAGTCGAAGGCCTCGGTGGTCGCCTGCAGGGTCAGCTTGATCCAGCCATCACCGACTTCATCGCCGTAGATGGCGAAGCCGGCACTGTCCGGGCCGCGATCGGTCATGGCTTCGAGCATCGGCTCGAAGAGTTTGCCGAGCTGTGATTCCAGCGCCGGATTTTTCAGGTAAAGCCCCACGATTCCACACATAGCTATAACTCCTGGGCAGAAGGCGCCCGCCATCGGCGAACGCCTAGAAAATCGTTTGTGGTTACGGTCGGATCAGAAGAATTCGGTGTAGCGCTTGATCTCCCAGTCGGAGACGTGGCGGCTGTACTCCACCCACTCCATGCGCTTGAGCTTGATGAACTCGCCGACGATCTCCTTGCCCATCACTTCGGCGAACAAGGCGTCTGCCTCCAGCGCATCGCACGCTTCCTTGAGCGACTGCGGCAGGGTCTTGATGCCTTTCGCGGCGATGGCTTCGAGTCCCAGCGAGTAGAGGTTTTCGTTGCAGATCTGGTCGGGCACCAGTTGCCGGTCGATACCGTCCAGGCCGGCGGCGATGATCGCGGCGGTGACCAGGTACGGGTTGCAGCCGGCGTCCGGCAGGCGGAATTCGAGGCGGCCATAAGGCACGCGCACCATGGCCGAACGGTTATTGGCACCAAAGGCGATGAAGGCTGGCGCCCAGGTCGCGCCGGACAGCGAGTTGCCCACGACCAGGCGCTTGTAGGAGTTCACCGTCGGCGCGGCGAAGGCGCACAAGGCCGGGCCATGGGCAAGCAGACCGGCAGCGAAGTGATAGGCCAGTTTCGACAGGCCCATGCCGTTCTTGTCGCTGGCGTCGAAGAACAGGTTCTTGCTCTCGGCGCTGGCGATCGACAGATGGAAGTGCATGCCGTTGCCTGCACGCTTCGGGTCCGGCTTGGGCATGAACGAGCAGATCATGCCCAGGTCGTTGGCGATCTCGCCGGCGGCCATGCGGAAGAAGGTGAAACGGTCCGCCGACTCCATGGCATCGCTGTAGGTGTAGTTGATCTCGAACTGGCCGTTGGCGTCCTCGTGGTCGATCTGATAGATGTCGAAACCGACCGGCTGCAAGGCTTCGGTGAGCTTCTCTAGGAACTCGCGGGAGCGCGACAGCCCCTTGTAGTCGTAGCAGGGCTTGTCCAGGTTATCGCTGGCATCGACCAGTTGCAGGGTGCCGTTTTCATCCCGGCGCATCAGGTTGAACTCGGGTTCCAGGCCGGTGTTGAGGGTCCAGCCACGGGCCTTGAGGCGTTCCACCTGCTGTTGCAGCACATAGCGACTGTCATACGGCCAGGGCTCGCCATTGACGTGCCCGATGCACACCACGCGGCCGTAACCCGGCTGCCATGGCACGGGGGTCAGCGTGGACAGATCGCCCTTGGCCATGAAATCAGGGCCATGCGGCTCCATGCCCATGCCGCAGATCGCGAAGCCGGCAAAGCCAGCACCATCTTCTGCGACGGCTTTCAGGCCAGATACGGGAACCGATTTGGTCTTGGCCGAACCGTGGATATCCACGAACTGCGCCAGTACATATTTGATGCCGTGCTTGTCGATGATCTGCTGGGTTTCATTTGGCAACATCGTTTGCCTCCTGTCGGCTTGCTAATTATTCCGCTGGGGAATTTATATTTATTGAAAGGAATGCAAGCGGTTTGCCAACTTTTACCGATCACCCGCAAAGCCAGTGGTGACGCGGCTTTCCTTCTATCCGCAGAGGAAAAATGCTTTCATAGGAGGAAAGAACACCGTGATTCCTGCACCAAAGTAAAGCAGAACGAAATTTATTGGTGCGAAATTTTTATTCATAAGCAGAAATTCAAGCATGAGCATTTCATCCGAAGATTCGCCACGCCTCAAACTCGAGCAGTACCTGGGCATGCAGATCCGCCGCCAGCGCCAGGCCCAGGAATTGAAGATCGCCGATGTCGCGCGCATCGCCGGCATCAGCCAGGGCATGCTGAGCAAGATCGAGAACGCCCAGGTGTCCACCAGCCTGGATACCCTCAGTCGCCTGTGCGATGTGCTGGGCATGCCGATGTCCAAACTGTTCAGCCAGTACGATCAGCAGGGCAGCAGCGCCTTGCTGGTAAAGGCCGACGAGGGCCTGGAGGTGGTTCGCCGCGGCACCGAGAAAGGCCACACCTACCATCTGCTCAACCACACCCGCGGACCGAAGAAAAGCTTCGAGGCCTACATGGTCAGCATGGACGACGCCAGCGAGGAGTTTCCGACCTTCTCTCACCCGGGCACCGAGTTCCTGCACCTGCTCGAAGGCGAACTGGTCTACCGCCACGGCAACCAGCTCTACGCCATGCAGGCCGGCGACAGCCTGACCTTCGATGCGGAAGTCCCGCATGGGCCGGAAAAGCTGGTGCAAGTGCCGATCCGCCTGCTCTCGATCATGAACTACGGCAGCGAATGAAATCGCCAGGGAGCCATTTACCATCACGCCCGGCACAGATATGCCTAAGCCTGCGGGTTACCGCCTTGGTGGCAGCGACGACCTGGAGACGACGCAGCGCACAACTGCGCTTTTTGCTCCTACCTTGAGGCCTGTGCTCGCCGGCGCGGATATCCTCGCCGCTGCCCGGACCACCTGCTGGGATCCCATCTCGATGAACGAGCTATCCGGTTTGCTGTTCGTCAACCGAAAGATGGGATCTCTCGGGAAGCCGAGACAAAGGCCTGGCACAAGCGATCCAAGGACGCGATGTACAGCTTCGACGGAGACGTCGAGAGCAACGCCCTGAACGTGCACATCCATCACCTGCGCCGCAAACCGGGTAACGGCATCATCGACACGGTCCGGGGCGCGGGATATCGCCTGGGCCCGCCGCCACCGAGCGCCCGGAGGCCATCATGGGCATCCGCTCGCGCCTGGCGCTGATTCTCAGCAGCGTGTTTTTCGTGGTCTGGAGGTCCGCCGTGACAACGTCCTGATCCGCATGCTGCCGTGGTGACTCAAGCGACGAGCAACGCTCGGCGAAATACCACCTTGCTCGCTGCCTCCCCGACGAATATATTCCCCTGAAAGAAATACATTTCTTACAGAAGAAATATAAAATGAAAGAAGGCACGCTGGACAATGTCCGTTCGACCCCGTTGGATGACGCGCCTCTTCGCCTCGGCAACCTCAGGCTGAAGAACAGCTTGATCGGCCATCTCGAATGGCAGGCACAAACGCGCCACACGCTTCAGGCTGCCTTGGATGCAGGTGTCGCGGCACTGGTGATCGGTGAAAAAACCGCCAGCAGCGATGCCAGCTTCCTCGACTGGATCAGCCAACTGGCCACATTCGAACAGTACGCAAGGCAGCGTGGCGCCTATGTCGTCCCCTGCCTTTCTGCGTCGCGATACGCGCAGCACAGGCGAGACATCGATCAAGCGGGCCTGAGTGCCCTGCAAATCAGCGTAACCAAGACCAGCATCGACGAGCTGCTTGAGTCCTTGCAACGCAGTGACCTGTCGATCTGGCTCAGGCTCAGCGAAGAGCAGATTCACCCGGCCAGCCTTCAAGGCACAGGCGTGGTGCTGATGCGTGACGCTCCAGCCGGAGCCGATCAATCAGCACACATGGAGGGACATTTACGGCGTCTAGTCAGCCAGGGCCTGGAAATTTCGCGACTCATCGCCCCCGCCGAAGCGTCGGGCATCTATCGCCTGGAACCGCTCGCCGGCCCCACCGGGCTGTCAGCACGCCTTCACAAGCTGTACGACGAAATCACCGACAGTTGGAAAATGCTCGCGCCCTAGTCTTTTGCCCACAGGTACTTGCGGCGCGCCGCCATCTCAGAACTCGCCCTTGAAACCCAGGTTCCAGGAGGCGCGCAACGCCGCTTTTTTCAGTGCAGACACCTGCTCCGCTGCCACGTCCCTGGAGATGCTCTGCACCGTCGCCACCAACGCCACGGTGCCGATCAATTCGGCGTTGGCCCCCAGAATCGGCGCCGCTATCGCAGAAATACCGAGGGTTTCCTCCTCGAATGCGCCGGCCCATCCCCGAGTACGCGCCTCGTCGACCTCACGGCGCAGTGCCTGGCGGTCGGTCAAGGTCAAGGGCGTGATGGGCTGGAGATCCGCTGCGGACAGTTGCTCCACTCTCAGCTGCCGGGCGAAGGCCAGCGCCACCTTGCCCTGGGCATTGCAGTGCAGCAGCAGCTTGGTCCCGGTGCGCACGCCGATCTCCAGGGCCGACTTGCCCAGTTGCGTCTCGACCACCACCAGGCGGTTGCCCTGTAGTACCGAGAGCACCACCGACAGGCCCAGCTCATCGCGCAGATCGCGAATGGCATCCGCCGACGCGGCCAGCAGATCGACACCGCCCGCCGCAATCTGGCCAAGCAGGTAGGCCTGGATACCGAGGCGATAGCGGGACGTCTGCGGGTTCTGCGTCAGGTAGCCACGCTCGACCAGGGTCTTCAGGTGACGGAATACCGAGCCTTTGGTCGTACCGAGTTGGGCTGCCAGCTCGCTGACACCGATTTCCTCACCACTCGCCGCGACCCATTCGAGCACATCGAACGCCAGTTGCACTGACCTCACGCCGCCCTTTCCTGCCTCTTCTTTCATCCTCAGCCTCTTCTTCTGAACAACGGTTTTTCAATCACCTGTTCGCACAGACGGTACGACATTAACAAAAAAAATACAGCCATTCTTCGCTCATCCATTTCAAAAATTCGGTTTAAACACGCTCGTGGCACGGCAAAAAACCGCTTTATGTCGCGTTAATGTGCGCAAAAGCGACAGGTACAGACCAACAAAATAAAGAAATAACATTCCCCTCAAAGAAACATAAAATATTTGACGAAACCTCAAATTGATCGTAAAAAATGAAACCACGTACCGCATACGCATACAACCAATCGAAGAGGAAACGTCATGACCGCTCACGGCTCGGAGTTGGCGCAACGCGACATCGCCCACCACCTCCACCCCCAGACCAACCTTCGTCTCCATGAGCAGGTAGGGCCGCTGTTGATCGAGCGCGGCGAGGGTATCTATGTGTTCGATGAGCAGGGCCAGCGTTTCATCGAGGGCATGTCGGGGCTGTGGTGTGCGACGCTCGGGTTCAGCCAGCCACGCCTGGCCGAGGTCGCCTACTCGCAGATGCTGAAACTGCCCTACCAGCAGACCTTCGCCCACCGCAGCCACGGCCCGGCCGCCGACCTCGCCGCCGAACTGATCGCCCACGCCCCCGCCGGCCTGGACAAAGTGGTGTTCCAGAGCTCCGGCTCCGAGGCCATCGATACCGCGATCAAGTTCGTGCGCTACTACCACACCGCCATCGGCAAGCCCGGCAAATCGCGCCTGATCGCTCGCCAGCGCAGCTATCACGGCACCACCTTGGCGGCGTCGAGCCTGACCGGCCTGCCGAACATGCATAAAGGCTGGGGCGAGCCGCTGGCCGATGTCATTCACGTGCGCTGCCCGCACCTCTACCGCCAGGGCTTGCCAGGGGAAACCGAAGCCGACTTCAGCGAGCGCCTAGCCAAGGAACTGGAACAGACGATCCTCGAGGCGGGTCCGGAAACCATCGGCGCGTTCTTCGCCGAACCGGTGATGGGCACCGGCGGCGTGATCCTGCCGCCAGCCGGCTATTTCGCCAAGGTCCAGGCGGTGCTACGCAAGTACGACATCCTGATGATCGCCGACGAGGTGATCTGCGGTTTCGGCCGTACCGGCCACTACTGGGGCAGCCAGGCCGTCGGCATCGAGCCGGACATGCTGACCTGCGCCAAGGGCCTGTCCGCCGCCTTCCAGCCGATTTCCGCCCTGCTCGTCAGCGACCGCGTCTACCAGGTGATCGCCGACCAGAGCCAGGCGCTCGGCGGGCTTGGCCATGGCTACACCTATGGCGGCCACCCGGTCGCGGCAGCCGTCGCGCTGGAAACCCTGCGCATGTACGACGAGCTGGATATCGTCAGCCATGTCAGAGAAGTAGCGCCCGCCTTCCAGGCCGGCATCCAGGCACTGGCCAGCCATCCGCTGGTCGGCGAGGCGCGGGGCATAGGCCTGATGGCGGCGCTTGAGTTCGTCGCCGACAAGGAGGCTCGTACATCCTTCCCCGCCGAAGTGAAGATCGCCCAGCAGGTCAGCAATGTGCTGCAGCGCGATGGCATTCTTCTGCGTGCCCTTGGCGATACCCTGGTCATGGCGCCGCCGCTGATCATCGATGCCGACCAGATCCAGACTATCCTCAAGGCTCTCGCCCAGGCGCTGGATGAAGTACAGGCGGGCATGCGGCCATGACTGCCCAGATCATTCGTACCAAGCCCAAGGTCGATATGCCTGTTCACGACTCAACCATTGCCGATAGCGCATCTCCGGTACTCGTACGTTTCGAGCAGGTATACAAGACCTACGACGAGCGCTCCTGGGTGGTCGACGACCTGTACCTGGACATCCGCCAGGGCGAGTTCCTGTCGTTGCTCGGCCCCAGCGGCTCGGGCAAGACCACCACCCTGATGATGCTGGCGGGTTTCGACGCACCGGACCGCGGACGCATCCTCATGGACGGCAAGGACATCAGTGGCCTGGCCGCCTACAAGCGCGACATGGGCGTGGTGTTCCAGAGCTATGCGCTGTTCCCGCACATGACGGTGGCGCAGAACGTGGCCTTCCCGCTCAACCTGCGCAAGGTCCCGGCCGCCGAGACGCGTGTGCGGGTGCAAGAGGCCCTGGCCCTGGCGCGGCTGGAGGGGTTCGAGGAGCGTCGTCCCGGACAGTTGTCAGGTGGCCAGCAGCAGCGCGTGGCGCTGGCCAGGGCGCTGGTCTATCGCCCGCGCATCCTGCTGATGGACGAGCCGCTGGGCGCACTGGACAAGGCGCTGCGCGAGCACATGCAGCTCGAACTCAAGGCCATCCACAAGCAGTTGGGCATCACCTTCGTCTACGTCACCCATGACCAGGACGAAGCGATGACCATGTCCGACCGTGTCGCCGTGTTCAATGACGGCAAGATTGCCCAGATCGACCAGCCGCAGCATCTCTACACCCGCCCCGCTACACGCTTCGTGGCGAACTTCCTGGGCGAAACCAACCTGCTCGAAGGAACGCTGCTGTCCAGAGAGGCCAACCGCGCATGCATCCGCCTGGACGACGGTGGCTTGATGCTCGATGCCCCTTGCGCAGACAAGGGGCTGGCCACCGACGAGCGTGCGGCGCTGGCGATCCGCCCGGAAAACCTGCGCCTGGCAATGCCTGGCGAGGCCGCCATCGCTGCCCAGGTGATCGACAGCATCTTTCATGGCGCCCACTGCAAGCTGCGCCTGCGCATGGCCATGGGCAACGAGCTGGCGATGACCTACAACCCCGGCAGCCTGGGAAGACCCGCGCCAGCCTCCGGCGAATCGGTGCAACTGGCACTGCCCCCCGAACACCTGATGATCCTGCGTTAAGGCTGTCGCCTGTCGTGCCTGCGCCACGACAGGCGACAGCTCGAACAATAAAAACAAGCACATCGAATCGATGAGTTTCTCTATTGCTGCCGAACAACATCAATTCCAAAGGCTGGGAGTTCCATCATGTCCATACCGCGTTCCGTATCCCGTTTCACCTTTACCCTGTGCAGCCTGGCGCTGCTCGCCGGCGCCGCCCAGGCCCGTGACCTGACCGTTTCCTCCTGGGGCGGCGCCTATCAGGACGTGCAACGCAAGATATTCTTTGCCCCCTACAGCCAAGCCAGCGGCAACAAGGTCGTCGAGGACAGTTGGGAAGGTGGCATAGGGCTGCTGCGCACGCGTGCTGATGGGCAGGATAGCGGCTGGGACCTGGTCCAGGTCGAGGCCGAAGACCTGCAACTGGGTTGCAGCGAAGGTCTCTTCGTGCAGCTGGATTTCGCCCGTATCGGCGGCCAGGACAACTACATTCCCAGCGCGGTCAGTGAATGTGGCGTGGGCAACGCGGTGTACAACTTCGTACTCAGCTATGACACCAGCAAAGTCACGCGCGCGCCCAATGGCTGGAACGACTTCTTCGACACCACCACCTTTCCCGGCAAGCGTGCCTTGCGCCAGGGCCCCAAGGGCAACCTTGAAATCGCACTGATGGCTGACCGTGTAGCGCCTGCCGACGTGTATACGACGCTGAGCACCACCGCCGGCGTCGAACGCGCGTTCAAGAAGCTCGACAGCATCAAGAGCCAGTTGCTGTTCTGGAAAGCCGGTGGCCAACCGATGCAGTTGCTGGCTTCGGGAGAAGTCGGCATGACCACCTCCTATAACGGTCGCGTGACCAACGCCATCCGCCAGGACCACAAGCCCTTCGGGCTGGTCTGGAACCAGTCGCTGCAGACCATGGACAGCTGGGTGATCCTGGCCAACTCGCCCAACGTCGACAAGGCCTACGACCTGCTCGAGGTCATGGGCAAGGGCGAAAACCAGAAGCGCTGGCCAGCACTGCAACCCACCGGCATCACCTCGCACCAGGGCATCGCCGCGCTCGAACCAGCAGTACTTGCCGACTCACCAAGCGCCCCGCAAAACAGTGCCAATGTCCTGGTGCTCAATGACAGGTTCTGGGTCGACCACATCGACGAATTGAATGCCAAATGGACCGCCTGGTCGGCCAAGTAATCGAGGTCGAGGAATCGTGATGAGCGCTATAGCCCTCAATCACCCGGTGCCGGTGGTCGCGCGTAAAAATCGCGCGGCCCTGTGGCGGGCCTATGGCCTGCTGGCACCGCTGGTGGTGTTTCTGCTGCTGACGTTCGTCGGCCCTATCGGCACGCTGCTGTGGCGCGCCATCGCTGACGGCGAGCTGTCCCAGGCACTGCCGCATACCGCTAAAGCGGTGAGCCAGTGGGATGGCCGCTCGGCACCGGATGAGCGTCTGTTCCAGCCACTGGTGCAGGATCTGCGCAGCGTGGCTCCGCGCGACCTGGCTGCCGCCGCGCGGCGCCTGGCCTATGAGGCCCCCGCCCTGCGCGCGCTGCTGATGGCCGCCAAGCGCGACGTGGCCAACCTCGATGGCGGCGCCGCTTCGTTGCAGGCACTCGATCCACGCTGGCTGGACAACGCCACCTGGCAAACCTTCAAGCGTGCGTCCGGACCGGTCGGTAGCTATCACCTGTTGTCGGCCATGGACATCAAGTACGACTACCAACACGGCTTGACCGCCAAGGAAGAAGCCGGGCTGTATCGCTCGATTCTCGGGCGGACATTCGGCATTGCCGCGATCACTACGCTGGTCTGCGTGCTGCTGGCATTTCCGTTGTGCGCCTTTCTCGACAAGCGCCGGCCAGGCACACGCAACCTGCTGCTGTTGATGATCCTGCTGCCGTTCTGGACGTCGATCCTGGTGCGCACCACGGCCTGGATGGTGCTCCTGCAGGACCAGGGCATGGTCAATGCGGTGTTGCTGCGGCTGGGCCTGATCGATAGCCCCTTGCACCTGTTGTACAACCGCTTCGGGGTGATCCTGGCGCTGGTCCATGTGATGCTGCCATTCATGGTCTTCCCGCTGCTCGCCGCAATGGCCGGCTGCAACCAGTTGCTGGTGCAGGCCGCCTACTCCATGGGCGCACGCCCACTGCGGGTGTTCTTCCAGGTCTACCTGCCCCAGGTACTGCCCGGCCTGGCCGCCGGCGCGTTGATGGTGTTCATCGTCACCCTGGGCTTCTACATCACCCCGGCGCTGCTCGGCGGCCCTGCCGATCAGATGATCAGCTACTACATCGCCCAGTTCACCACCGGCACGTTGAACTGGGGCCTGGCCTCGGCACTGGGCCTGGTCCTTCTGGTCGCCACCACCCTGTTCTATCTGATACAGGCCCACCTTGCCCGCCGTGGCGCGGAAGGAGTGAACAGATGATCCGCAATCCCAATCGCGGGCCCACGGCGTGGTTCGGCAGCCTCGGTCTTTCGTTGAGTGGCTGCCTGGTCCTGGCCTTCCTGCTGCTGCCGATCCTGGTGGTACTGCCCCTGTCCTTCAGCGACAGCCGTTACATGTCGCTGCCGCTGGGCCAGTTCACCCTGCACTGGTACGAGGAATTCTTCGCCTCTTCGCAGTGGCTAGGCGCGCTGTTCAACAGCCTGGCCATCGCGCTGAGCAGTACCGTGCTCGCCGTGCTGCTGGGCGGGCTGGCGGCACTCGGCCTGCGCCACCCGGCGATGCCGGGCAAGCGTTTCATCGAAGTGCTGCTGATCGCGCCGATGATCGTGCCGGCGGTGATCGTTGGCGTGGGCATGTACTTCGTGTTCTCCAACGCCGGCCTCACTCGCACCTTCGCAGGTTTGGTGATCGCCCATACCACCCTGGCGGTGCCGTTCGTGGTGGTCAATGTCGGCTCGGCGCTCGGCGGCCTCAACCAACGCCTGTTGTGGGCGGCCGCCAGCATGGGCGCGACACCCTGGCTGACCCTGCGCAAGGTCACCTTGCCGTTGATCTCGCCGGGGCTCATATCCGGCGGCCTGTTCGCCTTCGCCACGTCCCTGGATGAAGTGGTGGTGACGCTGTTCCTGGCAGGCCCCGACCAACGCACCTTGCCCCGCGAAATGTTCACCACTGCGCGTGAGGCACTGAGCCCCGTGCTGCTGTCGGCAGCGACGATCATGGTGCTTTTCGCCACCGTGCTATTGCTGCTGTCGCGCTCGCTGAGCCGTCGCTGAAGGTTGCGGCGCACGCCGCAACGTGATGCACCAGGAACACCGGGTAGCGCCGAGTCTGGCGCCCCTCCCGGTGTCTCCGCTCGCCTGCTCAAAGCCAGAAAAATTGCCGCTCACAAAACATTGACAAGGCACAAAACCGGCTTCTACCATCCGCCACACAAAGAAATTATATTTCTTACAAAAAAACAAAAAGAAGAAGCCGTATCTACTTCTTGCTGCTCACTGCCAATAACAACGTGCCACCTGCCTGACTGCTGGCGGCCACATACAGAGAGCCACAATGAACCTCATCTCCCGCGCTACATTCTTCAACGACCAGGATTGCACGCTCTACAACCGCATCGCCTGGCGCATCCTGCCGCTGCTCTTCGTGCTCTATGTGGTGGCCTTCATCGACCGCGTCAACGTCGGTTTCGCCAAGCTGCAGATGGCCACGGACATCGGCTTGAGCGACATGGCCTTCGGCTTCGGTGCCGGCGTGTTCTTCATCGGCTACTGCCTGTTCGAAATTCCCAGCAACATGATGCTGCAGCGCGTCGGCGCGCGGATCTGGATCGCCCGCATCATGGTGCTCTGGGGGCTGATCTCAGCCTCGATGATGTTCGTCGACAGCCCGCTGTCGTTCTACGTCCTGCGCTTTCTGCTCGGCGTTGCCGAAGCCGGTTTCTATCCGGGCGTCGTCCTCTACCTGACCTATTGGCTGCCGTCCTACGCACAGTCCCAGGGCCTGGTCTGCCTGAGCCTCGGCGTGGGCGTGGCCGGTGTGCTGGGTGGGCCGTTGTCCGGCTGGATCATGCAGACCTTCGCTGGCGCGGCAGGCCTCGCGGGCTGGCAGTGGATGTTCCTGCTCGAAGGCTTGCCGGCGGTGCTTCTCGGCATCGTGGTGTTCTTTTACCTGGATGACCGGCCGGGCAAAGTGCGCTGGCTCACTGGTGAACAGAACGCCAAGGTGGTTGCCGACCTGGAGCGCCAGCGCAAGACCCATGAGCAGGCAGGCGCGACCCACACCTTCCGCAGCGCCTTCGTCCATCGCGGTATCTGGAAACTGGTGTTCGTCAATTTCGCCCTGCTCTGCGGCACCTATGGCGTGTCGTTCTGGCTGCCACAGATCATCCGTAGCCTGGGCGAGCAATCGTTGCTGCAGACCGGCCTGATCTCGGCCCTGCCTTTCGCCGTCGCCTCGGTGTGCATGCTGATCGTCGGCAAGCACTCGGACCGTACCCGCGAGCGGCGCTGGCATGCCTCGCTGTCGATTCTCGCCGCCTGCATAGGCCTGGCCCTGAGTGCCGCCCTGCCCGCTCATCCGATCCTCTGCCTGCTCAGCCTGTGCCTGGCCATGGCTGGTAGCCTGTCGGCCTTCAACGTGTTGTGGGCGATACCGGGAACCCTGCTGACCGGCAGTGCCACCGCCGCCGGCATCGCCTTGATGACCACGGTCGGCAACCTGGGCGGCTACCTCAGTCCGTTCATGATGGGCTGGGTCAAGCAGAGCAGCGGACACCTGGAATACGGTTTGTACCTGCTCGCCGCGCTGACCTTCATCGCCGCTCTGGTCATGCTCAGCATCCGTCCACGCCCACAGACGCTGCATGCCTCGGGGGTGCCCGCGTGATCAACCCCGCCGCACGCACCCACTCCACACAAGGAGACACCATGCGCAAGACCGCCTTCTTTCATGACGAACAGTGCTTCTGGCACAGTGGTGGGCTGTTCGCCCTGACCCTGCCGGTGGGTGGCTGGGTCGAGCCGCCGTCAGGCTCCGCCCATGCCGAGTCGCCGGAGTCCAAGCGACGCCTGAAGAACCTCGTCGAGGTCTCCGGCCTGGGCCGATCACTGGACCACCAGGGAGGTGAGCCGGTCAGCCTCGAACAGATGCTCAGGGTCCACACCCCTCAATACCTGCATCGTTTTCGCCAGCTGTGCGAAGCGGGCGGCGGCCTGCTCGACCCGGGTGCCCCGGTCGGGCCGTCCACCTACGAAATCGCGCGCGTTTCCGCAGGCCTGGTGTGCAACGCCGTCAGGCAGGTTCTGCAAGGACATTGCAGCAATGCCTATGTGTTGAGCCGTCCTCCCGGTCACCACTGCCTGCCCGATCAGGCCATGGGCTTCTGTTATCTCAACAACATTGCCATCGCCATCGAAGAAGCCCGTGCGCATCTGGGCCTGCAACGCGTCGCCGTCATCGACTGGGACGTGCACCACGGCAATGGCACGCAATCGATCTTCTACGAGCGCAGCGACGTGTTGAGCATTTCCATTCATCAGCAACGTGCCTACCCACGTGGCTACACCGGCGAAGACGATATCGGCAGCGGTGCAGGATATGGCTACAACCTCAATCTCGCCCTGCCCCCCGGCAGCGGTCACGAAACTTACATGCACGCCATGCAACAGCTCGTGCTACCGGCCCTGGAACGCTTCGAGCCGGAGTTGATCATGGTCGCCTGTGGTTTCGATGCCAGTGGGGTCGACCCGCTCGGGCGCATGCTGCTGCACAGCGACAGTTATCGGCAGATGACGCGCATGTTGCGCGAGGCTGCCGAACGCCTCTGCCAGGGACGCCTGGTACTGGCCCATGAAGGCGGTTACGCCGAAGCCTACGTACCGTTCTGCGGCCTGGCGACCATCGAAGCCCTGAGCGGCCTGACCACCGAGGTGCTCGACCCGATGCTGGAAATGCTCCAGGCCCAGCAACCGGACGCCCACACCGTTGCCTTCCAGCAGGCAGTCGTCGACACCACCACGAGTGACTTGCGCAAGCGCATCGGCTGGCTCTCCGGCTGATACCCACACACCCGCCCACGTAAAAAGGTTTAGGCCATCGCTCAACCGAGCGAACAAGACATACAACAAGATTCCAGTCAGCCCTCAAACTGCCATTTACAGGAAGCGCAATGTCCATCACCGAAAAATCATCGGAGGCTCTGTCTCGCCTCGAACAATCGCCCGTGGATCGTCGCAGCATCGTCAAAGGCATGCTCGGCGGACTACTTGCGGGGGCGATTCCCGTATCGACCTGGGCAACCGAGCAGGCCCCGACAGCTCGGCCCAGCAGCAAACCGCACGGCGCCATCACCGATTGGAGCGCAGCCAGTCTGAGCCTGGCGATTCATGCCCGCCAGGTTTCCTGTCGCGAGGTCATGAGCGCCTATCTGGAACGCATCGAGCGCCTCAATCCACGGGTCAATGCCATTGTCGCCCTGCGCGAGCGCAGCGTTCTGCTGACCCAGGCGGATGCTTGCGACAAGCAGCTCAAGGCCGGTCGCTCCATGGGCTGGCTGCATGGTATTCCGCAGGCGCCGAAAGACCTGGCCCTGACCAAGGACATCGTCACCACCTTCGGCTCGCCGCTGCTGCGCGACAACCAGCCGAAGGTGGATTCGATCCACGTCGCCCGGGCGCGGGCTGCCGGTGCATTGATGATCGGCAAGACCAACACGCCAGAATTCGGCCTCGGCTCGCAGACCTACAACGAGGTCTACGGCGCCACCGGCAACCCCTACGACCCGAGCAAGACCAGCGGCGGCAGCAGTGGCGGCGCGGCAGCGGCGTTGGCGCTGCGCCTGTTACCGGTAGCCGACGGCAGCGACTTTGGCGGCTCGTTGCGCAACCCCGCCGCCTTCTGCAACGTCTACGGCATGCGTCCCTCGCAAGGCCGCGTACCGCGCAGCCCGGCCGATGAAGTGTTCATCTCCCAACTGGGCTACAGCGGGCCGATGGCGCGCACCGTGACGGACCTGGCCCTGCTGCTGGCGACCCAGGCCGGCGAGGACCTGTCCGATGCCCTGTCACTGCCAACCTCGGCAACCTTGTCCGCCCTCACGCCAGGCAATGTCCATCGCTCGCTGGCAGGCCTGGGCAAAGGCAAGAAAATTGGCTGGCTGGGTGACTGGGACGGTTACCTGGCCATGGAGCCGGGCATTCTCGAACTCTGCGAGACAGCCTTGAAAACCTTCCCCGCGCTGGGCGTCGAAGTCGAGGCTCTGAAGCCGCCCTTCTCAGCCGAATCGCTCTGGCAGACCTGGCTGGTCCACCGCCATTTCGGTATCGGCAACGGCCTGATGAAACATTACAAAGATCCGCAGAAGAGAAAACTGCTGAAGCCCGAGGCCATCTGGGAAATCGAGGGTTCGCAGACACTGTCGGCGGCTGACTATTTCGCTGCCAGTACGACTCGCAGTGCCTGGTACAAGACCCTCGTCACGCTGTTCGACACCTACGACTACCTGGCCGTACCGACCGCGCAGGTGTTCCCCTTCGATGTCTCCGAGCACTGGCCGAAGCAGATCGCCGGGCGGCCGATGGACACCTATCACCGCTGGATGGAGACCTGCTACCCCTGGACCCTCTCGGGCTCGCCAATCATCAGCGTACCGGTGGGTTTCAACCCGCGCGGCTTGCCCATGGGCATGCAACTGATCGGTAAGCCACGCGACGACTTCGGCCTACTCAAGCTGGCCCACGCCTACGAACAGGCCAACGACTGGGTCGCTTCGAGGCGCCCGGATAGCTGACGTCATGCGGCGCTGAGCGCCGCCCTTCCCTGCATAAAAACCAACGTGCCTTTCTTGCGTGGAGAAAGGTGCGCTCCTACCCACACGCCTGGAAAATCAACAATGAAATCAAAAAAAATCTTGGCATTGGCGACCTGTACCCTCTCCTTCAATGCGCTGGCTGACGGCGGAGGCTTCATCGAGGATTCGCACCTCTCGATCAAGGCGCGAAACTTCTACATGAACCGCAACTTCCTCGATGACCGCACCTCGCAGAACTACTCCGAAGCCTGGGCGCAAGGCTTCATCGGTATCTTCGAATCAGGCTTCACGCCGGGCACCATTGGCGTCGGCGTCGATGCCATCGGCCTGCTCGGCATCAAGCTCGACACCGGCAATGGCCGTAAAGGCGGCGGCACACTGCTGCTCGAAGAAGACAGCGACGGAGCCAAGAGCAGCTATTCGAAAGGTGGCGTGGCGGTAAAGGCACGCTTTTCCAAAACCCAGCTGAAGTTCGGCGAGCAACTGGTCAACCTGCCAGTGCTGGCGATCAGCGATAACCGCCTGTTGCCGGAGACCACTCAGGGCTTGCTGATAACCAGCAAAGAACTGGAAGGCCTGACCCTGAACGCAGGCCACTTCACCGCCATGCGCAGCCGTGACCAGAGTGAGCATGACAGCGGCAGCCTGACCTCGCTGGACCTGATCGGCGGTGAATACACCTTCAACGATCAATTCAGCGCCCGCGCCTACCACTCGGATGTCGAGGACTACTGGCGCAAGTACTACGTCGGCGCCACCGCCGTGCTGCCACTGGCAGAAGGCTACAGCGCCAAGTTCGACTTCAACGGTTACGACACCAGCAGCCAGGGACAGGAACGGGGTGGCGACCTGGACAACCGGATCTGGAGTCTCGCCGCCTCCCTCGCTGCAGGCCCGCACACCTTCATGGTCGCTTACCAACGCGTCAGCGGCGACGGCAACTACACCTATGGCGTGGACGGCAACAGCACGGTGTTCCTGGCCAACTCGGTGCAGTATTCGGACTTCAACTACGAGAACGAGCGCTCCTGGCAGGCACGCTACGACTTCGACTTCGCCGCCCTCGGCGTGCCTGGCCTGACCTTCATGGCCCGCTACCTCAAGGGCACCGACTTCCACACGGCACAGACCCACGACGGCAAGGCCTGGGAACGCGACATCGACGTCAAGTACGTGGTCCAGTCAGGCGCGGCCAAGAACCTGTCCTTCCGCATGCGCCAAGCCAGCTTCCGCAGCCCTGACCGTGGCCTGAACTTCAACGAAGTCAGGTTGATCACCGAGTACCCGTTCAGCGTTTTCTAAGGAGCGGTTCACGATCTCGCGAGCTCGTTCGAATGGCTGATTAGAGGCAAAAGAGGGCGTTCGTTACTCCGTCGTTCCCGCGAAGGCGGGAACCCAAATAAAAAAGCGTTTCTGGGTTCCCGCCTTCGCGGGAATGACGGTTAAACACACCGTGCAAGAGCGGTAATTGATCGTTCCCACGCTCCGCGTGGGAACTCCTCTCAGGACGCTCCGCGTCCTGGCACACCGCAGTACGTGGCGCGGAGCACCACACACGGCATTCCCACGCAGAGCGTGGGAACGATCAGTACTTACCCAAGCGGCATGAACAAAAAGGCCGGAAAGCGGAGAAAGGCAACCTGCCCTTTCCCAACTGTCCGGCCTTTTTGTTTCTGCCGCCTGGTTCGCCTTCCCGGCAAACCGGAGACGGTCACGACAACGGTGCGAACCGCTCCCAATGACCAGGACGACTGGCCTGCTCCTGATAGGTCTGCACCTGGTCAGCCGCCTGCCCCAGCAACTCGCAGACACTCACGCCACGCCGTGCGACATAAGCGTCCAGCTCCTCGATGGCACGCTCCAGTACGGCATAACCGCCGGTGAACACCGCCGAGGTCATTTCCGTTGCGCTGGCGCCCGCCAGCAGGAAGCGGGCGACATCCAGACCGTTGCGCGCGCCATTGGTCGCGATCAGCGGGAAGTCACGACCCAGGCGCCTACGCGTCATCATCAGCCAGCGCGCCGTCAGCGGCAGCGCCCAGCCGCCACCGATGGCCGCTGAGGTGCCGAGCAGCGGCGCGCCGGTCTCAAGATCAGGCAAGAAGCCCATGAAGCGCCCCATCATCACCACACTGTCGGCACCGCCGCGCTGGGTCGCCTCGGCCAGCGCGACGACGTCCTCGCTCTGCCCGGTGAGCTTGATCCACAACGGCAACGAAGTGGCTTCGCGCAAACGGCGGGTGATCATTTCGATACGCTCGGCGCCACGCTCCAGGCGGATAGCACCTTTCGCCGCCTCCTCGCCATGGGGCGCGCCGATGTTCACTTCCAGCACACGCAAACCGGCCTGCTCGATTTGTTGCGCATAGGCCACGCACTGGTCGAGGTCACTGAGAATCAGGCTGGGAATCACATAGGCGTCCTGTTGTGCGGCGCTGCGATCCAACCTCACCAACTCGTCCAGCCAGGGCTCGAAATCGCGCTGCAGCAACCCCGACCGGCCCATGAGAATGGCATCGGCGGGCGGTTCGAAATCCCAGGGCAGGCGATTCCAGGCCGCGTCGAGCAAGGCGTAGTCGGTCTTGTCCAGTTGCTGCTTGGCGGCCAGCGACTCGTTGGTCGACTTGGCCACCACGGCGGCGGCCCCCGTGGCCAACGCGGCCTCGATGGCGCGCGCGGTCATGGTGTGCTCCCCGGCACCGCAGATCACCGGGTTCTTCAGGGTCAACGCCGCGACGGGCGTGGTCAGACGGCTCATGGTCGTTCTCACAGGCCCATCAGGTGCGCGGCGTTGTGCGAGGTCATCTTGCGCACGTCTTCATCGCTGTAACCGAGGTCGAGCACGGTCGAGATGACATGGCGGAAACCGTCGACGATAGACGGATTGCCCTGCTGGCCAAGGTCAGAGCCGAGGATAGTCAGGTCCACGGTGCCCGCCTCGATCACCGCCTGGAGGAACTCGGGATCGTAGAACTTGAACTTCGAGCCCGGCACCCACATGCACATAGAATGCTCCATGTACACGCCTTCCTTGGCCAACTGGCGCATGTCATCGAGGCTGGCGTCGACCACGTAGGTCGGGTGATTCACCAACAGGCGCTTGACGCCGCGCGCACGCGCTTCCTCGAACAGCGGCCAGACTTCGCGGATGTTCAGGTGGCCGGCGGACAGCACCACATCCTCGGCGGCGATCAGGTCGAGAATGGCCTTGACCTCTTCCTTCAGCTTGCCATCATCGTCGAGCACGGTCAGCGGGATGGGTTGCAGCATGCGCTGGGTGGTCTGGGGGAATTTCTCGACGAACTTCACGTCCTGATGGTGGTGAGCGATGTGGTTGGCCGAGGAGAACGTCGGCATCCACACCAGCTTGGCGCCGAGTTTCAGGCCGTGTTCCACGGCATGCACATTGAGGCCACCCACCGAATTGTTCAGCGGCACGCCCGAAAGCATGTGCACCTTGAGTTCGGAGAAATGCTTGTTCAGCAGCTCGGTCACCGGCGTGCAGGAATAGTAGTGGTCCTTCAGCAGTACGGCCTTCAGACCGGCGGCCGAGGCTTCCTGCATGGCTTCGACGTGATCGCAGTAACGCGGCATCACCGAGGGGCCGCTGTGGCAATGCAGGTCGATGGCGCCACGCACCAGGGCATCGATACGGGCATCACGTTGTTCGTCGATTTTTACAGCTGCGTGGGTGGTCATGATTCGGTTCCTTATTGTTGTCGATAGAACGGCGGGCTCACTGGCCCGCACGAAAGGTCGCGATCTGCTGGCTCCAGTTGGCGCGTAGCGCGGCCTGGTCGGAGCCGACGATGAAGAAGCTGGCGCCTGCACTGGCGTAACGCACGGCGCTGGCGGCATCGCTGATGAACAGCCCGGCAGCCTTGCCGGCAGCCCGTGCCACGTTGAGGGTGCGTAATACCACCCGCTCCACGTCGGCATGCTCGATATCGAAGGTGCCCAGGGAGACGCTGAGGTCGGCGCGCCCGACGAACAGGCAATCGACGCCCTCAACGGCAGCGATCGCTTCGAGGTTGTCGAGCGCCGCCGCGTCTTCGATCTGGCAAATCACCGCGGTCTGGCGGTCATGCAGGTCGATATGCTGTTTCAGTGGCAAGCCGCCGTACTCACCCGCACGCGGCGAATTGGAGAAACCCCGCTGGCCGCCGCGATAGCGCGTCATCGCGACCAGTTCGGTCGCCTGTTCGGCATTGCATACATGAGGCAGCACCAAACCGGCGGCGCCCAGATCGAGTGCCTGCAATACGGTCGATGGCTGACTGTCACGCACGCGTACCAGCCCTGGCACCGCCGCCGCCCGGCAGGCCAGTAGACTGGCGTCGAGCAGTACGTCACCGAACGCGGCATGCTCGGCATCCAGTACCACGGCATCCATGCCCAGCGCGCCCGCGATTTCGATCACCTGATGCGCCGGCGTCTTGATGAAGCTGCTGAACAGCGGCTGAGCGGCTAGCAGTCGTTCACGAAACGTCATGCTGTTCACCCTTGGGCGCTGGCGGCCGCCGGCTCGGCGAACTCCGCCGCCTGATACTCGACCAGATGCTGGTAGTCACCGCGCAGCGGCGAGAACACATCGAGGTTCATCACCACTTCGTCGCCAACCGGCTCGGCGTAATGCACGACGTGCGGAGGAATGCGCAGCATGGTGCCTGGACCACCCTCTACTACTTCGTCGCCCAAATGAAAGCGCACTCGCCCCTGAACGATGATCACCAATTGTTCGAAGGTGTGGCTGTGGGGAAACACATCCATACCCGGTGTCAGCCAGTTCATCACACAGATCGTGTCATCCCCGCGAAACCCCACGCGTTCCACGCCGCGGCGAACAGTCTCACGGGGCAGGTCATTCCAGTTATGCAGCAGTGCTTGCGCCAACATCGCAGTTTCCTCATCTCTTGGCGTTTCGTCAGGGGAGGCGAAACGGCTTATTTTTATTTCTCTCAAAAGAACTTTATTTCCAACAACGACACAAAACTAGCCTGACATTAATGCCCTCGTCAATCCGTCCAGAGAAAAAAGGAAAGCCTTGACACAAGGAAAAAACGGCCCCTAGCATTGTATCTATCTGAGGAATTAAATTTCTCTGAGAAAAACAAACTAGATAAGTGAGGGCAGACGATGCGAGTGATTGAATCCATCCTGATCGACGGCCAGTGGTCGGCCGGTTCGAACGCGCAGCGTGGCGCGGTCTACAACCCGGCGACCGGCGAGCAGATCGCTCAACTCGGCTTCGCCGATCGCTCGGATCTGGATCGTGCCCTGGCAGCCGCCGCACGCGGCTTCGATACCTGGCGCAAGGTCTCGGCCTACGAGCGCTCCCAGGTTCTGCGCAAAGCCGCCGCGCTGCTGCGCGAGCGCGCCGAAGAAATCGCCGTGCTGATCACTCAGGAACAAGGCAAGCCGCTCGCCGAGGCGCGCATGGAGGCCAACGGTGTCGGCGACCATATCGAGTGGTACGCCGAAGAAGGCCGTCGTGCCTATGGCCGCGTCATCCCGCCACGTGTGCGTGGTGCGCGGCAGATCGTTCTGCGCGAGCCCATCGGCCCGGTCGCGGCCTTCAGTCCCTGGAACTTCCCGGTCAGCCAACTGGTGCGCAAGATCGCCGGCGCGCTGGCGGCAGGCTGCTCGATCATCGCCAAAGGCCCGGAAGAAACCCCTTCATCGTGCATCGAGCTGTGCCGCGCCTTTGAAGATGCCGGACTGCCGAAAGGCGTGCTCAACCTGGTGTTCGGCGTACCGGCGGAAATCTCCGAATACCTGATCGCCTCGCCGGTCATCCGCAAGGTGTCGTTCACCGGTTCGGTGCCGGTGGGCCGCACTCTGGGCGCCCTGGCCGGCCAATACCTCAAGCGCTGCACCCTGGAGCTGGGCGGCCACGCGCCCTTCATCGTCTGTGACGATGTCGATGTGCAGGCAGTTGCAACCTTGGGCGCCAGCCTGAAGTTCCGCAATGCCGGGCAAATCTGCGCTTCGCCGACCCGCTTCTACGTGCAACGGGGTGCCCACGACGAATTCGTTGCCGCCTTCGTCAAGGCCAGCCAAGCACTCAAGGTCGGCCACGGGGATGATGCCAGCACGCAGATGGGGCCGCTGGCCAACGGCCGCCGGGTCAAGGCCATGCACGAATACGTCGACGATGCTCTCGCCGTCGGCGCCCGTTCGGCACTGGGCGGCAGCACCGACAGTCAGGGCGGCTTCTTCTTCCCGCCGACCGTACTGACTCACGTACCGGACAACGCACGGATCATGTCCGAGGAGCCCTTCGGCCCGATCGCCTCGATCGTCGCCTTCGACACCCTCGACGAAGTCATCGCCAAGGCCAATGCCCTGCCCTTCGGCCTCGCGGCCTTCGCCTTCACCCGTTCCATCGCCAATGCCACGCTGCTGGCCGATGAACTGGAAAGCGGCATGGTCTCGATCAACCACTTCGGTCTCGCCGCACCGGAAACACCGTTCGGCGGCGTGAAAGACAGCGGCTACGGCAGCGAAGGCGGCAGCGAAGGACTCGACGCCTACTTCACCACCAAGTTCGTCAGCCAGGTCGGCTGAGCGCAAATGCGGCGGCGGGTGCCACGACACCCGTCGCCGCAGTGATGACGACTGCCAACAACAAAAACAACGGTGATACCCGATGCACAATCATGACTACATCGTCGTGGGTGGCGGTTCGGCTGGCTGCGCCCTGGTGGCGCGCCTGGTCGAGGCTGGCAAGCGTGTGCTCCTGCTCGAAGCGGGGCCTGCGGACAACCACCCCTACATTCATATCCCGGCGACGTTCATCCGCGTCCACGGCAGCGAACGGACCTGGATGTACAAGACCGAGGCCGAACCTCACCTCAACGGGCGCCAGGTCTACATCCCTCAAGGCCGCACCTTGGGTGGCGGCAGCTCGGTCAACGCGATGATCTACATCCGCGGCCAGCACCAGGACTACGAGGAATGGAAGTCGCTGGGCTGCGAAGGCTGGGGCTGGGAAGACGTGCTGCCAGTGTTTCGACGTTCCGAGGGCAACGCCCGCCTCGGCGGCACCCTGCACGGCCAGGAAGGTCCGCTGAAAGTCAGCGACGCCCGCCACCACCATCTCCTGAGCAGTGCCTTCGTCAAGGCCGCGGTCGAAGCCGGCGTGCCGCCCAGTGACGACTTCAACGGCGCCGACCAGACAGGCGCCGGTTTCTACCAGACCACCACGCACGACGGCCGCCGCGCCAGCTCGGCGGCTACCTACCTGCGCTCGGTACGCCACAATCCGCTGCTGACGCTACTGACCAATGTGCACGTCACCCGCCTGCTGTACGAAGGCTCGGCGGTGGTCGGTGTCGAGGCACGGGTCGGTAATGCCCTGCTGCGCTTCCACTGCGAGAGCGAAGTGATCCTCAGCGCCGGCGCAGTCGCTTCGCCCAGGATTCTCATGCTTTCGGGGATCGGTCCGGCCGAACACCTGCGCCAGGTCGGCGTCGACGTACGCCACGACTTGCCCGGCGTAGGTCAGAACTTCCAGGATCACCTGAGCGCTTCGGTGTACGCCCAGACCCGCGAGCCGGTGAGCCTGCTCGGCCACGACAAGGGTTTGCGCGCCATCACCCACGGCCTGCAATACCTCGCCCAGCGCAAAGGCCTGCTGACCTCCAACGTGGTGGAAAGCGGCGCCTTCGTCGACACCCAGGGCAGTGGCCGGCCAGACGTGCAATACCACGTGGTGCCGAGCCTGGTGGGCGACGTGGATCGCCTGCCTCCGGCGGGCCACGGCATCTCCATCAACCCCTGCGCGCTGCGGCCGAAATCCCGTGGCAGCGTGCAACTGCGCAGCGCCGATCCATTCGCCGATGCCTTGCTCAATGCCAACTACCTGAGTGATCCCCAGGACCTGAAGACCATGGTGGCCGGCGTCAAGCTGGCCAGGAAGATCCTCCGGGCCCCGTCCCTGGCCAAGCTGGTCTCGGGCATGTTGCTGCTCCCGGACAACGACGACATTTCCGAGAAGGATTACGAACAGTACGTGCGCAAGGTCGCCAAGACCGTCTACCACCCGGCCGGCACCTGCAAGATGGGCACCGACGAGCTGGCGGTCGTCACTCCCGACCTGCGCGTGCGTGGCATCCAGGGGTTGCGCGTCGCCGACGCCTCGATCATGCCGACCATCGTCAGTGGCAACACCAACGCCCCCAGCATCATGATCGGCGAGCGTTGCGCCGACTTTATCCTGGAGGCCAAGCGAGCCTGATGTCCGCTGCACCGGGCACGCCTGTCGTGCCCTCGTTTTCATGAGCAAAATAACTACAAGAGAACCACCATGAAATTACTGTCACGCGGGTCCTTTCAGAACGACCAGGATTGGCACGTCTACAACAAGATCGCGCTACGCATCCTGCCCTTCCTCTTCGTGCTCTACGTCATCGCCTTCCTCGACCGCGTCAACGTCGGCTTCGCCAAGCTGCAGATGTCGGCGGACATCGGCCTCAGCGACATGGCCTTCGGCTTCGGCGCCGGGGTGTTCTTCATTGGCTACTGCCTGTGCGAGATCCCCAGCAACGTCATGCTGCAGCGTATCGGCGCACGGTTTTGGATCGCCCGCATCATGGTGGTCTGGGGCCTGCTGTCGGCGAGCATGATGTTCGTCACCACGCCAACCCAGTTCTATGTCATGCGTTTTCTGCTCGGCGTCGCCGAAGCCGGCTTCTACCCCGGCATGGTGCTGTACATGACCTACTGGTTCCCGGAGCATGCGCGCTCCCAGGGCATGGCCTACTTCAACCTGGGCATCGCCATGGCCGGCGTGCTGGGCAGCCCGCTGTCCGGCTGGATCATGCAGACCTTCGCCGGGCACTGGGGCCTGGCCGGCTGGCAGTGGCTGTTCCTGATCGAAGGGCTGCCCGCGACGATCCTCGGCATCGTGGTGTTCTTCTACCTGGATAACGGCCCGGGCAAGGCGAAGTGGCTGACCACGGAAGAAAACGAACGGGTGGTCCGCCAGCTCGAAGAACAGCGCCGCAAGAGCGAGCACAACGGCGCCAGCCACAAGTTTCGCGCAGCCTTCGTCAACAAGGGCATCTGGTGCCTGATCCTGACCAACTTCGCCTTGCTCTGCGGCACCTACGGCGTGTCGTTCTGGATGCCGCAGATCGTCAAGAACCTCGGCGTGCAGAGCCTGTTCCACACCGGCCTGATTGCCGCCATCCCCTTCGCCGTCGCCTCGGTGGTGATGGTCTACATCAGCAAGCGCTCGGACCGCACCCAGGAGCGTCGCTGGCACGGCACGCTGTGCTGCGTGGCCTCGGCCTGCGGGCTGATGTTCAGCGCGTTCTTTCACGACAACGCCTACCTGTCGCTGATCGGCCTGAGCGTGGCGATGTCAGGGGGGCTGGCCGGCTTCTGCGTGCTGTGGGCGCTGCCTGGCGTGCTGTTGACCGGCACCGCGGCGGCCGCCGGGATCGCCCTGATCGCCACCATTGGCAACATGGGCGGCTACGCCAGCCCATTCATGATCGGCTGGATCAAGGAAAGCACCGGGCACCTGGAATATGGCCTCTACGTACTGGCCGGGATGACCCTGATGGGCGCTTTCTCGATGCTCGCCGTACCGCAATTGCGCAAGGGCAACAAAGACTACCTGGTGCAATCACCCCGTAACGCTTGATCCACAGCCCCTAGAAGGCCCCGATCATTCGGGGCCTTTTTCATTGGACGTATTGTTCGTGACACATAACCCGGCAACGAGTAGAAATTCTATTTCATTGAGCGATACAAACAGTAGAATCGCTGAAACCAGAACTCCAGAACGGACAAGCGATGAAAGACACGGAGAAAGATCAGGCGAGCAGCTCCACGGGGCCGGCCCTGCTGGAATCGGTTGAAATGGCATTCAAACTGCTCGACGAAATGACGGCCGCCAGGCGCCCCCTCGGCGTCACCGAGCTGGCCCTGCTGCTCAACGCAGCCAAACCTCGGACGTACCGCCACCTGGCGTCGATGCGCCAGCTCGGCATCGTCGAACAGGACCCCAGCACCGAGAAATACCGCCTGGGCGCCAAGCTGGTGTCCTACGGTGATGCGGCCAGCGAGCAGTTCGACCTGCGCGCGCTGGCCGATCCGTACCTGACCCGCATCCGTGACAACACCGGGCAGACCGCCCTGCTCGCCGTGGCCACCCACGACTCGGCGCTGGTGGTGTCGTGCGTCGAATCGAATGCCAACGTCTGCATCTCGGTCAAACCGGGCAACCGCGTACTGCCGTACTGCTCCGCCCAAGGCCGCACGGTGCTGGCCTTCAGCGACCAGGCCAGCCAGCAACGGGTGATGCGCCGCAAGATGCCACGCCTGACCGACACCACCGTGAGCACGCCGGAAGAGCTCGCCGCGCGTCTCGAACTGATCCGCCAGCGCCTTTACGACGACGCCGACAGCGAGCTGACCCCAGGGATCAACGCCCTCTGCTGCCCGCTGTTCCGCGAGAACGACGTCATCGTCGGCACCATCGGCATCGTTGGCCCCAGCGCTTCCATACCCAGCCCGCCGCCTTTGGCCATGCTCAAGGAAATCCGCACAGCCGCAGCGGAAATCAGCGAGCGCCTGAACGCGACGACCTATCAGCGCAAAGCGAACGACTGACGATGCGCTTGTGAACCTAGGCTCCAGCTCCCAGTCAGCGGTTCCGGACCGAACCAAGCCATACCCCGCCTAGGTCACCCTCGCGGGGTACTGCGCTGCTCGCCCATCCGAACTGATCAACACCATAAATCAGCAAATCGCGGTAGCAGCAGAGCGCGGTGATCGGCGAGATCAACTCGAATATCAGCGACATGCGCGAAGACAGCCAGACCCTGGCTCGGCGCCCGGACGAAGCACCTAGGGTCATGTTCCAGGGGTATGGCGAGGCGTCCCCTTGCAGAGCACGATTGCGCTTAAAAACGATGCGGTATCGCCGTGTCCGAAGATCACGCCGCAACCCTGCGCGCCCTTTCAACTTCGAGAATCGTCCGATGACTCAAACCACTGAACACCCAAGCCACTATCCACCTACCCGATTGCAGAGCGTCGCCAGTGCATTGGGCTTCGGGCTGTCGAGTTTCAAGGCGCTGACCTGGGGCACCGGTGGCAGACTCGTCCCTGGCGTGTCACGTGCACTGGCCGTGGAGAGCGATCTACAGGTTCCGGACAAGGCCGACGTGGTGGTCATCGGCGGCGGTAACATCGGCGTGATGACGGCGCTCAACCTGGCAGAGCGTGGCGTCAGCGTCTGCCTATGCGAAAAAGGCGTGATCGCCGGCGAAGCCTCGGGGCGGTCGCTGGGCTATATCGATAGCCTGTTCATGGACCCGGCCAAGGCCGAACTGATCATCCGTGCCAAACAGCAATGGCAGGGCATGAATACTCGCCTGGAAAACGACTGTGGTTATCGCCAGTCTGGCGTCGCCGCATTCATCCAGAATGAAGAGGTACTCGAAGGCGCGAGGATGTGGGCCGCTGCCATGCAAGACGTACCCGGCGTATCCGCCCGCGTCCTCAGCCCCGCAGAGGCACTGAAACTGGCCCCAGGCCGCTGGGACAATCTGCTCGGCGCGTTGCATGAACCAACCGATGCCATCGCCGAGCCACGCCTGTTCGCCCCTCTCGCTGCTCAGGCGGCGCGGAACAAGGGCGCGGTCATCCTGCAGGACTGTGCCGTGCGCGGTGTCGAAACCAGCGCCGGCCGTGCCAGCGCGGTGGTAACCGAACGAGGACGTATCGCCTGCCAGGCGGTGGTCCTCGCGGGCGGTGCGTGGTCGCCGCACATGGCACGCAGCCTGGGATTGGATGTGCCGCAGTTCATGGCATTTTCCAGTGTCGCCAGGCTGGCCGCTTCACCCGGTCCGGAGACCGGGATTGTCTCCACCGATGGCAACTATGTCATACGTCGCAACCTCGACGGTGGCTATGACATCTGCCGCCCCGTGGCGGCCACGCCGGTCACCCCAAGCGTGCTGCGCAACCTGCCCAGGCTCCAACCCGCCTATGAGCATATGGCCGATCAGTTGAAGCCGGTTTTCAACCTCTCGACCTTCATGGCCGAGTGGCGTATTCCTCGGCGCTGGCCGCTGGACCGCCCTTCCCCCTTCGAGAGCAATCGCATCATGGTCCCGGAGACCCACCCACAGATGCTGCAGCAGGCTCACGATGCCATTGCCCGCAACCTTCCAGAAATCGGTCAGGCGGCAGTAATCGAACAATGGGCAGGCGTATTGACCAGCACCCTGGATAACATGCCGATCATCTCGTCGGTCGACACCCTGCCCGGCCTGTACCTGGGAACCGGCTTCTATTTCGGCCTGACCATGGCGCCAGCAGCCGGTGAAGCCCTGGCCGACCTGGTGATGGGCAATCAGCCGCAAATAGACTTGTCGCTCTACCGTCATGCGCGCTTCAGCGACGGTTCGCCGATCATCTTCCGCCCCTGACGACACCTTCAACCCACGTCCTATGGCCGGCATTAAAGGCACGGCCATGGGCTTCGCAGGGCGTGCACCTTGTACGCCCCGCGAATGATCAATCGGCCGCCATCATTCCGCGATAGAGGTCATACGCCGCGATGATGCCGTCTTCGCGACGCGGATGGAGGGCGCCGGGCACGAAGCGCGATGACTGAATGCCGCGATAGTTACGTTCGCCAAAGGCCTGGTCCTCGACGTTGGTGATATGGAACACTTGGATGAGTTTTTCCACGTCGTAGTCCACGCTCTCCACCGCCGTTTCCTCCACGTACCACTCACAAATGAACTGGCACTTGTCGACGCCCATCGGCGTGAGCTCCAGCGACACCGCATGGTCGACGAAGAACACCGGCCCACAGAAGAAGGGCCAGAGCAGGAACCCGGCGCTATCGCCATCCACCGCCTTGCCCAGCGGCTTCTTGCAGACTCGCTGGCCGTCCATGGAAAACGTCACCATGCCCTCGCGTAGCGGGAAATGCTGGCCCGTCTGTTTATCCGCGTAGAAGCCCTGGAAATTGCAGGCAATGGCCAGCGAAACGTGACCGCCATGGGAGCAGTGGTAGCACTCCAGATCGTTCTCCATCATGGCTTTCCAGTTGGCGTCGATGGTGTAGATCTCGCGATGCGCCAGCTTCAGCTTCTCGGGCTCAAACTTGCGGATCAGGGCATCGTTGTCCCAGTGCGCCAATGCCTCATCGAGCGTCGGTGGCACGTCCTTGCCCAACCACACGAAGATGAAGCCATGCTTGACCGTGCAATGGGCCTCATGCAACGGGAATTCGGCAAACGGAAAATCCTGTCCATCTCGCGTCCCGGGGACCGTGCGCAGCTTGCCGTTCAGGTCATAGGTCCAATGATGGTAGGGGCACACGAAGCCATCGGTACAACCCTGGGCATGATCATCCAGCATCCGATAGCCACGGTGCCGGCAGACGTTGAAATAAGCACGGATGCGCCCCTCCTTGTCCTTGGCGATGATCATGCTCTCCGGGCCGACCTGCTTGACGTAGTAATCGCCTGCCGCAGGCACCAGGCTGATATGCCCGACTGCAAGCCACTGCCGATAGAAGACCTTCTCCAGCTCCTTGGCATATATATCGGCCGAACAATAATCGTCACGGCTCAGGTTGGTGGGGATGGAGGGACCGGCATCGCTGGCAAATACCCCCGTCGTCATGACTTCACTCATCTTGGCTAACCTCTCTTGGGACTATTGGCACAAAAGTGTGCCAAAACCTAATAAGAGGCTTTTTTCAATGTCCTGTCCCTACCCCTGGAAAGTGACCGGCATTCGCTGTCCAGAAATAAAAAACCCTGGTCACTGACCAGGGTTGTTGTCCTTGCCTTTGTCCGCTCAACTGAATTTGCGATATCCCTCTTCTTCAGGGGCAAGCGCAGGTTTAGCTCCAGATTTGGAAGACTTGAACAGGATGATCGCGAACAGGATCATCAGCCCGCCAAGCATGTCGGCACTGACGATGATCCAGCCAATGGTTTCCACCGAATAGCGGGCGAACAGGTAGCCCCCCAGGCTCCCCGCAATCGCGAAGGAGGCGGGAAACGCACTCAATACCGCCGCCGAACAGCCACCACGGGGATCGTATTCGACCCCCAGCCCCTGCATGAATGGCATGCAGAAGTAGATCGCTGCCAGGCTGAACACCATGCCAGGCGTGAACATGCCGTAGTGACCAAAGTGCGTCATCAGGATGTTGCCCGTACTGTGCACGGCGATGGCCAGCGCCACGATGAGAAACTGGTTACCACGCCCGGCCAGATAGACGCACAGCAACCCACTGGGAATCGCCACGAAGGTACTCAATCCGAGTATCGAATTGACTTGATCCGGTCCCAACTTCGCCTGCTCACCGATGAAATGCGAGAAGGTGTAGGAAATGGCACTGCCGCAACACAAGGCGTAGGCGCCCAGCACCAACAGGAATGCCGAGCGATTGGTGAAGCCAAGCACACGCGGCAGATTCTCGGTATTGGAATGCTGGACCGGAGTGGTCTTGGCACTGGACGGCAATCCCAGCAAGGCGAGCGCACCGACGATCAGAAGCAGCGTGCCGGGAATGATGAAGAAATGGCTGGCTCCCAGTGCCGTGGCGATGCTCTTCATATAGACGAGCACCGAGAGAAACAACGCGCCGGAACACATATCGAACACATACAGCTTGGGGAAATGCTTTTCTGCGTTATGTACCGTCGACAGCGCCATCACCGCCACGGCAGAGGTCAGGCCGATTCCCGTACCGACCGCGCAGCGAATCACCACCATCAACCAGAACTGCGGATGGTAGTGACTCAGGTATTGGCCACCGACGGCCAGCAGGATGCCCAGAAGCGCAATCGCGCGATAGGGAAAGCGCCCCGCGAACTGGGAGCAAAGCAGAATCACCAGGAAGGTCGCCGACAGCTCGATCGTCAACAACAGACCCGCACGCTCTTCGTCGAACCCTGGATAGCTCATGAACTGGCTGACAGTCTCCGGAGCCATCCACGAGCCGATGTCGGATGCGGCGAACAACAACATGCACGCGGCAATCAGGATGCCTGCGCCTCCCTTTTTCGTTTGCGCATCGCCCATCGCTTGCCCCTCGTACTCTTGGTCATTGGAACCGGTCGACGTCGCGTCTCCAGCCCGTGATTTATTGAACCTCCACCTGCCGCGGCGCAGCCATGCAGCAGGCACCTTGGCACCCTTTGGATCTTAGGAGCATGGACCTTGGCAACCGATACCCCTTGAGGGTGACCGCTATTTTCTGCGGCACGCCGACAGTAACCTTCTGCGGGTAGGGCTGGCCCGGCGCGTGCTTGTTAAGGTCGCCGGCAATGGGTCATTGCACAGGGTGCCACGCATCTCGTTGGAGCTCGCCATGGACCTTCTTCTGTCAACCAAGGATCTGCAACCATGAACGCGTCTGAATACGCCAGCTACGACGGCCTCGGCCTGGCCGAACTGGTAAGCCGTGGAGAAGTCAGTCGCCAGGAACTGGCCACGCTCGCCCTCGGCGCGATCGAGACCATGAATCCATACGTCAATGCGGTCATCGAGACCTATCCGGGCGCCATCGCGTCCGCCGAACGAACCACACCAAGTGGCCATTTCGACGGCGTTCCCTTCCTGCTCAAAGACATCGGCTCGCATGATGCCGACGTCACCTTCGAACTCGGCAGCCGTTTGACCCGTGGCCTCAAGTCGCCGCCTCAGGCATCGGAATTGGTCAACCGCTTCCGCCAGGCGGGCGTGACTATCCTGGGCCGCACCAACGTGCCCGAAATGGGCTCCAGTTGCACCACCGAACCCTTGCTGCACGGGCCAACCCGCAACCCCTGGAACCTTGAGCGCAGCGCCGGCGGCTCATCGGGTGGCGCCGCCGCCGCAGTGGCTGCGGGCATGGTGCCGATCGCCCATGCCAACGACGCCGGCGGGTCGATCCGCTGGCCGGCATCCTGCTGCGGGCTGTTCGGCCTGAAGCCCAGCCGTAATCTCAACCCGGTCGGACCCGACACGGCCCTGGCTCTGAACGGCCTCGCGGCAGAGCACATCGTTTCACGCAGCGTACGTGATAGCGCGGCAATGCTCGACCACACGGCCGGACCGGACATAGGGTCCTGGTGCCATACACCTCGCCTCGAAGGCTCCTATCTCGAGGCCCTACGACAGCCGCTCAAGCCGCTGCGTATCGGTATCAACCTTGACCCGGTGTTTCCGCCAACCACCGTGCAGCGTGAAATCGTCGATACGCTTCGTGATACGGGCCTACTCTGCGAGACCTTGGGTCATCACGTGGAAGAGGCACGGTTCTCCTTCGACCATGAAACCCTGCTCAAGGCATTTGCCATCATCTGGTCGAGCAACTTGCGCAGCGGCATCGAACTGTTTTCCGAAATCACCGGCAACGCGGTCGATGAGGAGCACCTGGAACCTCACGTTCTCGCCGCCTATCGCGATGCCGGGCAGGTCAGCGCCAGCAAGCTGGTGTGGGCTTTGGAGCAGATGAACATTGCCTCACGTGCCTACGGAGCGTTCTTCCAGTGCTACGACGTGATGCTGACACCGACCGGCGCCATGGAGCCCTTCGAAATCGGCAAGATCGGCAAGATTCCAGCGCCGAACTTCTACGACTGGTTCATCGCCATGTGCAGCCATTGCCCGTTCCTGTCCACCGCCAACATCGCCGGAATCCCTGCCATGTCTGTGCCCCTGCACTGGAGCGTTAGCGGCTTGCCAATCGGCTCGCACTTCCTCGCCAGGATGGGCGCGGAGCCACTTCTATTGCAGTTGGCTGCCCAGTTGGAAACTGCCCAGCCATGGGCGCAACGCGTGGCGCCCCAGCATATTTCCCGATACCGCTAACGCCTCTTTAACCGCCCCCTGGAACCAGCGCCTCCCGAGCAGGAGGCGGGATGCCATTCGCGCGCAAAAATGCAGACAACGTCGGCAAAGTCATCATAAAAAATCAGAAAAAAGCGCTTTCATGTCCCTCTTTGAGGTGACGGCAACATTGATCGACAAGCCCACAATCGACCTGCCTTAAAACAAAAAATACAGCAGGTTGCTTCGCCCTTGCTCCGACCTGCCTTCACTGTGGAGATTCTGCATTGAAAGACTATAAATTGGCCTATGCGATCAGTGTTCTGGCCCTCGGCGGACTGCCTGCCCACGCGCAAGCAGTCACCTTCGGCACCGACTACTTCGACGGTGAAATAAACACCACCCTGACCACCGGCCTCGGCATGCGCACCGAGAGCCCCGACCCGGACCTGATCAACCGTGGCAACGTGGGAGGCCCCGCTGGACGTGCCAACCCGAATGTCATGGGCGACCAGGGCGATCTCAATTACGCCAAGCATGATCTGTTCACCCAGTACATCAAGGGCACCCATGAGCTGTTGCTCAAGTTTCCCGAGGAGTACACCTTCATGGCGCGGGTCAACTGGCTCTATGACTTCGCCGCCACCGACACCACGGGCTGGGCGTCCAACCAGACGCTGACCGGCTCATCACCAGGCACGATCAAAGAGGGGCTGCCCGCCGACTCGCGGGAAGACCTGCGCTTCAAATATCGGTTGATGGACCTGTGGGTCAGCAAGCGCTTTTCCATCGGCGATCAACAGGCTCGCCTGCGCGTCGGCAACCAAGTGATCAACTGGGGCGAAACCGTATTCGCCCTTGGCGGCCTCAACCAGACCAACGCCGTCGACCTGATGCGCCTTTCGCAACCGGGCACGCAGATCAAGGAGGCGCTGCTGCCCGCACCGATCGTCAGCTTCGCCACCGGGCTGGGCTCGGGCCTCAACGTGGAAGCCTACGTGCAACAGGGCTACAACAAGAGCTACTTCCCCCCGACCGGCAGCTACTGGTCGGTCGGCAACGGCCTGGGCACCGGCGACAACGGCTATGGACTGGTCACCAAGAACGCCAGGTCCAGCGGGCAATGGGGTCTTTCCCTGCGCTTCGAGCCGGAAAGCATTCCTGCCAGCTTCGGCGTCTACGTCATGCGCTATCACGACAAGACACCGAACCTTAGCCTGGATGTGCAGCGCAATGGCACTTACTCGGAAGCGGGCTGGGTCTATCTGGAAGACCGCATGCTCTACGGCGTGAGCGTCAATACCAACGTAGGCGACTGGGCGGTCGGCAGCGAACTCTCCTATCGGCCCAAGGATGCCGTATCGCTCAACTCGGCCTCAGGCTGCGCCGATCACGGTGGACAGTGCTGGACCGAAGAAAAACGCTGGCAGTGGAGCATGAGCGGCACGTTGAGCCTGACACCCGCCAACGCGCGGGGCTTCCTCGATCTGATCGGCGCGGACACCGGTAACCTGATTTCTGAAATTGCGGTCATCCATTATCCCGACCTTAAAAAGGCCTATGGATCGGACCTGACCGCTCCCGGGTTCTGGAGCTGGGGCAACGAGACGGATGCCAGCGCCGCGCCGAAATCGGAAGGAACCAAGACCTCGTCCGGTATCAGCCTGGACTTCAGCGTCACCTATGACGGCAGCATCATTCCTGGCTGGCAGGTGACGCCGGAGATTTTCTACTCCAGAGCCTTGCAGGGGCGCACCCCAAGCTTCATGGCCAACTACATGAAGGACGCCCAGTCAGCCAACTTCATGCTGACCTTCTCGCAGAACCCGCTGACCTGGATGTTCGGCGTCAACTACGCCCGTTACTGGGGCGGCGACTCCCGATTCGATCAGCCCATCGGCGACAGGGATTTTGTCGGCGCCTATCTCTCCTACAACTTCTGACGTTCGACGTCCCTCAAGAGGAAGCAAAGATGAACCATCGTCTTCTCATCGGCGGTATCGTCATGGCCCTGGGCAGCGGCCCGCTCGCCGCGGCGAACATAGTACCGGCGGAGATCGGCAAAACCCTGACAGCGGCAGGTAGCCCCATGGCAGCCGACGGCCCGATTCCAGCCTTCGAAGGCCGTGACCAACCACTGCCCGGCTGGAGTATCGAAAAGAGCCGTACCGCCTTCTGGAAATACCATGATGAAAAACCGCTGTTCACCATCGACGCGAGCAACGCCGCCCAGCACGCCGAGCAGTTGACCCCCGGGCAACTGGCACTGTTCAAGGTCAACCCGGAGTACAAGATGGTGGTCTATCCAACCCACCGCACCTGCAGCTACCCGGACTTCGTCGTCGAGAACACCCGGCAGAACGTCGGCAGCGCCAAGCTGACCGCCAGCGGCAATGGCATCGCCTCGGGCACCCTGCCCGGCATTCCGTTCCCGGGCACCAGCTCCGGCCTGGAGGCGATCTGGAACCACCTGATGCGCTACAGCGGCGTGGGCATGGACTCGGTGGTGCGCACAGTGGTCTCGCCTCGGCCAGGGTCGAGCGGCTTCATCGACACTGCGGCGCAGACCACGCTGTTCATGCCTCTCAACGCCAAAGGCCAGCACTCCCCCAGCGAGGGCGGTGGTAACTACCTGAATGGTTTCGTGCAACTGAGCGAGCCACCCGCGATGGCAGGCCAGGCGATGATCCAGAAATCGATGTTCGACGCCGACCAGGAGACCTTCATGTACTTCCCCGGCCAGCGCCGGGTCCGCAGGATGCCCACCTACGCCTACGACGCGCCCATGCTCGGGTATGAAAACCAGATCATGATCGACGCCTCCTTCACCTTCAACGGCAATCCTGACCGTTTCGACTGGAAGATGGTCGGCGAGAAGAACATCCTGGTTCCCTACAATGCTTTCGGCATGTACGACCAGGACCTCAAGCAAAGCGACGTGGTGACGCCCAAATCGGTGAGTCCGGCAGTACGCCGCTACGAGCTGCACAAGGTCTATGTGGTCGAGGCGACGGTAAGGCAAGGTGTACGCCACTCGACGCCGAAACGTACGTTCTACCTGGACAGCGACACCTACCTGGCGCTGGTCGCGGATGACTACGATGCCCAGGGCAAATTGTGGAAAGTTCGCGAGTCCTACCCCATGCCGGTATGGGAAGTCGAAGGTGCCTGCGCCTCCATTCCCTATGCCCAGTACGATCTGGAGAACGGCCGCTACATCGCTGACTTCATCGTCGCCGGCAATCCGTCGAAGAAGGGTATCGAGTGGTTCCTGGAAAGCGACAAGACCCGTTTCCGCAGCAGCTTCTACACGCAAGACAACCTCAGGTCGATCAGCGAACGCTGATCACACAACGCCTCTGTCAGCCCGTGGACATCCACGGGCTTTTTCGTTGCTCTCCTGTACTTTCCCAATCCCAGACAGCCCCGTAAGGTGACGCCCCTGAAGCCGACAGCAGGACCAGAAGCCATGACCGAAACCAAAGAAATGCGTGTGCTGCGGGCCATTGCGGCGGCGCTGGCGTTCGACCCCGGCCTGTCCTACCAGAAGCTCGCCGACAGTGTCGGCGTCAGCCGCCGCACGCTCTATCGCCTGGCGCCATCGCGCGAGGCGCTGCTGGAGAAACTGCGTGAATGTGCCGTTGCCGCCAACCGCGCCGCTCTGCACAAGCTCGACGAGCCTGGCCGGTCGTTCGATACACGCTTGCTTGAACTGACCCAGGACTTTCTCGCCGACGCCCAGCTCTATGGCTTCTGGGCAGCGGACACCTGGGGCAAGGCAGCCGGTCCCTCGCTGCACTCCTCCAGCGACGTCGAGCTGCACAGCTATCGACAGACCATGCAAGGTTTTTTCGAGCAGGGCCAACATGCCGGCGTACTGCGCGACGACTTGCCTGCCAGTTGGCTGGTGCATGCCTACGACGGCCTGCTCTCGGCCGCTACCGGCACGCTCAACAGCGCCAGCATCGCTGCGGAGGATCTGCCGGGTCTCGTCGTCAAGACGTTCCTCAGCGGCGCGGCCTGCGCTTGATCCGATAAGGCCGCACAACGAGGCAAATCACCGCGCGGTCTTCATCGAGGGCAGCGCTCTTACAATGAGTGCGCCCAATCGGCGATCAGCGCAGCCGCTTCCAATACCCGCTCGGGCTGCCCTGCCAGGTAATGGTTGCCACCCACGATGTTCTTGTTGTGGATCGTGCTGCCACCGGCCTTGAGCCAGGCATCGCGGGTACTGGGGAACGTCGACTGGTCGGCGGTATAGGTCAGCAGCAGCTTGGGTACGGTGGTCCGCGCGAGATTGGTAGGACCATCGGCCTGGGACAACGACGACCACTGCGACAGGAATGCCGTCAGCGATGTCACACGGCCCATGGCATTGGCCGAATAATTGACCGCACGCGCATCGCCCCAGACGCTGCCCGGCAAGCGGTCGTTGCAATCCAGGGAAAGGTCGACGCAACGCGGGTCGGCATGGGTACGGTGGACCACGAAGACCTGGTCACGGGGGGCGCCCTCGGTCCGGCGCAGCAGCCGCAGGCGTTCGATCGCCCACTGCTCGATACGTTTGATGCGTTGTCTCTGGGCCGAACGGAACGCCGCAATGAACGCCGGCGAATAACGCCCCTGATGCCGCACGTCATACATGTCCAGGTCTGGATCGAGCGATAACGGGTCGAGCTCGTCGGTGACGGCCGGATCGATCCAGTCGGCCAGCAGGCGCGAGCGTCCCAGATGCGCGGCCGCGAGGGCAATGCCATCGACCGGCGGCAGGTCCCGCGGGTGCAAGTGGGTCGGGTCACCATCGATGAAATGGTGCGCGGTCAGTTGCTCGGCCTGAGCCTGATAGAACGCCGCCAGTGCGGCGCCGCCAGAGTTGCCGATCAGCACGACCTTCTCGTAACCCCGCTCACGCAGGTACTTGACCCCGGCGCCGAGGTCCTGGATGACGCGCTCCATCAAGAGCAGGGTGTCATTGCCCATGTAGCGGGAGTTCAGGCCCATGCAGCAGATGCCCTGGGCGGCGAGTTTGTCGATCAGGTAATGGCCCATGAAATTGCTGGTCGGGTGCATGACGATCGCCGCGACCTTTTTCTTGCCGGCCGGCTCCATGAATGCGCCATAGATGCGTGGACGCAGCATCTGCAGGCCGGACTGGCTTTCCAGCGCGGTTCCTGGCTTGACGTCGATGACCGCCAGTTTCAACTCAGACATATCGGCTGGCCTCCACTTCGCACTTGAGACGAGCCCGCAGCTCCGTCCATTCCGCCAACAGCGCATGAGCGCTGGCGGCGTGATCGTCCATCCGTGCCTGGCTGACCGTCGGCGTAGTGATCTCCACGCGAATGCCATTGGGGTCGAAGAAATAGATCGACTGGATGATGTGATGATCGGTCACGCCAATCACGTCATGGCCTGCCGCCTCGACGCGGGCACGCAAGGCGAGCAAGTCATCCAGGCTGTCGACGCGCAAGGCGATATGGTTGACCCAGGACGGCGTGTTCGGTGAGGGCAAGGCGGCCACGTCGTCACCGAGGTCGAAGAAGGCGATGAACGATCCGTCGGCCATGCGGAAGAAAATGTGCACATAGGGGCAATGCTCACCGGTACTGGGCACCACATCGCTCTTGATCACATGCACCAATGGCAGGCCCAGCGTGTCTTCCCAGAAACGACGTGTCTTTTCACTGTCCCGGCAGCGCCAGGCGAAGTGGTGCAGCCCCTGGATGACAAGCCGTTGGTTATCCAGCGACGGATCGTTTGGTTGCATGACTCATCCTCTTGCCAGAGCCGAAGTTCGCGGCGCGTGGCCAGCGCAATCCGGGCGATGATCGGAAATCGACCCGCTGATACTGAGCATGCACGCGACTCACGGCCATACCCGTGAACGATGACCATCGCCCTGCGAATCCCCTGATGGGACAAGGCCAGTCACTCGCCGAGGGTATGGGCAAAGCCGTGCCCGGCCTTCCATAGTCGTCACACCCGAACCGTTTCAGGTTTTCAGGCAACCCCAGGTACGCGATATCGCATCGACACAAGCCGACAGCGACGACGCCTCGCGAGCCCACAGGCTCTTCCATCAACCGGATCGTTCGAAGAAGGACCAGGCCATGATCAAATCACGCGCCGCGGTGGCATTCGCCCCCAACCAGCCATTGCAGATAGTCGAAGTGGACGTCGCCCCGCCCCGCGCGGGCGAAGTGCTGGTGCGCATCGTCGCCAGCGGCGTCTGCCATACCGATGCCTATACCCTGTCCGGGCAGGACAGCGAAGGCGTATTCCCCTGCATCCTGGGCCATGAAGGCGGTGGCATCGTGCAGGCGGTGGGTGAAGGCGTCACCTCGTTGCAGGTGGGCGACCATGTGATCCCGCTGTACACCGCCGAATGCCGCGAGTGCAAATTCTGCCTCTCCGGCAAGACCAATCTGTGCCAGAAAGTCCGTGCCACCCAGGGCAAGGGCCTGATGCCCGACGGCACCACCCGTTTCAGCTACAACGGCCAGCCGGTCTACCACTACATGGGCTGCTCGACCTTTTCCGAGTACACCGTGCTGCCGGAAATCTCCCTGGCCAAGATTCCCCAGGATGCACCGCTGGAGCAGGTCTGCCTGCTCGGCTGCGGCGTGACCACTGGTATTGGCGCGGTACTCAACACCGCCAAGGTCGAAGAAGGCGCCAGCGTGGCGGTCTTCGGCCTGGGTGGCATCGGCCTGGCAGCGATCATCGGCGCGAAGATGGCCAAGGCCTCGCGCATCATCGCCATCGACATCAACCCGGCCAAGTTCGAAGTCGCCCAACGCCTGGGCGCGACTGACTTCATCAACCCGAAGGAATACGACAAGCCGGTCCAGGAGGTCATCGTCGAGTTGACCGATGGCGGCGTCGACTACAGCTTCGAATGCATCGGCAACGTCCATTTGATGCGCGCAGCGCTCGAGTGCTGCCACAAGGGCTGGGGCGAGTCGACCATCATCGGCGTTGCGCCCGCCGGAGCGGAAATCAACACCCGCCCCTTCCAGCTGGTGACCGGCCGCGTGTGGCGCGGCAGCGCCTTCGGTGGCGTCAAGGGGCGCACCGAGCTGCCGAGCTACGTCGACAAGGCCCAGCGTGGCGAGATCCCGCTGGAGACCTTCATCACCCACACCATGGAACTGGAAAGCATCAACGAAGCCTTCGAACTGATGCACCACGGCCAGAGCATCCGCACCGTCATCCATTTCTGAAAACCGCCGGGTGGCAGCCTGCCTGCCACCCGGCACACCTGGGCCCTGCCCGCCTCCTTAAGCCAAGGAAAACCCAATGTCCGTCTTCACCCACGTAACCGTCGGCACCAATGACCTGAGCAAGGCCCGTGCCTTCTACGACAGCGTATTGGCCGAACTGCAGCTCAAGCGCATCGCCGACCTGGACGACAATGGCTCCATCTGGGGCATCGATGCACCGTCGTTCTTCGTCCTCAAGCCTGCCAACGGCTCCCCTGCCACCGTCGGCAACGGCGTCACGGTCAGCTTCAAGGCGCCAAGCCGCAAGGCCATCGATGCCTTCCACAAAGTGGCCCTGGAACTGGGTGCCAAGGATGAAGGCCAACCCGGCCCGCGTGGCTGGGCGCCTCACGCCTATGCGGCGTACGTACGCGACCTGGATGGCAACAAACTCGCCGTGTACTGCTTCGAGCCAGCGTGAACCCAGGGCGTCTCTTCGCTCCCGGATAACACCGATACGCCACGCACCTAAAGTGCGTGGCGTATTTTTTTAACGCGCATGGTCAGGCTGATTTTTTGGACGTATTGGACTCTTCTATGCCGGGGGCAGCTATGAGGCAGGAGCGGACGTTTGAGATTATTTGCCGTCGCTCCCGCGAAGGCGGGAGCCCAAAAAAGCGCTTCTGGATTATTCCCCTTCAGGCCAGCGCAAGCGCTGTCCAGCGATGGAGCCGCTGTCCCGCCTTCGCGGGAATGACGATTGAGTGGGGCCGAGCGTTCGTAGAGTGGACAACGCGAAGCGTGTCCACCGCCCTGCACCGCCAATGGTGGACAAAAGGAGCGTTGTCCACCCTACGGACTCAGACAGATTTGAGGCAGCAGCAGACGGTCAAGATCATTTGCCGTCACTCCCGCGCAGGCGGGAGCCCAAAAGCACTTCTGGGTTATTCCCCTTCAGGCCAGCGCAAGCGCTGTTCAGCGATGGAGCCGCTGTCCCGCCTTCGCGGGAATGACGAACGTCCCTCCTGCCTCGTTGCAGTCATCTGAACTTGAAACGTCAACAGCCCCTGAGCGAGGTATGAGTATTGCGCGCAATGATGTGCACCGTTGCTGCGAGCGCTTGCCCTCTGCAACACATCGCGGTCAGCGACGTGCAGCGGATGGCAAGCGAATACTCAGAAACGCGAGAGCTTGAGCGGTGCGCGATCCACCTTGGGCTCGCTGCCACTGATGATATCGGCGACCAGTTCACCCACTGCCGGTGCCAATGTCATGCCGAAGGCAAAGCCAGAGGCCACTACCGCCCCCGGCAACGTTGGCAGCGTATCGACGATGGGGTTGAAGTCCGGCGCCACGTTGATTATGCCGCCCCAGCGCTCAGCTACCCTGGCCTCGCGGAATACCGGGAACTCCTCGGCCATGGACGCCAACGCCTTGTCGAGCAAGCCATGGTCCGGCGTGGGTGCCAGCACCCGGGCTCTTTCGAACGGTGACACGCGGTCCAGCGCCCAGCGCTTGGGCACTCGCAAGGCGCGGAAGAAGTCGCTGGTCAATGCAAGGTTCATTTCCTCACCCATCTCACGCATCGCGCGCATGGTGGGCAGGAATTTACCGATCAGGCGAAAGCTGTCAGGCGTCACCGGGGCACCCAGCACCGGAGCGCCCAGGGAATAGGAACCGTCGAGTTCCCGCCGCCAGGCGGCCGGCCCACCGAAACCACAGCCGGCCGGGCCGGCCACCGGCGTGGTGCGTTGTTGCGAAAGGTAGGCGGCCAGCAGCGGCAGTTCCACATCCAGGCTACCCAACAACAGTCGCGACCAGGCGCCACCGGCGACCAGCAGGTTCAAGGTGGTGACCACGCCTCGCTCGGTCACCACCGCACTGACCCGGCCCGCCTCGGTTTCGATCCCACGTACCGCGCAGGACTCGACGATTTTCACACCGCGCTTGCGGGCCGCACGGGCCAGGACCGACGCCGTGGTGGCTGACTCGATGCCACCGTCGTCCGCCTGGTACAAGGCGGCTTTCCAGGCGGACGTGCTGCCAGCGGCATGGGTTGCCAGCTCCGCGCCGGAGATGATCTTCGCCTGGCTGTCGATCCGCCCACGCAAGGATTCGATCCAGGCCTCGGCGGCGCCAATTTCTTCGTCGGAGCTGCACAGCTGCAAATAACCGTTGGCACGAAAGCCCGTGTCATCGTCCAGCCATCGGTCCATGCCATGCCAAAGTGTCTTGCTGCGCACCGCCAGCCCCTGGATTTCATCGGCGACACCGTGGTTGGTAACCCAACCGAACGCCCGGCTGGATTGCTCGCCAGCGACCACGCCCTTTTCGCAGATCACCACGGAGAAACCGCGCTCGGCCAGGTACAGCGCACTGCAGACGCCGATGACGCCCGCACCGACGACAACTACGTCGGCCTGCGTCGGCAGTTCGCTGTCGGTGGCAATGCGCAAGGCTCGCGACGCGGTATCGGTCAACACCCCGCCACGCCCGAGCATCGGCGCCAGCAGACTACCTCCCGCGGCCAGCGCCGCGCCGATACCTGCTCCAACTGGCCCCAGCAGGCTGCCCCCCGCTACTGCGGCGGCGCCAACGCCGGCCCCCATCAGAAGTCTTTGCCTGGACAGAATCATATGCAGCGGTCCCCCTTGAGAGTCGTAAAGTCGGGAAAGCGTGACCCCCTCCGAGCATCGCCAGGGTCTGTTCCCGTTTCAGTTTTGAATGGCTGCATTGAGGCAGGAACGAACGCTTACGTTCACCGTCATTCCCGCGAAGGCGGGAATCCAACTGCGTCGAATCTTCTGGATTCCCGCCTTCGCGGGAATGACGGAGGAATAACGAATGTCCGCAATTGCCTCAAAGCCGCCAGCCACACATGTCGAATAAGATTTATGCCTCAAATTTTTCAATTACTTGGAAAAACGACAACACCTGCTAGCGCGCAACATCCGTTACCACTCCCGACTTGGCGAATCCGACCCATGCCCCGGAAACCGCCGGAACGATGGCCGTCATGGCCGGTGCAGAGGCGTAACGCTTGACCTTGAAATTGTTGCCTCGGTCAACGCTGATCAATTGCAAGCCGTCGAGGCCGACGGCGTAGACCTGCTGGCCACGGCTGACCAGCGAGACGATAGAACTGCTCTGCGCCAAGCGGATCGACGACCAGCTCTCACCATCATCACTTGAGCGATAGAGCGCGCCGCGCAAGCCGCCCACCAGCAAGCTGCCATCATCGGTAGCAACACCGCTCCACAGGCTGCCCTGGTAGCCGGTTTCCAGGTAACTCCAGCTCTTGCCGGCATCCCTCGAACGCAGCACCATGCCTCGCTCAGCGGCGATGAACAGGCTTCCCTGAGGCCCGACGAACAGGCTGAAGAGGTTGAGGTCAGCACGGCCACCGTCGGGCAGCGGCGGCAGCTCGACGTTTTCCCAGGTGCGCCCGCCGTCGCGGGTATGCACCATCAGCGACCACAGGCCGACCGCCCAGCCCTCATTACGATTGATGAAGCGCACGCTGAACAGCGGCCGGTCGGCCTGCAGGTCCTGACGCTGTACCACCCAATGTTCACCCGCATCGTCGGTACGCAGGATCAGCCCGGCATGCCCGACCGCCCAGCCCACCTGATCGTCGACGAAATACAGGTTGTTGAGCTGCGCCCGCACCGGCACGGCGGACGCCTGGCGAAAGCTTTGCCCATTGTCGTCGGACAGCAACACCGTACCCTGCTCGCCGAGGGCGACGATGCGCGTGCCCGCCAGGCTGGCCGCCAGGATCATCGAGTTATCGGGCTGTTGCTGGTGCAAGGCGGGTTGCAACAGCAGGTCGGCGAGCTTCGCATCGACCTCGGCATGCACCGCACCAACCAGGAACAGGCCGGTGAACAGCGCGCTGGCCAGGGCGCGACGAATGCCACGGGTAATCAAAGGACGCATACGCACTCCATCGGCACTTAGTGAGCGAACAGACCGCTGGCACGCACCAGGGTCTTGCGGGGAAACACGCGATGCAGCACCACGGCGAGCGCAGGCAGCGCCGTCATCGCCATCACCAGGTTGACCAGGAACATGAATGCCAGCAGCTTGCCCATGTCGGCCTGGAACTTGAGTTCGGAGAACGACCAGGTGGCCACGCCGATGGCCAGGGTGATGGCGGTGAAAATGGTCGCCACGCCGACTTCGAGCAGCGACTTCTCCAATGCCTCGGCCATGGCCATGCCCTTGGCCAGGTGAGCCTGCAGGCGGTTGTAGATGTAGAAGGCGTAATCGACACCGATGCCTACCGCCAGCACCATCACCGGCAGGGTCGCCACGGTCAGGCCGATATTGAGTTCTTTCATGAACCAGTAGCCGATGAACGTGCCCACCGTCAGCGGCAGGCAGCAGGCAAGCACCGCTCGCCAGTCGCGGTAGGCAAGCAGGACCAGGATCACGATGGCACCGTAGACATAAAGCATCATCGGCAACTCACTGTGTTCCAGTTCCTCGTCGGTGGCCGCCAGCACCCCGGCATTGCCTGCCGCCAGCCGGACCTTGATGCCGTCCAGGTGATTGTCGGCGCGAAAGCGCTTGACCTGCGAGATGACCCGGCCGATCGTCTCGGCCTTGTGATCGGCCAGGTACAGGTGGACCGCCGACATGCTGCAGTCCTTGTTGACGAAACCGCGTACCCGGGCCACATCAGCCCCCAGCGCGGCGTAGTTATCGCTGTCCAGCGGCACCACGTTCATCGCCGGATACCCCTCGTTGTAGCCTTCATTGAAGGCCCTCAACTGGGTCGAGAACGAGGCGACGGAAAGCACGCCGGGAACATCGCGCATGCGCCGTACGAACAGATCCTCGAAGGCGCCGATGGGCGCTCGCGCGCAACTGTCGACGGGCGCCTCGAAGACCACGCTCAACCAGTCCAGACCGATGTCGTAATGCTGCGAGATGGCTTGCGCATCACGATTGAAGCGGGCTTCCGGGCGCAGTTCCGGCGCGCCAGCCTCGAGCGTGCCGACCACTCGGTCACGGCTGTTGAATACCGCCAACACCAGCACCACCAGCGTCAGCCCGAACACACTCCAGGCATTACGCGGCCGGGCAATGCGGGCAAGGCCACGCAACCAGTTGGAGCGCTGCTCACGGCGCGCCATGGCCTGCTGCGCATAACGCGGCGAAGGGCTGAAGAACGACGCCATGACTGGCAGCATCACCAGGTTGGTGACGATCTTGAAGCCCACGCCGATGGACGCGGTGATCGCCAGTTCCCTGACCATCGGGATCGGAATCATCAACAGGGTGATGAACGACACGAACGCAGTGACCAGGGCCAGCGAACCGGGCACCAGCAAGCCACTGAAGCTGCGCCGTGCCGCCTGATCGGCGGTGGCACCCAAGGACAGCTCGCGCACGATGAAGTTGATCTGCTGCACCCCATGGGACACGCCGATGGCGAAGACCAGGAACGGCACCAGCACACCCAGAGGATCGAGGCCGAAGCCCAGCAGGCGCAATGCGCCGAACTGCCATACCAAGGACGTCAGCGAACACAGGATCGGCAGCAAAGTGAAGCTGACCGAGTGGCAATACCAATAGACCGCAGCCAAGGTCAGCAACAGGGCGATGACACAGAACACCAGGACATTCGAGGCGCCGTCAGCGATGTCGCCGACCTGCTTGGCAAAGCCGATGATCTGGATCTCGTAGTCCTTGTCCTCGAACGCCTTGCGCAGTTTTTCCTCGAGCAAGTGGTTGTAGGCCACGTAGTCGAGTTTGCCGCCGTTCTGGTCGAACTCGTAGAGGTCGGCCGTGACCATTGCGCTGCTGTGGTCGCGCGCCACCAGGGTGCCGATGAAACCGCCACGGGTGGCAGCCTCGCGAATCACTTTGACCGCAGCAGGATCGAGCGCTTGCGGCGATACCGTGCCGTCGATCAGCGGCTCGGCACGGAACCCTTCTTCGGTGATTTCGCTGACGAAACTGTTCGGCGTCCACAGCGATTGCACCCCTACCCGGTCGAGGCTGGGCAATGCCTGCACCGCCTGGGTCAGGTCATACAGGCGACGCAGGCCATCGACGCTCCAGATTTCGCCCTGACGCGCACGCAGCACCACGGTCAGGCGGTTGGCGCCCGGCAATTCGTCACGATACTGCTGGAAGGTTTCCACGTACTCGTGACCAATCGGCAACTGTTTCTCGAAGCCTGCATCCATGCGCAGCTGCAGGGCGTACCAGCCCATGATCAAGGTGAACAGCAGCATCAACCCCAGGGTTGATCGGCGATGTGCAAAGAACAACGTTTCGAGCCATGCAACGCTACGCATCAACACAGGGCGGTCCTCTCAAGCGTGCCAGCGCTCTACGGAATGACGGGGCTGGTCGAGGCCATCGTGGGCCAGGACCAGCACCTTTCCCATACCCGCAGAAAGTGACGCCTGGCGCCTGGCGAGAACGCCAAAAAGCCCGCTCGATGGCTGTCGAGCGGGCTTTTTATCATCGGCCTGGCGTCAGGCCAGCGTTTTCAGAGGAATCGAGGCGTCAGCCAGCGCTACAGGCTCCGCGCGGGTACCACCCACGACCAGGGCACGCCCTTGTACGTAGTCCTTGGCAGCGTTGACGCAATCCAGCGCGATGACCTGCCCTTGCCGCAGGTAGATCACGGAAAAGCTGCGCTGCGCCGGGTCGCCACGCACCACCACCTGGTCATGACCAATGGACAGGCCAACGGTCTGCAAGCGCAGGTCGTACTGGTTCGACCAGAACCAGGGCACCGCCTGGTAGGGCTCGTGCTGGCCGAGCAGTGACTTGGCCACGGTCATGGCCATGTCGTTGGCGTTCTGCACCGACTCCAGGCGAATCGCCGCACCTTCGGCGAAACCATTGCGGTGCAAGGCGCAGTCACCAATGGCGTAGACATCCGCCAGGCTGGTGCGCCCCACTTCGTCCACTTCAACGCCATTACCGCCCTGCGCCCCCGCAGCCAGCAGCGGCTCCACGGCCGGGACGATGCCGATGCCGACGATGACCATCTGCGCCGCCAACACTTCGCCATCGGCCAAACGCACACCGCTGACCTGGCCCTGCTCGCCCTCCAGGCATTCCAGCCTGGCGTTCAGGCGTACATCCACGCCATGGGCACGATGCTCGGCCTCATAGAAGCGTGACAGTGGCTCCCCGGCGACACGCGCCAGCACACGGTCCTGGGCTTCGAGCACGGTGACTTGCTTGCCGAACTTGATCAGCACGGCAGCCGCCTCCAGGCCGATGTAGCCGCCCCCGATGACCACCACCTGATCGACACCGGGCAACTCAGCCAGCATGCGCTCGACATCGGCGCGCGAACGTACCGTGTGCACGCCTGACAACTCGCTGCCCACACACGGGATGCGCCGAGCATGCCCCCCGCCGGCCCAGATCAACGCGCCATACCCGATGACGCTGCCGTCGGCGGTTCCCAACCGGTGCTGTTCGGCATCGACGTACACCACCCGCTGACCGAGCAGCATTTCCACCTCGCGCTCGGCCCAGAAGGCCGCCGGGCGTATCAACAGGCGCTCGAACGTCTTGTCGCCGGACAGGTACTCCTTGGACAGCGGCGGCCGCTCATAGGGCAGCTCGGGCTCTTCGCCGACGATGGCGATAGTGCCGGTGAATTTCTGTTGGCGCAGGGCGATGGCCGCCTGGGCACCCGCATGCCCTGCTCCCACGATCAGCACGTCGAACGTTTTCATAGTCATTTCCTTGCGGTTGATCCAGCGCCAGCCCTGTCAGCCCTCGGGGGCCAAGGTCACTTGCAGCCCGTCCAGGTCGGCGCTGAATGCCAATTGGCAGGCCAGGCGCGAGTGCTCCTGGCGGTAGTCCGAACTGTCCAGCAGATCGTTCTCGTCATCGCCCACGGCCGGCATGCGCGCGGCGAACTCGGGGGCGACGTAGACATGGCAAGTGGCACAGGAACAGCACCCACCACATATCGCCAGCATTTCATCCACGCCGCTGTCACGGATGATTTCCATCACCGTAAGGCCGGGCTCCGCCTCGATGGGCGCTACGGTTCCATCACGGGTTGTCAGTATCAATTTGGCCATGACTGCTCCACTCAACGATTGGCTGATCTTGCTTAGAACCTGTTCTTATTGGTTATCGACCCAACCCAAGGTCACGCAGTCGACCCCGGTAGGCATTGCTGATGTTGTCCACGGGCAGATGGATCTCATGGTGTTGGTCGAGCGGCAGGTCCGGAATGCGCATGGCGCCGAGCACAACCATGTCTTCGCGATTGACCATGGCCAGGCCACCGCACATCGCCGCCCGCTCTTCGCGGCTGCCGCCGTAGCGCAGGATCTGGAAGACCTTGCACTGGTGGGCGCTGATCGGGCTGGGCAGGTCGCACGACTCGAGCATGAAGTCGGCGTCACCCTCGACCTCTACCTTGAACTCGATGGCGAACGGCAGCACCACCCGGTAGGTGTAGGCGCAATGGCGTATGCCATGGTTGGTTTCCACATAGTTGGCGCGCATCAACACGCCATCGGGCTGCTGCTCGATGCGCCCGGGTTTGATCGGAGCGGCTTGGTCCCCGCCCAAGGTCGCCGCATGCACGTAGGGCAAGTGCGCGATGTCGATGAAATTCTCTACCTGACGCGCGGCCGACACCGGCCAGATCTCCGGAGCCAGGTAATCCAGCTCGTCAGCCGGAACCTTGGCGATCAGCGGCAGCAGAGGCACATCCTCAAGCGGCTGCTCACCGATACAGGTCCACAGCAGACCGTAGCGCTCGCGAACTTCGAAGGTGCGCACCTTGTACGAAGGCGGCAGATTGTTACGCGGTCCAAGAGCCGGCACGTAGGTGCAACGGCCGTCCTGATTGAAGTGCAGGCCATGGAACGGACAGACGATCTGGCCGTCGACCACTTTGCCGATACTCAGGCGGACGTGGCGATGCGGACAGGCGTCGATGGCGGCACTCGCCGAGCCGTCCGTACCGCGAAACAACACCAGATCGACATCCAGCAACGTCACGGCCAGCGGTGCATCGAGCAGTTCGCGGGCAATCGCCACCGGGTACCAGTGGTTGGACAATATGCTCCAGTCGCTCGGTGAAATCGCCGAGCCGGCCGGGCGCAAGGTGTCTACGGGTTTGTTTAGCAAGGGAATGAACATGACCGGTCTTCCAGGATTCAGCTAGAGGTGGCGGATTCGACAGCGCAGGCATTGGCCTGGGCATGTTCGGCCTTGAGCAACGCTTCCAGTTTGCGGCGCATGCGCACACCGCCCACATCGGAAGGCAGAAGCACCGGATTGAGATCCCAGAGCTCGGCATCGCCCATGCGTACCTGCACGGCTTCCACCATGGGTTTGTCTTCACGGTCGAAGGCCTGGATCAGGGTTTCGCGGATGACCTCCTCGGGGAATCCGTCGGGCACCGTCGAACTCCAGAAATAGTGGGTGGAGGTCGGTGTTTCCGGGGTCAGGATGTGTGCCGAATAGATCGACACCACGGCCTCCTCACTGCCGACGTGACTGGTCTGGCTCGCCAGGTAATGGGTACTCGGCGGGCTCCAGCGGATGGTGTCGCAATGACGCACGAACGGCGCCGGGATCACCTCTTCACCGAAGAAATTGTTCATGTTCTCGGTGGTGAACGACGCCACCACATCGCCATTGGGCTGCTCCCAGGAGCGCACCTTGGGCATGTAGTCACGCCCGCCCAGCCCTGGATGGATCAGGGTGGTGTGGGACAGGTCCATCAGGTTGTCACTGAGCAGACGATAGTCCGCCTTGGCCGTGGTAAGGCCGCTGACCCAGCGGCTATCGCGCGCATGGTGATAATCGATCAGCGGAATGGTCGCGACATCGGCCAGCGCCGGGTCACCCATCCAGATCCACAACGCCTGGTCGACTTCCTGGATCGGATAGGTCTTGACCTTGGCTGCGGCCGGCACCGCCGAACTGAAGATGTTATGCACGCATTTGCCAGCGCCGTTGAATTGCAGGCCGTGGTAGGGGCACTCGATGTTGCCGTTCACCAATTGCCCCTTGGACAGTGGCGCGAAACGGTGTGGACAGCGATCCATCAGGGCGGTCAGGTCACCGGCCTCGGCGCTGTTGCGGTAGACCACCACCGGCTCGCCCAGGATGGTGCGGGCGAATGGCGCCGCCAGTACCTCGTCGCTCCAGGCGAACATGTACCAGGCGTTACGTAGAAAGGTTGCTTGATTCATGGCATTCACTCTCGTCGGCGAATCACGCCTGGCCGCTCAGCGGGCGGCAGGCTCCAGCATCAGGTCCAGCCACCAGTTGTGGAACTGGTGGATGGTCTTCTCCATGTGCGAATAGCGCCCCGGCGTGATGAAGCGCGAGCTCACCGCCTCGCCCACCCCCGTGCAGACGCCGATGTCCTCGCCGAGGATGGGTTCGAAGAACCCCCACAACTTGTCCAGCTCCTCTTGCAGGGTCGGGCTGGCCAGCGTTCCCTTGGGTAGCAGCACGTTCCAGACCAGCTCATGCTCGGTAGCATTCTTGATGTTGAAGTCCAGCCACAGCGGCGTGGCCGCATCGGTCAACGCATGCAGGTAGGGATAAACGTTGAACACGGTGACGCAGCTCAGCATCTCCTCAGGCAACCCTTCTACCGGCTTGAAGAAGGTCGGCACCGGCAACAGGTTCTTCTGGTAAAGGTTGAACAGACCATAGGGGCCACTGACATCGGCATATCGGGCCATGGCCGCAGGGAATTCATGATCGGCAGTGTCCGGATGAACCCATGGCTGGTGGTAAGCCTCACTGAAATTCTCCAGGGAGATCTTCCAGTTCCATGGCATCGTTCTGCGACGCAGCTCCACCACTTCCATGTCTTCGAAGCGGTAAGGCGCGATCGCAGGCTCCAGGCCTTCGATCTGGGCCATCAGTGGTGTCGCGTTTTCGTCGAAATTGACGAACAGGAAGCCATGCCAGACTTCCGAGCGGAATACCGGAAGATGCACCGCGCGACGCTCGAAGTCGTCGACCTGATCCATGAACGGCGCAGCCAGCAGCTTGCCGTCCAGGCCATAGGTCCAGCCATGGTAGGGGCAACTCATGCGGTTGCCCTTGCAACTGCCGGAGCCGCTGGCCAACGTGGTATTGCGATGCCGGCAGACATTGGACATGACCCGGATCACACCGTCGCGACCATGCATGGCGAGCACCGATTCGCCCACCAGGTTGCGCGTCATATAGCTGCCGGGTTCGGCGATCTGGCTGACATGGCAGACGGGCATCCAGCTACGGGCAAAGATACGCTCACGCTCGAGCTTGAAGATGGTCTCGTCATGGTAAGCGGCCGGCGGCAGCACCGAGGCCTTTTCCAATGGCAGGCGTACGGCTGCGATCTGCTCGTCGGGCAAACCCAGGTCATTGTGCTGAGTGCTGGTGGACATGGCATCTCCGGTCTGAATGAAAGCTTGGCTACGACAATCACGATTCATGCCCAGACGATACCCAGTTGCCCGCCACCTACCGATACCCGCCTAGGGTGACAGCCCGATGCAACCTGCCACCGTCACCCTTGGCGGGTATCGGTGGCTCGCCCACCCGCACCTAGCATGGCTTCAGGTTCAACGCCCGACACTGGGCCCTGGAGCAGCGTTATGGCCATTGCAAGCAACGACTACACCCGCCTGGGACAAGCAGCGCGAAAATTCCTCGACCGCCAGCACGGCCACCTGATCAATGGAGAATGGCTTCGCGCCAGTGGCGACCTGGCGGTAATCGACCCCTCATCGGCGCAGGCAATCGCCACGATCGGCGCAGGCAACGCCACTGATATAGATGCCGCAGTGCATGCTGCTCATGCGGCATTCCAGCACCCGAGCTGGAGCGCCCTGTCCGCCGCCGACCGCGAGCGCCTGATGCTGCGCCTGGCCGACCTGATCGAGCAGAATGCCAGCCTGCTCGCCGACCTGGAATGCGTCGACAACGGCATGCCACGCGGGTTTGCCGGTATCAACGTGGGTGGCGCAGCCGGTGTACTGCGCTACATGGCTGGCTGGGCATCGAAAATCGTTGGCGACACCGTCGACGTCAAGATGCCCTTTCCAGGTAGCCAGTTCTTCGCCTACACCACCCGTGAGGCCGTCGGCGTGGTCGCCGCTATCGTGCCCTGGAACGTACCTTTGATGATGGCCATCTGGAAACTGGCGCCTGCGTTGGCCGCAGGCTGCACCGTGGTCCTAAAGCCCGCCGAGGACGCATCGCTGACCACCCTCGCCCTCGCCGACCTGATCATCCAGGCCGGCTTCCCGCCGGGCGTGGTCAATATCGTCACCGGACGCGGCCGCGAAGCCGGCGAAGCACTGGTCACCCATCCGTTGGTGAGCAAGATTTCCTTCACCGGCTCGACCGCGACCGGCAAGCACATCAGCCACCTCGCGACCGACAGCCTGAAGAAGGTGACCCTGGAACTGGGCGGCAAGTCGCCCACCATCATCTTCGACGATGCCAATCTGGAGCAGGCGATCCTCGGCGCGGCCAATGCAATCTTTACCAACTCCGGTCAGATCTGCGTCGCCGGCGCCAGGCTGTATGTGCAGCGCAGTGTGTTCGAGCAGGTTGCCGCAGGCGTCGCCAGGCACGCCGACAGCCTGGTGCTGGGTGCCGGGCTCGACCCCAGCAGCCAGCTCGGCCCGCTGATCAACGCCCGTCAGCAAGAACGTGTCGAAGGCTACGTCCAGCGTGCCCGTGAAAGCGGCGCGAGCCTGCTGACCCAACGCCATTCGCCGCAAACGGATGGCTACTTCGTCGCGCCCGCGGTACTGGCGGGCGTCGACCAGAGCGACGCGCTGGTCCAGGAGGAAATATTCGGCCCGGTGCTCGCCGTGCTGCCTTTCGACGACCTCGACCACGCCGCCGCACTGGCCAACGACAACGCCTATGGCCTGGCCGCCTGCATATGGAGCAGCAACCTCAGTCGTGTGCACCAACTGGTGCCGCGCCTGAAATGCGGCAAGGTCTCGGTGAATACCGAGGGCTTTCCCCATCCAGCGCTGCCGGAAGGCGGCACCAAGCAGTCGGGCTATGGACGCGATCTTGGCCGTGAAAGCCTGGATGGCTACCTGGACAGCAAAACCGTGCTGGTACGAGTGTCCTGAGCATGCCGCACTTCATCGTCGACTACAGCGCCAACCTGGAGGACGAGCTGGACCTGGATGTGCTGTTCGCCAAGGTCCATCGCCAACTGATCGACATGCAGTTGTTCCCCACCGGCGGCATTCGCAGCCGGGCACGGCGGATCGAGACCTTTCGCTTCGCCGATGGCCTGGCCGATGACGCCGGCGTGCATATCGAACTGCTGCTCAGCGCAGCGCGCCCGCGAGCACTCTGCGAACAGGTCGGCAAGGCGCTGTTCGAGACGGTCAAGGACCATCTGCAGCCGCTGCAGGCGCGCCGTTTCCTTGCCCTGTCGATGCACGTGGGCCTGCTCACGCCCGAGCTGTTATTCAACCAGAACAACCTGCATACACGTTTCGAACCTGCCCGCGTGGCCAACGGAGAGCACCCATGAAACTTGCTTCACGAAAATCCGGACGCGACGGCGTTCTTCTGGTCGTCAGCCGCGACCTGAGCCATGCCGTCGAAGCCGGGACGATTGCCCCGACGATGCAAGACGCATTGGACAACTGGGACCGGGTACAGGGCCAGTTGCACGCGCTCTACGATGCGCTCAACGCAGGCCAGGCTGCCGGCGCCTTCACCCTCGAACTGGATGGCCTGGCCGCGCCACTGCCGCGCAGCTACCAGTATCTGGACGGCGCCTGCTACCTCAGTCACATTCGCCGCAATCGCGCCGCACGTGGCGACAGCCTGCCTGACGACATTCTCGACGCGCCGCTGGTCTATCAGGGCATTTCCCACGGTTTCATGGCGTGGAACGACCCCATTCGCCTGCCCGACGATGAACTGGGCATCGATTTCGAGGCCGAGATCGCCGCCGTCACCGGCGACGTGCCGCTGGGCGTGTCCGCCGAGCAGGCCACCGAATACGTGCGTCTGTTCGTCCTGCTCAACGATGTGTCCTTGCGTGCGCTGATTCCCGCAGAACTCAAGCGCACCTTCGGCTTTCTCACCGGCAAGCCCGCCTCGAGTCTCGGCCCCATCGCCATCACGCCGGATGAACTCGGCGAGCTGTGGGATGGAAAGCTGGTGTCCGGAAAAATGAAATGCTGGGTCAGGGGCGACTTGTTCGGTGACATCGAAACCGGCATCGATACGCCCTTCCATTACGGCCACATGATCGCTCACGTCGCCCGCACCCGTGCATTCGAACCCGGCACCCTGGTGGGTCTGGGCACCGTATCCAACGAAGACGAACGTGTCGGCGCCGGTTGCATCGGTGAATTCCGCGCCATGGAAACCATCGCCAGCGGCAAGCCAAGCACGCCACTGCTCAAGTTCGGCGAGCGCGTGCGCATCGAGCATTTCGATCGGGCCGGCAACTCCGTCTTCGGCGCCATCGACCAGGTGGTCGAGCGTCTCTGACACGCACCCTTTTACCTATAACAATCGCCCCTCAAGGAGATGATCCCATGCTATGCCAACGACTTCATCACGCTGCCTTTCGTTGCAAGGATGCCAAGGAAACCGTCGAGTTCTACACCAAGGCCCTGGGTTTGAAATTCATCCACGCCATGGGGGAAGACCATGTGCCGTCGACCGGGGCCTACAGCCCTCACATCCACATTTTCTTCCAGATGGAAGACGGCAGTTGCATCGCCTTCTTCGAATTACCGCAGGACGCGGGTGCCGCATCCGGACGCGATCCGCAAACCCCAGGCTGGGTCCAGCACTTCGCCTTCAAGGTCAAGGACGAGGAAACCCAGCTCAAGGCCAAGGCCCATCTCGAATCCATGGGCATTGACGTATTGGGCCCGGTCAACCACGACGACTTCCTGCAGTCGATCTATTTCTTCGACCCCTCCGGTCACCGCCTCGAACTCGGCGTACACACCGCCACCCCGGAAATGGATGCCATGTTCGAGCGCGAAGCCATGGACATCCTGAATCACTGGGACGAAAGGCATAACTGGTCGGAACGGGAAAAACTGTTCGGTGCTGCTCACGGTTACAACCGTACCTGATCACTTGCTGCAACCTTGGTTTGCCGCCGGCGCGCATGCGTTTCGGCGGTTTTTTTTGGGCTCGAAAAAACGTGAACATGTTACCGAAATCGCCACCTGCACCGCGGTAGACAAGGCTGTTACCTACAGCCCCAGTTTGATGCATAAAGGTCATGAATATCGTGAAAAAATATGGATTTATGTGGTTAAAAAACCAGAAATATCCACTATTAAAGTCCAGATAAATCAGAGAAACCTCTGGAAAAATTGCCGTTTCCCAGCTCAGTCAGGCTTTTTCAAAGCACCACCCCGGCAGCCCTCGAGTTGGCTCAAATCCTGCTGAGTCAAACAGACTAATACGTCGGCCAGCCACATCAGCCGAAGATGCGGCCGCAGAGAAAAAACAATAACAAATCCACACACCGTGACCTGCCGAGGATTCGTACATGATTGCCCCTATGGAACAGATGGCCAACCTCATTGGCAGCATTGGCAACAACGGCTTCGAACTCGACTTCTACAACTTCTGTCATGAACTGCTGCAGGTCGATCACTGCACGGTATTCAGCTTCGATCAGCACGGCACACCTCAATGCCTGGTCGCCGAAGCTCGTCATAGCCACTCTCGCGAGGTGGCCCGCCAGTTGGCCCAGGAATACACCGAAGGCGCCTACCGCCGTGATCCTAACGTCGGCACCCAGCAGGTCTGCGCACCGCCATCGAACTCGCCGATCGTGCGCTGCGTTACACCATCGCACATCCGCGACCTGGGCTACCGGCGCCGCTTCTACGACGAAGCGCTGGTGCGCCAGGAGCTGGCAATGATCACCACGGTCAATCAGCAGACGCTCTACTTCAGCTTCTATCGCGGGGAAAACCAGAACGACTTCGTCAGCGAAGACGCCCTGCAGATCCAACAGCTCAGCGGCCTGCTGGCACAGACCTTGAGCAAGCACGCGCAGATCATGCAGATGCGCGAGAACATGGCGGGCCGCACGCCCGAACCTGCGACCCTGAGCCCGGAGCGGCGCGAACGCATGTTCCATGAGCTGCGTGCCTCGCTGCTCAAGGCGCCCGGCTCACTGACCCAGCGTGAAGCGGAAATCTGCGCATCCATCGCGCTGGGCTACACCACGTTGGGTATCAGCCTCAAGCTTGGCATCTCCATCAATACCGTCGCCACCCATCGCAAGCGCGCCTACAGCAAGCTGGGAATCTCCTGCCAGAACGAGTTGTTCGCCCGTTACTTCGACAGTGTCGGTTCTTCGGCCATCAACTGAGCGCGACGCTCACGCCCTAAAATGACCATCGCGCCGGCAACCGGCGCGAATGGATGACATGCGCTGACAGCGTCAGACCTCATCGCAAACGGTATACACCTCGCTGCCCAGCACATGCCCTGAAGCCTCGATGATGCCGCGCGCTTCCTCGCTCCAACTCATGTCATGAACCAGCCGCGGGTTGTCGGTACGCACCACGTAGATGACTTCCTGGCTACCAATCACTGGCGCACAGAGAACGTCCTCGATGCCGCCGGCAAGTCGTGCCGGAGCGTGGGCCAGGAACGCCTTGTGCCAATGCGCGAAGGGTTGGGTGATACGGATACGGCCAAAGACCAGTGCCATGCGAGTTCTCCGTTGGCAATGAAAAAGCCCGCGACGGGCGCGGGCGTTGAGGGTGATGTCGGTCAGGCGAAGGCGCAGGCGTCCGCGAACGCCAGCCGAGGCAGGCGTGGGTAAAGCTTGCCGGGATCGCCATAACCGAGGTTGCAGAGAAAGTTGCTGCGGATGGTCGATTCGGCGAAAAACACCCGGTCCAGATGCTCACCGTCGAAGCCGGACATCGGCCCGCAGTCGAGGCCGAGCGAACGAGCGGCGAGCATCAGCCAGGCGCCCTGCAGGCTGCTGTTGCGAAAAGCGGTCAACTCGGCCAGTTCGGCGTTCTCGCTGAACATCGCCCCGGCATCGGCATGCGGAAACAGAGTGGGCAGCAACTCCCAGAAGGCCACGTCATAACCGACGATCACCGTCACCGGCGCGGACATGACCTTCTCCACGTTGCCAGGACTCAGGCACGGCAGCAGGCGCTGCTTGCCTTCATCGCTGATGACGAAAATGAAGCGCCCGGGCATGCCGTTCACCGCGGTGGGTGCGAAGCGCACCAACTCCCACAGCTTCCTGAGCGTTTCTGTCTTCACCGCACGTGGCTGCCAGCCATTGTGCGTCCGGGCGTTACGAAACAGCAGATCCAACCCGGCCTCTCCCAGGGTGTCCAGGGCCAGGTGCAGCTCACCCACGGTGTCCAGAATCGACTTCATCGCAGCTCCCTCGACTGTGCCTGGTTTCAGCTTCGACGTGCGGATAGCCTGGGTTTACCAGGGATTGGCAACGAACGTACGGTCAAGTACCTCGATGACTTCGTCGACATGCGCCTTGGTGAAGGTCAGTGGCGGCGAGATGATCAATTTGTTGACGATCGTACGCAGCATCACCCCACTGCTGACGCAGCCTTCTGAGATAGCCAAGGGATAGGTGTCGGCTGGGCCGAACGGCTCCTTGGTCTCGCGGTCCTTGACCAGCTCGATGGCGATCATCAGTCCCTTGCCACGCACGTCGCCAATAGCCTTGTGCTTGTCCTTGAGCGCCAGCAGGCGATCGAGGAAATACTCGCCCACCAGCGCTGCGTTATCGGCGAGGTTTTCCCGCAATACGATGTCGATCGCTGCCAGGCCTGCGGCACAGGAAACGGGATGCCCGGAATAGGTGTAGCCATGCATGTACACCGAGGTGAAACCGGCGTCACGCTCCCAGGCCGATGCCACGCGCTGGTTGACCAGGGTGGCGCTCAGCGGCACGTAACCGCTGGAAATGCCCTTGGCCAGGCACATGATGTCCGGCTTGACGCCCCAGCCCCTGGAGCCGAACAGCGCGCCGCTGCGACCCAGCCCGGTGATGACTTCGTCGGCGATCAGCAGGATGTCGTATTTGTCGGCGATCTGGCGCAGGCGTGGCCAGTAGCTGGCCGGCGGCACGATCACGCCACCGGCGCCCTGGATCGGCTCCGCGATGATGGCGGCGATGGTGTGCGCACCCTGGATTTCGATCTGCCGCTCCATGAGCTGGGCGCAGATCTCCGCGAGTTCTTCGGGATCCTCGGTGAATGGATTGCGGTACAGATGCGGTCCTTCGACCTGGATGAACCCTGGCATCAACGGCTCGTAGCTGCTGCGCCAGGCGACGCCGCCGCAGGCCGACATGCCGCCGAAGTTGAGACCATGGTAGCCATTGTAGAGGGAGATGAACTTGTACTTGTCGGCCTGCCCTTCGAGTTTCCAGTACTGGCGGGCGATCTTCAGCGCGCTTTCCACGGCATCCGAGCCACCCAGCCCGAATGAGACCTTGGCCATGCCCTCCGGCGCGGTGATTTCGATCAGTTTCTGCGACAAGGCGATGGCCGCCGGGTTGGAACTGCCGGGGAACAACGAGTAGTAAGCCAGCTTCTGCATCTGCTCGGCGACCGCGTCGACGATCTCCTTGCGTCCGTATCCGGCGTTGACGCACCACAGACCACCCTGCAGGTCGAGAAAGCGCCGGCCATCGACATCGGTAATGTGCACACCGTCACCCGACTCGATGATCACTGGCAGGTTGTCCTTCAACGACTTGGGGTCCTGCATGGGGTGCATCAGGTGCACCGTGTTGTGCTCTTTGAGCCAAGAGACATTGGTATTGCGGGTCATGGGCAACTCCCTATCGATCATCGAATGCGACGTGCTCGCGCGGAACACATCCATGACGTCACTCTAGGGAGCCCTGCACGGCCAGTATCTACCCTCAATAGGTGAGAAGCTGCGCCCTGGGCACAGACCGTCTAACTCGCATGAATCGAGGCGTTCATCGCCAGAACGCCCCGTGCCCATTCGATGCCGGCCTCGCTGGCCACCACGCGACTGGACGCATCGTGCCGACCGAACGCCCCCAGGCGCTCGGCCGATAGCCGCTGCAACTGCTCGGCGAGCCGCTCCACTCCTCTGGAATAATGCGCGTAACTGCTGTCCCCCAAACCAAAGGCTGCGAAGCGAAGGCCCTGCAGATTGGGTTGAAGCGTCTCCAGCGCGGCGGCGAACGGTTGTGCGCCGCTGGGCAGCTCGCCTTCGCCATGGGTCGAGCAAATCAGCAGATAGAAAACGGTCGGGTCCAACTCAGCGGGGTCCAGATCGATCAGGTCACGGACCTGAACACGCACAGGCGTGTCGGCGACAGCCTGCGCAATATCCTCGGCTACCAGTTCGGCATTACCGCTTTCGGTTCCGAACAGAATTTGTACGTCCATCGTCGCCTCCTAATCTTGGCCTATTGATGTAATCGGGTCTGGCTCACTTGCCAGTTCGTGCAACTGCTCAAAGCCGGCGATCTTGCGCCTCACGCGACCAGGCAACGCCCGCTCACGCTCGGCGTTGTCGATACGGCACCACGCCCGGTAATCGCTGGTGGCGAGCGCAGCCAATGCATCCCAGCCAGGCCGCCCGCTATCGATCACTCCACTTTCCAGGTCAGCGACGATTTCGTCTGCCAGTCGTTTCGCCAGCACGCGCTGCTGTGCGATGGTGCCTTGCGCGCCGGTACGCAGCCACCCGGTGCGGTAAAGCCGTGGAAGTGCCGGTGAGTCCTGCTGGCCTTCGAAGCCGATGGCGGTGACCACCGTGCCGACATCGAGTGTCAGGCGTTCGCCGTTGGCCGCTCGCACGCATACGCCAGACACCTGCCCGTTCCCCAGGATCGCCTCGACGCGGGCCGAGAAGTGCAGGTGGATGCGCACCTCGCCAGGCCGCTCGTTCGGACCCTCCAACAGACGAGCCAGCGCTTGCGCGGTGGTACTGCCTACCGGCCAGGCGCAACCGTGACCAAGGCGAAAGACGGGCCTGGCCAAGGTGGCCAGCTCGCTGAGCATGGCCGGGTCCCAACGCGCATCGGCTGCACTCGAGCGGGATAGCAGATGGATGTCCTGCACCGCGTCAGGTACGACTCGCCGCAGCACCTCGTCATCCATGTCGCTATTGCCCCACTCGTAATGACCCTTGCAGAGCAGGCGCAGGATATCCACGGCCACGTTGCCCGAGCCCACGACAGCCAGGCGACTGGCGATACGCGGCAGGTTGGCGTACTCGTCAGGATGGGAGTTCAGTGCACGCGTCAGCCGCCCAGAGCCGATCACTCCGCCGAGTTCCTCGCCACTGACGCCAAGGCGCCGGTCCTCACGCAAGCCGGTGGCCAGCACCACTGCGTCAAAGCGTTCGTTCAATTGCCCAAGCCCGAACGCAGAACCCAATTCCAGGCCACCGTGAAACTTCACTTGCGGACACTGCAGCAGTCGCTCGAACTGCTGTTGCACGGCCTTGCTTCCCTGATGATCCGCCGCCACGCCGTAACGCAGCAGGCCAAATGGCACGGGCAAACGATCGATCAGGGTGATGCGGGCCGCCGGCAAGGCCTTGTGCAACATCTGCGCGGCGAAGCAACCTGACACGCCGGCCCCGACGATGACGATGGAAGGCGCGCCACTCATGGCAGATCCCAGGCGACAGGCAGGCTGACCACACCACGGAACACCCAGCCGTGGAAGGTCACGGCATCCGCGTCGATCAGGCGCAGACCGGGAAGCTCAGCGAACAGCCGGGGCAGCGCCACATCACTGATCATTGCCCGAGCGGCCCAGTTGCCGGCGCAGATATGAGGACCGTTGCCGAAGGCCAGATTGGTGACACGCTGGCGCCGCACATCGAAACGCTGCGCCTCGGCAAAGCGCGTCTCGTCACGATTGGCCGAGGCCACCACGATACCAAGGGTAGAACCTGCGGGCAGTGTCACCCCGTCCAGTTCGACATCACGGGTCAAGGTGCGCGGGTACATACCGACAGGCGATTGCCAGCGCGCGGTTTCCTCGAACACATCGGCCCAGTTGAAGGCCCCTGCGAGTACATCCGCCAATTGATCGGGATGGTTCAGCAGCGCCCATACCGCACTGGCGATGACGTGGCTGGGTTCGTTCATGCCACCGGAAATGGTCAGGCGCACATTGGCCCTGAGCGCCTCGTCCGGAATAGGCTCGGCGGCGTGGATCATCGCCGACAGCATGGAGGCGTCGGGCGAGCGCTTCAGAATCGCCACGCTGCGATCCACTGCCTCATCGATCTCGCCGCAGACGCGCTGGGTCCCCTGCCAGATCGCCGGCTGGTCGAGCACATTGCTGATACCGGCAATCAAGGTATGCGACCAGTCCATCATGGTCTGCGCTGGCACATCATGCAGGCCGAGAATGGCACTGAGGTTGTCAGCCGCATAAGGCACCGCGAACTGCTGAAACAGATCGGCGCCCGGACCGATCTCCTTGAGTCGCTCGATGTAGCGCTGGGCGTTACGCTCGAAGATTTCCGTCCAGACCCGTTTGATCGTCACGGGACGCAGGGCACTGGCCGACGCGTTGCGATCACGCTTGTGTTCAGGGTCGTCCTTGCGCAACATCGGGCGCCCCATGGTGCGGACCAGGGTCGAACGCCCAGCGTCCTCGTGGGAGCTATAGGTGGCCTGGTCGAGTTCGATGTTGAAGCAATGGTCGAAGCGAGTGACGAGAAAACGCTTGAGTGCCGGCACCCAGGCGACAGGCGATTCGCGTCGCAGCCTTGCATAGATGGGATAGGGGTCGATCAGCAACTGGGCAGGGTCGACCCAGTCGGCCTGTGGCACACCACGGGCGAGCGCGTTCGGGAGCATGGCATGGATTCCTTGTATTTGTTGTTCCGCTGCACGGCTGCCAATCTATGAGCGCGCCATTTCCAATGTAAACCGCAAAAAAATGGGTTTGATCCGAAGTTTTGCTTGGGTAGCCGAGGTCCAAGATGCGCTTCACCTTCAAGCAACTGGAATACTTCCGTGCCACTGCGGAGACCGGCTCGTTCAGTGCCGCTGCCAGTGAATTGCACGTTTCATCGACAGCGGTAGCGGCTGCGGTGAGCGACCTCGAACAGGCGCTGGAAACCCAGCTATGCCTGCGCCGCAAGTCCCACGGCGTAGTGCTCACGCCGGCCGGCCAGCATGTCCTGCAGATGGCGCGTAACCTGCTGATCAGTGCCGAAGAACTCGATCGGTCGACGCGCTCGCGAGATGGCACCTTGCGTGGGCCGGTCACCATCGGCTGCTACTCGACCCTGGCGGCGACGGTGATTCCGGCCTTGACCAAAGAGTTCGAGGCCAGGTACCCGGAAGTCATCCTGAGTTATCACGACGGCGACAACGATGAACTGCTGCCGCTCATGGAAGCTGGCCAGCTAGACCTCTTGATCACCTATCGAATCAACCTGCCCGCAGGCCTGGAAGAGACCGCCCTGTTCGACACGGCGGTGCATGCGTTATTGCCGGCCGACCATGCACTGGCGAGCCGAGAAACCTTGTCTTTCGAAGACCTCAGGGATGAGCCATTGATCATGCTGGATTTACCCCCCAGTGGCCGTCACGCACTGGACATGCTGCATGGTGCGGGCGTGCGGCCCAAGGTGCGTCACCGGACACGCAATTTCGAACTGGTGCGTTCGATGGTCGCCCGCGGGCTCGGCTACAGCCTGCTGATCCAGAAACCGCGCATCGACCACAGCTACGAGGGCCTTCCCCTGGTGGTCAAGCGCATAGAACCGAATGAGTTCAAGGAAACGGTGGTGATGGTCTGGCCCGACCATATCCAACTCAATGCGCGCGTGCAGGCGCTGATCGAATTCGCCCATGCGACCATTCGGATGAATCAGTTCAGCCTGGCCTGATCAAGGATTGGCTGAGCGTTCAGCTTTCGGCTGCCAGCGTAAGCGTCACGCAAAGCCCGCCTTGCGGGCGGTTGCGCGCGGCCAGATGCCCGCCATGGGCCTGGGCGATGCCCATGGCGATAGTCAGGCCAAGGCCTGCTCCGCCGCTCTTGCGTTCACGCGAGGAGGAAACCCGGTAGAACGGCTCGAAGATGCGCGGCAACGCCTCTTCGGGCACGCCAGGCCCTTGGTCATCGACACAAACCTGGAGGCATTCGTCCTGCCGTTCGATGCGCAGGCACAACGAAGCGCCGGGCGGGGTGAAACGCAAGCCGTTGCGCACGATGTTTTCGAGCGCACTGGCCAGTTGCTCGGCATCGCCGCGTACAGGCATGGCTTGCTCAGGCTCGCTGTAGTTAACGGTCTTGCCCTCGGCCTGGGCCTCGAAGCGGGCATTGGCAACCACCCAGCGCAACGGTACGCGCAAATCCATGTGCTGGCGGGCCAGCGTGCAGTCGCCTGAGCGCATGGCGCTCAGGCGCAGCAATGCGGCGATCAGGCTCTCCAGGCGCTCGCCTTCGCGCTCGATACGCTCCAGGTTGCGTGGCAGATGCTCGTCGCCGCGCCTCGCCAGGGTCACCGCCAGTTGCAGCCGTGTCAGTGGAGAGCGCAACTCGTGGGAGACATCGCGCAGGAGCCGCTCATGGGACTGCACCAGCGCTTCCACGCGCTCGGCCATGAGGTCGAAATCCCTGGCCAGGACGCCCAGCTCATCGCTACGCGCGCTGAAATCGCCGGCCACGCGCTGCTGCAGGTTGCCGTTGGCGATCTCACGGGCACCGCGTTGCAACATGCGCAACGGCCTACTGAAGTGACGGGCCAGCAACCCGCACAGGCAACCACTCAAGGACAGGCAAAGCAGCAGGACCGCAGGGAAGTAGCCGCCCCCCAGATGCTGGAATTCCTCCAGTGCGATGGGCGGGTAATGCATCGGGTCGAACAGCAGCATGTAACGCTGGCCATCCGTGGCGACCAGGTCCGGTGTCTCGCGCCAGGTCCAGTAGGACTGTGCCGACGAGACCTGGACGGCTTGCGCCTCGGATGGCCGGCAGCCTGTCGAGGCATCCAGATTGACCCCTGGGCTCTGCGGCGCGGAACCGCTGCGCGAATAGACGAACCAGTCGTGTAGACGCTGGGGGGGCTCTTGCCCGGCGATATCCTGGCCAGCGGCATCGAGCACATAGATGAACAGGTTCGGATGTTCGTGCTGCCGTGACTCGATCCAGTCACTCAGCCCCGCGGTCCCCGAGCGGCCGAGTACATGACAGGCTTCGATACTCAACTGCCGTGGGTCCAGATCGTCCAGCGAGGCCATGCGCTGAGCGCTGACCCACTGCGTGAGCAGCAGGTTCAGGCCAAGCATGATGCCGGTCGCCAGCCAGAACCAGAAAAACAGTCGCCAGAAGATCGATCTCATGGCGCGCTGACGTCAGGGCTCAGTTGATACCCTGCCGCTCGTACGCTACGGATCTGTGGTACGTCCTCATGGCAAGCCAGTTTTCGACGCAGGTTACTGATATGGGTATCGACGCTCCGGTCATGAAGACTCAGCGAACGCCCCAATGCGCAACGGCTCAACTGCTCCCGGGGCACGGGTTTGCCAGGTGAGCGCATCAACAGTTCGAGCATACGGATTTCGGCCGCGGTAAACGCAACCGGTTCATCGCTGATGAAAGCCTGCAGGCTGTCGGGTATCAGGGTCAGGCCTTGGATCTGCAAACTCGCCGGTGACTCGACGCAATGCGTACGCCGCAAGACAGCCTTGATCCGCGAGCGCAGTTCTTCGGGGTTGAACGGTTTGGCCAGGTAGTCGTCGGCGCCGAGGTCAAGGCCGGCGATGCGGTCCCGGTCGCCACCCATGGCGGTCAGCATGATGATCGGCAATCGCGAATCCACTCGTACCTGTTGCAACACGGTCAGGCCATCGACACCGGGCAGCATGACGTCGAGCACCAACAGGTCGTGACGCGACGAGACCATCCGTTCGAGTGCCTCATTGCCGTCGTGGCAAACGCTCAGGCGAAACTCGTCCGCAAAGAACTCATCCAGCATCTGGGTCAGTTCCTCGTCATCGTCAACGAGCAGGAGGTGAGGTCGGGAGTCCAAGGGAAATCGCTCGTCTGTTGAAAGCACCGGGTTCGAAAGCCGAGCGATTATATCCAGGCGATCCGATAACTGCGGGAACGCGTGGCGACGACCGCGCCACACTTGTGCAAGCGCGCCATGATCTGACGCAAGGAGGTGAGCGAGATGGGTTCATTCGTGGCCTGCAAATGGCCGTGAATCTGCATCAGGGTCGTTTCATGCTCTGCGCAAATGGTGCTCAGGTGAATGATCGTGCTCAGTATCTTGAGCCTGGGCAGCGAACATTTCAGACCGTGGACCTGCATCACGTGTTTCGCCTTGGCCTTTTCCGGGCTCACGTCTACGCCTCACGAAAGCCCGGGTGACCGACCACCCGGGCAGCCAGCTCAGAACGATGTAGTGACCGACGCGTAGAACGCACGCCCTGGTTCGTTGTAGGTCTGCGCGCCCACGCTTTCGGCATTGCCTTTGCGATACAGGCGCTTGTCGAACAGGTTGCTCACCCCCACGCGCAGGGCCAGGTGCTCGTTGAACGCGTAGCCTGAACCGATACCGAATAACGCATACGGGGCGATTTCATCCTGGGCGCTAATCGCCGAGCCGGTCTGGGCCAGGGTGGGTGGTGTCTGCTTGCCATACCAGGTCGCGGTGGCCTGCACCGACAACTGCTCGGTAACGAACCAGTCCAGTGTCGAGTTCAGCGTGTACTTCGGAATGATGCTCAACGGCTCACCCTTGAATGGCCCCGAACGTTTCTCCGAATCGATCATGTAGGTCAGGTTGGTGTTCCACTCCAACGCCTCGCTCAAGGCGATGAACAGGTTGCCCTCGATGCCCTGTACCAGCGCCTTGTCGGTGTTTTCCCACTGGTAGACATCCTGGCCGTTGATGACACGCACGGCGCGGGTTCCCGCATCGATCTTGTTGCGGTAGTCATTGCGGAAGTAGGTCAGGCTGCTGCGCAGATCGCCGCCATCGAAGGCGATGCCGATTTCCTTGTTGATGCTGGTCTCGGGCTTCAGGTCCTCGTTGCCTTCCAGGTAGCAGCTTCTGCCGGTCGCACCTGCCGCCCGCCAGCAACCATTGCCACGGCTGCTGAGCAGATAGTTATCGGTGGCCTGGTACAGGTTGGGGGCCTTGTAGGCCCTGGCCACGCCGCCCTTGATCTTCCACTCATCGGTCAGCCGGTACTCGGCATTCAGGCTCGGGCTCCAGTTGTTGCCGAAAGTGCCGCTGTGATCGAAGCGCAGGCCCGGCGTCAAGGTCAAGTCTTGAGTCGCGCTGATGTTGCTTTCCACATACAGGGCCTGGCTATTGAGGGTGACCTCGGTGCCGCTGACGTTCTCCGTCACCGAGCCCCCCGTGCCACCAGGGTTGATGCTCTGGCGCATGCCGCCCGGATCGTTCAGGTGCTCGCGATTGGCCTCCAGGCCCGCGGTCATGACCTGGTCGATCCCGGACACCGCGAAGGGCACGTCGACCTGGGTGAGCAAGCGGGTGTTCTTCAGCTTCGAGGTATCGAACACCCCTGCCGAACTGCTGTCACCGGCGGCCGGTGCGCCTTCTACACGTCCGGTCAGACCTTCGCGCTGGCGTTTATTACGGGTGATGTCATGGCTCAGGCTGGTCTGGCTGCGGCCCCACTCATAGTCGCCACGGTGGGTGATGGCGAAGGACTGGCGATACAGGGTGTTGGTTTCGTGGTCGTACATGTTCTCGATGTTGCTGTCGAGGTAGTACGGCGAATCCCCGGCGTAACGGTTGCCCTGGCGGGAGAAACCGACCTCCAGATCGAAGGTGTTCCACTCATCGGCACGCCAGGACAGCATGCTGTTGATGTCCTTGTTGACCACCCCTTCACGCCCGGCGGTCAACTGGCCGCTGCCGACCTCATCCTGGTTGATGTCACGGGCATCCGGGTCGGTCTTGTTGACGTTTCCGTACAGGCGCCCGGAAAGCGTATCGCTCAACGGGCCGCTGAAGCTGAAACTGGCCCGGTTGGTATCGCCTTCCTTGGCATCCTGCGGGCGGTTGGCGAAGTAGGTGATCGACCCCGTGGCCTTTTGTGCCGGGGCCTTGGTGATGATATTGACCACGCCGCCCATCGCGCCGGAGCCATAGCGAGCCGCAGCCGGCCCACGCAAGACCTCGATGCGCTCGACCTGCTCGGCCGGCACCCAGTTGCTATCGCCACGGGTGTCGCGGTCGCCGCTCCAGCCGTAGCGCACGGAGTTGCGCGAGGTCGCCGGGCGGCCATCGATGAGAATCAGCGTGTTCTCCGGGCCCATGCCGCGTATGTCGATCTGCCGGTTGTTACCGCGCAGCCCGGTGGCACTGTTGCCGGTGAGATTCACCCCGGGCTCGCGGCGAATGATATCCGACAGGTCATTGACCGGCGGCCGCCGCGCGATGTCCTCGGCAGTAATGACCGAAACGCCCAGCGATTGCTTGATCTGCTCTTCGGCGGTTTCCTGAATATGCGTGTCCTGCAGCTCCAGCAGAGTCCCGTCTGGCGTTGCCTGCCCCTGCTCGGCGGCAGTGGCGGCCGCACTCAACAGCAGCGAAGACAACATCATTTTGGACAAGAGCGTGAGTTGGAATCGAGACGAGAGGTACGACATGGGATTCATCCAGAACGGCAAAAATCGATAGACCTTCGCCAACGCCAATGGGAAACATTCGCAAAAATCCTATGCTGGCCCACTGCCCTACCTCAAGAAACTTGACAGTTCTTTGCATTTCTCCAGATACGAATGACCGACAATCCAGATACGAATAAAAATCCTTCCGACCGTTCGGTCGGATATGTATGCTCTGCGCCAGCACGTCAATCGACCACATCGCTGCCCGCTCAATGCCGGCAGTATTCCGGAGGCCTTGTTATGCCTGAATCCCATGCAATCCTCATCACCGAGCATGCCAAGCGCTGCCTGACACGCCTGTGCAGACACTGGGCGCACAAGTTCGCGGTCAGCTTCGACGAGCATGCGGGGCACATTGATTTTGGCGGCTCCAGCTGCGAACTGAAACGCCAGGACGATCGTCTCGAAGTCCGTATCCAGGCGCCTCTGCAGGAGCTCGATGAGCTTGAGGCGATCGTCGAAGATCATCTGCTGCGCTTCGTGCCGCAAGACGCGACGCTGCTGTTCGACTGGCAGCGCGACAGCACACCGGAGACAGGGGCGTAGGCCGATGGACAGCACTCTTTCACGGCCACTGGCCAGCCTGCTGATTCTCGCCTCCCTGACATTTGGCCTGGTTTCCCTGGCACAAGCCGCCTCCGCCGTCGAAGTCCAGCACGCCCAGGGCACTACGTCGCTCAGCCAGCCACCGAAGCGCGTGGTGGTGCTCGATCTGGTCGCCCTGGACGACCTCGATGCCTTGGGCGTTGATGTGGCCGGGGTGGCCGGCAATACCTTTCCGGACTATCTCGAGCGTTATGGGAAAGCGCCCTACGCAACCCTGGGTACCCTGTTCGAGCCGGATTACGAGGCGCTCAACCGTACGCGCCCCGACCTGATCATCGTCGGTGGCCGCTCCAGCGCCAAGTTCGCGCAATTGTCGCGAATCGCGCCGACCATCGACCTGTTCGAGGACAACGCTCAGCCGGTGGCCACCACCCTGAAGAACCTCAACATGCTCGCCGGCATCTTCGGCAAACAGGCCCGCGCGCAAGAACTGGCCATGTCACTGCAACAGCGCCTGGCATCGGTCAGGAAGCAGACTGCCGAGCGCGGGCGCGGCCTGGTCGTCCTGGTCACCGGCGGCAAGCTCAGCGCCTATGGGCCCGGCTCACGTTTTGGCCTGCTGCATAGCGAGCTTGGCGTTCCCGTTGCCATCGACGGGTTGAGTACCTCGCTGCACGGTGAGTCGATCAATGCCGAACTGATCATGAAAAGCGACCCCGACTGGTTGTTCGTGGTCGATCGTGACGCCGCGATTGGCCAGTCCGGTGCCGCGCAGCAGGTCCTGGACAATGCCCTGGTGCGACGCACCCAGGCCTGGAAGCGCGCTCAGGTGGTCTATCTCGACCCGATCAACTGGTACCTGGTGGGCGGCGGCATACAGGCGCTGCAACGGATGATCGAGCAAGTGGGCGAGGCCTATGGCGCGGGGCGCTGAGCTCGACGTAGCCGGTCTCTCGATTCCAGATAAGGCGTGGCTGTCGCTGGCGATGGGCGTCGTGCTGCTGATCGCCATCGGCAGTCTCGCCGTCGGGGTGGTGAGCTTGTCCTGGGCCAGCCTGCTGACCTCGGACTACGACGCCGACACACTCCTGGTCCTGCTGGTCAGCCGCATTCCCAGGACCCTCGCCCTGATGCTTTCAGGTATCAGCCTCGGCATCGCCGGTGTGATCATGCAACTGATCTCGCACAACCGCTTCGCCGAACCGACCACCACCGGCACCGTCGAGTCCGCCAGCCTCGGCATGCTGGTTCTGGCGATCCTCGCGCCCACGGCACCGCTGCTCCTGAAGATGACCTGCGCGAGCCTGTTCGCACTCTTGGGCACGCTGCTGTTCCTGCACATCATCAGCCGCGCGCCGCTGATCTCCAGCATGATGGTGCCGCTCATCGGTCTGATTCTGAGTGGCATCATCGGCTCGGTCAGCACCTTCCTGGCCTACCGTTTCGACCTGTTGCAATCGCTGTCCATCTGGGGCACCGGAGATTTCTCCAGCGTGCTCCAGGGGCGCTATGAAATGCTCTGGATCGCCCTCGCGCTGACCGGCCTGGCCTACCTCTTCGCGGATCGTTTCACGGTCGCCGGCCTGGGCCGTGACTTGAGCACCAACCTGGGGATCGGCTACCGCCTGGTCATGACCGGCGGGCTGATCATCGTCGCCATGATCACCGCCGCCGTGGTGGTCACCGCCGGGATGATTCCCTTCATCGGCCTGATCGTGCCGAACCTGGTCAGTCGCTGCATCGGCGACAACGCCCGCCGAACCATGCCCTGGGGCGCGGTCAGCAGTGCCGGCCTGGTGTTGCTCTGCGATATTTTCGCGCGCCTGGTGCGCCACCCATACGAATTGCCGGTGGGCACCATCGCCGGGGTGCTCGGCTGCCTGGTATTCCTCCTGCTCCTGCTGCGTGGTAGGTCCAGTCATGCATAGCCTGGCCAGTCACGCCCGGCACATGAGCCCCGGCACACGCCTCCTGTTGCTGGGCCTCCTCGCCTTGTCGAGCATTGCCCTGTTCATGACCCTTGGCGTACAGGGGCAATGGTCATTCGCCTTGCCGTTGCGAGCCGGCAAGATCGCCACCCTCTTGCTGGTCAGCCATGCCATCGCGGTGTCGACCGTGCTGTTCCAGACGGCCACCAACAACCGCATTCTCACACCGGCGATCATGGGCTTCGACGCGCTCTATCTGCTCATCCAGACGAGCATCGTCTATGCCCTGGGCAGCAAGGCGACACTGGCCCTGCCCCAGCCGCTGTTGTTCAGCGGCCAAGTCGCCTTGATGATCCTGTTTTGCGGGCTGTTGCATCAGCGCCTGCTGACCCGAGGCAAGACCGACCTGCATCAACTGGTGCTGATCGGAGTGATCCTCGGCGAGTTTTTCCGCAGCCTGTCGGCGTTTCTCCTGCGCCTGATCAACCCCAACGAATTCAATTTTTTGCAGGACCGTTTCTTTTCCAGCTTCAACAACCCTGACTACGGCCTGCTGGGGATTTCCACCCTGGCGGTCATCGCCGCCTCTGCCTTCGGCATGCGCCAGGTATCCAGGCTCGATGTGATGAGCCTCGGCAAGGAGACGGCGACCAGCCTCGGACTCGATCATCGCCGCCAGGTATCACGCATTCTCGTCACCGTGGCCGTGCTGGTTTCCGTCTCGACCGCGCTGGTAGGGCCCGTGACCTTCTTCGGCCTGCTGGTGGCGAACCTGGCCTATGCGGTAATGGCGACGTATCGCCATGCCCTGCTGCTGCCCGCCGCGGTATTTATCGCCATCACTTGCCTGGTAGGTGGCCAGGCACTGCTGGAACACGCGTTCGGCTTCGACACCAACTTGCGCGCCATCGTCGAGTTTCTTGGCGGCATCACCTTTATCTATCTTATGTTGAAAGGCATTCGCCCATGATCGAAGTCCGTGGGGTCGACAAGCGTTACGGCAAGCACGTGGTGGTCGACGGTATCTCGCTTACCCTGCTCGGCAGCGGCATGACGGCCATCATCGGCCCCAATGGCGCTGGCAAGTCCACCCTGCTGTCGATGATCAGCCGGCTGTCGAAGGTAGACAGCGGCAGCATTCGGGTTGACGGCCTGGACGTCGCAACGACCTCGGGAGACGTGCTGGCCAGGAAGCTGGCGATCCTGCGCCAGAACAATCAGATCGGTACGCGCCTGAGCGTGCATGACCTGGTCATGTTCGGCCGTTACCCGCATTCGCGTGGCCGACCAACCCCGCTGGACCACCAGCAGGTCGCCCAGGCCCTGGCGTACATGAACCTGAGCGACCTGGCCGGGCGTTTTCTCGATGAGCTTTCCGGCGGCCAGCGGCAACGGGCATTCGTCGCCATGGTGCTGTGCCAGGACACTGACTACCTGCTGCTGGACGAACCCCTGAACAGCCTGGACATGAACAGTGCAGTGGCCATGATGAAACGCCTGCGCCGCGCGGCCGACGAGCTGGGAAAATCGATCATCATGGTGTTGCACGACATCAACTATGCGTCCTGCTACTGCGACCAGATCATCGCCATGCGCGCCGGCCAGGTCATTTGCCAAGGGCCGCCACAGGACGTGATCGAGCAAGGCATGCTGCGCAAAATCTATGACATGGAAATCCCCATCCATCACGTGGATGGGCAACGCATCGCCCTGTACTTCACCTGATCAACGCGGCAAGGTCGCCGCCTCGAATACGGCCCAGAGCGCCTTCAGGCGGCGGTTGTACTTGGTCGTACCGCCGTGCACCAGCTCGCTCTGCAGGCTGTCGACCATGGCCATGAAGGTCATGGCCAGGTGCTCGCTGGAAACCTTGCCAGGGTTGTCGGCCAGCTCGGAATCACGCACCGCATCGAGGATGATGCGCTCCAAAGATGCCATGAACCCGTGCAACGGTTGCACCACCTCGTCATAGATGTGGCCTGGCGGATTGGCCAGGGCGCGGGTCCAGAATTGCACCGCGTAGGACGCCTCGTAACGCTTGCGGATGCCCTTGAGGTAGGCCAGCAGTTGCTTGCGAACGGTCGTGCCACCACGTATCTGCTGCGCCGCGAACGCCAGCTCGGCCTCGATCAACAACGGCAGCAGGCTCAGATAGAGCTCGTCCTTGTTGCGGAAATGGCCATAGACCGACGGCTTCTTCAAGCCTACGTCCGTGGCGATCTCATTCATCGAGGTGGATTCGAAACCCTGCAGGGCGAAGCGTGCCAAGGCCGCTTCCTGGATACGCTCAGCGATAGACAAGTCGTCAACACTCAATAGCCGGAGCAGCGGATACTAACACCATAGATCCATCCATCACCGGCCTGTTGCCCTGCTCGCTACCTGGATGAGCACCGTCGATTGCCAAGCTTCTTCAACCTGCCGACCAGCCCTGAACGAGTCATTGCTCTAGCCGGCGGAACCCTGAAATACAGGGCTAGAGGCTGATCTGCTCAGTTACGGAACTGAAACTGCAGCTCCGCCCCCTGCACCGAGTTATCACTGCTGGGCTGGTCGTTGGTCAACAAGCGGCCATTGAGCTGGAACGGTGCTGGAGGCGGCTCCTTTTCCACGAACATCGGTGGCAAGAGCGGCTCTTGCGGGACAGTATCGAGCGCGTCATCCATCTCGACCTGCTTGGCGAGTTCCGGGGGCAGCCGCAGGTCGAGCTTGGACTCCGGGGCTTTCCTCGAATCGACCTTGGCCGGTTGCGGTTTGGGTGTGTTGGCAGACGCCTGGGCCGGTTTGGCAGAAGTCGCTGGCTCAGCGCTTTTCGCCGGGACAGGCGCCGGCTGGGCAGGCGACGCTGCCGGCTTCCCGGGCACAGCACTGGCAGCCTTCTGCTCCGTTTGCGGGGGAGCGGGCGTAGGCGCCGGTTGCTGTGGCGAAGGCTGGTCACAGGCAACCAGCAGGCTGGCAATCAGCCCAATGGACAGGAGTCGAAACGGCTTCATCATCGTCAGGTCTTTATTCGATATCGCTAATGCTCTCCCCTGCATGCGCAGAAGGCAAGCCGAGCGGCTAGTCGGGTGTGTGTTCACAGGGGCGCCAATTGCTGCCATCCGACATCCTCTTCCCAGGCCCATGCGTGTCGCGACCAGCCCTCAGCCTCTACGAGCGGGCGAGCGAAACAGATGAACTGTCGACCATCCGGGCTCCATAGGCCTTGCTCATCAGCATCGATCAGCAACTCTGAAAGCTGCCCATCCACGCTCAACCGATAAACAGGACGGCGCAGCAGGTAGGCAGGATCGTCGAACGCCCGCAGGCATTCCGGCAGGTAACGCACGCCGGTCACACAACGAGAATCATAAGATGCCGGAAATACCCGCTCTGCCGGAGCCTCGCCCAGCATCTCGGGCATGACCCACAGGTCATTGACGGCAACCAGGTCCACCTCTCTGCCCAACTCCAGCAGGTCACTGAGCTTCGCGCCGTATACGTGATTGCCGATCAGCGGGCTGTGGCGGCCAATCAGCATCTCGTCATCGAAACGGTCCAGTTCCCAGAACAACTCAATATCGGCATGCAGGTGCACGCGCTTGCGCTTGCGGTCGAGAATCAGCAGGCCCCAGCTCGAACGACTCGGCAACGGCGCGGCGAAATAACGCCCGCAGGCGGAAAACAGCACCGACGCCCCCAGGCTGTCGAGCAAGACCCCATCAGGAAACAGGTAGCAGCCAAGCGTCGGGCCGCCCATGGCGATTTCGCTCCAGGCGAAGGTCCGTATTCTCTCTCCCTCGGGTGTCAGCAGATCACCACCCCGCCAGGCGCTCTCGCCCCGTGGGTCGTCGGCGGAGCCGGTAAGTCGCTGCGGCTCGACTTTCGCGGGGCCGATCCCCAGGTGGCGATCCAGCGTACCCAATCCAGCCAGCCCCAGCACCAGGACAAGCAACGCCAGCGCCATGCTCCAGCCGGACCCGGCATGGATCGCCAGGGCGATGCTGAAACCGATCAGCGCCGCAGTCGCCAACCAGCTCATGGAAGAGGCCGGTTTCTTGTTGGGAAAACGCGCGGCAATCAGCATAGCCAAGACAAGAATGACAATGGCGCCAGCCCCGATACCCAAAGGCAGCCAGGCGACCAGCGCGATCGGCGCCACCAGCTTGAGCACCTCCCAGAGCAGGTTGAGCAGCAACCAGGAGGTCGGACGGTCATCGATATCTTCGGACATGGCCCACATCCACACAAAGAAGCCGCATTCTAACGCGGCCCTTCTTCCATCAACGCGAACCGGCCGGCGTTTTCTCCAGCACTTGCATACGCAACAGCTCCGCCTCGACCTGCTGCGCCGGATAGCGCTCACGCAAGCTGGCGAGCAGAGCATCGGCCTGCTTTTCATCGCCTTGACGACGCAGGACGAGCACCTGGCGCAGTGCATCTTGCAACGCCCCCGGGCGTGGTGCGCCGGCAGGCGCTGCTTGCACGGTCTTTTTCTGCGACTCATCGGCCATCGCGGGAGCAGAAGACTGCATTTCCATGCGCGCTTCGGGGGCGGCCATCTTGCGGCTCATCCGTGGCGCCTCTGCCGCCGCTGGCGCGACAGGCGCCGGAGCCGGTGCGCTCATCGGCACAGCCTGGTCATAGGCCTTGGGCGCTTCGTCCAGCGTGCGCCAGGTCAGCCCGAGCCCTAGAACCAGCGTGGCCAGGCTGGCGAACGCGGCCGGCCAGCGCCAGCGTGCGGCAAAAGATCCGTGGCGCGCCCGATCAGGCCGTGGCGTTTCATCCAGGCTCGGCTCGACCGCCTGGCGTGCCGCATCGAGGATCAATGCATCCAATGCCGGCGAGGGCTGTCCCTGGCTGTGCTGGCGGTAATGATCGAGCAACGCCTGCTCATCCCGGGATAGATCATGACGGCTCATGCGGACACCTCTTCGGCCGAGGCCGGATCGGCCAGCAGCCGACGCAACTTGTTCAGGGCATAACGCAAACGGCTTTTCACGGTTTCCGCGGGCGTCTGGGTCAGTTCGGCGATTTCGTTCAATTCCAGATCGCCATGGACACGCATCAGGAACACTTCGCGCTGCTCGTCGGGCAGGTCGGCAAGTGCCGCCTGCAAGCGCTCCTGGTCGCGACTGAGCAGCAGTTGCTGTTCCGGCCCTGGGCCCGGATCGGCGCTGGCGTGCTGCTGCTCGTCATACTCATCGAGCTTTCCCTGGTGGCGACCGCTCTTGCGCCAATGGTCGATCAGCCGGTTGCGCGCGATCTGGTACAGCCAGGTCTTGAACAGCACCGCCTCGCGCTGCTCGCTGGAACTGCGGATCAGGCTCATCCAGGTCTCCTGGAAGACCTCCTCGGCCAGGGCGTGATCCGCGCACAGGCCAAGCAGGAAGCGGAACAGGCCAAGACGATGGCGTTCGTAGAGTTGGCTGAACGCAGCGGCTTCACCGTTGCGATAACGCCGCAACAAGGCGGCGTCGTCTTCTGGCAGTGGGTTCAATTAGTCGGCCCTGACCTGAACGTTTTGCGAAGTTTGCAGGCTTTGCGCCAGTTCGGCCAGTTGCACGAACTCGGCACGCAAGCCGTAGCGATCCTCGCCCTTGGCCGAACGCGCCAAAGCCGCGCTATCGGCGATGCTGAACGAGCCGACGTAAGTGCCGCCGCTGAGCTGCTGGGCGAAGGCCGCCACCGCCGCGGCGAAGCGCAGGTCCTCGCTGGCGCTGGCAATGGACTTGGCTGGCTTTTCCGCCGCGATGGGCTGCTCGACCAGCTCGCTCGCCTGCCCATGCGGCGTCTTGTAACGCAGACGCAGCCAGGCGATCTCCCCGGCCTTGCCGGCAGGCTTGGCCGCATCGGCATAGCGCAGCGGTTCGAGCCAGCCCTTGGCGCCCACCGGGACGATCTCATAGAGCGCAGTGACCGTATGGCCAGCGCCGATATCGCCAGCGTCGACCTTGTCATTGTTGAAGTCTTCCCGCTTCAACGCACGGTTTTCATAGCCGAGCAGGCGGTACTCGCTGACCTCGCCCGGGTTGAACTCGACCTGGATCTTCACATCCCTGGCCACCGTCGCCAGGGTCGAGCTGAGCTGCTCCACCAATACCTTGCGTGCCTCACGCAGGTTGTCGATATAGGCATAGTTGCCATCGCCGGCATCGGCCAACTGCTCCATCAGTTGCTCGTTGTAATTGCCCGTGCCGAAACCGAGGGTGGTCAGCGATACGCCACTCTTGCGCTTGTCGGCCGCCAGCGCCTTGAGCGCGTCGAAGTCGCTGATGCCGACGTTGAAGTCACCATCGGTGGCCAGCAGGATGCGGTTGATACCGTTCTTCAGCAGGGCTTTCTGCGCCTCCTGATAAGCCAGTTGAATTCCCGACTCCCCCGCCGTCGAACCGCCCGCACTGAGCCGCTCGATGGCCGCGCGGATCTTCGCCTTCTGGTCGCCGGGCGTGGATTCGAGCACCACACTGGCATCGCCGGCGTAGGTCACCAGCGCCACACGGTCTTGCGGGCGCAACTGATCGACCAGCAGCTTCAACGTGCTCTGTACCATCGGCAGGCCATCGGGACGATCCATCGAGCCCGAGACATCGACCAGGAACACCAGGTTGGCCGGTGGCAAGGCCTCGACCTGCATGTCCGAAGCCTTGATCGCGATACGCAGCAGTCGAGTCTGGGGATTCCACGGCGAAGCGGCCAGTTCGGTGGTCACCCCGAAAGGGGTGGCGCCGCTCGGTTGCGGATAGGCATAGGGGAAATAGTTGACCAGCTCCTCCAGGCGCACCGCCTCCCTGGGCGGCAAGTTGCCGCCATTGAGGAAACGCCGGACGTTGGCGTAGCTGCCGGTGTCGACGTCGATGCTGAAGGTGGACACCGGTTGCTCGGCGACCGCATGCAGCGGATTCTCGGCAATTTTCTGGTATTGCTCGCGGCCCTCCACCTGATAGGCCGCGCTGCTATCCAGCAGCGGCGCCGGCGCTATCGCGGCAGGCATGGTTGCCAGCATCCGCGGCTTGGCGAGCGAGGCACCGGTCTTCCTCGAAGACTCCTCGGCGGCGACCTGAGGTAAAGAGGTTTCGACGGCCGGCTGCACGCGGGTGTCGTTGCTGGCCACGTTGCAGCCGGCCAGGCCAAGCAGGATGCCAGCGGTGAAGCCGGCGCCGAGAGGATGAAAAGCAGAGCGGGACATGGGGCGTTCTCCTTGAGCGACAGTCCATTCGCTCAGGTAGACGGAGCCCCTGGCCGATTCGGGTCAGGCCGATATACGAAAAGTTTCGCCAGCCTCGGCGCACAACTGCGACGCCAGCATGCCAAGCGCCATCATCGCCCGCTCCGCCTCGCGGTTCCAGGGAATGCCGCAGGTCAGGCGCACACAGTTGTTGAACTGCTCGGTGTTGCTGAAGATCATGCCCGGCGCAATGCTGATGCCCTGGAGCAAGGCACGGGCATGCAGGTCCTTGACGTTGACCCGTCCGGGCAGGCTGACCCAGAGGATGAAACCGCCATGGGGCCGGGTCATCTGCGTGCCATCCGGGAAGTACTGCTGCACGGCCATCTGGTAGGCCGTCAGGTTCTTGCGGTACTCCTGGCGGATATGCCGCAGATGGCGGTCATAGCCGCCGTTCTCCAGATAGGCGGCAACGCCCATCTGGGTCACGCTGCAGGCCGAGTGGGTGCTGAAGGTCTGCAGCCGTTCGATCTCCTCCTGATGACGCCCGGCGATGATCCAGCCGATGCGCACGCCCGGCGAGATGGTCTTGGAAAAACTCGAGCAATAGATCACCTGGTCGAGATGATCATGGGCCTTGAGCGCCTTGAGCTTCGCCGGTTCGAACAGCAGTTCGCCGTAGATGTCGTCCTCGATCACCTGGATGCCGTAGTCGGAAGTAAGGCGCAGCAACTGCTTTTGCCGCTCTTCGGGGATGCTGCCGCCCATGGGGTTGCTCAATCGCGCGGTCAGCACCAACGCCTTGATCGGCCACTGGTTGGCCGCCAACTGCAGGGCTTCCAGGCTCATGCCGGTGGACGGGTCGCAGGGAATCTCGATGACCTTGAGGCCCAGCAGATCGGCCAGTTGCAGCAGGCCGTAGTAGGTCGGCGACTCGGTGGCGATCAGGTCGCCCGGCTTGGTGGTGACGCGCAACGCCATGTGGATCGCGTCGACGCAGCCGTGGGTGATCACCACTTCCGACGGATTGACCACCACGCCGGCGTCACGCATGCGGATCGCCACCTGGCGACGCAGCGGCTCGAAGCCGGGACTGAACATGTAGCTGAACGCCTGCGGGCTCTGGAAACGGGTGACCTTGGCCAGTTGTTGGTGCAATGCCCGCACCGGCAGGTAATCGACATGCGGCACCGCGGCGCCGAGGGGAAACACGTTTTCCTGGCGGGAGTCGGTCAGCACCTGGCTGATGATGCTGCCCCGGGTCACCAGGGTAGGACGTTCGACTCGGGAGATGTCCGGGGTCGAGGCGGTGAGCGCCGCGCTCTGGTGCACGTAATAGCCCGACTGCGGACGTGCGCGAATCAGCCCCTGATCCTCGAGATTGGCGTATGCCTGCAGCACCGTGGCGTGGCTGACGCTGAGCTGGGCGCTCATCTTGCGTACCGAAGGCACGCGCTCGCCCGGCTGGTAGACACCACGACGGATATCCTCGGCCAGTTGCTGGGCGATACGTTGATAGAGCAACAGGCTGGTCATTTTGGCGCTCCGCAGGAAACTGGACCAGTACAGTAGCTCAATACCGGGAAAATTCATCCATACAGTTTCCCGGATCATTTCCCATACAGATTCACAGCAACGGCCCGTTCAACCAGACTGTTATGCCAACGAAGCGCTATTCACGAACCGGACCGATACGCCCCTGATCGTCGGAGAAGACGATTTCCACCCGCCGATTCTGCGCTCGGCCACGTTCGGAGGCATTGTCGGCCACCGGATAGGCTTCGCCATACCCCTCGACGCCAATGCGTTTGGGCTCGACACCCAGGTCGACCAGCGCATCGACCACGGCCTGGGCGCGGTCGCGGGACAGCTTGATGTTCTCCTTGCGATCGCCCTTGCCATCGGTATAGCCCTCGACCCGCACGACGCGCTTCGGGTTGAGCTGAAGGAACTGCACCAGCTTGAGGATGGTACGGTTGGCAGCGGGCTTGAGTTCGGCCAGGCCCGGATCGAACAACACGTCGCCGAGCGTCAGCACCAGGCCGCGGTCGGTTTCCGTGGTGGCGAGACTGACCATCTGTTCTTCAAGCCATTTGCCCTGCTGCTGCACGCTGGCCAGCTTGGCCTCGCGCAAGCCCAGTTGCAGCCGTTGGCGTTCGAGTTCGAGCTTGGCCAGGCGCTCCTGGTCCTGGGCCAGCCTGCTGTGCTCGCTGGCGATGGCGCTGTAACGCTGGCTGAGGTAGGCGTAATGAGCGACATCGTGCTCGCTGCCCCAGTAGTTGCCCAGGCGCTGGGCACGGCCCAGCGACTCGCCGGCACGAATCACATCCTTCGGCGCGCTGCGCAGTACATCAGGATCTTCCTTGACCGCCTGGAAACGGGCCTCGGCCTCGGAGACGGCCTGCTCACCCTGTTGGCCGGCGCAACCAGACAAGCCGCAGACGACGAAAACGGCAACGAGTGGATACTTCACTGGACTGCCCTCAGTTGCTTGCGCAGGCGCTCGATTCTCAGGTTGAGGTCCGCGACCTGCCGCTCGCTCTTCTGCGTCAACACCTTGGCCTCGGCGAGGCGGGCATCCAGTTCGGCCTGTTCGGCCAGCATGCGCGCGCGCTTGTAGTCCTCTTCGGCCATGTTCTTTTCGGCCCGAGCGAGCTTGCTCTCGGCCTGCGCCATTTCCGGGATGTCCTGGCCAGCGCCGATCGCACGGGCCTGCTCGACCGCCTGCTGGGTCAGGCGCATCTGTTCGTTGGGGGCCGGGTCGTTGGCACAACCCGACAAGGCGAAAAACGCCAGGGCGGCATAGGTAAATCGCGTGATCACTACAAGCTTCCTACTTATTCGGCGAGGTATTCACGGGCTGAGACTGCAAGTCTCTCCACAGCGCGAGATTACGTTGCAACAGGGTTTCCGGCAGTCCGGAGGCGGCCAATTCTGTCATCTTTTTCGCCAACTGTCCGCGCAGCCACGGATCGTTGCAGGCCGAGTCGTGGGACAGGCCGAGGAACAGGCCCTCGCTGGAAACAGGTACGTCCAGCGCCTGCAGATCGCCAAGCAGGCCGAGCGTCTCGGCGACGGCAACGCCAGGGTAGCGTTCGTAAACCACGTAGTCGGTGCGGTCGAGCAGCAATTGCTGGAAAGCCTGGGCCAGGCTGGGCACGCTTTCCAGGGTCAGGTTGGCCTTGGCGAACGTGTCGAAGGCCTGGCCGGAGCTATTGTCGACCAGCTTGCCGCCGGCCTTGCCCTTGAGGTCGTCCCAGTGGGCGAAAGGAAACTCGCGCCCCTTGTGTACCCACACCAGGCTCTGGGTTTCGTAGAACGCCGGATGGATGTAGTCCATCAGCTCCAGGCGCTCCAGGGTGATGAACGCCCCGGCGAGCAGATCGACGCGTCCGCTGCGCACCTCGTCCTGGGCCTGCGACCAGGGGCCGCTGTACAGGACATCGATCTTCACGCCAATGGCCTCGCCGATGGCGGCCAGCAGATCGGCGTTGGCGCCGATGAGTTTCTCCGGGTTCTGCGGGTCCTGCCAGAGATAAGGCGGATACTCCGGATTGCCGGTGGCGACCAGCCGCTCGCACTTGCCTGCCGCCAATAGCGAGGTGCTACTGACAAGCCCGGCGAACAACAGGGAAAACAATCTGGGTGACAGCATGCGCATGGACCAATGTCCCGTTCCGGAAATCACAGGGGGGCTTCGAGCCCGACGAGGCGACGAGGCGACGAGGCGACGATCCTAGCGCAAAAACACCAAGCGAATGAGGAGGCAACGGCAGCGGCACGCTTCAAGACGGCTGGCCGCCGCTATTCTCCAGCGCCTTTGGCTGCTCGTGGTTACTCATCCAGCCGCGACAACGCCGCACGCTCGTAGCTCGGATACAGGTGGGTGATGCTGCGCACCAGTTCGTAACGACTCAGGCTGACCTTGGCGAAACGCTCGGGAATCGGCGTGCGCAGCAAGTCATTCATGTCGGCGCCCTCGGCCACGCCGGCGCGCATCACGCTATCGAGCCAGCCCAGGTAATCGCGCATCTGCACGAAAGGCTGCTCATCGCTCGCCAGCGGCCCATGGCCAGGCACGACCAGGCGCCAGGGGAGCTTGCGCAGGGTCTCGATATCGTCCAGCCAGACTTGCAGTCCCGGGCTGTTCGGCGTGGTCAGCGCGCGCTGGTAGAAGACGATATCGCCGGCGAACAACACGCCGGTCTTCTCATCGAGAATCGCCAGGTCGGCACCGGTATGGCCATGCAGCTCCAGCAGGCGCAGGCGATGTCCGCCCACCTCCATCACACCCGCCTCGGCAACCCGGTTCGGCAACACCACTTCGGTGCCGCGCATCCAGTCGCCGACCAGGCGGTACATGTTCTCCGCCATGGCATTGCCCTGCTCCTCCAGCAACGTGCGGGTGCCGGCCAGGGCGAAGATCGGCACGTCGGCGAAGGCCTGGTTGCCCAGCACGTGATCAGGATGATGGTGCGTCAGCAACAGGCGCTCGACCGGTTTGCCGGTGACCTTGGCGATAACCTGGCGCAATGCCTCGCCATAGCGTTTCGACGGGCCGCTGTCGATCACCACCACCCCGGCGTCGGTCTCGATGAACGCGACATTGACGATATCGCCACCGTTGCTGGCCGCGAAGTTGTCGGTGCTGCCTTCGAGCAGCCAGGTGCCTTCGGCAATCCTGCGCGGCTGCAGGTCGTAGCTCAGCTCGGCCTGCACCGGGCCGACACATAGCAGCGTGAACAGAAGAAACAGGCCGCGCATGGTCAAGCCGTCAGGCGCACATCGCTGATCTGCAACTGCGGCTGGACATTGGTGAAGTTGGGCAGGTCACCCATGATCCGGTCGCCGTGGGGCGCGAAGGCGCCCTGGAAATCCTCCAGGCTATCGAACAGCAAGTGACCGATGGCCACGAACGGTTGCAGGCCCTGCCCACCCTCGCTGGCCAGGCCATGGTCGACAGCGATGCCTTTGCAGGCGCTACCCAGGCAGTCGCGCACCAGGGCCATGTGGGTGTTGCAGTAGTAGTCGATGTCGAAGCGTACGTCGGCACCGTTCGGGTAAAACACGCTGACCTTGATCATCACTGCCTTCCTTCGTTCATGGTTTGGCGGCGGCGATGGCCGCGCTGAATTCATTGCCGTTGTTGTCGCGCAGCCAAAGAGTCGTGCGGCGATGGCCACGCACTTCGAAGGTCAGGCTCGGGTTCTCGCTGACCGCCGGATACAGGTCGAGGCGCGCCAGCACCTCGCCGCGCTCATCACGCAGCTCGGCGTGATCGATATAGAACTCGGGGATGCCGCCGATCAGCCCGTTATCCATGGGATGGGAAATCTGCACCCTCACACGCTCATCGCCACGCCGGGCGAACACGCCGCCACGGACCTGGCCCAGGCGTTTTTCCCAGCCCGGCTGCGCGCGCACCACACTCGGCGCGGTGCAACCGCCACCGGCGGCATCGACCCAGGCCGAGCCCACATGCCAGATGCCGTCGTCACCGAGCAGCGCGGCCCTGACCGGCGTGGCCTGCTCGATACGGATACGCACCGCCAGCAGCGGTAGCAGCCCCTCGCCGGGATAAAGCGTCAAGGCATGGGGAATGGGATTGAGCTCGGCCCACAACAGCAGCTTGCCGTAACGCCCAGGCAAAGCCCGGGCATCGATCTCCACCGGTACCTGGCGGGCATCTTCGGCGAACGGCGGCACGCTGACCTTCACCCGCTCATCGAAGATGAACGGCTCGCCGCCGAGCAGACGCTTGTGGTGATAATCCCAGACCACCGAGGGCATCGGATCGCCCGTGGCGGCCCTGGCCAGCAGTGGCAGGCCAAGGGCACCGAGAAGCAGCGCACGCCTGTGCATCTGAACTCCTTGCTGTTGACGTCGCTACTCGACGTGCACGCTCTCCAGGTACGAGCGAATCGCCCACAGGCCTTCCTGGCTGATGAAGTCGGCCATCTTCGGCATGTACACGGCACCGTCGCGCACCGCACCGTTGATCACCCGCTCCTTGAACCACTCGTCGCCCTCGGCACCGGCTTCCAGTTCGCGCAGGTCAGGGGCGATACCGCCGGATTTGGCCTCCAGGCCGTGGCAGCGCGCGCAGTTCTGGTTGTAGGCGGTGGCACCGATCTCCACGGCCAGCTTGTTGTTGGCATAAGGCGGGCGGTAGGGGTTTTCGTCGCGCCATTCCTTGCCCAGTGGCTCCAACCCATCGGTATTGACCGCCTGCGGGGTCATGTCACCGTGGGCCAAGGCGAATCCGGTCACGCTCAGGCTCGCCAGGAACATCAGGCTGCGCACTGCGTTTTTCTTATTCATGACTTCCAAACCTCATCGAGTAGCTATGCAAGGCGAACGCTCAGGCCGAGCGTTGTAAGCAAATGTTAGAAACGCTCCCACACTCTCTGAATGCTGCTTTGGTTGCCGCCCTCTACTCCCTTGGTAGTAGCGCGTGAGACCGCCTCGCGGGTGTCTTTCGGCGCAAGTCCAAGTCATGCCCGCACCGGGAATTTTTCCCGCCTTAATTGGGAAGTTTTCCGTGTCGGCAGTCGGGCCGCCCTCGCACCATGAATGCACCAGGTCAGCGGCCCGCCAACGACCTCGTGCATATCAAACCCACGGGAAACACAACCATGACAAGAAGATCGTTACCCAGCGCTGCCAAACCCCTGGCCCTCGTGATCCTCGGCGCCAGCCTGACCATGTCCGGCCTGGCCGCCGCCAAGAGCGTGACCTGGGACGACATCGCCAACGACCACAAGACCACCGGCGACGTCCTGCAATACGGCATGGGCACCAATGCCCAGCGCTACAGCCCGCTGACCCAGGTCAACGACAAGAACGTGTTCAAGCTGGTGCCAGCCTGGTCCTACTCGTTCGGTGACGAGAAGCAGCGTGGCCAGGAGTCCCAGGCCATCGTCAGCGACGGCGTGGTCTATGTCACGGCGTCCTACTCGCGGGTCTTCGCCATGGATGCCAAGACCGGCAAGCGCCTGTGGGTCTACAACCATCGCCTGCCGGACGACATCCGCCCGTGCTGTGACGTGGTCAACCGTGGCGCCGCCATCTATGGCGACAAGATTTTCTTCGGCACCCTCGATGCGTCGATCGTCGCGCTGAACAAGGACACCGGCAAAGTCGTGTGGAAGAAGAAGTTCGGCGACCATGGCGCCGGCTACACCATGACTGGCGCACCGACCCTGATCAAAGACAAGGTGACCGGCAAGACCCTGCTGATCCACGGCAGCTCCGGCGACGAATTCGGCGTGGTCGGCCAGCTCTATGCACGCGACCCGGACACCGGCGAAGAAGTCTGGATGCGCCCGTTCGTCGAAGGCCACATGGGCCGCCTGAACGGCAAGGACAGCACCGTCACCGGCAACGTCAAGGCACCGTCCTGGCCGGATGATCCGAACTCGCCGACCGGCAAGGTCGAGGCCTGGAGCCACGGTGGCGGCGCCCCCTGGCAGAGCGCCAGCTTCGATGCCGAGACCAACACCATCATCGTCGGCGCCGGCAACCCCGGCCCATGGAACACCTGGGCGCGCACCGCCAAGGGCGGTAACCCGCACGACTACGACAGCCTGTACACCTCCGGCCAGGTCGGCGTAGACCCGAGCACCGGCGAAGTGAAATGGTTCTACCAGCACACGCCGAACGATGCCTGGGACTTCTCCGGCAACAACGAACTGGTCCTGTTCGACTACAAGAACAAGGATGGCAAGACCGTCAAGGCCACGGCCCACGCCGACCGTAACGGCTTCTTCTATGTGGTCGACCGTACCAACGGCAAGCTGCAGAACGCCTTCCCCTTCGTCGACAACATCACCTGGGCCAGCCACATCGACCTGAAGACCGGTCGTCCGGTCGAGCGCGAAGGCCAGCGTCCGGCGCTGCCGGAGCCAGGCCAGAAACATGGCAAGCCAGTCGAAGTCTCGCCGCCCTTCCTCGGCGGCAAGAACTGGAACCCCATGGCCTACAGCCAGGACACCGGCCTGTTCTACGTACCGGCCAACAACTGGAAAGAGGACTACTGGACCGAGGAAGTCAACTACAAGAAAGGCTCCGCCTACCTGGGCATGGGCTTCCGCATCAAGCGTATGTACGACGACCACGTCGGCAGCCTGCGCGCCATGGACCCGACCACCGGCAAAGTGGTCTGGGAACACAACGAGAAGCTCCCATTGTGGGCGGGCGTACTGGCGACCAAGGGCAACCTGGTGTTCACCGGTACCGGCGACGGCTTCCTCAAGGCCTTCGACGCCAAGTCCGGCAAGGAACTGTGGCAGTTCCAGACTGGCTCCGGCATCGTCTCCCCGCCCATCACCTGGGAACAGGATGGCGAGCAGTACATCGGCGTGACCGTCGGTTACGGCGGCGCGGTTCCGCTGTGGGGTGGCGACATGGCCGAGCTGACCAAGCCGGTCGCCCAGGGTGGTTCGTTCTGGGTGTTCAAGCTGCCTAGCTGGGACAACAAGCAAGCCAAACGCTGAGTGAAGGATGCCCCGGCCATGTGCCGGGGCATCTGTCTCAGAACCTGCAATTGCTGACGGTGCACCACGCACCCACAGGACATGCCATGAAATACCTGTCCCTGCTTCTGCCCCTCGCCCTGCTCGCCGGCACGGCCCATGCCCTGGCCAACGACGATGACGACACCCTGGTGATCAACGGCTGCCGTATCGAAGCCCAGAGCAAATGCCCCGGTGCCGACCTGCGCAACGCCAACCTGAGCAACCAGGACCTGCGCAAGATGGATCTCTCCGGTGCCGACCTGTCCGGCGCCAACCTGCGTCACGCCAACCTCGACATGGCCAACCTGGAAAAAGCCAGGCTCAACGGTGCCAACCTGACCCGCGCCAGCCTGCAGCAGACCAACATGCGCCAGGCCGACTTCACCGACGCCAAGCTGGTCGGCATCAACGGCTGGGCCTTGTTTGGCCAGGTCGCCCAGTTCCAGGGCGCCGACCTGACCGGTGCCAACCTCGAATTCGCCCGCCTGATCGGCGCCAAGCTGCACGATGCCAACCTGCACGCCGCCGACCTGGAGATGACCTCGCTGAACAAAGCCGACCTCAAGGGCGCCAACCTCACCGACGCCAACCTGCAGGAATCCAAGTTCAGCGACGCCAACCTGGAAAATGCCATCCTCACAGGTACGCGCAATCACTACGCCAACTTCCAGGGCATCAACACGGAAGGCTGCAAGGACTGCCCGAAAGGGTGGGACTGATAGCGAGTGGCAAGCTTCAAGCGACAAGTGCAAGCAATACGGGCAAACACATTTTTGCCCTGGCCCTGACTTGAAGCTTGAGGCTTGCAACCTGAAGCCGCCGGCAACCGTAATGGCACCTTGAGCTGGCCCTTCGCCAACCATCGAAGCCAGTATCCATGAGGGTTTTGACCACTCGTCGAGTATTTGGGAATTGTTCTCAGATCAATGAAACTTGAGCCCTGAGCGTGGTCCGAAACCACTTCACCCACTCAAGCGGAGCGGCTCGAAATGCTCGATCTCACCAGCTGGATCCTGACAACTCCACAGCCCAAAGCCACCGTCGAAGTCGCCACGGCCCGGCTCGCGACCGGTTACGAAAACCAGTACTACCAGGTCAACGGCAACGACAGTGTGACCTTCTGGGTGCCCGTCAACGGCTCGACGACCGAAAGCGCCAAATATCCGCGCAGCGAACTGCGCGAAGCCTATACCAACGGCGAGCGGCGCAACTGGTACTACAACGAAGCGAAGAACAACATCCTCAGTGCCGTGGTATCGGTGCAGCAGGTACCGAGCAAGGGCAAGGTCGTGATCGGCCAGATCCACAGCACCGACGAACCGGGCAGCAGCAACGATCCGCTGCTCAAGTTGCAGTACCACTATGACGAAGAGAGCGGCACCGGCTCGATCGAGGCGCTGCTGCGCAAACGCCCCGGCGACAAGACCTCGCAGAACATCCCATTGATCACTGGCGTCACCCTCAACGAGCGCTTCGCCTACCGCCTGCGCCTGACCGCCAGCGGACGCCTGAGCATCCGCGTGACCAACACTGACGACAATGGCGCCTACTCGCGCCAATTGGCCGGCGCCTGGGGCCGCCAGCAGCTCTACTTCAAGGCGGGCGCCTACCCGCAGGACAATTCGGGACCGAGCAGCGAAGGCGCACGGGTGACGTTCTACCACCTCAATACGGCTCACGGCAGCCTGTGAGCGAGTCGCAGTGGCGGTCATGCCAATACGGATCATCGTCGGCGCGCCTGGGAACGCGTAGCGGACGTACGCGGGCATTCGACGCCACCCGCCCCCGGCTTGAGTGGCCATTCGCTTACCGCGACTTGGTTAATCCATGTCGCGCCCTTACCTTGTGATGTCATACCCGTATCGATGCAAGGAGCAACCATGACCCCGACCCTGCTGGAACGCTACCAGGGCTGCCTGCTTGGCCTGGCCTGCGGCGATGCCGTCGGCACCACCGTGGAGTTCAGGCCACGCGGCAGTTTCACGCCGGTCACCGATATGCTTGGTGGTGGGCCCTTCAACCTGCAGCCCGGCCAGTGGACCGACGACACCTCGATGGCCCTGTGCCTGGGCGAAAGCCTGCTCGCCAAACAGGGTTTCGACGCCGCCGACCAGATGGGCCGCTACCTCAACTGGTGGCAATGGGGCTACCTCAGCGCCACAGGCACCTGCTTCGACATCGGCATGACCGTCAGTGACGCCCTCGCCCGCTACCAGCAGACCGACGAGCCATTCTCGGGCTCGACCCATCCACGCACCGCTGGCAACGGCTCGTTGATGCGCCTGGCGCCCGTGGTGCTGTTCTATTACCCGCATCGCGAAGCCCTGATCGAATACAGCGCCTTGAGTTCACGCACCACCCACGGCGCGCCCGAGGCGCTGGAAAGCTGCGTGCTGTTCGCCCTGATGCTGGCCAAGGCCCTGGCTGGCGAGACGAAGGAGGCCATCCTGGCAATCGACGACCCGGTGTTCAGCGCAACCAAGGTCGCCGACCTGGCACGAGGGACCTACCGCGACAAGGCACGCGAGCAGATCGTCGGCTCCGGCTACTGCATCGCCTCCCTGGAAGCCGCCCTGTGGTGCTTCGCCCACAGCCAATCCTTCGCCGAAGCCGTGCTGCTGGCGACCAACCTGGGGGACGATGCCGATACCACTGCCGCCATCACCGGGCAGATCGCTGGCGCCTTCTATGGGGTCGAAGGCATTCCATCCGCCTGGCGCGAACGCCTGTACATGGGGCAGGAAATCACCGCGATGGCAAAGGCATTGCTGGAGCGATAGCTTCAGGCGCTCAAGCGCTCCACCCCACCCCGCTCCCCGGTCCGCAGGACCCCGGTATCGATGGCCAGATGCACCAGCTCGGCCTGGGAGACCACCTGCAACTTGTTCTTCAGCAGGGTCTGGTGATTGGACACGGTCTTGTTGCTGATGCACAGCCGCTCGGCGATCTGCCGGGTCGACAGGCCACGGGCGAGCATCACGAATATCTCGAACTCACGCTGGGTCATGTCACGCAGGCGCGGATCATGGCCATCGTGGGCCAGATGATTACACGCCAGCAACGTGGCCAGTGGTTGCTCGATATAGAGATGGCCGGCCAGGGTCCGGCGTACGGCCTCGACCAAGACCTCGGTCGATACCCGTTTGGTCAGGTAACCGGAGGCGCCGAGTTCCAGGGCCTGGCGCACGATATGCAACTCATCGTGCATGCTGAAGAACAGCACGCGCAGTTGCGGCAGGCGCTGGCGCAGTCGGCGGGTGGTCTCCAGGCCGCTGATGCCGGGTAGACCGATATCCATGATGATCAGGCTGGGGATACCTTCCTGCACCCGCTGCAATGCCTCTTCGCCACTCCCCGCCTCGCTCAGTTGCACCTCCGGCAACGCGGCGCTCAACAGGCTGGCGCAGCCATGGCGTACCACCGCGTGATCATCGACCAGGAGAATCTTCATCGGCACTCCTCGGGACGCCGCTAGCGTCCGCTTCCCTGAGATAGAACGGCTGCCGATCCCACCTGGGCATGCGCTGCCGCCGCATGCACCCTGTCGAAGCCGATCAGGCTGGCGATCAGCAAGAAATTGAGCAGCAAGGCTTTGAGGACATTCATGGCAGGCCTCTCTTATCGTTTCCGATCATCCTAGAGCTAGCACCCGGCCGAACCTCTACTACCTTGGTACAGGCGCGCCGGTACTTTCTGTATATTCCCCGTGCCGCGGGCAGTTCCTATGCTGAAAAAACAATAAAAGAGGAGCCCAGCATGTCTTCCTATGCCGCCTATCTCCTGCTGTATCTGGGTGCGCTGTGCTGCGCCAGCCTGATCGCCACCGACCTGCAGGCCGCCGGGCATGAGCCTGCCCGTTCGCCCCTCGCCCACTACCCCGCCGGGATGCTGCGGTGAAGCTGCTCGCCGTGGTCCTGCCCTTGACCCTGGGCAGCGGCCTGGGGGGCAGCCTGGTACTTGCGCCACAGACCAGCGACCCGCTGCGCAGTGCCTACCTGGTCAGCAGCCTGCGCGTTCCCTGCCTGAGCGGCGAACGCTACCTGAACAATGGCGACAGCCAGGCGGCGGCCACGGTCTTCGAAGACTGCGTCAAGCGTTGGGACGATATCTATTCGATGCTGCAACTGGCCAGGCTCTACCAGGACAGCCAGCCACGCCGCGCCAGCGAAATGCTGTCGCGGGCCCAAAACCAGAGCCCGGCCCAGACCGCCTACTGGCAGGCTCGCCTGAGCAGTGACGAACGCTCGACAGTGCGCTGAAAACAGTACTTTGGTCGCAAAACCACCTTTCGAACGTAGCATTCACAGTCGTACCGGCTTATGGCTCTAATGGCCTGCCCTTCTAATAAAAACGACCTGGGACCATCCCGAGCATGATCAGATCGATCGCCTGTGCCCTGCTCACACTCTGCCTGTCCGCCAGCCTGGCGCTGGCAGCGGAGATGCCGCTGTTCAATGCCGACGGCTATCGCCAAACCCAATACCGCAGCCCCACGCCTCACGACGCCGAGGGCGCCACCACCCTCGATACTCCGGCCCTGCAGGCTCTGCTGCGCGACAACCCGCGTACCCTGCTGATCGACGTCTACCGTCAGCAGTGGCTCAACGACCGCTTCATTGCCGAACAGCCCCCCCATGCCAACCTGCCAGGCAGTACCTGGCTCGCCAACGTCGGCGACGGCCATTTGGAGCCGCTCTGGCAAGCCTATTTCGAGGACAATCTCAATCGTCTCAGTGAGCAGCGCAAAGACCGCCCGCTGGTGTTCTACTGCAAATCCGACTGCTGGCTGTCCTGGAACGCGATAAAACGTGCCCGGACCTTGGGTTACAACGCCTTGTACTGGTACCGTGATGGCATCGATGCCTGGCACCAGGCCGGCCTGCCACTGCAGCCGGCACAAGCCGTTCTTCCTTGATTTCGCCGAATAATCATAAGAAAAGAGGTTCTCAGGTCATGTACAAGATACTCATCGCGGACGACCATCCGCTGTTTCGCGAAGCCATCCATAACGTCATCAGTGACGGTTTCCCGGAAAGCGAGATCATGGAGACCTCGGACCTCGACAGCGCCCTGGCCCTGACCCAGAGCCACGACGACCTCGACCTCATCCTGCTCGACCTGAACATGCCCGGCATGCATGGCCTCAACGGCCTGATCAACCTGCGCAACGAAGCGCCGACCATTCCCGTGGTGATCGTTTCCGCCGAGCAGGACAAGCAGATCGTGCTGCAGGCCATCACCTATGGGGCGGTCGGCTTCATCACCAAATCCTCGCCACGGGCGCAGATGACCGAGGCCATCGACCAGATCCTCAACGGCAACGTCTATCTGCCGTCGGACATCATCCGCACCCAGAAGAGCAGCAGCCGCCGCAGCCAGTCGAACGAACCGAGCATTGCCCCGGAACTGCTGCAGGCGCTTACCCGCAAGCAACTGCTGGTACTGGAACGCATGACCAAGGGCGAATCGAACAAGCAGATCGCCTACAACCTCGACATCGCCGAAACCACGGTCAAGGCCCACGTGTCGGCGATCCTGCGCAAGCTCAACGTACACAACCGGGTGCAGGCGATCCTGTCTGCCGGTGATATCGACTTCGCCGCCTACCTGCGCCGCTGATGCTGCGTGTCGCAGCGCTCACGGCACTGGCCATGCTGGCCTTTGCCGGCAACTCCCTGCTCTGTCGGGTCGCCCTGCGTGACAGCCAGCTGGACCCGGCCAGCTTTACCGCCATCCGCCTGGTCTCCGGTGCCGTGGTGCTCGCCCTGCTGGTCGCATTGCGCCGCCAAGGCCCGATCCGCGGCGACTGGCGCTCGGGCCTGGCCCTGTTCGGCTATGCCGCGGGCTTTTCCTTTGCCTATGTAGAACTCGATGCGGGAGCCGGCGCCCTGGTGCTGTTCGGCGCGGTACAGGCCAGCATGATCGGCTACGGCTGGCTCAAGGGCGAACGCCTGGGCCTGAAACAGCTCACCGGGTTGGGACTGGCCATCGGCGGCCTGCTCTACCTGCTGCTCCCCGGGGCCAGCGCGCCACCGCCCGGCGCAGCGGGAATGATGGTGCTGGCGGGAGTTTCCTGGGCGTTCTATTCCCTGCTCGGACGTGGCAACAGCGATCCGCTCGCGGCTACCGCCGGCAACTTCCTGCGCAGCCTACCCGCCCTGCTGCCACTGTGCGCGCTGTATTACAACCACCTGAGCTGGGACGGACCGGGGGCCTTTTACGCCGTGCTGTCCGGTGCCCTGGCCTCGGGTATCGGCTACGCCATCTGGTACGCGGCCCTGCCCCACCTGAAAGCCATCCAGGCCGCCAGCGTACAGCTCAGCGTGCCGATCATCGCCTCGGTTGGCGGCGCCTTGCTGCTGGGCGAAATCCTGAGTCTGCGCCTGGCCCTGGCCTCGATGGCGGTGCTGGGCGGGATTGCGTTGATTCTGCTGGCGAAGCGGCGCGCTGGCTGATCGGCCGCGATGAAGCAGGAGCGGACGTTCGTGCGATGTACGTGGTGTGTTTAACCGTCATTCCCGCGAAGGCGGGAACCCAGAAGCGCCTTTTATTTGGGCTCCCGCCTTCGCGGGAGTGACGGTAAGTAATCTCGGTGTCCGCTTTTGCCTCATTGCAGCCGCTCCTGGCCGCACTCAGCGCTGAATCACAGATTCATCACATCGACGAAACGCGGCGTGGCGGTTTCGTCGATCTTCAGGCTGGTGAAGTCGAACAGGTTGCGGTCGGCCAGTTGCGACGGCACCACGTTCTGCAGGGCACGGAACATGATCTCGGTGCGCCCCGGCGACTTGCGTTCCCACTCCAGCAGCATCTCCTTGACCACCTGGCGCTGCAGGTTTTCCTGGGAGCCGCACAGGTTGCACGGGATGATCGGGAACTGCTTGATGTCCGAATAGGCCTGGATGTCCTTCTCGCTGCAGTAGGCCAGTGGGCGGATCACCACGTTGCGGCCGTCGTCGGCGCGCAGCTTCGGCGGCATGGCCTTGAGCGTGCCGCCGTAGAACATGTTGAGGAAGAAGGTTTCCAGGATATCGTCGCGATGGTGGCCGAGGGCCATCTTGGTCGCGCCGATCTCGTCGGCGTAGGTGTACAGCGTGCCACGCCGCAGGCGCGAGCACAGCGAGCAGGTGGTCTTGCCTTCCGGGATCTTCTCCTTGACCACCGAGTAGGTGTCCTTCTCGATGATGGAGTGCGGCACACCGATGGATTCCAGGTAGGCCGGCAAGATGTGCTCGGGGAAGCCCGGCTGCTTCTGGTCCATGTTCACCGCGACGATCTCGAACTTGATCGGCGCCACCTTCTGCAGGTACAGCAGCACGTCGAGCATGGTGTAGCTGTCCTTGCCGCCGGACAGGCAGACCATCACCTTGTCGCCATCCTCGATCATGTTGAAATCGGTGATGGCCTCGCCCGCCAGGCGGCGAATGCGTTTCTGCAGTTTGTTCTGGTTGACCGAAAGGCTGGTGGACATGGCGCGGGGAAATCCGGGAATGGGCGAAAAGCCGGGCATTTTACGCGCAAAGCGGCGCCATGGCAGCCCATGATAGGCTGCGCCGATGAATAGCGAACTCGATCCCGCCCTCGACCTGCCCACGCACGTCCTCATTGTTCTGCGCGAGGCCGGCGATGGTCTCAGCGAATACCAGTTGATCCAATGGCTCAAGGCCCGGCACTGCACGCATATCCCACGTCTGGAACTGAGCGACAAGCTGGTGCTGTTCCGTACCCATTTCCTGCTGTTCAACGCCCTGTACCTGCTACGTGACCGGCTCTGGGAGGCCCGCAGCGATCACCTGGAGATCGCGCCCCTGTGCATTCGCCTGCTGCCCTGGCAAGCGGGACAGGCCGCCGTGGCCGAGCGCGACGAGCTGCGTACCTACTACCTCGATCTTTCCCACTTGCGCGACACCGACGAACGGGACGTCGAACGCCTGCTCACCAGCTTCTGGACGCGCATGCAGGGCGGCGAGGAAAAGCGCGCCGCCCTGGAGCTATTCGAACTCAACGACGACCAGCCGCTGGATTTGGCGCGGATCAAGCGGCGCTATAGACAACTGGTCAGCGAGCACCATCCAGACCGCGGCGGCAACGGCGGACGCTTGCAGTCGATCAACCTGGCCATGGAAATCCTGCAGCGCTATTACCGCTGAAGGCGGGCCATCCACAAATAACGACCCGCTATCAGCAGCACCTGAAAAGAGCCATTCACTCTAAAAGCCCCGCAGCGCCTGCCCTGTAGCCTATCTATACTGAATGGCAACGGTGCACCCGCGCCGCGCTCAGGATACGGAGGAACAGCTCATGATCAGTCACGTTCCGGGCCTCTTCACCCATCCCGACCAAGAGTGGCAGGAAATCCGTCGCGAAGACGAGAGCGTCAGCCACATGTACCTCACCCACATCCTGATCCTGGCGGCCATTCCCGCCGTCTGTGCGTTTGTCGGCAGCACCCGGGTCGGCTGGACCGTCGGCAACGGCAGTGCCGTGACCCTGACCCAGGCCAGCGCCTTGCAGATGACCGTGATGGCCTACCTGGCGATGCTCGCCGGCGTGGCCGTAATGGGCGCCTTCATTCACTGGATGGCCCAGACCTACGACGCCAACCCGAGCCGCAGCCAGTGCCTGGTGTTCGCCGCCTACACCGCCACGCCGCTGTTCATCGGCGGTATCGCGGCGCTCTACCCGAGCCTGTGGCTGATCATGCTGGTCGGGATTGCGGCAGCGGCCTACACCACTTACCTGCTGTACAGCGGCCTGCCGACCTTCATGGGTATTCCCAGCGAGGAAGGCTTCATGTTCTCCAGCTCGGTACTGGCCGTGGGATTGGTGGTACTGGTCGCCATGCTCGCCTGTTCGGTGATTGCCTGGAGCCTGGGCGTCGGTCCTGTGTACGTGAGCTGACCGACGAGTCGCAGCGGTGGCGGAGCAAGTCCAGCAGGCACATTGATGGGACGACCGGTGGCAGGTTCAGCCCGCCCGGCACTTGCGGCATAATCCCGATCCCCAGGGAGGAGCCGCATGCCCGAGTCGCTCTACAAACGCGTGGAAGACTGCTATCAGCAGGCCGAAGCGTTCTTCAAATGCCCGTTCCCGCGCCCTGAAGTCAGCTTCAAGCTGCGTGGACAAAAAGCAGGTGTGGCACACCTGAGCGAAAACCTGCTGCGTTTCAACCCCAAGCTGTACAGCGAAAACCGCGAACACTTCCTCAAGCAGACCGTCGCCCACGAGGTCGCCCACCTGATCGCCCACCACTTGTTTGGCGGACGCATCCAGCCGCATGGCGAGGAATGGCAACTGATCATGCGCGGCGTCTATGAGTTGCCTCCGGACCGCTGCCACACCTACGACGTGGGCCGGCGCAAGGTGACTCGCTACCTCTACCTGTGCCAATGCCCGGAGGAAGAATTCCCCTTCTCGGCCCAGCGCCATACCCTGGTGGCCAAGGGGCGCCGCTATTTCTGTCGGCGCTGCCGGGCAACCCTGGTATTCAGTGGCGAGCAGCGGGTGGAGTGAGCGCTCGCCGGCCGGCAGTCGAAAAACGCCCAGGGCGGTGACCCTCCAGGTTTGTCCCGGCAGGCCCGAAACAGGTGATTTCACGGTTTTTTCCGCCGCCGATAGCCTCCGCCGTGTTCAGCTCTTATCCTGTCTGCCCAGTCAGACTCGAGCCCCCCGATGAAACCCACCGACCTGATACGCCTTGTCGCCCTTGCCGCCATCTGGGGTGGCAGCTTCCTGTTCGTACGCATGCTTGCGCCACAGGTCGGCACACTGCCTACCGCGTTTGGCCGGGTTGCCCTGGCCGGCCTGGGCTTGCTGGCGGTGATCCTGCTGATGCGGGTCGAGTGGGATTTTCGCGGCAAGCTCGGCAAGTCGCTGTTGCTAGGCGTGATCAGCGCCGGCATACCGTTCGCCATGTACGCCGTGGCCGCCCAACATCTACCCGCCGGTTACCTGGCCATCTTCAACGCGACCGTGCCGCTGATGGGCGTCGCCATCGGCGCGGCGTTCTTCGGCGAGCCGCTGACCGTGAACAAATCCGCTGGCGTATTGATCGGCCTGGCCGGCGTCGCCCTGCTCACCCGCACCGGCCCGGTCGCCTTCGGCCAGGAACTGTTGCTCGGTGCGGGCGCCTGCCTGGTGGCAACCACCTGTTACGGCCTTGCCAGTTTTCTCACCCGCCGCTGGATCACCGAGCAAGGTGGCATGGATAACCGCTTGCTGGCCTTCACCAGCCAATTGGGCGCCAGCCTGTCATTGCTCCCGCTGTTCCTCTGGAGTCTGCCCCAACAGGATCTCGGCCATTGGCAGGAACCCAGGCTCTGGCTGGCACTGGCCGGGCTCGGACTGATCTGCACGGCCTATGCGTTCATCCTCTACTTCCGCCTGATCGCCGACATAGGCCCGATCAAGTCCATGAGCGTCACCTTCCTGATACCGCCCTTCGGCGTGTTCTGGGGCGTGCTGCTGCTCGGCGAGCCGCTGTCCTGGGCTTATCTGCAAGGTGGCGTGTTGATCGGCCTGGCGTTGTGGCTGGTGCTGCGACCGTCCAGGGCGAAAGAATCCAGGGAGCCGTGCTGATTACACTCAGGAGCGTCCCACGGCCTGCATTGCGGGCGACCCAAGCAAGGAAACCTTGGCATGTTGCAGTCTGTTTCAGCAAAGAACGATTTACCCCGCGATAGCGAAGACACTTACAGCCAGGGGCTGTTCGGCCCCTTCACCATCGAGGCGTTTCGCCTCATCTGGATCGCCAACCTGTTCGCCAACCTGGGCACCTGGGCCCAGTCGGTCGCGGCCGCCTGGGTCATCACCGAAGCCCACGCGGGCCCGCTGCTGGTGGCGATGATCCAGGTAGCGGCCGCCTTGCCGCTGGTACTGCTGTCGATTCTTTCCGGGGTGCTTGCCGACAACCATGACCGCCGCAAAATCATGCTCATCGGCCTCGGTTTCGAGATGAGCGGCGCCATCTTTCTCACCGGCACGGCCTTTCTCGGCTACCTCGACCCCATCCTGCTGATCGTCTCCATCCTGTGGATTTCCATCGGTGGCGCCATCACCATCCCTGCCTGGCAGGCGGCGGTCAACGAGCAGGTGCCCAAGCGCATGATCGGCAATGCCATCGTGCTCAACAGCGTCAATTTCAACGTCGCCCGTGCCGCCGGCCCCGCCCTGGGCGGGCTGTTCCTGGCCGCGGTCGGCCCAGCCTGGGTATTCCTGTTCAACTGCCTGTGCTATGTCGGCCTGATCCTGGCCATCTGGCGCTGGCGGCGGATCGTGCCGACACGCAGCCTGCCACCGGAAAAACTGTTTCAGGGCGTGGTCGCCGCGCTGCGCTTTACCCAATACTCCAGCGTCACCCGCCTGGTGATGTTGCGCTCCTTCTCCTTCGGCATTTCCGCCAGCGCGGTCTGGGCGCTGCTGCCGGTGCTGGCCCATCGCAATCCCGATGGCGACGCCAAGGTCTATGGCTACATGCTCGGCGCGCTGGGCATCGGTGCGATTGGCGGCAGCCTGCTGGTCGGCCGCCTGCGCCAGTTGCTCGGCAACAGTCGGCTGATCAGCGTGGCCGGCCTGATCCTGGGCGTGGTCCTGCTGACGCTCGGTTCGCTGGATACCTTGTGGGTGATATTCCCCGCGCTACTGCTCGGCGGCATCTGCTGGCTGGCGGCGGTGTCGACCTACAACGTCTCGGTGCAGGTACTGGTTCCGGACTGGGTCAAGGCCCGCGCCCTGGCCCTCTACCAGACCTCGCTGTTCAGCGGCCTGGCCCTGGGCTCGTTCCTCTGGGGCCACCTGGCGGAAACCATGGGCGTGCAAGGCGCGCTGTTCGCCGCTGGCTGCCTGATGGTCGCCTGCGCGCTGATCCTCTACCAGTCGCGCCTGCCGGAGCTGGACGCCAGCAGCATCGCCCACGTTGAATCCCCCTTGCCGGGAACGCCGGCCTTCAGCTTCAACCCGGCGCGAGGCTCGGTCTTGGTGAGTATCGAATACCGCATCGAAGCCGAGCGGACGCGCGACTTCGTCAAGGCCGTGCAGGGTTTGCGCCGCCTGCGTCTGCGCAATGGCGCCGAGCGTTGGGCGCTGTTTCGCGACGCACAGAACTCCGAGCGATGGCAGGAAACGATGCTGGTGGAAAACTGGCTGCAACACCTGCGCATGCTCGATCGCCTGACCTTGGCGGACAAGGCGGTCATCGACAACGTGGCCATGCTGCACAGTGGTGAAACGCCCCCCGTGATCCGTCACGGGGTCAGCTACGAATCGGGGGAGTACGGCGGCGAAACGCACTTGTAGGAGGGCGGCACGAGGCTGCTGCGGCCTGCGACTGGGCTGGTATTCCAGGCGGCTTTCAACCCTGTTTGACCGACGCGCAGCAGATCGTGGACAGGCTCTCAGGCCTGCAGTTCCTGCTCGCTGAACAGGTCGCTGAACAACATGCTCGACAGGTAGCGTTCGCCGGAATCCGGCAGGATCACCACGATGGTCTTGCCCTGCATCTCCGGTTTCTCGGCCAGGCGCAGCGCTGCCGCCATCGCCGCGCCACAGGAAATGCCGCAGAGGATGCCCTCCTCCTGCATCAGGCGCAGTGCGGCAGCCTTGGCTTCGTCATCGCTGATTTGCTCGACGCGATCGACGATGGACAGGTCGAGGTTCTTCGGTACGAAACCCGCGCCTATGCCCTGGATCTTGTGCGGGGCCGGTTTGATCTCCTCGCCGGCCAGCGCCTGGCTGATCACCGGCGAGGTCAGCGGTTCGACCGCCACCGACAGGATCGGCTTGTGCCGGTTGTTCTTGATATAGCGCGAGACCCCGGTGATGGTGCCGCCGGTGCCCACGCCCGCGACCAGCACATCGATGGCGCCATCGGTGTCGTTCCAGATTTCCGGCCCTGTGGTCTTTTCATGGATCGCCGGGTTGGCCGGGTTATCGAATTGCTGCGGCATGAAGTAGCGGGCGGGATCGGAACCGGCGATCTCGGCAGCCTTGTCGATGGCCCCCTTCATGCCCTTGGCCGGCTCGGTCAGCACCAGTTCGGCGCCCAGGGCCTTGAGCACCTTGCGCCGCTCCAGGCTCATCGACGCCGGCATGGTCAGGATCAGTTTGTAGCCACGTGCGGCGGCGACGAAGGCCAGGCCGATCCCGGTGTTGCCAGACGTCGGTTCGACCAGGGTCATGCCCGACTTGAGCACGCCACGGGACTCGGCATCCCAGATCATGTTGGCACCGATCCGGCACTTCACCGAGTAGCCGGGGTTGCGCCCCTCGATCTTGGCCAGAATGGTCACGCCCTTGGGGCCGAGGCGGTTGATCTGCACCAGCGGTGTATTGCCGATGGATTGCGCGTTGTCTGCGTAAATACGGCTCATGGTCCGGAGTCCTTATGGGTTCGCGAAGCCCGAGAGCCTATGCCTCATGGCGCCAGGCACGCAAGTCGAACTCAGCACGCCGTGGCGCAGTCCATCGACAACGGACTCCTGCGGAAACACACGATGAAACGCCGTTACAGCCTGCCCCTGCGCACCCTGCTCGTCCTGTTGATCATGCTGGTGATCCTGCACCTCAGCCTGGCGTATCTGGTACGCGGCTACCTCAACGACAAACTCGCCGACATGGGCGACTACCGCGGCCATGTGACCGATGTCGACCTGGCCTGGTGGCGCGGCGCCTACCGCATCAAGGGCCTGCGGATCGTCAAGCAGAACGAGAAGATCCCGGTGCCGCTGCTCGACGCCCCCGGTATCGATATCGCGGTCAGCTGGAATTCGTTGTGGCACGACCACGGCATCGTCGCCCGGGTGATCTTCGAGCGCCCACAACTCAACTTCGTCGATGGCGGCGAGAACCAGAAGGCCAGCCAGACCGGTGCCGGCGTCGACTGGCGAGAGCAGTTGAACAAGCTGCTGCCGATCACCCTCAATGAAGTACGGGTGGTCGACGGCGTGCTCAGCTTCCACAACTACCGCTCGGACCCGGTGGTGGACATCCAGGCCGACCAGGTCAACGCCAGCCTGTACAACCTGACCAACGTCGCCGACTCCGCCGGCGAGCGAGTCGCTCGCTTCGACGGCAAGGCGCTGCTACTCGACCACGCGCCCTTGGAAGCCACGGCCACCTTCGATCCCTTCAAGAATTTCGAGGACTTCGAGTTGCGCATGCGCGCTCGCGACATCGAACTGCGCCGCCTCAACGACCTCGCATCGGCCTACGGCAAGTTCGACTTCAACGCCGGCCACGGCGATCTGGTGATCGAAGCCAACGCCAATGAGGGCCAGCTCAGTGGCTATATCAAACCGCTACTGAAGGATGTCGATGTATTCAACTGGCGCCAGGACGTCGAGAACCCGGACAAGGGTTTCTTCCGATCGATCTGGGAAGCGCTGGTCGGCGGCAGCGAAACCGTATTGAAGAACCAGCAGAAGAACCAGTTCGCCACCCGCGTCGAGCTGTCTGGCAGCGTGAAGAATCAGGAAGTCAGCCCATTGCAGGCGTTCATCGGCATCCTGCGCAATGCGTTCGTCAGGGCTTTCAATGCACGCTATGAGGACGCCCCGTCAGGCAGTTGATCCGCCCGGTAACACCGGTATGGCTTCTCCGGGTTACCGGGCGACTGGATATCACTGGCCCGCGACAGCACCGATGACATTGCAGAACTCGTCACGCACGGCTTCTGCCGGGGAGGTGACACCACCGGACAGCACATAGGTGGTCGCGACACGCAGCGCTTTGCCCTGGGCTTCCATCGTCACGTTGAACGGCACGGTCTTGCCCTGGCCATAGCTGACGGTCTGCGAGGCGCTGATGATGCCCAGGTCCTTGTCAGTGCTGGTGATGGTCCAGCCGTTGGAGGTCAGGTAGCGAGCAGCGCGCTGAATGCCGGTCGGTTGCGACACGTTCTGCACCGTCGCGTGGCTCTTGAAGGTACGCCCCGCCCAGAAGCTGCCATCGAAGGTGAAGTTCTGCGCGCACTCGCGGCTGTCAGCTGGCAGTGCGGCCTTCGCTTGCTCGTTCTTGACGCCTGGAGTCACGCAACCGCTGAGTACGATGCCGCTGAAGGCCATCAGAATGATCTTTTTCATTTTCTACTATCCAAAAGGTAGAGATACGCAGCTCGGCGGACATTTCAGTCCATTGGCCACCGTTAGCAGGTCGTTGGACAGATACCCCTGCCGCGGACCAGGACGCAGTCTACAAGGCAAGCGCAGATATTTCCTGACACCTGTTGCAACTTTTGCCCATACGGCGACCGTGTATCGCCTCGTCACGCTACGAGTCGTCGCTGAAAATCGACTCGATGGGCAACCCGAACAGCCGGGCGATACGGAAGGCCAGCGGCAGGCTGGGGTCGTACTTGCCGGTCTCGATGGCATTCACGCTCTGGCGCGACACCTCCAGATGCAGGGCCAGGTCGGACTGGCTCCAGCCGCGCTCGGCACGTAGTTCACGCAGACGATTGTGCATGTCGTTCCCCTCACGCGTGACGGTAGCGGACCCAGATCGAGGTGAACGCATACGCCGCCCAGAACAGCGGGAAAATCAGCAGCAGAGGAAAGCGCGGCACATTCGCGTACTGCTCGAGAAAGCCCCAGGCGCTGATCAGGCAGATCACCACACCACCGGCCAGCGCCGCAGCGCGGGACATGAGAAAACGCAGGAACTCGTCCGGCTCGCTGCGCAGGTAGCGATCGAACACCAGGATCACCCCGGCCAGCGGAATAGCCGGAGACACGGCGGCGAGCAAACGCAGCGGCGCAGACAGTTGTTGCAGATCGATTCCCCAACTGATCAGGGCGACCAGGCCCGCATAAACAAGCATCAACGACGAACAGGACACGACATAACGGCGAGCAGCAGGGTTCATGGAAAGCCTCCTTGACAGGTGTAAAGCAAACTTAACATCAGTCGCGAATTGATGTAAAGCGTGCTTGTCATCGAGAGGGCCTGTTCTCGTTTCAACTTGAATGATTGTTACGAGGCAGAAGCGGACATTCGTTATTACCTCGTCATTCCCGCGAAGGCGGGAAACCAAATGAAAAAGCGCTTCTGGGTTCCCGCCTTCGCGGGAATGACGATTGAGGGGGGGGCGTTCGCAGAACGTCCGCTCCTGCCTCAAAGCCGCCCGTTGAAACGGCCTCTCGCTAACCATAGCGATGTGACCCGCCATTCATTCAATGAATGATCCGTTCGCGTTCACAGTCCAAGGACACGCACGTTATAGTCCCCGTCCTATGCAATCGCCGGCTTCAGACGAAGCCCCACGAGGATCATTCGATGAAGTTCGAAGGCACCCCATCCTACGTCGCCACCGACGACCTCAAGCTAGCGGTCAACGCCGCCATCACCCTGCAACGCCCACTGCTGGTCAAGGGCGAGCCGGGCACCGGCAAGACCATGCTCGCCGAGCAGTTGGCCGAGGCCTTCGGTGCGCGCCTGATCACCTGGCACATCAAGTCCACCACCAAGGCGCACCAGGGCCTCTACGAATACGACGCGGTGAGTCGCCTGCGCGACTCGCAGCTCAACGCCGAGAAAGTCCACGACGTGCGCAACTACATCAAGAAAGGCAAGCTGTGGGAGGCGTTCGAGTCCGAGGAGCGGGTGATCCTGCTGATCGACGAGATCGACAAGGCTGACATCGAGTTCCCCAACGACCTGTTGCAGGAACTCGACAAGATGGAGTTCTACGTTTACGAGACCGACGAGACGATCAAGGCCAAACAGCGCCCGATCATCATCATCACCTCGAACAACGAGAAGGAACTGCCGGATGCCTTCCTGCGCCGCTGCTTCTTCCACTACATCGCCTTCCCCGACCGCGAGACGCTGAAGAAGATCGTCGATGTGCACTACCCCGGCATCAGCGGCGAACTGGTGGCCGAGGCGCTCGACGTGTTCTTCGACGTGCGCAAGGTGCCGGGCCTGAAGAAGAAGCCCTCGACCAGCGAGCTGGTCGACTGGCTCAAATTGCTGCTGGCCGACGACATCGGCGAAAAAGTGCTGCGCGAACGCGACCCGACCAAGGCCATCCCGCCGCTGGCCGGGGCGCTGGTGAAGAACGAGCAGGACGTGCAATTGCTGGAGCGCCTGGCCTTCATGGCGCGTCGCGGCTCCCGATAAACGGGCCGGCTGCGCGTCTGCCAGACTGCGTTGAGCGCAGGCTCGGAATGCTCATTTACACCCGTAAACTCTGCTTCCTCGCCTGCGCTCGCCTTGTCTGACTCTAGCTCGCTCCCCCCTTGCCCCGTGCAGTACAAAGAACGAAAGCAGTCAAAAAGATGCTGACGAGGAGGCCCCATGCTGCTCAACCTGTTCAATGAAATGCGCGCCGCCAAGGTGCCGGTCTCGGTGCGCGAGCTGCTCGATCTGATCAACGCGTTGCAGCACAACGTGGTGTTCGCCGACATGGACGAGTTCTACTACCTGGCCCGTGCCATCCTGGTGAAGGACGAACGCCATTTCGACAAGTTCGACCGCGCCTTCGGCGCCTACTTCAACGGTTTGCAGAACCTCGACCAGCACATCGAGGCACTGATTCCCGAAGAGTGGTTGCGCAAGGAATTCGAGAAGCACCTGAGCGCCGAAGAGCGTGCGCAGATCCAGTCCCTCGGCGGCCTGGACAAGCTGATCGAGGAATTCAAGAAGCGCCTGGAAGAACAGAAGGAACGCCACGCCGGCGGCAACAAGTGGATCGGCACCGGCGGCACCAGCCCGTTCGGCTCGGGCGGCTACAACCCCGAAGGCATTCGCGTCGGCGAGGCCGGCAAACGCCAGGGCAAGGCGGTCAAGGTCTGGGACCAGCGCGAATACAAGAACCTCGACGACCAGGTGGAACTGGGCACGCGCAACATCAAGGTCGCCCTGCGCCGCCTGCGCAAGTTCGCCCGCGAAGGCGCGGCGGAAGAGTTCGACCTGGGCGGCACCATCGACCACACCGCCCGCGACGCCGGCCTGCTCAACATCCAGATGCGCCCGGAGCGGCGCAACGCGGTGAAGCTGCTGTTGCTGTTCGATATCGGCGGTTCGATGGACGCCCACGTCAGGGTCTGCGAGGAGCTGTTCTCGGCCTGCAAGACCGAGTTCAAGCACCTGGAGTATTTCTATTTCCACAACTTCATCTACGAATCGGTGTGGAAGAACAACCTGCGCCGCACCTCGGAACGCACCAGCACCCTCGACCTGTTGCACAAGTACGGCGCCGACTACAAGGTGATCTTCATCGGCGACGCGGCCATGGCGCCCTACGAGATCACCCAGGCCGGTGGCAGCGTCGAGCACTGGAACCAGGAAGCCGGCTTCGTCTGGATGAAGCGCTTCACCGAGAAGTTCGCCAAGCTCATCTGGATCAATCCTTACCCGAAGGACGCCTGGGAATACACCGCCTCGACCCACCTGGTACGTGAGCTGATCGACGACAAGATGTACCCGCTGACCTTGCGCGGCCTGGAAGAAGGCATGCGCTATTTGTCCAAGTGAGGCGGCGGCAGGATTTACGTTTTCGGTTCACCGTCATTCCCGCGAAGGCGGGAATCCAAATACCCCGGTTTTTCTGGATTCCCGCCTTCGCGGGAATGACGATTGAGTGTGGACCGGGTGTTCGTGGAACGTCCGCCCCTGCCTCAACCCAGCCATACAAGCCTCAGCAGCCTGCCCGACCTCACAACGGTGCCGTAGCCAAGACCGTTCGAGGCCCATCGACCCGTTGCGCCAGGTAGCCCGCCAGACTGGCGGGATCGAGCTCACCCAACGCAACCCGCAACACGCCAGTGCCCTCTCCCATGCTCCAAGCCATCGACGCGAGATCGACAGCCTCTTGCAGGCTGCCCGGCGTCGACAGTTTGCGGCGCACCGGTGCCAGCTGTGCCTGCCAGTCTGCATCCGACCAGCCGGCAATCGCCCTATCCTGCTCCTGAAAAAACACCGTGATGCTCTGCCACAACCCCGGCACATCGACCTGATCTGACTGAATGGCACAGAGCAACCCACCCTGCCCCGAAATTACCCGGTAACCGCAATACAGCGCATAGCCCAGATGCTGCTCATCGCGCAGGCGCCGCTGGAACGGCGCGGCCAGGGATTGGCCAAGCAAGCGCCAGGCGACACGGCCAATTGCATCTGAGGGCTCTGGCCAAAACGCCACCAGCGCATGGGCCGCTCCAGATGAGGGCACGACATGCAAACACTGCTCACCGCCACGGTGTCGCGCAGTGGCGGGCAACGCAGCGCGGACCACCATGCCGCGCGCCTGGCAAACGCCAGCGATGCATGAGGCCAGGTGTTCGTCATGGCTAAGCAGCAACCCACTCGACAACCTCGGCAACCCCAGCCAACGCACAGCGCAATCGCCTTGCAGATACCTCGGCAACGCGTCCAGCAATTGCCGTAGGACAATCCCCTCACCTGCCGGTGCAGCAGCCTGCGCACACTCCACGGCGGGTAGCGATAGCCGGTCCAGGGTTTCAGCCAGCACGCCAGCCAGGAAATCCTTGTGCCCCACCAGTTCAAGCTCCAGCCCCACTCCTCGCGGGCGCAGTTGCAGGCGGACGCCGCAGCGCCAGGCCTGCCGCTGCAAGGCGGAGCAAAACGCTGGATCGACCTGTCCAGCATCCGGCCAGAACAGCAGCAGCGCCGCGATGAGCGGCTCATCCCAAAGCGGAGCATGCAGGGCTCCAGCCCAAGCAGCTCGGGTTGACTCATGGCTGATAAACGACTCGATCGTCGCTGCGGGCAGTGGCGAGTAGGCGCAAGCTGGCACCACTTCTTGCTCCAGCGCCAGTTCGAAGCCCGCTTGCCTACGTGATGCTACAGGCCGCGAATCCTGGGTAACCTGCACACAACGCCGCGCCTGTAGCGCTGCAATCAACGCAGCCTGGGCGACCTCGTGATCACCCGCTTTCGCTCGCTCCAGCAGGCAATGCGCCTTATCCAGGGATGACAAGGAAGGCCAACGAGCCGCCAGCGCACGCCGATGACCTGTCTCCAGCGAGCCCTGCGTCTGTAACCACGCCAGCAACAGAGGCCCTAGCGCCCCCCGCCACACAGGTTCGACCTCGCTGAAGGTGAATACCAGCAATGCCTGGTCGGCCTGGCCATGCACCAGGCGTGATCGTACCTCCTGGGCCAGCCCGGCAAGCTGTAGCTGGGCGCTGAAGGCCGGCAGCGCATCGTTCAGCAGTTCGACCAGACGCGCAGCCCCCCGGCCTGCCGACTCCAAAGCGACCGCCAGCACCTGCCGAGGCCGGCCTCCTTCCAGGCTCAGATGCAGATCAGCCGAGTGATCGAGGGCCAGGCTGGCCGGCACATCGTCATGCCAGTCGCGGCGTCCGCCGCTCAAGGTGTTCAACGGCGTCGCATGGGGCGCCTGGCGGCTGACCACCACCACCCGCACTGCCGCGCCGTCGTAGACACATTGCCGATAGGCCTGCAGAGCGTGCTGAAAGGCCGCCGACTCGACCGGCAGGCTGTCCCGGTTGCCCGCGTGAAAGCCGGACGCCGGATGCAATGGATTCAGGCACAGGCCAAGCGCGGCATCGACGAGGGTATCCGGATCGCTGCCGCGCAGGCGGAATTCGGCCTCGATCACCTCGCGCTCGGCCAACTGCGCCTGCGGATCGAGCAGCGGTTGGCACAACTGGTCGACCAGGCGCGCCATTGCCTCGCCGAGATGTTCTTCGTCGACCTGAAAGTGAAACAGCGTACGCGTGCCCCGCGTGCTGGCGTTGACCTGCCCGCCCGAGCGCTGCGCCAGGGCCATCAGGCCATCGTCAGCGGCGAACGAACGGCTGCCGCGAAACACCATGTGCTCGAGAAAATGCGCCAGGCCGGGGTATTCATGCGGTTCGTCGAAGCTGCCAGCGTCCAGTTCCAACGCGACGGCCGCCTGCATGGCGTGAGGCGAGTGCAGCCAAAGCAGCTCCATTCCCTGCCCCAGGCTTAGTCGGTCTAGCCGCTCCTGAACGCTCAGCACATGAGTCACCGCACCTGAAAAGTAGGCCTAGAGTCGCCCCCAGTCGCCACGCTGGCAATAGTGCTTTGGCATGTACCGACGACGCCACGAGCAGGCCGGACAGGTTCAGCGCAGCGGCGAAAAACTCGCCGGCAGGTACACGGTGGAATTCATTTTCAGCAACTGCGGGCCGGAGTTCTCCGGTGGCCATACGCCGTCCTTCACCGCGCGGGTGCGCACGTCCAGGCGTTGCTCCAGGGTCGCGTAGGGCCAGATGTGCAAATAGCGCGGCACCTGCCCGGAGGTCGCGTAGAACGCCGCATAGACCTGGGAATAGCGCTCCTGGGTACGCGGCCCCACCGCCTTCTCCCAGCCCGCCAGGGTCGGTGCCAAGCCCGACGGTATCAGGTTGTATTCGCGCAGCTCATAGAACGGGCCGTGCTCACCTGGCGGCAAAGGTTGCAGGAACGGGAACAGGGTGTAGTCCGCCACGTTCATTTCCAGCAACAGATCGCCGATGCCAAACGCATCGCTGGCCTGCAGATAACGCTCGCGCTCGAGCTGCCGACTGCGCTCATCGCGAAAACCGCGAAACACGGCGATCTGGTTCTGCGGACCGATCTCGGACACCCAGCAGCCCATCAGCACTACGCCCTCGCCATACACCTGCAAGCTCTCGCGCAAGCGCTCCAGCGCCGCCGCCGGGGTGCGCACGCGCACGGTGAAAGTGATCAGTTCGTACAAGGTCATGCGGCAACTCCAGGGCAGGTTATTGCGAGCGCGCGTGGCGCTCGACAGCGTGTGGCAGGATCAGCCAGTCTTCGGACAGCCGTTCGATAGCAGGACACCCCATCAGGTTGAGGCAGCGGGCCAGTTCTTCGGCGAGCAGATCGAGGGCACGCCCGGCCCCCGCTTCACCGGCGACCGCCACGCCGTAGAGCGTCGCGCGCCCCAGCAGCACGGCATCGGCGCCCAACGCCAGGGCCTTGGTGATATCGCTGCCGCGGCGGATGCCGCTATCCAGCAGCACCGTGAGTTTGCCGCGCGCCACGGGCGCGATCTGCCGTAACGCCTCCAGGCTGGCCGGCGCGCCGTCGAGCTGACGTCCGCCATGGTTGCTGACCACCAGGCCATCCAGCCCCAGCGCGATAGCCTGCTCGGCGTCGGCCGGGTGCAGCACGCCCTTGAGCAACAGGCGCCCTTTCCAGCGCTCGCGCAGGCGGGCCAGCATCGACCAGTCGAGCCGCGTGTCCATTTGCTCGCCGATGAATTTCATCGAACCCAGGGCATTGCGTTCGGACGCCGGCAGATAAGGGTCGAGGTTGCCCATCGACGGCAGGCCCGAGGGCCACATGACCTGGTGCAACCAGCGTGGATGACGCAGCACGTCGAGCTGGTTGCGCAGGCTGAGCCGGCGTGGACGAACGAAGTTGCGACGATCCCATTCGCGGTTGCCCAGCACCATGGCGTCGCTTGTCAGCAGCAAGGTCGAGACGCCTGCCTGCTCGGCGCGCCGTAGCAGGTCTTCCTGGATCGCCGCGTCACGCATGGCGTAGAGCTGAAACCACAGGTCGACGCCTGGTACCGCCTCGACGATACGTTCCAGGGAAGCATTGCTCACGGTGCTCAGGCAGATCGGCAGGCCACGGGCTGCGGCGGCCCGCGCGAGATCAAGGTCAGCATCACGATGGAGCATGCCGTTGTAGCCGGTAGGGCCGATCAGCATGGGCTGTGCGAGGGATTTGCCGAACAGCCGGGACTGCACCTGCGGCGGCTGGCAAGGCACCAGCGTACGCACCTGCAAGCCGCATTCGGCGAATGCCGCCCGGTTGCGTGCCAGCGTCCACTCCTGCTCCGCGCCACCGGCCAGGTACTCCCAGGCGAAATGCGGTAGCCGGTGGCGTGCCAGCGCGGCCAGTTCATCGATGCTGTGGACGCGGGAAAGATCGCATCCGGTGTAGAAATGACGCATGGTCGCCTCTCGAAAAAACGCCCGGTCAGTGGCCAGCCATCGAACCGGGCAAAGGAGCAATCAGGGGATCAGGTTCCCGTGCTGTACGGCGCCTTGCGAATGGTGAACAGGGTGAAGGTGGTGACCACGCCGAACAGGATCAGCATCACCGACACCGGCCAGGCCGACTGGAATTGAGCGAACAGCGCCGTGGCGATCAGCGGCGCGAAGCCGCCAGCGAAGATCGACGCGATCTCATGCCCCATGGCCAGGCCGGTGTAGCGCACATGGGTGGGGAACAGCTCGCCCATCAGCGCTGGCTGCGTCCCGATCATCGCCGCATGACTGAGCGGCAAGCCAAGAATCAGCGCCAGGTACACCAGCATCGTTTCGTGCGTATCCATCAACCAAAAGAACGGGAAGGCGTACAGGATCAGACCGATGGAACCGATGGCATACACCGCACGCCGGCCGATCACGTCCGACAGCCAGCCCCAGAACAGAATGGTGAAGGCCTCCAGCAGCATGGCGATCATCACCCCGGCCAAAACCACCTGGGTCGACAGGCCGGTGAACTTGGCGTAGGCCATGGCGAATGAAAGGAAGATATAGGCGCCGCCGTTCTCTGCCAGACGCAGGCCCATGGCTTGCAACACCGCCTTGGGGTGTTCGCGCAATACCTGCATGGCCGGCAGGTGCTTGGCGGCCTTTTTCGCCTCGACATCCTTCTGGAAATCGCGGCTCTCCGGCAAACGCCGGCGGATGTACAGGCCAACACCGAAGATCAGGATGCTGGCCACGAAGGGGATGCGCCAGCCCCAGCTCATGAAGTCCTCGTGAGGCAGCATCTGCACCAGGTAGAACGCCGCCGCCGACATCACGAAACCGCCGGACACGCCGAGCTGGCTCCACGCCGCATAGAAACCGGTACGGTTCTTCGGCGCGTTCTCGCTGAGCATCAGCACCCCGCCGCCCCATTCCCCGCCCGAGGCGATGCCCTGGACGATGCGCAGGATCACCAGGCTGACCGGCGCCAGGTAACCGGCCTGTTCGAAGGTCGGCAGCAGGCCCATGAGGAAGGTGGCGATGCCCATCATCGCCAGGGTGATGACCAAGGCATTCTTGCGCCCATGCACGTCGCCGATGTGGCCGAAGACGATGCCACCCAGCGGGCGGGCGACGAAGCCCACGGCGAACCCGGCGAAGGCACCGAGGGTGCCGATCACCGGGTCGGTGCCGGCCGGGAAGAACAATGGACCGAAGACCAATGCGGCTGCGGTGCCATAGAGAAAGAAGTCATACCATTCCAGGGCGTTGCCGATCACCGAAGCGACGACGATGCGCCGCAGCGACCTGGGTTGTTCAGTTTGAGCGGACATAAGATCTCCATGCCGGTCGCCCGCACCCAGCCCCGCGGCCAAGTGCAGGCCGCGAGTCAGAAAACGGTCCAGGTGTAGGTCACGTACAGGCGGTTCTCGTTGAAGTCGTTACCGAAGTCATGCTGCTGCACCAGGTAGTTCTTCCACTCGACACCGACCCCTTTGAGCGGGCCGCTCTGCACCACGTACTTCAGCGCCAGGTCACGTTCGTTCTCCGAGCCGGTCACACCGCCGCCCATGTCGATGTCGCTGCCCTTGATGAAGCGGCTGCTGAAGGTCAGGCCCGGCAGACCCAGTTCGGCGAAGTTGTAGCCGTAGCCGATGCCCCAGGAGCGCTCCTGCGGGCGCATGAACGGCTGGTTGGCCCAGTTCAGCAGGTAGAACTGCGGGATGTAGCCGTTGGGCGTGGGGAACATGCTGTCGCCGTACATGCGCTGGTAGACGATGCTCGCCTTGTGGCCGCCCTTGGTCAGGGTGAAGCCGCCGGAGAAGGCACGGTTGTCGATCTCACCGTTCAGCGCGTCGCCGTCTTCCTTGTTGTCGAAGTAACGCACGTCGGTACGCAGGCCGAAGCCGTTGCCCAGGTCAGCGGTGTGGGCGAAGCCGACATAGTGCTGCTTGTAGATGTCGTGCATCACGCCGTAGAAGTAACTGGCCTGGAAGTTCTTGGTGACGTTCCAGGTGGCACCGCCGAAGTCCAGCGCCTCGCTGTCAAGGTTATCGGTGGAACCGTACTTGTAGAATTTCTCGTGGTTGGACGACTCGCGCGTGACCGCCGACCAGAAGCGCCCGCCGGTCAGGGTCAGGCCGTCGATTTCCTTGGACTCGACCACCGCGCCCTGGAAGATGGTGTCGAGCTGGCGGCTCGGGTCGTGCCAGGCGATCGGCAGCTCCGGGCGCAGGTCGCCGATCTTCAGTTCGGTCTTCGAGTACTTCATTTTCAGGGTGGCGCCGGCACGGCTGTAGTCATCGGCGGTGCGACCGCTGCTGGAGTCCATCGGCAGCGAACCGTCGTCGCCGTGGGAGTCGAGGCGAATGGCGTACTGCGCATCGACGTCCAGGCCGAACTGGATCGGCGTGTCGCTGTAGCCGGAGGTGAATTGCAGGTCGAAACCTTGCGACCAGTTGCCGACCTTGGGTTGTGCGGCATCGCTGTTGGTGAAGTCACGATTGAGGTAGAAGTTCTTCATGTCCACCTTGAGGTGGCTGTCCCCGACCAGGTCGGCGTGAGCCGCCATCGGCGCGACCACGGCCCCCATCAGGCCAAGGTTTTTCAGCACGCGAGCAAGCGAAGTGTGTTGCATGTGACGCTCCTTTTTTTCCGGCAAGCCGGGTGTTGTAGGTATGAGCAGATCAACAAACTTGGCAGTGAATCCGCGGGTGCTCTGAGTGGCACGGTTATCCGCGAAGCGGGCAGGAAAAGCCCGTCCCTGGCGCACGGACGCCGGGGGTTTTGTAGGATTGGTGATCGTTCCCACGCGGACGGTTCGACGCCTCGACGTGGGAACGCTTCAGCACGCGGCTTTCGAGGCCTCGCAGAGCTTGTGGTAGGCACGGTTGAAGTACACCAGGCCCTCCTCTGCCTCCCCCTGCTTGATACGCAGGACCTCGCAGTAGAAGATGCTGTGCGAGCCCACCTCATGGATCTGGGCGATGCGGCAATCGAAGTTGACCAGCGCCTGCTCCATCACCGGCGAACCACTCTCCATGGTCGTCCACTCGGTGGCGGCGAAACGCTGTTGCGAGTCCATTTCCCGGTTGGCGAATACCCCGGAAATAGCCTTCAGTTCGGCACTCAGCACGTTCACGCAGAGCACGCCGTTGTTCTTGAAATGCGCGTTGGAGGTGGAGGCGCGGTTCATGCACACCAGCAACGTCGGTGGCGAATCGGTGACACTGCAAACCGCCGAGGCGGTGAAGCCGAAGCGCCCATCCGGGCCATCGGTGGTAATGACCGAAACGGCACCGCCGAGACGGGCCATGGCATTGCGAAATCCGGTTATGTCGACCATGTCCATTCTCCTCAGATATCCAGCACGAGCTTTGCGGATTTGGCCCGCGAGCAGCACAAGAGCATCTGTTCGTTGGTTGCTTTTTCCTCGTCGGTCAGGAACACATCCCGGTGATCAGGCTCGCCTTCCAGAACATCGCACAGGCAGGTGCCGCAGGCGCCCTGCTCGCAGGACATGGCGACCTTGATACCGACGGTCTTCAGCGCCGCGACGATGCTCTGCCCTTCCGCCACCTGCACGGTCTTGCCGCTGCGCGCGGCGACCACTTCGAAGCTGGCGCCGGAGCTGTCGACCTCGACCTGGAAGTATTCGCGGTGGATATGATCATCGGCATAACCACGCGTGCCCGCTTCGCCGATCACCCAGTCCATGAAGCCCGATGGGCCGCAGGTGTAGACGTGCACACCGGCCTGCGCCTGGCCGAGCACGGCGTCCATGTCGAGCTTCTGTCCGGCGGCTTCGTCGTCGAAATGGGTGAAGACCCGCTCGGCGAACGCCGCATTGCCCAACTCGTCGAGGAAGGCGCTGCGGCTACGCGAACGCCCGCAGTAGTGCAGTTCGAATTCCTCGCCCCTGGCCTGCAGGGCATAGGCCATGGCGATCATCGGGGTGATGCCGATACCGCCGCCGATCAGGATCGAGCGCTTGGCCCCCTTGGCCAGAGGGAACAGGTTGCGCGGTGCGCTGATCTGCACCTCGGTGCCTTCCAGCAGCTTCTCGTGCACGCCGTTGGAGCCGCCGCGCGAGGCCGGGTCCTTGAGCACACCGAGTCGGTAAGTGGCATTGTCCGCCGGGTCGCTGCACAGCGAATACTGGCGCACCAGATCGGGCGCGATGTGGATGTCCACATGAGCGCCGGCCTCGAAGGCCGGCAGCGTGGTGCCACCGACCGGGATCAGGTCGAGGACGACGACACCGTCGCCCTGCAACTGGCGCTTGTGCACCTGTACCTTCAGGAGTTGTTCATTCATCTCGGGCTCACCCGCATTGCACGTCAAGGTAAAAACGCAGCCGTCTGATCGGCCGTCGTATCGTCATTTCCCGTCACTCCCGCGCAGGCGGGAGCCCAGATACCGTTTGCTGGATTCCTGTCTTCTGGGTTCCCGTTTTCTGGGTTCCCGCCTGCGCGGGAATGACGGGGGTTGGAGGCCACCGTTAACGCATGAACAGGCCGCCATTCACGTCCCAGGTCGCCCCGGTGGCGAAGTAGGCTTCCGGCCGCGCCAGTTGCACGATCAGGTCACCGAGGAAGTCCGCATCGCCCAGGCGCCTCACCGGAATGTTGTTGAGCATCCCTTCCATGCGCTCTGGCGGGATCGCCGCGCGCACCATCGGCGAATCGATTGGCCCCGGCGCGATGGCATTCACCGTCACGCCGCCCGCCGCCAGCTCCTTGGCGAAGACCTTGGTCAGGGTGACGATGGCGCCCTTCGACGCGGCGTAGTGCGCGCCGGTGGCAGTGCCGCCGTTCTGCCCGGCCAGCGAGGCCATGTTGACGATGCGCCCGTAACCGGCCGCCGCCATATGCGCGCCGAACACCTGGCAGCCGATGAAGATGCTGCGGGTGTTGAGGCTCATGACCCGGTCGAACTCGTCCGGACTGATCTGCATCACCGGCGTGGTCAGGGTCATCGCCGCGTTGTTGACCACCACCTGCAGGGCGCCGAAGCGTGCCAGGGTGGCGGCCAGCGCCGCGTCGAAATCGGCCTTGCTGGATACGTCGAGCTTGAGTGCCAACACCCGCTCGCCGCTGGGATCGAGTTCGTTGGCAGCCCCTTGCGCGCGCTCCATCGAGAGATCGGAAATCACCACCGCATAGCCGGCAGCGAACAACCGGCTGGCGATGGCCAAGCCCAAGCCCTGAGCAGCGCCGGTGACCAATGCGATCTGCGTCATGCTCAAGCCCTCAGAGGATGTAGCCGATGCCCGCGAGGGTATCGTCGGAGTTGATCAGGCGGATCAGCTTGCGCTGGATCTTGAAGCTGTCACCGTCGCGCACCAACTCGTAGGTGAGATCGGCGCTGTAGTGCTTGAGTACGTCCTTGCGGAAATCGCGCAGGTGCTGCGAGCAGCGCACCTTCACCCAATCGCCTTCCTCGGCGAGGATGCGGAAGTTCGACGCCGCCCGTACCGTGCGCGGCTGCGGACTGGTGGAAATCGACTCGCCGCCGATCAGGCGCTGCACCCGCAACTGGCGCATGTGCGCGTCGTCGTAGGCGTAGTTGAGGGTGTTCTCGAAATCCTCTTCGAGCGGGTCGATGGGGATGATGTAGGTGCTTTTCTCGGCCCACAGCGCCAGCCAGGTGTCGTACTCGTTGTGGTCGAGCATGTCGCCTTCGGCCCAGATGAACGCCGTCACTTCTTGCAGCAGTTGCAGATTCATTCTCGTGTCTCCCCTCAAACCGACATCATCTTTTTCCACTGCTGGTAGGCCGCGCGCATGCCGGTCTCGGCGGACACGTCGCTGACCCGCCCGTCCTCGCTCGGCTTCTCGCCGGGCAGGCCGCGGTTGAGCATGATCCACAGGTCTTCGCCGGCATTGGCGCCCTTCTGCACCCGCTCCCAGGCCTCGGAATCGTCCGGTGTGCCAAAGCCCATCGGGCCCTGGAAGTGTTCGTGCAAACGCAGGCGGTAGCGGTTGGCCACGGCCGGGCCGCCGTCCATGGTGATCACCGAGTGGTGGATTTCCGTCTCGTTGACCGAGATCGGTTGCAGCACGCGGAAGAACGCCATCGAGCAGGCGACGTTGGGGAACAGGTTGAGGTTGAAGCCCGAGCCACCGACCGCGCGGACGATGCGCCGCACCTGCATGTCCTCGATGCCTTCGTCGCGCAGCTCCTGGGCCAGGTTCTCGAAGCGGGTCGGGATCGGCGCATCGAGGTTGGCTTCCAGGTCGATCAGGTCGGGGATCATCACCATCACGCTGTGGCCGTTGCCGAGGTCCTCGACGTAGCCGGAGCCGTCGACGAAGTCGAGCATGTCCATGGTCTGCTGGTCCACCGAGTGCAGGAACGACTTGTGTACCAGCGGGAAGTGGTAGGCGTCGGTGGTGTTTTCCAGCTGGATCTTCCAGTTGCCGGGGAAGCGGAAGCGGTGCTCGCCCGGCACCTTGATGCCATAGCCAGCGCCCTGCTTCATGAACAGGTCCATCCACTTCCTGGCCGGGCCGAGGAAGTCCACCAGCGGCTCGATGTCGTCCTTGAAGGTGGCGAAGATCATCCCGGCATAGCTTTCGGTGCGCAGGCTGACCAGCGGCAGCTCGCTCTTGTCCAGGCAATCGCCGTAGCTGTCCGGGTGCGGAATCCCGCGCAGCGAACCGTCGAGGCCGTAGCCCCAGCCGTGGTACGGGCAGACGAAGCTGTTGGTCTTGCCCTTCTTGTGTTCGCAGACGGTGGCGCCACGGTGGCGGCAGCGGTTGAGCAGCACATGCACCTGCTTCTTGCGGTCACGCACGGCGATCACCGGCTGCTTGCCGATGTAGGTGCTCTTGTAGCTGCCGCCGTCGGGGATTTCGCTCTCGTGGGCGACCCACACCCAGGTGCGGTAGAAGATCTTTTCCATCTCCACGTCGAACAGCTTGGCGTCGGTGTACAGCGAGGTGTGTACGCGGTCGGCCTGCACCAGTTCGGCGGGGTCGCATTCAAGATTCACGACATCGATCATGTTATTCACGGTTAGCTCCTGGTCGGCTTATGTGGCCGACTGCAAAAGATTTCTTGTCATTCGGCCGGCCGATTCGGCACCGGCAGCTCTGCCTCGCTGCTCCAGGCGCTAACAGGGCGGCTGAACAGGTTCTCGGTCTGGAAATGGGCCATGCGCCAGGCGCCCTCTTCCTCGGCGAAACGCACGCTCAGGCGCGCCGCGTTGAGGTGCGAGGCGCCGCTGGCGAAGGTCGAGGCCTGCAACATCACCCAACTGCCCAGCGCGCCGTCGTCGTCCACCTCGATCAGCTCGCTGGTGAGGAAATGCACGTTCAGGGCGAAGTGCGCCGGGGTCTTCATGTAGGTGGCGAACATCGCCCGAATCGCCTCGCGGCCACGGTAGCCACCGAAGCTGTTGGCGTACTTGGCGCCCTTGCCTTCCCACAGCGCTTCGCGGGTGAACAGATCGGCCAGTTCGTCCAGCGGCGTGCTGGCATCCAGCGCATCGCACAGCGCCATGTAGCGGTTCATGCAGGCGCGGATGGCGTGCTCGCTTTCGAAGCGCGCGAGACGGGCCTGGAGTTCGGCGAGGTTCGACATGGCGATCACGCGCGCTGGATGATCAGTTCGCGGCCGGTACGGGCCTCGATCTTCATGTAGCGCCACAGCTTGTAGGGGCTGGTGCCCACGGCCGTTGTGCGCAGCAGGTTGCAGGCGGCGTGCACGGTTTCGATGTCCGGTACGTCGGCCAGCAGGTAGGTGGTCCAGGGGTAGCCGCTGCTGGGTCCGACCATGCTCTGGTCGTCGTCCATGTTGCCGAACACCTTCACCCCGGGCAGGTCGTGGATGCCATTCCACATGGCGCTGAACGCCGCCCAGACGTCCAGTTGCTCCTCGCGCGGCGCGTCGAAGAAGTTCTGGTTGATGCCCATGCAGAACAGCACGCGCAATGGTTTTTTCTCGCTCATGATTGGCTCCAGGCAAGGGTTCAGAGATAGCCCGGCAAGGGTTGCTTGCCGAAGAAGATGGCGCCGGCGTTCTGGTAGGTGACGTCGCCCATGAAGGCGTGCTGGGTCACCACCTGGGCGTCGTTGACGAAACGCGCCAGCGGACTGCTGCGATAAACGCCGGTCATGCCCGAAAGCATCTGCGCGGTGCGCGCCACGTCGGCGGCGACACGGGTCGCGTGGGTCGAGGACAGGCGCAGCAAATTGGTTTGTGCGGCGGATACCGGATCGCCGGCCAGGACGGTCTGCCAGGCGTCCTCGATGGCGTCGAAGAAGAACGCGCGAGCCGACAGCAGCGCGGCCTCGGCCTTGGCGATCTCCACCTGGGCCAGCGGCCGCTCGGCCACGGCCGGCGCGCCGGTCACCGACACACGGCCGGCAGCCATGTCGCGCAACTCGTCGAGGGCCGCACGGGCTACGCCGAGGCCGACCACCGACAACACCTGGGTGGCGAAGGACAGCGACGGATAACGGAAGAACGGCTCGTCCAGGTTGGCCGCGCCGCCACGCACGAAGGTCCACTCCTCCGGCACCAGCACATCCTCGACCACCAGGTCGTGGCTGCCCGTGCCGAGCAGGCCGACCGTGTCCCAGGTGCGCTCGATGCGCGCCTGGCGCTGTGGCATCACGGCCAGGCGTGGCAGGTCGAGCTTGTCGCCGCTCTTCGGCGCGATGCCAACGCCGACCAGCGAGGCACCGACGCAGCCGCTGGAGTATTTCCAGCGGCCATTGACCTTGAAACCGCCCTCGACCAGCTCGGCCGGTTGCGGTGGGAAAATGCCGCCGGCGAAGACCACGTCCGGTCCATCGGCGTATACCGTCCTGATCGTCTCCAGCGGCAGCGAGGCCAGGTACACCGGACTCATGCCGAAGCTGGCGACCCAACCGGCGGAGCCATCGGCTACCGACAGGGCTTCGATCATTTCGCAGAACTCGGCGGGCGAGCGCTCGTCACCACCGAAGCGCTTGGGCACGCAGGCGCGGTAGACGCCGACCTCCTTGAAACGCTCGATGATGTCCGGCGCGATATGGCCCGTGCGGTCGAACTCGCCGCTGCGCCCACGGCTGCGAACGTCATCGAGCAAGGCCTGGAAGGCGGCGCCCTCCGGGATGAAGGCAGTCGGTGCATTGCCGACCGCATTGAGGTGTGTCATGACAGGCTCCACGATCAGGTCTCACGGGACTCGAGGCGACGCAGCAGTTCGCCGGCGACTGCCAGGAGCAGTTCGTCGGCGCCCTTGGCAGCGACCAGTTGCAGGCCCACTGGCAAACCGGACAGCCCTTCGAAAGGCATGCTCAGCGCCGGATGGCCGGAAAGATTGAAAGGCCGCACCAGGGCGGTCATGCCGAGTACCGCGCGGGTGTCGGCGGCCTCTTCGACAAGCAGGGGGTAGTCGGGCATGGTCGGCAGCGCCAGCACCGGGTACTGCGCCAGGGCGGCATCGACCTCGGCGGTGAACGTGGCGCGCACCCGCTCGGCGGCGGCCAACGCCTCATCGCTGGTGGTGCCGGCGGCCTGCAGGCGAGCGGCGACATCCGGGGCGACCAGGCCGGTCTCCAGCAGGTGGCCGCAGGCGTTCCAGGTCTCGCGGTTGATCACCACCATGCCGGCGTCATAAGCGGCCTTCATGCTGGGCAGGCGTACCTCGCCCAGTACCAGACCGCTTGCGTTCAGCACACCCTCGATGCACTGCTGCACTTCGCTGTGCGCATCCACCGCCACCACGCCCAAGCCAACGGCAGAAGCATCGGGCAGCTCGCCCAGGCTCGGGTCGATGGCGCGCATCGCCTCGATCAGCATCGGCAGGTCGGCGGCGAGCGGGCCGACGCAATCGAGGCTGGTGTGGGCCGGCATCACACCGCGGCGGTCGATGCGGCCGAAGGTCGGCTTGAAGCCGTAAACGCCACAGCAACAGGCCGGAATCCGCACCGAACCACCGGTATCGGTGCCCAGGGCAAAATCGCACAGGCCAGCTGCCACGGCAGCCGCCGAACCGCTCGATGAGCCTCCGGGAATACGCCCCGGATACCGTGGGTTCTGCGGCGTGCCCAGGTAATGATTGATGCCGGTGGTGCCATAGGCCAGCTCATGCAGGCTGGTCTTGCCGGTCACCTGGCAGCCCTTGGCCAGCAGATGCTCGATGACCGCCGCGTTGGCCTCGGCCAGAGGCGCGTCCTGCAACGCACGACTGGACGCCCGAGTGGCATGGCCGGCGATATCGATGGTGTCCTTCACCATCACCGTCGGACCGGCGCCGCCTACGGACAACTGCTCAACCAGAATCGTCATTGCATTTCACCTCTGTGGCGGGATCAGGCGATGGGCCTTGCAGCCCGTCGCGTAAATCCAAAATCACCACATTTACGTGAATTGTCAATTGAATTATCAGAAAATATTCACGACCGAAAATGGTGCACTTTTCACGCAAAAGCACCACATCCGTGCAAATCGGTAACACCTGTAAAAATCATCATGACCATGAGTTAAAATTAAAATTTAACCTTAAAAAAACAATAAGTTAATAAAAAAATCCATACATAAAACTCATCGAACGACTGTTACCACGCCCCATTCAAGGCCAGTAACAAGACATAAAAAATCATCGATAAATATTTATTTAAAGGTCGTAAAAACAGGCAAAAAATACATCAATTTTTAGCCATTTAAAAATCATGAAAAACAGCGTTAAAGCCCTGAATAAACAGCCTTGACGATGCTCGACCTTCCCCTCCGGAACACCCCGCACCACCCCTCGAAAAACGCCTGTTACCGATCGGCCCGATCGTGGTGCGGACCAGCCCCTGGCATGCAACCTGCAAATTCGCTTTCGCCAACCACCCCGACGCGGGGTGTCGGGCGACTGGCGCTAGCCCGCCTACGAGAAGGCCGACAGAGGCCCGTTACAGCCTTGCCCACGGAGAACGACATGCGGTTCGAGAAAGCTGTGTCCACCCTGATGTTGAGTGCACTTTGCGCGTCCATGGCCCAGGCCGACGTGAAGATTGGCGTGATCACCTCCTCCACCGGGCCCATCGCCCTGGTCGGCATCCCGCAGAAAAACAGCGTGGCGCTGATGCCGAAGAAAGTCGGCGACCAGGACATCACCTACATTTCGCTGGACGATGGCAGCGATCCGACCGCCTCGGTGAAGGCCTTCAAGAAGCTGATCGACGAAGAGCACGTCGACGCGATCATCGGCCCAAGCGGCTCGCCCAACGCCATGGGCGTGATCCAGTTCGCCGCCGAGTCGGGCACGCCGATGCTGGCGCCGGTCGGCACCGCCGCCGTGGTGCTGCCGATGAGCGAGCAGAAGAAGTGGGTGTTCAAGACCACCCAGAACGATGACCTGATCGCCCAGGCGCTGGTCGAGCGCATGGTCAAGACCGGCCAAAAGACCCTTGGCCTGATCGGCACCGCCGATCCCTACGGCGAGAACTGGAGCAAGGTGATGAGCGCTCTGGCCGAGAAGAACGGCATCAAGATCGTCGCCAACGAGCGCTTCCAGCGCCAGGACACATCCATGACCGGCCAGGGCCTGAAGATCCTCATGGCCAAGCCTGATGCCGTGCTGGTAGCCGCGCCCGGCAGCTCGGCGGTGATGCCGCAGACCACGCTGTTCGACCAGGGCTACAAGGGCCAGGTCTACCAGACCCACGGCGCCGCCCTGCCGGCCTTCCTGCAATTGGGTGGCAAGAAGGTCGAGGGCACCATTCTCGCCGCCAGCCTGATGCTGGTGATCGACGAGGTACCGGACAGCCATCCGTCCAAGGCCGTGGCCCGCAAATACATCGACGACTACACCCAGCTCAACGGCCGCGAACCGGCGACCTTCGGTGCCAACGTCTACGACGCCGGCCTGCTGCTGGAAAAAGCCATTCCCGTGGCCGAGCAGAACGCCAAGCCGGGTACGCCGGAGTTCCGTGCGGCACTGCGCGATGCGCTGGAGCAGACCAAGGAGCTGGCCGGCACCCAGGGCGTCTACACCATGACCGCCGAAGACCACAGCGGCTTCGATGAACGCGGTCGCGAGCTGATCACGGTCAAGGACGGCAAGTGGGTCCTGCTCAAGTAATCACGCCCCACCCATAACTAGAAATTGGTGAGCGGTCGCTGTAGACCGCTCGCCTTCCCGCGTGTGGCGGCCCCCTGCCGTTGAGGAAGCCTTGCAATGAATTTCCAGATAGCCATGCTGCTGGGCCAGGATGGCGTGACCAATGGTGCGATCTACGCCCTGCTGGCGCTCTCCATTCTCCTGGTCTTCACCGTGACCCGGATCCTGTTGATCCCCCTGGGTGAGTTCGTCACCTTCGGCGCCCTGACCATGGCCGCCCTGCAGGCTGGCCAGCCGACCAAGCTGGTCTGGCTGCTGCTGACGCTGACGGTCATCGACTGTGCCCTGGACCTGCTCGGCGCGTTGCGTTCGAGTCAGCGTTTGCGCCTGCCGAAATGGCTGCCGATCAAGCTCGCCTATGCCGTGGCCTTGGTCCTGCTGGTGCAGTACCTGCCGCTGGCCGAGCTGTCGATGGCCCTGCAAGCCCTGCTGACCCTGGCGTTGCTGGTGCCGATGGGGCCACAGATGTATCGCCTGTTCTTCCAACCTATCGCCGGTGCCCATTCGCTGGTACTGCTGATCGTCTCCATCGCCGTGCACGTGGCCATGGTCGGCGTCGGACTGTTGCTGTTCGGCCCAGAAGGCGCGCGTACCAAACCCTTCTCCGAGGCCGGCCTGGAACTCGGCCCGGTGACGCTGAACAGCCAGACCCTGTGGGTCATCGTGGTGTCGCTGGCCTTGATCGTCGGCCTGTTCCTGTTCTTCGAACGCAGCCTCTATGGCAAGGCCCTGCAAGCCACGGCGGTGAACCGCATGGGCGCGCGGCTGATGGGCATCTCGCCGACCCTCGCGGGCAAGGCGACCTTCGCCCTCGCCGCCTTCATCGGTGCGCTTTCCGGCGTGCTGATCGCACCGATCACCACCCTGTATTTCGACTCCGGTTTCATCATCAGCCTGAAGGGCTTCGTCGGCGCCATCATCGGCGGTCTGGTCAGCTACCCGGTCGCCGCCATCGGTGCCTTGGCCGTCGGTCTGGTCGAGGCGTTCTCGATGTTCTGGGCCAGCACCTACAAAGAAATCATCGTATTCACCCTGATCATCCCGTTCCTGCTCTGGCGCTCGCTCACCAGCCATCACGTGGAGGAGGAAGAATGAAGTCCCGCTACCTGATGATCGTCCTGATTACCCTGCTCGGCCTCGCCCCGCTGCTGCTGCCAACCTTCCAAATCACCCTGCTCAACTACATCGGCCTGTACACCCTGGTGGTGCTGGGCCTGGTGCTGCTCACCGGCGTCGGCGGCATGACCAGCTTCGGCCAGGCGGCCTTCGTCGGCCTCGGCGCCTACACCAGTGCCTACCTGACCACCACCGAGCAATTGCCGGGCTGGCTGGCCTGGACCGCCGGTTCGCCCTGGCTGTCGCTGCTGGTCGGCATCGCGTTGACCGCCGTAGTGGCGCTACTGCTTGGCGCGCTGACCCTGAAGCTGTCGGGCCATTACCTGCCGCTCGGCACCATCGCCTGGGGCATTTCCCTGTACTACCTGTTCGGCACGGTCGACGACCTCGGCGGCCAGACCGGCATTGCCGACCTGCCATCGATCTCGCTGTTCGGCCTGGCCCTGGATAAGGGCGAGAAGATCTATTACCTGATCTGGGCCGTCCTGCTGGTGGCGATCCTGATCACCCGCAACCTGCTCAACTCCCGCGAAGGCCGCGCGATCCGCGCACTCAAGGGCGGCCAGGTGATGGCCGAGTCGATGGGCGTCAACACTTTCCGCGCCAAGCTGGTGGTGTTCCTCATCTCGGCGCTGTTCGCCGCCGTCTCCGGCTGGCTGTACGCCCACACGCAGCGCTTCGTCAATCCGACGCCATTCGGCCTGAACATGGGCATCGACTACCTGTTCATGGCCCTGATCGGCGGGGTCGGCAGCGTCTGGGGCGCGCTGCTCGGCTCGGGCATCCTGACCCTGCTCAAGCAATGGTTGCAGGACTGGCTGCCGATGCTGATGGGCAGCCAGGGCAACTACGAGATCATCGTCTTCGGCCTGCTCATCGTGGTGCTGATGCAGCGCGCGCCAGGTGGCCTGTGGCCGCTGCTGGTACGCCTGGTGCCAGCGCGCTGGCGACGCGGCCAGCACGACGCCAGGGCCGACGACCAGCCCAGCGGCCTCAGCCGACGCGATCTGCCGCGCAGCGGCGAGGTAATCCTCGAAGCCCGTGGCGTGACCAAGCGTTTCGGCGGCCTGGTCGCCAACAACGCGATGAACCTGACCCTCCACGCCGGCGAAATCCTTGCCCTGATCGGCCCCAACGGCGCCGGCAAGAGCACCCTGTTCAACCAGCTTTCCGGGGTCACCGTACCCAGCGAAGGCGAAGTGCTCTTCCTGGGCGAGAAGATCAACGGCATCCCCTCCCGGCGCATCGCGAGGATGGGCATGAGCCGCACCTTCCAGCACGTCAAGCTGCTGCCGAGCATGAGCGTGCTGGAGAACGTCGCCATCGGCGCGCACCTGCGTGGCGACAAGGGCATCGTGCCGTCGCTGCTGCACCTGGAACGTCATGAAGAAGCCGACCTGCTGCGCGAAGCCCGCCGACAACTGGAACGCGTCGGACTTGGCGACTCCCTCTACGAAGAGGCCGGCAGCCTCGCCCTCGGCCAGCAACGCATCCTCGAAATCGCCCGCGCGCTGTGCGCCGATCCCTGCCTGCTGCTGCTCGACGAACCCGCTGCCGGCCTGCGCCACAAGGAAAAGCAAGCCCTCGCCGAACTGCTGCGCAAGTTGCGTGGCGAAGGCATGGCGATCCTGCTGGTGGAACACGACATGGACTTCGTCATGGGCCTGGTCGACCGGGTCACGGTGATGGAGTTCGGCCAAAAGATCGCCGAAGGCCTGCCGGACGACGTGCAGAAAGACCCGGCGGTACTCGAAGCCTATCTCGGAGGAGTGGAATGATGACGGCCCCTACCCCTATCACCAAGCCCCTGCTGGAGGTCAAGGACCTGTGCGTGTCCTACGGCAAGGTCCAGGCGCTGAGCGATGCCAGCCTGAGCGTCGGCGAGGGCCAGATCGTCACCGTGATCGGCCCCAACGGCGCCGGCAAGACCACTCTGCTCTCGGCGATCATGGGCGTGCTCGGCTCGCGGGGCCAGGTGTCGTTCGACGGCACCCTGGAAGCCGTGCCGGAAGTCGAAGTGCTGGTCGGTCGCGGCCTTGGCCTGGTGCCGGAAAAACGCGAGCTGTTCGGCAGCATGAGCGTCGAGGACAACCTGCGCCTCGGTGGTTTCATGCGCTACCGCAAGGGCGACAAGTACCTGGAAGGCACCCTGCAGGAGGTCTACAGCCTGTTCCCGCGCCTGTTCGAACGCCGCAAGCAGCAGTCGGCGACCCTCTCCGGCGGCGAACGGCAGATGCTCGCCGTAGGACGCGCACTGATGGCCAAGCCCAAGCTGCTGATGCTCGACGAACCGAGCCTGGGCCTGGCGCCGCTGATCACCCGCGAGATCTTCCGCATCATCGCCGACCTGCGTCGCCAGGGCGTGTCGATCCTGCTGGTGGAACAGAACGCCCGTGCCGCCCTGCGCGTCGCCGATTACGCCTATGTCCTGGAAACCGGGCAGATCGCCATGCACGGCCCGGCGGCCGAGCTGGCCGACGACCCGCGGGTGATCGAGGCCTACCTGGGGCTGGCCAGCAAGCATCAGGAGATGCTGGCGGGGTAAGGGCGATAGCAGCGCCAGGCCGTAGGGTGGACAACGCGCAGCTTGTCCACCGTGGACACGCACAGGCTCGTGACAAACCACGAGCTTACAGACAAATACCCAGAGTCATTGCTTGGTAGCCACGACAAAAAACGGGCTCAAAACGTGCCCTCAATGGTGGACAAGCTGCGCGTTGTCCACCCTACGGACTGCACAGAGCAACCCAGTAATACCGCCACTGCTAATCACACCAGACACCAGGAGAACACCTTGCCTCGACCGTCTCCCAAACGCATCTGCATCGTCGGTGCCGGTGCCATCGGCTGTACCCTGGCGGCGCGTATCAGTGCCAGCGGCCAGCCGGTCAGCCTGCTCGCCCGTGGCCAGGCCCTGGCCGCCCTGCGCGAGAACGGCGTGCGCCTGAGCGATCTCGACGGCACCCATCACAGCCCGGTGAACGCCAGCGACGATTGCGCCGCGCTTGGCCAACAGGACCTGGTGTTCATCTGTACCAAGGCCCCCGCCCTCGCCGGCCTGCTGCCTAGCCTCGGCCCGCTGCTGTGCCCCGAGACCATCGTGATGCCGCTGGTCAATGGCGTGCCCTGGTGGTACTTCCATGGCGTCGAGGGGCGCTTCGCCGAGCATCGCGTCGAAGCCGTCGACCCGGGCGGCGTTCTCAGTGCCGCAATGGACCTGGAACGGATACTCGGCTGCGTGGTGTTCATCACCGCGGAAACCGAGTCACCCGGCGTGGTGCGCTCGAACAACCCGCACCTGATGATCCTCGGCGAGCCGAACGGGCACATGAGCGAACGCCTGGAATGGGTCCGCGCGCTGATCGAGAACGCCGGCATCGAGGCCCGCGCCAGCGAGCGCATCCGCGACCCGCTGTGGACCAAGATCATCGCCAACCTCAGTTCCAACCCACTGTCGGTGGTGACCGGCGCGACCCTGGAAGAGTTGTACGGCACCTCCTCGTTGAAAAACGTGGTCGCCAAGATCCTCCAGGAAACCCTGCTTACCGCAGCCGCCTACGGCGCACGGATCGACTTCGACCCGCAGACCTTCATGGAACTGGGCGCCGGCATGGGCCCGGTGCGCACCTCCATGCTGCAGGACTACGAACACGGCCGCCCGTTGGAACTGGCCGCCATCGGCGACGCGGTGATCGAACTCGCCGGCTACCAGGGCCTCGCCATGCCCACCACCCAAGACATCCTCACCCTGGCACGCTTTCGCGGCGCCCAGGCCCATGCACACTGAAGAAGAGACCGAGCCGATGAATGCCATCACCGATTTCAGCAAACCCGCCCATTGCAGCGACGAAGAATGGGCGCTGCGCGTCAAGCTCGCCCATTGCTATCACCTGGTCGACTGGTTCGGCTGGACCGAGACCATCTTCAACCACATTTCCGCGCGCCTGCCCGGACCGGCGCACCACTACCTGGTCAACCCGTTCGGCCTCAACTACACCGAGGTCACCCCGGCCAACCTGCTCAAGGTCGACCTGCACGGCAACAAGCTGGAGCCTTCGGACTACGACGGCAACCCGGCCGGCTTCGCCCTGCACAGCGCGGTGCATGGCGCCCGCGATGACATCCAGTGCGTGATCCACACCCACACCACGCCGATCTCCGCCGTGGTGCAGAAAAAACGCGGCTTCACCCACGATGACTTCTACGGCGCCCAGCTCTTCGGCCGCGTCGGCTACCACACCTTCGAGGGCATCACCCTGTTCGACGACGAGAAGGTACGGATGATCGAAAGCCTGGGCGACAAGCACATCCTGGTGCTGCGCAACCACGGCATCGCCGTGGGCGAAAGCAGCATCGAGAAAACCTTGTTCCTGCTCTGGACCGTGCAGCGCGCCGCCGAGAACCAGTGCGCCGCCGGTGCCCTGGGTGGCGAGGACCACCCGCTGGATGAAGGCATCGCCGCCAAATGCGCGGGCCTGACCGCCATGCTGATCCGTGAAAGCGGCTTCGCCAGCAAGTTCTTCGAGGCCATGGTGCGCAAGATGAAGAGCGAGCGGCGCATGGCCTGGTAATCGATAGCGTTCACTGCTCGCGCCAGCGAATCCGGCCAGGCCCTGCATCAACGGGCGGCGCCCAGATCATGGATCAAGCGCCGCCTCGTAGCGGCGGCGGATACGCTCCAGCTCGCCGGACTTGCGCAATTGCTCCAGCGCCCGGGCCCAGGCCGCGACCCGTTCGTCATCACTGTCCCAACTGAAGGCGATATACAGGGAAGACCGGTACAGTTCGACAGGAACCCGTCGCAACGAGCCCGGAACGATATTCAGCTGGTTACTGTAGTAAGCCACTCCGGCATCGGTATCGCCGACGATGATGTCCGTGCGTCCGGCCAATAGCATGCGATAGAGCTGCTGGCTCTGGCCCGCGCTGCTGTCGAGATTGTTGAACCCCAGGGCCTGCAATCTACTGGGCACCAGGCCGGCGTGTCGCGTGGTGATCCGTGGCGCCGCCTTCAATTGCGCCAGGGAATTCACCGGTTGTCGTGAATCGGCCAGTTGGTAGGCATGGATGGACTCCTCCACGATGGGCCCGACCCATTTGAACAGCCCCTCGCGCTCAGGCGTACGAAACAGCGAATACATGATGGTCCTGGGCTGAGTGCGCAATTCGAGGGTGGAACGCATGCTGGGCAGCACCACGATTTCGAAGTCGTCACCATTCAGGGCCATGATCGCCTGCACGATGTCGGTCGCCATGCCGGTAAGCCGGCCGTTCTCACGGTAGTTGTAGGGCGCCCATTCCTCGGTCACGACCTGATAGCGCTCGGCCTTGCCAGGCGTGGCAAGCAGCAGACAAAGCAGCGCGGTACAGAGGGTCGGGAGCTTCACGTGTTCGGCCAGGTGCGGATCGATGATTTCCAATGCCATACAAGCATAGAACCCCATACGCATACAAAGCGGGTGTTGCGTTTACCGCCGTCCGGCGGGTAGTACGGAAAACCGACTGGAAGCCACGGCCGGACGCGTCAGGCACGGCACTTTCCTTGCACGGCCTGTCCTCGCCAGATCCCAGGCTGCAACCTGGCAACCACGTACAACAACCTGTCCAGCACGATCAATTTCCTGCCCTCGCCAGAGGTTTGAATAGAGCCTCACAACGATCCAGAGGCCATCCCCATGTCCACCCAGGAATACGACTACATCGTGGTAGGCGCCGGCTCGGCAGGCTGCGTGGTCGCCGCCCGGCTGATCCAGGAGAATGCCGGCAGCGTGCTGCTGCTCGAAGCCGGCGGCAAGGACAGCAGCCCCTTTCACAGCATGCCGGCCACGGTGGTGCAGGTCTTCCAGCAGAAGTCCTGGCCGTACATGACCGTGCCGCAGAAACACTGCAACCAGCGCGAGATGATCATTGCCCAGGGCAAGGTGCTCGGCGGCGGCAGTTCGGTCAACGGCATGATCTACATCCGTGGCCAGCACCAGGACTACGACGACTGGGTCAAGGACTGGAACTGCCCGGGCTGGGGCTACCGCGACGTGCTGCCCTACTTCAAGAAGGCCGAGGCCAACGAGAGCCTGGGCAGCGAATACCACGGCCAGGACGGTCCGCTGCCGGTCAGCGAGAACCGCTACCGCCACCCGATGACCATGGCCTTCGTCAAGGCCGGCCAGGAAATGGGCCTGCCCTACGTCAACGACTTCAATGGCGCGTCCCAGGAAGGCGTCGGCTTCTACCAGACCACCACCCGCAATGGCGCTCGCGCCAGCACCGCGCGCACCTACCTCAAGTCAGTGCGTGACAGCAGCCGGCTGACGGTCGTTACCGAGGCCCTGGCGCACAAGGTGATCATCGAAAGCGGCCGTGCCAGCGGGGTGAAATTCAGTGAGAAGGACGGCACGCCGATCATCGCCCGTGCGCGCAAGGAAGTGATCCTCAGCGCCGGCGCCTTCGGCAGCCCGAAGGTACTCATGCTCTCGGGCATCGGGCCGAAGGAACACCTGTCCAGCCTCGGCATCGAGACCCTGGTCGACCTGCCGGTGGGCAAGAACTTCCATGACCACCTGCACCTGTCGCTCAACGCCACCACTCACGCGCAGAACAGCATCCTCGGCGAAGACAAGGGCCTGCGCGGGATCAAGCACATGGCCCAGTGGCTGGCCTTCCGCAGTGGCCTGCTGACCAGCAACATCCTCGAAGGCGGCGGCTTCGTCGACAGCCTCGGCGTCGGCCGCCCGGACATCCAGTTCATGTTCCTGCCGGTGATGGACAACTTCGACAACACCCCCGGCGAAGCCCCGCCCGCCGCCGAGCACGGCCTCACGGTGAAAGTCGGCCACCTGCGGCCCAAGGCCCGTGGCGACGTGCGCCTGCGCAGCACCGATCCGGCCGACATGCTGCTGATCGATCCCAATTACCTGGGTGACGAGGAGGACCTGCAAGGGCAAATCCGCGCCGTCCAGGTCGGCCTCAAGCTGATGCAGCAACCGGCCCTCAAGGGTCTGATCAAGGCCATCACCGCCCCGGAAAACATCGACTGGCAAGACACCGCCGGTATCGAAAAGTTCGTGCGCAAGGCGATCAAGACCGTCTACCACCCCGGCGGCACCTGCTGCCTGGGCCTCGACCCGGCCAGCTCGGTGGTCGATCTGCAACTGCGCGTGCATGGCGTGCCCAACCTGCGCGTGGTCGACCTCTCAGTCTGCCCGCAGATCGCCAGCGGCAACACCAACGCACCGGCGATCATGCTCGGCGAGCGTGGCGCCGACTTCATCCTCGGCAAGGCGCCGCTGGCTCTCGATGCGCCCCATGAAAACACCTTGCAGCTCAACGAACTGATCGGCACGCGGCACGTATCGCTGGCCGAGACCAACCGCTCCTGAATTTTTCGCCTCTGGCGCCTGCCGTAACCGTGCCCATACCCGGGCACGCCATATTCCGGTTCGAGGGGTTCCCCATGCGCTTCACCCTGCAACGTCATCTGAGCAGTGCCGTCCTCCTTTCCCTGCTCGCCATCGGCCAGAGCGCCCATGCAACGGAAGGCGGCGGCGGTGCCTACGCCAACGGCAGCGAAGGCTTCATGACCGGCGCCCTGCCGCCGCCCGGCACCTACCTGGTCAGCTACAACACCTATTACAGCGCCGACACGTTCGCCAATTCGAACCCGGCCTTCGACGACTTCAAGGTCAACACCGCCGCCACCATCCTGCGGGCGATCCATGTCACCGACAAACAGATACTCGGTGGCAACTGGGCCATGCATGCCTTCCTGGTCGCCGCCGACGTGGATGTCGACATGGGCGCTGGCGGTCGCCAGGACCGCGCCGGCCTGGGCGACTTCATCTTCGATCCGCTGGCCATCGGCTGGCACAGCGGCAACTGGCACTGGATCGTCGGCCTGGACATCTACCTGCCCACCGGCCGCTACGACAAGGACGAGCTATCCAATATCGGCCGCAACTACGTCACCCTCGAACCGCTGTTCGCCTTCACCTATCGCAACGCAGCCGGCTACGAGTTCTCGATGAAGACCATGTTCGACCACAACTACGAGAACAGCGATACCGACTACCGCTCCGGCAACGAACTGCATGCCGACTTCGTCGCCGCCAAGCACTTCGGCAACTGGGGCGTGGGCATTGGTGGCTACACCTACAAGCAGGTCAGCGGCGACAGCGGCGAAGGCGCGATGCTCGGCGATTTCAAGGGTCGCGCCACGGCCCTCGGCCCGCAACTGACGTACACCTCGGCCAGCGGCCTGAACATCCAGGGCCGCTACCAGCATGAGTTCGACGTGCAGAACCGTCCGGAAGGCGACAAGTTCTGGTTGAACGTCGCCATCCCTCTCTGATTCGTTTTCCAACTGCCCAGGAGTCACCCCAATGAGCGATATTCAACTGCGGCCCCAGGTGCAGGCCTTCCTGCAACGCGAGCACGCCCACTTCATCGACGGCGCCTACCGCGCCAGCCGCTCGGCCAAGCGCATCGCCATCGTCAACCCGGCCGCTGGCGAAACCATTGCCCATATAAGCGCGGCCGACGCCAGCGATGTCGAGGCCGCAGTCGCCTCCGCGCGCACGGCCTTCAAGGGCAGTTGGGCAGCGACCTCGCCTTACCAGCGTGGCGTGGTGCTCAACCGCCTGGCCGATCTGATCGAGGCCAACGGCGAAGAGCTGGCCCAACTGGAAACCCTCTGCTCCGGCAAGTCGATCCACCTGTCGCGGATGTTCGAGGTCGGCCAGAGCGCGGTGTTCCTGCGCTACTACGCCGGCTGGGCGACCAAGATCAATGGCGAGACCATGAGCCCGTCCTTTCCCTCGATGGCCGGCGAGCAGTACACCGCCTTCACCCGTCGCGAGCCGGTCGGCGTAGTCGCGGGCATCGTACCGTGGAATTTCTCGGTGATGATCGGCGTGTGGAAGATCGCCGCGGCCCTGGTCACCGGTTGCACGCTGGTGCTCAAGCCCAGCGAATTCACCCCGCTGACCCTGCTGCGCCTGGCCGAGCTGGCCGTCGAGGCAGGCGTGCCGGCCGGCGTGCTCAACGTGGTCAACGGCACCGGCGAGGTCGGCGCGCAATTGATCGAGCATCCGCAGGTGGCCAAGGTGTCGTTCACCGGCTCGGTGCCGACCGGCGTCAGGGTCGGCCAGGCCGCGATGGCTTCTAACCTGACCCGCGTGACCCTGGAACTGGGCGGCAAGAACGCCGCGGCGCTGCTGCCGGACGTCGACCTCGACGCGGCCATCGCCGGCCTGGTCCAGACCGGCTACGTGCACCAGGGCCAGGTCTGTGCCGCCCCGGAACGCCTCTACGTGCCGCGCTCGCGCCTCGACGAAACCCTGGCGAAATTCAGCGCCGCCCTGCAAGGCATGAACATCGGCTCGCCCCTCGACGAGAGCGTGCAATTCGGCCCGCTGGCGAACAAGCCGCAGTTCGACAAGGTCGTGCAGTTCTTCGAAGTGGCGCGCCAGGAAAGCCGTATCGTCTGCGGCGGCAATGCCCTGGCCCGTCCCGGCTTCTTCGTCGAGCCGACCCTGGTGCTCGCCGGCAGCGCCAAGGATCGCCTGCTCCACGAAGAGACCTTCGGCCCGCTGCTGTGCGTACTGCCCTACGACGAGGTGGACGAGCTACCCGGCCTGATCAACGACTCGCCCTTCGGCCTCAGCGCCAGCATCTGGACCAACGACCTGTCCAAGGCCCTGCGCCTGATCCCGCAGATCGAAGCCGGTACGGTGTACGTCAACATGCACACCTTCCTCGATCCGTCCGTGCCCTTCGGCGGCATCAAGGCCTCCGGCAGCGGCCGCGAATTCGGCAGCGCGTTCATCGACGACTACACCGAGCTCAAGTCGGTGATGATTCGGTATTGACCGGCAACTATGAGGCAGGAGCGGACGTACACGCGATTACCGCTCTTGCACGGTGTGTTTAGCCGTCATTCCCGCGAAGGCGGGAACCCAGAAGCGCTTTTTTATTTGGGCTCCCGCCTTCGCGGGAGTGACGGTAAATAATATCGATGTCCGCTTATGCCTCGTAGCGGCCATCTACGCCGCAACCACACCGGCGCGGCACGGTACCTCTTCCTGGCTCAAAAAATGCTTGAAAGTTACCGTAATTAGCCCGGTGTGCAGAATCTCCCCAATGGCGCACCAAAACCACTAGAAGACACCGCGAGGTGCCCCGTGACCGTGCACAGCTCCCAGGATTTCGACCACTGGAATCACACCGTCCATGCCGTGTGTGGACGTTTCGTCACCCAGCGGGCGGACGTCGACGATGCGTTCGTCGGCACCATCCAGCCCCATGACCTGGGTGGCCTGAACGTCGCCGACATTCACATCAACGCCAGCTCCATCAAGCGCGAACGCGGCAGCCTCAGCCGCGCCGATGACCGCTTCTATTTCCTGATCCTGCAACGCCAGGGCGTCATGGCCATCAACCAGACCCAGGAGCAGTTCGTCCTGCACCCCGGAGAACTGGCGCTGTTCGACTCATCCCAGGCGTTCGAGATGTTGCCCCAGGGGCTGGTCAACCAGCTCTCGGTACACTTGAACCGCGATGCCGTCGAGCGCGTGCTACCGCCTTCGGCACGCCGTTTCGCCAAGCTCGAACAACACAGCCTGAGCGCCAACCTGCTGCGCGGGCTGCTCCAGCAAATTGCCAAAGGGCACCTGCAGCCCGTAGCCGACACGCGCGACGGCAACGCCCTGCAGGATGCGCTGATCAACCTGCTGCAACCCACCTTGCCGAGCCTGTCGCCAGAATCCGGCCGTCCCCTGCGCCGCCTGGCCGAACGACTGATCAACGATGCCCTGCCCGAGGCGCCCAGCCCCACGCAGCTGGCCGCAAGCCTCAACGTCTCGGTGCGCCAGCTCTATCGTCAATTCGAGATGGACGGCGAAAGCATCTGCCGCTACATCCAGCGCCAACGCCTGGAGCGTAGCGCCCGCGAACTGGCTGACGACGCGGCACCGATCACCAGCATCGCCTATAAATGGGGCTTCACCGACTCGGCGCATTTCTCCCGGACGTTCAAACGCCACTTCGGCGCCTCGCCTCGGGAATACCGACTCAGCCAGTTGAAAGATCACTAGTCCATCCAGCCACCAACACTCCGGCAGGCAAATCAAACTATCTGGCAGGCAACTACAAGAGTGCATGAATTCCCTGTAGCAAATTAGGCGTAACAACCGTCAGGAGAATATAAATGCCAACAATAAAACGTCCTCGCCTGTTCGCCCTCGCCCCATTGGCCCTGGCCACCTGCCTGCTCGGCGTGAGCCTGCCGATGAATGCCCTGGCCCATGGCGGCGCAGCCGAGATGGTGCCGCTGAAATCGACCCTGGAAGCATTCGGCGCCACGGTGAAGTGGGACGACTACGCCAACGTCTTCACCATCGTCAAGGACGGGGCCTACGTGAAGGTCAAGCCGGGCGTGCCGGTCGCCGTGCTCAACGGCAAGCGCATCGAACTCAGCGTACCGATGGTGATGCGTGGCGACACCGCCTGGGTCGGCAAGGCGTTCATCAACGAGGTGTTCCAGTCCGGCCTCGACCGCACCTTCGCCATCGAGCAGCGCCCTCACCCGCTCAACCCGCTGAATGCCGAGGAAATCGCCGCAGCCGTCGAGATCCTCAAGCAGTCTGGCGAATACCGACCGGATTTCCGTTTTACCGAAATATCCCTGCACCGTCCGGACAAGGCCGAGGTGTGGAACTTCGTCACCGCTGCCAAGCCGTTCGGCGGCGACCGCCAGGCCAATGTCACCGTGCTCGACGGCAAGCACCTGTTCGAAGGCCTGGTCGACCTGAAGAGCCGCAAGCTGGTGTCCTGGAAACCTGTCGAAGGCTCCCACGGCATGATCCTGCTGGATGACTTCGGCGCCGTGCAGAAAGCCATCGAAAGCAGCGCCGAATACGCCCAGGCCCTGGCCAAGCGCAATATCAATGACGTGACCAAGGTGGTCACCACGCCGCTGACCGTCGGCTACTTCGACGGCAAGGATGGCCTGCAGCACGACAAGCGTCTGCTCAAGGTGGTCTCCTACCTCAACACCGGCGACGGCAACTACTGGGCACACCCCATCGAGAACCTGGTGGCGGTGGTCGATCTGGAACAACAGAAGGTGATCAAGATCGAGGACGCCGGTGTCATTCCGGTGCCCATGCAGCCGCGCGCCTATGATGGCCGCGATCGTCAGGCCGCCAGCCACAAGCCGCTGGAAATCACCGAGCCGCTGGGCAAGAACTACACCATCAGCGGCAACAGCATCCATTGGCAGAACTGGGACTTCCACCTGAGCATGGACTCGCGCGTGGGCCTGACCCTGTCCACGGTGACCTACGACGATCACGGCAAGAAACGCAAGGTCATGTACCAGGGCAACCTCGGCGGCATGATCGTGCCGTACGGCGACCCGGACGTAGGCTGGTACTTCAAGGCCTACCTGGATTCCGGCGAATACGGCATGGGCACCCTCACCTCGCCCATCGCCCGTGGCACCGACGCGCCGGACAATGCCGTCCTGCTGGACGCCACCATCGCCGACTTCACCGGCACGCCGACCACCATCCCGCGCGCCTTCGCCGTGTTCGAGCGCTACGCAGGGCCGGAGTACAAGCACCAGGAAATGGGCCAGGACAACGTCAGCACCCAGCGCCGCGAACTGGTGATCCGCTGGATCAGCACCGTCGGCAACTACGACTACATCTTCGACTGGGTCCTGCACGAGAACGGCACCCTCGGCATCAACGCCGGCGCCACCGGCATCGAGGCGGTGAAAGGCGTCGCCAGCCGCACCATGCACGACCACAGCGCCAAGGAAGACACCCGCTACGGCACCCTGCTCGACCACAACATCGTCGGCACCACCCACCAGCACATCTATAACTTCCGCCTGGACCTGGACGTCGACGGCGAGAACAACAGCCTCACCGAGGTCGATCCGGTGATCGCCAGGAACGAGCGTGGCGGACCGCGCACCAGCACCATGCAGACCGAGACCCATATCGTCACCCACGAGAAGCAAGCCGCGCAGAAGTTCGATCCGTCGACCATCCGCCTGCTGAGCAACTCGAGCAAGGAAAACCGCGTCGGCAACCCGGTTTCCTACCAGCTCATCCCCTATGCCGGCGGCACCCATCCGGTGGCCAAGGGCGCCAATTTCGCCAAGGACGAGTGGCTGTACAACCGCCTGAACTTCATGGACAAGCAGATCTGGGTGACCCGTTACGATGCCAAGGAACAGCACCCGGAAGGTCGCTACCCGAACCGCTCCGACAAGGACACCGGCCTGGGCCAGTTCGTCGCCGACGACCAGAACATCGAGAACACCGATGTGGTGGTCTGGCTGACCACCGGCACCACCCACGTCGCCCGCGCCGAAGAGTGGCCGATCATGCCGACCGAATGGGTCTACACCCTGCTCAAGCCATGGAACTTCTTCGACGAGACGCCGACCCTGCGCAAGCCTGAGTGAGCCTTTGGGACTGTTGACGCCTCAAGGTTTCAGGGCGATCGATATGAGGTAGAAACGGACGTTTCGATACACCGTCATTCCCGCGAAGGCGGGAATCCAGAAGACTCTAAGCATTTGGATTCCCGCCTTCGCGGGAATGACGGGCGTATTTCTGATCATTCTTCCCAGCCTACGACATGCCCCGCTTCCTTAATTCAGCGCCCCGGGATGCCGTATTTAATAGAAATGTCTATTATTACGCCTCGAAATCACGGGAAGCAGTCCACGCATGACATCCACCAAGAAGCGCCTCAGCCGCTACAACCCGGCCAGCGAAGACTTCCACAAGGAAGAATTCCCGTTCTACTGGCTCGCTCGTGTCTATGGTCGCTACACCATGGGCATGGAAAAACTGCTGAAGAAGATCGACCTCGACATCCCCCGCTGGCGCGTTCTCAACATCCTGTTCGAGAACAAGGAAGCGAGCATCTCGGAAATCTCCGAGCACGCCATCGCCAAGCTCTCGACCGTGACCAAGATCGTCTACCGCATGAAGGACGACGGCCTGGTGGAAACCCGCCCCTGCGAGCAGGACGGTCGCGTCACCCAGGTGTCGATCACGGAAAAGGGCCGCCAGGCCTTCTTCGCCATGCATGACATCACCGACGAGCTGTTCCACAAGAGTTTCCAGGGGCTGACCGAAGCCCAGGTGCGCAAGCTCAATCAGGTATTGGCAAAAGTCTTCGACAATCTGCCGGAAAGCTGAGCCACAAACGCCTCCCTGATGACGTGCGCCAAACGCGAACGTCCATCGCAGAGCCTTTCCCTACGCCGCCTCACGCCGACTCATGTCCTTCCTGCGACAGGTCGGCGTACGCCTCTTGCATAATGTGTATTCTGGTATACCATAATATCGAACATTCACTCAGAGGCAGGTGTCATGGGTTTCGAAATTCGCAAGATCGTCAGCTACCGCGAAACAACCTTCATCGAAGGCGGCAAAGCCACCGACAAACCGGTGACCATGGTCGGCCTGGCCGTGGTGATCAAGAACCCGTGGGTCGGCCAGGGCTTCGTCGAGAACCTCAAGCCGGAAATCAAGGCCAACTGCTCCGACCTCGGCGCGCTGATGGTCGAACGCCTGATCGCCGACATCGGCGGCGCAGAGAAGATCGAAGCCTACGGTAAAGCCGCCGTGGTCGGTGCCGACGGCGAGATCGAACACGCCTCGGCGGTGATCCACACCCTGCGCTTCGGCAACCACTACCGGGAAGCGGTCAAGGCCAAGAGCTACCTGAGCTTCACCAACAAGCGCGGTGGCCCGGGCACGTCGATCCAGATCCCGATGATGCACAAGGACGACGAAGGCCTGCGCTCGCACTACATCACCCTGGAAATGCAGATCGAAGACGCCCCGCGCGCCGACGAGATCGTCGTGGTCCTGGGCGCCGCCGACGGCGGCCGCCTGCACCCGCGTATCGGCAACCGCTACATCGATCTGGAAGAACTGGCCGCCGAGAAGGCCCAGTAAGCAGGAGCACGCCCATGATTCGACCTACTGTCGAACGCACTCCGGCAGGTACCAGCTACCTGTCGACCGGTCAGGGACAGCCCGTCGTGCTGATCCATGGCGTTGGCTTGAACAAGGAAATGTGGGGCGGCCAGATCGTCGGCCTGTCGCAGCGCTTCCGCGTCATCGCCTACGACATGCTCGGCCACGGCGCCAGCCCACGGCCTCATCCGGACACCGGCCTGGCCGGTTATGCCGAGCAACTGAACGAATTGCTCGATCACCTGCAGTTGCCAAGTGCGATCGTCATCGGCTTTTCCATGGGCGGGCTGGTAGCCCGGGCCTTCGCCCTGCACTACCCGCAGCGCATCTCCGCACTGGTGGTGCTCAACAGCGTGTTCAATCGCAGCCCCGAACAGCGTGCCGGCGTCATCGCCCGCACCGCCCAGGCTGCCGAGCATGGCCCCGATGCCAATGCCGAGGCGGCGCTGTCGCGCTGGTTCAGCCGTGAATACCAGGCAGCCAACCCGGCGCAGATCGATGCCATCCGCCAGACCCTGGCCGGCAACGACGCGCAGGGCTACCTGACCACCTACAGCCTGTTCGCCACCCAGGACATGTACCGGGCCGACGAACTGCCGAACATCCAGGTGCCGACCCTGATCGCCACCGGCGAGCTGGACCCCGGCTCGACCCCGGAAATGGCCAAGCAACTGGCCAACTGCATTCCTGGCGCCAAGGTCGCCGTGCTTGCCGAACAACGGCATATGATGCCGGTGGAATCGCCGCGCCTGGTCAACCAGGTGCTGCTCGACTTCCTCGACCACGCCGTCGCCCTACAGGACAAGACCAAGGGGATCGTCGCATGACCCTAGAACGCTATCGCATGTGCATCGACGGCCAATGGGTCGATGCCCGCTCCGGCAAGACTTTCGAGAGCCTGGACCCGTCCCGCGCCCTAGCCTGGGCCGAGCTGCCCGATGCCGATGCCACCGACGTGGACCTCGCCGTGCAGGCCGCGCAACGTGCCTTCGACAACCCGGCCTGGCGCAACCTCAGCGCCACCGCGCGCGGCAAGCTGCTGCGCCGCCTCGGCGACCTGATCGCCGAGAACAAGGAAGCCCTGGCCCAGTTGGAAAGCCGCGACAACGGCAAGCTGATCCGCGAGACCCGTGGCCAGGTCGGTTACCTGCCCGAGTTCTTCCACTATACCGCCGGCCTGGCCGACAAGCTCGAAGGCGGCACCCTGCCCCTCGACAAGCCGGAGATGTTCGCCTACACCACCCACGAGCCGATTGGCGTGGTCGCCGGCATCATCCCGTGGAACAGCCCGCTGTACCTGACCGCGATCAAACTGGCTCCGGCCCTGGCCGCCGGCAACACCATCGTGCTCAAGCCGTCCGAACACGCCTCGGCGACCATCCTCGAACTGGCGCGCCTGGCCCTGGAAGCCGGCTTCCCGGCTGGCGTGGTCAACGTGGTCACCGGCTACGGGCCAAGCACCGGCGCCGCGCTGACCAGCCATCCGCTGGTGCGCAAGATCGCCTTCACCGGCGGTGCCGCCACCGCGCGCCACGTGGTCCGTGCCAGTGCCGAGAACTTCGCCAAGCTGTCGCTGGAACTGGGCGGCAAGTCGCCGAACATCATCTTCGCCGACGCCGACCTGGACAGCGCCATCAACGGCGTGGTCGCGGGTATCTACGCGGCCTCCGGGCAGAGCTGCGTCGCCGGCTCGCGCCTGCTGGTCCAGGACTCGATCTACGACGAGTTCGTCGAGCGCCTGGTCGAACGCGCCAAGCGCATCCGCATCGGCAACCCGCAGGACGAGCAGAGCGAAATGGGCCCGATGGCCACCGCCCAGCAACTGGCCGTGGTCGAGCGCCTGGTCGCCACCGCCGTCGGCGAGGGCGCCAAGCTGCGCCTCGGCGGCAAGCGCCCGAACGTGGACAGCGAAGGCTGGTACTACGAGCCGACCCTGTTCGAGTGCGACAGCCACTCGATGACCATCATGCAGGAAGAAGTGTTCGGCCCGGTCGCCTCGGTGATCCGCTTCAAGGACGAGAGCGAAGCGCTGGCCATGGCCAACGACTCGCAATTCGGCCTCGCCGCCGGCATCTGGACCCGCGACCTCGGCCGCGCCCATCGCATGGCCAAGGGCGTGCGCTCCGGCATCATCTGGGTCAACACTTACCGTGCCGTGTCTGCCATGGCGCCCATCGGTGGCTTTGGCCAGAGCGGCTACGGCCGTGAGAGCGGCATCGACTCGGTGCTGGCCTATACCGAGCTGAAGACCGTCTGGATCAACCTGTCCCAGGCGCCGATGCCCGACCCGTTCGTGATGAGGTAGTCGAAATGATCGAACCCGGCCTGTACAAATCCGTGATGGGCGCCTTTCCGTCTGGCGTCACCATCATCACCACCCTGGACAAGGACGGCGGCATCGTCGGCATTACCGCCAGCGCCTTCAGCGCGCTGTCGATCGAGCCGGCGCTGGTGCTGTTCTGCCCGAACTACGCTTCCGACTCCTACCCGGTGCTGCGCGAAAGCAAGCGCTTCGCCATCCACCTGCTCTCCGCCGATCAGCAGAAGGAAGCCTATGCCTTCGCCGGCAAGGGCAAGGACAAGGCCGCCGGTATCGAGTGGACCCTCAGCGAGCTGGGCAACCCGCTGCTGGGCAAGGCCAGCGCGATCATCGAATGCGAGCTGTGGCGTGAATACGACGGTGGCGACCACGCCATCGTCGTCGGCGAGGTGAAGAACCTGATCCTCCCCGAGGTGCCGCCGGTGCCGATGATCTATCACCGTGGCAAGCTCGGCGCCCTGCCGGAACTGGCCTGAACGCCCTGCCCGCACAGCCGTCACCCTTTTCGGTCGCGTATCTCCTTGGTCGCGGCCTTTTTTTCAGCACTCGCCGACTCGACGCCGACGGCCTGATTACGGTATTCCATCCGACACGGGCTCGTACGACCATATCCGTCAAGCTCTACGCCAGGCCACCGATGGCTATCGCTTCGCGATACACCATCCTATAAAACAGCGGCTTCTGCCTCACAACAGCCACTCACCCGTCCGGGAGAACGAACATGAGCAACGACAAATACGCCAGAGGCCTGGAGATTCGTACCCAGGTGCTGGGCGAGGCCTATGTGAAGAAATCGATCGACAACGCCGACGACTTCAACAAGCCGCTGCAGGAACTGGTCACCGAGTATTGCTGGGGCCACGTCTGGGGACGGGAAGGCTTGTCGCTGCAAGAACGCAGCATGATAAACTTGGCCATGATTTCGGCCCTTAATCGCCCCCACGAACTGAAACTGCACATTCGCGGTGCACTGCGCAACGGCCTGAGCCGTGAGCAGATCCGGGAAATCCTCCTGCAGGTCGGCATCTATTGCGGTGTTCCCGCTGCCGTCGACAGTTTTCGGATCGCTCGTGAAGCCTTCGCCGAGGCAGACAGCGAGCGCGATCAAGGCTGAAACCCAGGCGTGTGCGATGGCCCCGGCCGTTGCTGTGCCGTCAGCCCATAACCATTAGATCCGAGCACACCGACCATGAAACGCCAGCCCCTCGACGACAGCTTCAAGGTTAATCGCAACCCCGTGACCTTGCGGGAGATCGTGCTCGACAAGTTGCGCAGCGCGATCATGAACTTCCAGCTGTTGCCGGGTGATCGCCTGGTCGAACGCGACCTGTGCGATCGCCTGGGCGTGAGCCGCACCTCGGTGCGCGAGGCCCTGCGTCACCTGGAATCCGAGGGACTGGTCGAGTTCGCCGACGCCAAAGGGCCACGGGTGGCGATCATCACCCTGGAAGACGCCGCCGACATCTACGAGCTGCGTTGCGTGCTCGAAGGCATGATCGTCCAGTTGTTCACCCTGCGCGCCAAGGCCAAGGACATCCGCGCCCTGGAGCGCGCCCTGGAAAACAACCGCAAGACCCTCGAAGAAGGCGAACTGGCCCAGGTGCTGGAGTCGGTGCAGGACTTCTACGACGTGTTGCTGGAAGGCTGCGGCAACCATATCGCCGCCACCCAGTTGCGCCAGTTGCAGGCGCGCATCAGCTACCTGCGCGCCACCTCGGTGTCGCAGACCAACCGTCGCGGCAAGAGCAACGCGGAAATGGAACGCATCGTCGACGCGATCAAGAGCGGCGATGCCCAGGCTGCGCACAAGGCCTCGGTGGATCACGTCCGCGCCGCCGCCGCGGTCGCCCTCGACTACCTCAAGGCCAAGCAGGACGACGGCAAGGTGCGCGATATCGTCGCCCCTATCGCGCTGCAAGAGCCGCGCATCGGCCACTGACCATGCCCAGGCCGCGCTTCTGTTGCCAATGCGCTGGCACGCTGAGTCTCCAGCGGCCACCGGGCGACACCCACGAGCGTCTGGTCTGCCAGAGCTGCGGTTATATCCGCTACGAAAACCCGAAGATCATCAGCGGCTGTATCATCGAACGCGACGGCCGCTACCTGCTCTGCCAGCGCGGTATCGCGCCGCGCATCGGCACCTGGACCCTGCCCGCCGGCTTCATGGAGAACGGCGAGACCACCGAGCAGGCGGCGCTGCGCGAAGTCTGGGAAGAAACCGGCGTGCGCGCCGAGATCGTCAGCCCCTACTCGATCTTCAGCGTGCCGGCGATCAGCGAGGTGTACATCGTCTTTCGCGCCATCGCCCTGGAAGACACCGGCCGATACGGCCCGGAAACCATGGACTGCCGTTTCTTCGCACCCGAGGAGATTCCCTGGGAACAAATCTACTACCCGGCAATCCGGCAGATCCTCGAGCGCTACATCGCCGAACGCCGGGCGGGCAGCTACGGCATCTACATCGGCAGTGATGACAGCGGCACGATTCATTTCATCCGCTGACACCGCCAATGCTATGGTGCCGTCAATCCTCAATGACCGATCGCTTGCCATGCCGGAACCGTCGAACCCGCCATTCACCTTGTTGATCCTGGTCTTTCCCCATTTCAACCTGGCTGCGACCACGGCCTTCATCGATCCTTTCCGCGCCGCCAACTACCTCAGCGGGCAAACACTCTTTCACTGGGAAATCGCCTCGACCGACGGCGGCAACATCGTCGCCAGCAATGCCATGGAGATCAGTACCCATGCGCTGGCAGAGATCGAAGACGTGCCCAACCTGGTAATGGTTTCCGCCAGTTGGGCGCCCGAATCCCACAACAGCCCGGCCCTGCACAGCGCATTGCGGGCCTGGGCCAGGGCAGGCAGCACCCTGGGCGCCCTCGACACCGGGACCTTCATCCTGGCCGAGGCCGGGCTGCTCAAGGGCAAGCGGGCCACCGGGCACTACGAACATATCGATGCATTACGCGAACTGTATCCGGACGTGGATATCCGTGAGGACCTGTTCATCTTCGACGACAAGCGCATTACCTGCTGTGGCGGCGGCGCATCGACCGACGTGGGCCTGCACATGATCCGCGACCTGCATGGCGATACCCTCGCCAGCGAGACCGCACGCTACCTGTTCCACCAGTACCTGCGCCCCGCTGGCGCCCAGCAGAATCCGGAAACCCCGCAACCGCTGGGCAATACGGTCCCCGACCTGGTCAAACAGGCGATCAGGCTGATGGAGGGACACCTTGAAGACGCCATCAGCATTCCGGATATCTGTACGCGAATCGGGATTTCCCAGCGCCAGCTGGATCGACTGTTCCAGCAGATCGTGCAGAAGAGCCCGACCGCCTACTACCGCGATATCCGCCTGGACCGGGCGCGAGGACTGGTCACCCAGACCGACCTGTCGCTGACGGAAATCGCCATCGCCTGCGGTTTCGCCAACCAGTCGCATTTCAGCCGCATCTACCGTGAGCGCTTCGACCTGACGCCACGTCGTGATCGCCAGGAAGGACGGATTCCCTTCGAATTCCGTGCCTGGCCGATGCACCAGATCGTGCCGCGCAAGAATGAGCGCGCAACCTGACGGTCCAACCGCCTAGCGAGTCGCCTTAGGCGAAGCGATATCCATCGGAAGACGCCTAGTGGCTCGCGGAGCCCCTATGGCGTGCCGCAGGTCAGGACTCCAACAGCTCGAGCCGCTCGCGGATCACATCGACCAGTTTGTCTGGCTGGAACTTGGAGAGGAAGTTGTCACAACCGACCTTCTTCACCATCGCCTCGTTGAAGCTGCCCGACAGCGAGGTATGCAGCACCACGTACAAATCACGCAAGCGCGGATCGTTACGGATTTCAGTGGTCAGCCGGTAGCCATCCATTTCCGGCATTTCGGCATCGGTAAAGATCATCAGCAGCTTGTCGGTCATCACCTCGCCACTGTCCGCCCACTTCTTCAGTAGATTCAGGGCCCTCAGGCCATCGCTGGCCATATGCAGCTTGATCCCGAGCTGAGTCAGGGTTTCGCGCAACTGCGACAAGGCCACGCTCGAATCGTCCACCAACAGCACTTCCCTGCCGCTGGCCTTGGTCAGCAGAGGGTCGGCCAGCTTCTCGTCGGAAACCTTGGTGCTCATTGGCGTGATCTCGGCGAGCACCTTTTCCACGTCGATCACCTCGACGATCTGGTCATCCACGCGAGTGATGGCCGTCAGATAGTGCTGGCGACCGGCACCGCCTGGAGGTGGCTGGATCGACTCCCAGTTGAGGTTGATGATGCGATCCACATTACCGACCAGGAACGCCTGCACCGAGCGGTTGTACTCGGTGACGATGATGGTGCTGTTCTCGTTCGGCGTCAGCGGGCGCATGCCGATGGCCTGGGACAGGTCGATCACCGGCAGGGTCTGCCCACGCAGGTTGACCACCCCGCAGACGAACGGATGCCGGTGTGGCATCAGGGTCAGCCGTGGCAATTGCAGCACTTCCTGCACCTTGAACACGTTGATCGCGAACAACTGGCGTCCGACCAGACGGAACATGAGGATTTCCAGGCGGTTCTCACCCACCAGTTGGGTACGCTGGTTCACTGAATCGAGAATACCGGCCATGAATGCGCGCTCCTGAAAGTCTGTGACGAGTCTAGCTGCTATATCGGCCACCGATCGGCCCACTTGATGGCATGGCCACGCGCCATCATGCCTGAGGCATCCCGCCCTCGCCAGAGCGATTCAAGCGATCAGCGCAGACCCCTTCGGCAAGTGGACACGCAGCGCCGCCGGCCGAGCCTCGAAACGCAGGCAACGGTTTTTGAGCGGCTCGCCATCGAGGTTGATGTCCAGCCGCTCATCCGCCTCGACCTCCAGCCAAGGCAGGCGCGCGCTCACCGACACCGCCTCGACGCCGCGCATGCCGCCAGAAAGCAGCGTGCCCAGGGTGCCAACCATATCCTGCGGTGCCGGAACGATGCAGACATCCAGCAAGCCATCGTTGATCAACGCCTTTGGACACAGCGCGTGACCGCCGCCGGCCTGGCGTCCGTTACCGATCCCCAGCGCGAGGAACTCACCTTCCCAACTGAAGCCGGGCCCCTTGAACCGCCCGAATGCCGAGTGCACCTCGGCGAAGCGACTCAACCCGGTCAGCAGGTAAGCCACACTACCGAGCAGTTTCTTCAACTCCTCCGGGGTATTGGCGGTGATCTTCGAACCGAAGCCACCGGTGGCCATGTTCAGGAACAACTGCCCATCCACGGCTCCCAGATCGACCGGCACCGGCTCGATGTCCAGCAGTGCCAGGGACTCCAGCGGCGTCACGGGGATACCTGCCGCAGTCGCGAAGTCATTGGCGGTGCCGAGCGGCATCAGCACCAGGCTGGCATCGCTATTCGCCAGGGCCAAAGCCTCTGCCACCTCGCGCAATGTGCCGTCGCCACCGCCGGCGACCAGCGTGCGGTAACCCGCCGCAAGCGCCTCTCCCACCAGCCGGGCGGCATCGCCGCCTTCCCAGGTGACGCGTACCGCGAGGTCCCATCCCGCATCGCGGTGCGCCTCTACGGCGGCCCGTACCTCATCGTTCGCAGCCTGCTTGCCATGCAGGATCAACAGTGCCTTGCGCCCTTCCATTCCGACCTCCGCGCCTCTGTCACCCCAGTACTTCGCTCAGGGGAATGAAGCTCAGACTATCGCCTTCGGACAAGGTGCGATTCTCGGGAATGACCGCCAGCCCTTCGGCCCAGGAGGCGCTACGCAGAACACCGGAGCTCTGGTTCGGGTACAGCACAACCCGACCTTCCTGCAAACGCGCGCGCAGATATTCACGACGCTTGCCTGCCTTGCTCCAGGCGAATCCTGCCGGGACTTGTACGCTCAGCGGAGCGACCTTCTCAACTCCCAGCCGGCGCAGCAGATAGGCTCGCGCCAACAGGCCGAAGGTCACCAGCGTCGAGGCCGGATTACCCGGCAGGCCGATCACCGGCACACCCGCATAGCAGCCAAAGGTCAGTGGCTTGCCTGGCTTGATCGCCAGCTTCCATAAAGTCAGCTCACCCTCGTCCCGCAGAACCTGGCCAAGAAAATCCGCCTCGCCGACGGACACCCCGCCAGTCGACAGGATCAGGTCGACATCGCCGAGGCCCGCCAATGCATCCCGGGTGCCCTGCAGGTCATCGGCAAGAATGCCGGCATCGCGAACCTCGCAGCCCAAGCGCTGCAACCAGGCACAGAGCAGGCTGCGATTACTGTTGTAGATCTGGCCGGGGCCAAGGGCCGCGCCGGGCTCGACCAGTTCATCCCCCGTGGAGAGCACCGCCACCAGGGGTTTACGCCGTAGTGTCAGTTGCGCCTGGCCAAGCGAGGCGGCGACCCCCAGCTCAACCGGCCCCAGGCGTGTGCCCGCGCTCAGCACAACCTCGCCTCGCTGGGTCTCCTGACCTTGCGGGCGGATATTCTGCCGCGCCGACAGCGGCTGGAGAAAGCGCACGCGTCCATCGTCCAATAGCTCTACGTTCTCTTGCATTTCCACACAATCGGCACCCTCGGGGATCGGTGCCCCCGTGAAGATGCGTGCGCAAGTGCCGGGCTGCAGTGCCATTGGTGCCTGCCCGGCCAGGATACGCTGGCTGACCGGCAACGGCTGCGCGCCGTCGGCGACGCGCAAGGCGTAGCCATCCATGGCGCTGTTCGGCCAGGGAGGCAGGTCCAATGGCGCGGCCAAGTCGACGGCAAGCACTCGCCCATCGGCTTCGGCCAACGAGACACACTCGGTCTCCGCGATACGCGTGGCATCGGCATGGGCCAACAGCCGTTCGAGCGCCTCCTCGACCGGCAATAAACCGCCCGCCATCAGCCGCGGCTCCCACAGGGAGCGGCAGCTTTCAAGTGCGGAACGAAATTGCAGGGCCGATATCGATTGTCCAACTGCTCGGCAAGAATGCCGTCCCATCCGGTGCGGCAGGCATTGGTAGAACCCGGCAGGCAGCACACCAACGTGCCATTGCTCAGGCCGGCCAGGGCACGCGACTGCACGGTCGAGGTGCCGATATCGGCTAGCGAAATCTGCCGGAACAGCTCACCGAAACCATCGACCTGCTTGTCCAGCAGGCAGGCAACCGCCTCTGGCGTGCTGTCCCGCCCGGTGAAACCAGTGCCACCGGTGACCAGCACCACTTGCACGACCTCTTCGGCGATCCAGGTGGCGACCTGGGCGCGGATCTTGTAGAGATCATCCTTGAGCAACACGCGTGCCGCCAGGTTGTGACCGGCCGCGAGCAGGCGGTCGACCAGCAACTGGCCGGAGGTATCGGTGTCCTGGGTGCGGGTGTCACTGACAGTCAGCACGGCAATGTTGAGCGGCACGAAAACCGCCTCGGCCTTGGAACTCATGGGGCAGTCCAGTTGTGATGGAAACAGGTGGGGTGTTATATCACACGGCACATGACGAGTTTTTCCATGACCGCATCAGCCGCCCTGCTGCCCTGCTCCATCCTTATTCTCGCCGGCGGGCGCGGCCAGCGCATGGGTGGTCGAGACAAAGGGCTGGTCGAGTGGCGTGGCAAGCCGCTGATCGAACACATCCACGACGTGGCACGCCCGCTTACCGATGACCTGATCATCTCGTGCAACCGCAACGCCGAACGCTACACTCGTTATGCGGATCATCTGGTCAGCGACCCCCAGGATGATTTTCCCGGCCCTCTCGCCGGTATCATCGCCGGCCTGCGGCAGGCTCGCCATGCTCATGTGCTCATCCTGCCCTGCGACGCGCCGCTGATCGATCGCAGCCTGTTGATGGATATGCTGCGGCGCGCTGCCGAATGTGGCGAAAAGCCGCTGATGCTACGCCAGGGCGGTCAATGGGAGCCGCTGTTTTCCGTCGTCCCCAAGACCTCGCTGGGCCTGCTCGAAGAAGCCTGGGCCGTCGGCGAACGCAGCCCACGCCGCGCCTTGCTTGAGTGCGATATCCAGGCATTGGACTACCCAGGAAATGATCGGCGCCTGGCTAATCTGAACAGCCAGGAGTTGTTGAACGGTATTTCGTAGCGCCAACCCAAGTCGCTGGGCAGGTCGAACACAGCGACTTTGAATAGCCAATTCGACCGGTACGGCACGAGACTGGCTCCTGAGAAGATAACAGGAGCGGCAGCATCGGCAATCAGGTCATGGAATTGAAGGCATGGGTTGTCGGTGATTCTCAGGCCATTTCACTCCAAGCAGAATCCCCGCGGGCAACCACAACAACACCCAGTACGGACTAGGCCGATGGAAAATGGCATAGACATCCGACACCATCGCCACCATGGCGAAGACCAAAAGTCCGAGCGCCAGTAACGCCAAGGGAGTATGCCGGCAACGCCAGCCCTTCCACAGCAGGCTCCCCATGAATGCCAGGAACAATACAAGCCCAATCACGCCGTACTCATACCAGAGTTGCAAATAAAGACTGTGGGCATGATTGAAAGTACGCCCTGCCTGACGCGTCCCTTCAGGGAAGGTGAACATCAGCTCAGCCCCTGCGCCACTCCCCCATAACCAGAAACTTGGCAAATGCTGCAACCAGTTATGCCAGATAAACTCCCGGTCCGTTACACCAATCCTGCGTTCATTCTGTATCTCCGGCCAGAACCAATATGTAGCAACAGCCAGCAAAACCAAGCCAATAACCAGAAATACATAAGCCTTGCGATTGGAAAAGAGCAGCAAGAGAACAAAACTGCCAGCCGCCACAGAGAACCAGGCACCACGCGAGAACGTCAGCAGCACATACAGAAGCAGACCGACCAAAGCCAGCGCCAACATCGACGTGCGCGCTGCCGTCATGCGCCAAGCAAGAAAGAACCAGGTAATCATCACTACAAATATGCCGTAATACAGCCCGGCAATGATGGGATGATTCAGATCTGCCAGCCCCTTCCAACCCAACTCGCGCAAACGCACAGAACCACTACGTAGAATCCGATATTCAAACGGGCGATCCAGCACCACAAACTGGTAATAGAGCGTCAGACAGGCAAACAACACGGCAACCAGCGCTGCCGCAATCAGAATGACTTGGAAACGCCGAGGGCTAGCAACCAAGCGCGCGACGGCAAAGACATACAGGCCTAGTAGCAGAACGACCTTCAGCCAGTAACCCAACGACTTCCCACTACCGGGATGCAAGACAGCAATGAGCAGCACCCAGGCCATCAGCACTAGGAAACAATATGCCGGCAACTGACGCCACAAGCTCAAGGCAAGACGATCCCAAATCAGCAATATGAGCGCCGGCACGAACAGCAGCAGGTAAACCTGCGTGGCATAACGGCTGCCGTCGGAATTGAACAGCAGACCTGCCAACTGTACGAACAACCCTATCGACATCCATACCAGCAAGACCGGCTCCATACGGACTCGCTTCAACGCCTCCAGACCTACCTCCAGTTGCCGAAACAAGGATACCTCCTCTTGTAGAGCGAATTTATTGACTATGTATCCGTTATATATTGATGTTCGACTTGGTTTGCGTAGGAGCGGCCGGACTGCGTACCGCTTTAGCCGCAAATTTCACGGATGAATCCGTTCCTACAGGACGAGCAACAGCTAACGCGGACACAGCCCAAAAACAAAGCCCGGCAGACACGCCGGGCCTATGAGCAGCAACCAAAACACGTAATCAGTAGGCTGTCTTGCCTACGAAGCCTTTGAAGATCGTCCAGAAAATGATCTTGATATCCAACCACAACGACCAGTTGTCGATATAGTAAAGATCGCACTCCACACGCTTCTGCATCTTTTCCAAGGTATCCGTTTCGCCCCGGTAACCATTGACTTGGGCCCAGCCGGTGATGCCCGGCTTGACCTTATGCCGCTGCATGTAGGACTCGACCAGATCCTTGTAGTACTCATTGTGTGCCAACGCATGGGGGCGCGGCCCGACGATGGACATACGCCCCTGCAGCACGTTGAAAAACTGTGGCAACTCATCGAGGCTGGTACGACGCAAGAACTCACCGATGCGTGTTATCCGTGGATCATGCCGCGTGGCCTGGGTAACCTCGCCTCCATGCTCCTGGTGCACCACCATCGAACGAAACTTGTAAACCTTGAACTTTCGCCCATTGACTCCAGTACGGTATTGCTTGAACACCACCGGTCCCGGCGAAGACAGCTTGATGGCGATCGCGATCGCCAGGCATACCGGCAGAATCAACAACATAATGAGCCCGCCGATCACGATGTCCTCGATACGCTTGAGCAAACGGGCCAGGCCATCCATGGGGCTACAACTGAGGTCCAGCGAGTAAAGCCCAGCAATATTGCTGACCTTGTGGTTGAGCAACGGCAGGTCGCCCCACTCAGGAATGAAACGCACCGCTACCGTATGGTGACGCAACGCATACATCACCGACTTGATCACCGCCCCCTCGGCCAAGGTCAGGCACAGCCAGACTTCATGCACGCCTTGTTCGTCCACTGTATCGACCAGGCACTCCATCCAGCTCTCATGCCTACTGAACGACAAGGTTCTAGCGATCCGAAAACCATCCTCATCCAAAGAGCGCCCGTTGCTAAGGAGATGAGCAACGCTACCACCAGAATCGACCAACAAAACCGTTTTCAAATTCCGCCCAGATGACCGCACCTGACGCAGAAGGAGGAATACCAGCAAACGGAACAGGACACAGAACGCGCAACCAATAAGCACGAAATAGGCGAACCACTGCCGAGAGTATTCTTCCGAGATCTTGAGAAAGAAGGCGATGGACAGCAACACACTAATGGCAGCCAACCAGCCCAGGCAGACACCCCATACCTGGTTGACGAACGATTTGCCACGCCAGGAACCATAGAGACCGCTAGCCCATAGGCTGACCATCACGACCAAGGCACAGAACATAGCGGCGGACAGGTAACGGTTGGCCAGTTGCAGACTATCGAAGCGCCACCAATGGGCAATATAAACCGCTGCCGCCACCAGCACGAAGTCCAGCATCGCGGCCAACATGGCCACGGGATAGCGCTCGGCGAAGGTAGGCTGGTAGCGTGATTGAAAAGGCATGACGTGCTCCGTGTCATGTGGATTTTGGCCATGCCAGATATCAGGCGTGGGGCAGTTCGATGAAAAACGCCACCATTACGAGGAAATGGCAGCGCCTGGCCAATACCAGTTGAGGCTCGCGGTTGTGGGCGCGAATTTATTTGCGAATGGATTAGATTCATTCACGAATAAATCTGCTCCCACAAAGGCCGTGATAGGACTGAGAATCAACACTTAACACATACATAGCCAATAAATTCGCTCCTGCACGATTGAGGCGGCTGATGACCATGCGTTTAAACGCTTAATTGACTGGCATTAGACATCTGTTGGTGCGCCAGTTTAACACTGTGGGAAGCAAAAGTTGACCACCTCGACAAAGCCCTCAACACGGCCGATGATCGCCTGGTTGGAGGGCGCCTCTTCAGGCTTCGACTTCTCCAGCATAAAGGAGGCCATGACCATTAGGCTCTGCCGTATTTATCCTCGAAGCGCACGATATCGTCTTCACCCAAATACGAGCCTGACTGCACTTCAATCAGCTCCAACGGAATAACACCAGGATTCTCCAAGGAGTGAACTTGTCCAATAGGGATATAGGTCGATTGGTTTTCAGTCACCAAATACGTCTTGTCTCCGTTGATCACCTTTGCGGTGCCGCTGACCACGATCCAGTGTTCTGCACGGTGGTGATGCATTTGCACCGAGAGTTTTGCACCAGGGTTGACCGTGATGCGTTTGACCTGATAGCGATGGCCATTGTCCACTGAGTCGTACACCCCCCATGGCCGATACACTTCACGATGGTTCGCGTGCTCGTGCCGCTGTCCTTTTTTCAACTGCTCGACGATCTTCTTCACATCTTGCACTTGGCTCTTGTGCGCCACCAGCACTGCATCCTTGGTTTCTACGATTACCAGATCCTCCACCCCCACAGCAGCCACTAGGCGGTGATCTGCGTGTATATAGCTGTTGCAAGAACGCTCGCTTAACACATCGCCTTTGAACACATTGCCGTCGGTATCCTTTGCACTTACATCCCACAATGCCGACCAAGAACCGATATCACTCCATCCCGCATCCAGCGACACCACCACCGCCTCGGAGGTTCGTTCCATCACTGCATAGTCAATCGAATTCTCGGGGCAAGCTGCAAAGGCTTCGGCATCGACACGGGTAAAGTGCATATCCTGGCTACCGCCCGCTAGGGCCTCGCGACAGGCTGCAGCAATCGCCGGCTGGAAACGCTCAAGCTCTTCTAGATAACGACTGGCACGAAACATGAACATGCCGCTATTCCAGAAGTAGTCCCCGCTGATCAGGTATTCGGTCGCCGTTTTAAGGTCAGGCTTCTCGACGAAGCGGCTCACCGCAAATCCATCACCAACATCAGCCCCCTTCTCGATGTAGCCATAGCCAGTTTCGGGATGGGTCGGAACAATGCCGAACGTCACTAACTTGCCGGAGCGGGCCAATGGCAGAGCGGCCTGTATGCTGGAATGAAAGGTCGCGACATCCTGAATCAAGTGATCGGCCGCCAAAACAAGAAGTATTGGGTCTTCCACTCCGCTACTGGCCTGTAATGCCGCTAGAGCAATTGCCGGCGCTGTATTGCGTGCTACCGGCTCGAGTAGAATATTGGCCTTTTCCATGTCCAACTGCCGCAGTTGCTCGGCAGCTAGGAAACGATGTTCCTCGTTACATATCAGGAGAGGCGGGGCGATATCCAGCGCCTGCAATCGAAGGATAGTAGCCTGCAGCATGGAAAGCTCACTATCAGCTAAAGGCAAAAACTGTTTGGGACTGAGCTGGCGGGACAGCGGCCACAGACGTGAACCAGAGCCACCAGCCATAATTACTGGAAACAACATCTTGGTCATCCTTATTCATTATTCAACGTAACGCTTTCAGATAGACACGAGTGTTCTCATGAATCTCGGTGCTATCTTGCATTTCAGTGGTTTTCCACCAACGGTAACAACCATGCTGGTCAGGCGGAGGTGTCAACACATGGTCATCCGACACGAGCAATTGATACCCGAGCACCACATAATGGGTACCCGTATCTATCTCGTCACAACCAAACACAGTGTCCAGATAGAAGTGCTCATACACATCTAGCAAACGTGCCTGGCTGCGCTCGAACACCTGCCCAAGCTCTGTTCTGGTCAATCGGATAAACGCAGCATCCAGGGTCTCGTTCTTCAGGATTCGCCCACCGGGCACAAACCAATAGCCTTTAGCCGGCCGGTTCAAGCGCTGACCAAGCAGGATTTCCCCCTTGTTGTTGCACACCACTAAATCGATGGACACCAAAGGCGTCGACGCAAGTACGGTTCGGAAATCTTCATGAGTGAGCCACATAGGCTAAATCTCTGCCAAAAACCGCGCCAATATCTTATCTTTTTCGAGATATTCATCTGCATAGCCACTGGCAACCGAGTTTTTTCCCGGCACAGATAGCGATGCTTCAATGCCCTCGACCAAGGCATCAACCGACTCAGGTTCGACTCGTACGGCAATCCCCGGGAACTCAGCACAGAGCAGCCCCAGGCTTGTCTCGGGATCAGCAGTAATCACCGCATTCCCCCCAACAGCCAGAATGTTGGTAAGTTTGGAAGGTAACACCGCATCCGCTGCGCCCCGTTTCTGGATAACCAAATGACAGTCGGCAGAGGCGAGCAAGACTGGTAAATCCTCATAAGGCTGCAAGGGTGCAAAAACTACATTATTCAAACCTTTTTGCTGCGCTAAATTCAAAAGTCGAGCCTTGCCAGCCCCTTCACCAACAATCAGGAAAACCAAATCTGTCCGTGTGGATAGGCGCTCAGCCGCCTCCATCACTCCTTCGAGCCCCTGCTTCTCACCAATATTGCCCGAGTAGAGCAATATCCGTTTGCTGGGATCAACACCGAGACGAGCAAGCAAGGCATCACTTCGGGGCACATTCTGAAATCGAGAAGTTTCCGACCAGTTAGGGAAAAAGCGTAGTCGCGCCTCGGCAATACCTTTCTCCTCGGCTCGACGCAGCATACCGCTGGAGATGGTTGAGACACGATCGAAAGCCCGTAAAACGGTCCGTTCAATAGCGAATGCAAAACGCTTCAGGCTATTGCTTTGTGCAATACCAAGGCCGAATAACGCGTCTACCTCATAGTCCTGGATATGCAGCACAGATTTGGCACCAGTGAGTTTCGCTAACAGCAAGGCTTGCGGTGCGCAGAACAAGGTTGGAACGACCAGCACCAGCAAATCGGGCTTCCAGCGCAACTGCGCCAGTACCGCCCACGACGACGACAGGGAAAAGCTGGCCAGATGCAACAGCCGCTTCAACGCAGTGGGCTTGCTTGGCACATAAAGGGGGCAGCGAATGACCGTCACGCCCTCTTCTTGCCGCTTGCTGAAACGCCAGGAAGAATAGCCTTGTCGAATCTTCCAGTCCGGGTAGTAAGGAGGAGCCGTCACCATCCGCACATCATGCCCTTTCTCGGCCAACCAACGCGCCATTTCCCCACTGTACTTGCCGATACCTGTCAACTCAGGGCTGTAATTGATGCCATAGAGCAGGATCTTCATCAGCTGGTCCGCGCCTGCTCTACGTTACCTACATACCAGTTGTAAGCGTCGCGCAATCCGTCCTCCAGGCTAATGCTGGCTTGCCATCCGAGCGCCTTGAGGCGCGAGACATCCATCAACTTTCGGGGTGCCCCATCCGGCTTGGTCGCATCGAAACCCAAGCGTCCGGTAAAACCGGTGACCTTGGCGATGGTTTCGGCCAATTCGCGGATAGTGCAATCCGCCCCGCTACCCACATTGATATGGGAAAGCATCGGCTGGGTATTGGCCCGGTAGCTATCGTCATCCAGTTCCATGACATGAACGCTGGCTGCAGCCATATCGTCAACATGCAAAAACTCACGCAGTGGCTTGCCACTCCCCCAAATCACTACCTCCTCATCCCCCCGCTGAGTGGCCTCATGGAAACGCCGCAACAGTGCGGGAATCACATGGCTGTTTTCCGGGTGGTAGTTGTCATGCGGGCCGTAGAGATTGGTTGGCATCACACTGCGATAATCACGGCCATATTGGCGATTGTAACTTTCGCACAGTTTAATCCCGGCAATCTTGGCAATGGCGTAAGGCTCATTGGTCGGCTCAAGGATACCCGTGAGCAACGCCTCCTCCTTCATCGGTTGCTCCGCATGCTTGGGGTAGATGCAGGAGGAGCCGAGAAACAGTAGCCTCTGTACGCCGGCCAGATGTGCCGCCTGAACGATATTGGCCTCGATCATCAGGTTTTCGTAGATGAAATCCGCCGGATAGGTATTGTTGGCATGAATACCACCGACCTTCGCAGCCGCCAGGTACACCTGGTGGATGGAGTTGGCCTGGAAAAACGTCCGCACAGCGGCCTGGTCGAGCAAATTCAACTGGTCGCGACCAGCAGTCAGAATTTTCCCATAACCCAGCGCCCGGAGGCGGCGAACGATGGCCGAGCCGACCATCCCGCGATGGCCGGCAACGAAGATGGTCTGATCCAGATCACGCACCACGATTAATTCTCCACCGATACCGGTACATCATGACCATGCTGCTTCAGCAGGGCATGGCGTTGAGCCACCTTGAGGTCTTCACGGACCATCTCGGCACACATCTCCTGCACGGTAATTTCCGGCACCCAGCCCAACTTGGCCTTGGCCTTGGCAGGCTCGCCCAACAGCGTTTCGACCTCGGCCGGGCGGAAATAGCGCGGGTCGACTCGTACGATGACGTCGCCGGCCTTGAGTGCGGGCGCCTTGTCACCGTCGACACTCTCGACAATGGCCTGCTCATCGATGCCCTGGCCTTCGAAACGCAGACTGACACCCAATTCGGCGGCTGACCAACGAATGAACTCACGCACCGAATACTGCACACCGGTCGCGATCACGAAATCCTCAGGCACCTCTTGCTGCAGCATCATCCACTGCATGCGCACGTAGTCCTTGGCATGCCCCCAGTCGCGCAGCGCATCCATATTGCCCATATACAGGCATTGCTCAAGCCCCTGCGCGATATTGGCCAAGCCACGAGTAATCTTTCGAGTCACAAAGGTTTCGCCGCGACGCGGCGACTCGTGGTTGAACAAAATGCCATTGCAAGCATACATACCATAGGCTTCGCGGTAGTTTACCGTGATCCAGTAGGCATAGAGCTTGGCCACCGCATAGGGCGAACGCGGGTAGAACGGCGTGGTCTCCTTTTGCGGGATTTCCTGCACCAGGCCATAGAGTTCGGAGGTGGATGCCTGGTAGAAACGGGTCTTCTTCTCCAGACCAAGCAGTCGGATCGCTTCCAGGATACGCAATGTCCCCATGGCATCCACATCGGCGGTGTATTCCGGAGACTCGAAACTCACCGCCACATGGGATTGAGCCCCCAGATTGTACACTTCGTCCGGTTGAATCTCCTGGATGATGCGCGTCAGGTTGGAAGAGTCGGTCAGGTCGCCGTAATGCAGGACAAAATTGCGGTTATCGACATGCGGGTCCTGATAGATATGATCCACTCGCTGGGTATTGAAAGAAGAGGCGCGGCGCTTGATACCGTGTACCTCATATCCTTTTTCCAGCAGGAGTTCAGCCAGGTAGGAGCCGTCCTGCCCAGTTATGCCAGTTATTAGTGCTACTTTTTTAGAGTTCATCGCTCAATCCTTCTTCTTAGCCGGAGTACCAAAATAAACACCAGGCTCCGTAATACTTTTAAAAACAGAACTTCTCGCTCCCACAACAACGTGTGGCGCAATCTCAACACCCGGCGAGACAAATACATCCGTGGCCAACCAGCAGGAGTCCCCGATCCTAACTGGCGCTAAGCTCAGCGGAAAATCTGCGCGGGTATAATCGTGGCTTCCAGCTGCAATGTAACAACGCTGTGAAACAATCGAATGAGCACCGATAATTATATTATCCAGGCAATATAAAACAGCCTCATCACCCACCCAGCTATGATCACCCACTGTCAACTTCCATGGGTAAACGACTCGCACAGATGGTCGAATCAATACACCTTTGCCTATACGCGCACCAAAAGCACGTAATAGAAATCGCCTGAAGCCAAACAATGGCTGAGGCGACCAAGTGAAAAGAGTTGCCTGGATAAACCACCAAAAGAGCACGAATAAACTCGAACGCCCACGGTAGCCAGGTGGCGAGCGGAATGAACCAAGGTCAAAATTTACGGGTTGACGCTCACTCATAAAAACTCCTCAAGCTGCTCACACTGCCTGACCACATGAAAAGTCGGCTCCACACAATCAAAAATGCACACCTCATCCTGCCGAGCAATATATATCCCATTCACCCCGGTAGATGAGTAGTCAACAACCAGTGATGAGTACCTTGAAGCCACCACATCAATGTCCTTGTGCCGCTCTTTCAAAAAAATACGCACCCCTGGATACCGTGAAGAAATAAAACGAATCGTCTTAACGGCCGTCGCCGGGTGCAAATAGAGCACAACTTCTATCTGGTCGCTTCTCCCAAGAAAGAAATCAATATTATCGAAATCTTCTAGGTAGCAGTCATTTTGCAATGCATAGGCTACGATCTTTCGTACAGGCTCATTTGAAGCACGCAGTTCGTACTGAGGGCTAAACGCAGTGGAGCAGATATCAAGTTCAACATATGGGTTTTCGTTAAGAGCCGAAAGAAAATACGCCTTCGACTGGGCATATCGAAGAACATAAACATCCACAAAAAAACCTACACCTAGGTTGCCGACCTTGAACTTCTCAAAAAGGCCATGCTGATATCCCCGTACAAACTCCAGCTTGCCCTGTTTTCGCATCAGTGACACCAGGGAGGTATAAACATCAAAGTGCCCCGCGCAGTGGATTCGACCAATACGCGAAAACGCCAACTGACTCCAAACAACATCCAGGTAACGGATGAAGCCAAAACCAACCAACTTCCTGGACACAGCAGGATCATGCCCTGCCGCCCTGCACTGCTGATCAAAAACCTTTGCTACATATAAATAGTCCACAGCCGCCACCAGAAGCTGCCGTAACAAGAGCCTACGTGGGACGACCTGGTAAATTGAAGAAAACCTGAAACTCAAAGGATTGTAGGCACCACACCGAACGACCTGAAGTCCATCACGGTTGAAGGATAATAGCCTCAGGTCAAGCACTGAAAAAGCCTCGCCGCACATCAAGCGAGACCTGAATAACGAAACGACCATCACCCCCAGCAAACACCCTTTATAAGCAACACTATAAAGCCAATCATACAGACTGCTGCCGGAGGTATTATTCAAAATAGAGAGGCCGGGGTACCTAGGCGCCCAAGCAGCGTTCCTCAACTGACAGTTGATCTTTACCGCAAGCTCATTGAAAAAGAGCTTGAACAGATTATCTTTTATCAGTGCCAAAAAAACGCCCCTTGTTCATGAGCCCAACACTACCCCCGACGAAAGCAATCAGAAAAACAATCAAAACTGCCGCTCTGACCACATAGAAATTTTGCAGAAAGTCACTCAAAAGCCATGCCACAGCCATACCCGCCATGACCAGACAGATCAAGCCATACTGAACGAATAGAAGGCCCGGAGAGAAAAACCTTATCGTTACCGTTCGCAGAGACAAAAATACAACGTTGCTGAACACCAGCAGAAAAATCACCCATGACGAAAACAGCAACTCTCGACCATATAACAAACTTCCTATTGTATCAAACATTGACGCTGAAAAACCGGCCACCAACAACGCGACAAAAAACGTAGCAGCCAATAGTTTAGCCAGCATAGCAGGGCTCAGTGAGACTCGTTGATTGACAAGCAAACTCAACAATCCACCTCCACAGAGCAAAGCAATGGGATTACAGAAGAAATTGACGATCGACATCAGCATCGCAAAGTTTGCATAGTCTTCTTTATTATAGAAATAACCCACCACTGTAAAATCGCCTCTTTGTGCGAAGCTGATGCACGTATAGGCCATGGCAAACAAGAACAATGCCCCTAGAAGATTCCCAGAGCTGCCGGAGGTGCCCCCTTCCCCCTTTGACTCATACAATGCAAGCTTATTAGCCAGACGAAGTGAGTAAATATATTCGGAGAGAATCAAGCAACAACAGAACGCCACCGTCACCCAGTAGAGCGAATACCACTCCACAAGAAATAGAGAAAAATAAGGCAGTATACGGAACGTCACATAAAAATAATTTTCCTTGAAATCGAGGTTATTGAACAAGACCTTCAGATCAAGGGCATTCCTTCCAGAGAGAACAAAGAAGCCCCCGAGGAGGATAGAGTGAAACACATCGATCCCCCATAAGGGCATCAACAACGCCAAGAAAAAACCCAAAATACTCAGACGACGAAGCGCTAGCAAAAGTGGGCGATTTACCTGGCTACCTTCACAGTTCTTCACATAGTAATCAGGTAGCGCCCCAATCAACAGATACTGCAGAACTTCGAGGGAAAAAACCAAATAGGTAATGCTCGTAAACGCGTCAATGTGCTCGCGAGCCAGCCAAGGGAATACGACCAGCTGCCGAGCAACGGAAAAAAGCAGCACCGCCCCAGCAAATTGAAATATTTTTCTAGTGAAAAATAAAATCACTTAACGCCCCAACAAAATATAAATACAATAAGCTTAAGCAGAAAAATATCAAACTATGGCCTATAACTAACCACATCCAAAACTAAATAGGCATTTTTTGCTTAGCAAGTAACTAAAATCATTAAAACCCAAACCTTCTTGAGCAAAACAGCAGCTTTACACTGACCAAATTACAAATAACGATTCAAACTAAAAAAGGAGTTAGTATATACATAGCAGCCAAGACCGATTCTACTTTCCCACCACTCAAAACACAAACAATCAGCCCATATTAAATACCGCCCCCAAAAGCATTGAACCTAAAGAAATTCTATACCGCAACAAAAAATAAAAAGTCACAACAAATGAAAAAAGGAGTCTGAAACCAAAACAACCCGAACTCCTGACGAAACATAATAAAAACACTTTAAAAGCGCATCAAACTCAAAGACAAAAAATTCAAAAGTCAAATCATCAAACTTAAGACCGCGGCATTTTGATGCAAGGTTTTCAATTTAAATATATAACTTAGCTCCCATGCAATAAATAACTCAGCCATAAACATTACCAATTCACAAACCACAAAAAGACTTTGACAGCATAAACCCAGTAGATTCAACACGATCAAAGTCCAACTTATATATATTAAAACATATACTTTTCAAGAAAGCTCAAAGCAAGCCAAAAACCCTCCCCCCCATTCTTGTGTCCTTGCCAGACCTCTGGAATAAACTGCACACCGGGACTCTTATCGTTCAACAGTCGTGCAAGTGCTGCAAAATCGACATCCCCTTTACCGATTTCAACGCCCTCGCCATCGACACCCTTGGCATCAACAACATGCATATGCACATTGTAAAGCGCCACTTTTTCGACGAACTCGATCAAATCCCAGCCGTAATAGTTGCACGACATCATCGAGTGAGACACATCCAGGCAGATCTTGATTTCGGGGTTGGCCTGGCAAAAGTCCTTAATCTCGTCCGCGCAAACAAACAGATTGTGGTAGCTCTGCCCACCAAAATGCCACGGAAATGGAGGCATGGTCTGAATGGCTATTTGCACCCCTTCCAAATCGATACAGGCAAGCGCTTCAGAGATTTTCTGATACTTCCCTGCTTTCAGCGCCGGATCGATAAACCCTCTGCTATCCCAGCCACCGGCATTGACCACGATTACCGGGCGCTCGGTCTTGGGAAAGAACGCTTTCAACTGGCGAGTGATATTGACCACGCGCGCCAACTCCCGAATGGAGTGCTGGCGATAATCTTCGTCGTCGGAACAGAGATCTAGAATATGATCGCCTGCAAACAACTCCGGGCTGTGCACTGCAAAACCGATAGGCTCTTCACCTTGAAAGAAGTCGCCTAGATTTACTTCCAGATCCTTATAGGATAGGTGGAACTCCACGAAGTCCAGATTGGAATTCTCCAGAATTTTCCGATAATCGTGGTAACGAACCGGAACACCGAAAGGTCGGTTAAAGCGGTAGTCCGCTCTCTTTTCGATAATGCCCTTGATATCCGAATCGAAAAAGAAGCCGCCCTCGTCGATATCCCGATGTGCCACTTTACCAACCAGCTCATCAACGCGATTGGGTTGAATACCCTGCCCCGGACTCTTGATACTTATCATCGAACGGGTGATTGTCGTACCCTGCTTGATGTTTGTATTGGCAACCAGGCTCTTGGCCAGGCTCTCGCGATTGAGTAGCTCGCCTTGAGTAATTTCCCGAGGCGCTTCGTCTGAACCCAATCCTTCCTCAAGATTGCGAATCTGCCTGACCATTTCGGCAAACTCGCTGGGCAGCAGGCTGACTTTGTGGTCCGTGCCTTCAAGACCTTTGTCCACGGTCAAATGTTTTTCTATGACACACGCCCCTAATGCGACGGCGGCGATAGGTACACAGATTCCCCGCTCATGTCCGGAATAGCCCACCAGCTTTCCGGTTATTTTCTTCAAGCGAGTCAAGTACTTCAGATTGACATCCTTGAACGGCGTCGGATAAGTGGAATTGCAGTGCAGCAAGACATAATCCGCACCCAGCCCATCTAGAAACGCAACCGTACTCTTGATCTCGCCTTCGCTGGACATCCCTGTAGAACAGAGGAACGGCTTGCCAGTTTTCGCTATCGCCTCAAGCAGTTCATAGTTGGTGAAATCGGCGGAAGCTACCTTGTAGGCAGGCATGCCGTAGGCTTCAAGGGAAGCCAGGGAGTCCTGATCCCAAGGCGTACACAACGGTAGAACGCCTTTTACTTTGCAGTAGTCGAAAACTTCATACAACTCTGCGTTACTGAGCTGAAACTTGGAAAGCAGATCCATTGTGTATTGGGCGCCCAGGTCGGCCGAAGCGTCGTCACTGTTGCCTTCGTTTTTATAGAGCTGCTTCACGTTACGCATCTGGAACTTCGCACAATCGACACCAGCCGCCACCGCATGATCGACCAACTGTTTCGCCAATACGATGTCGCCTTGGTGGTTGTTGCCAATTTCCGCGATGATGAATGAAGGTGAGCTTTCCGAAATCTCTCGCTCGGCGATATAAAAACCTTCCGATTTTTGAAAAGCCAACTGAACCAAATGGCCTGCTTCATCGACCACGGGTAAGCAGTCAATACCACTATGAAAATGTGTGAGATAGCTATTCTTATCGGCCCCAAGCAACACACGTTTGCATGAGGCATTCATTACATTATGGACAGGGACATTAAGGTCGATAGTGCTGTTGCTGGTCAGCCAACGCCTGATATCTCCATCAGATATACTACCAAGCAGGACAGCATGTTCTGATACCACAAACGCAATGCGAGACTTATTATCGTTGATCTTCTTCAAAACATCGACGAGGGAATCTTCAGAAAAGACAATATACTTCTGAGTACTCTTATTCATGTACATTCAATATTCCCCCGCCAAGTCCAGCAAAATTCTTTCGCAAACTTTAAAGTCAATCAGTGAATCTATTTCGTAAGACTCTTCTTCCGGAGTCAAATACATACCCACACGCCCACACAATCTATTCCTAGTCTCACGCAAGGCTCCCATCCGCGTGAGATAGAAAGAGCCGGTCTCCATATACTTTCGTTCACTCTCTGGAATGTCCTGGCGACGCGGCCGTTTCATATAATTATATGATGCGCGGGGAGATTCCGGCTGCTGCCAAAAGAAACGGTGCGACGATGTTACAGCCACTAAGCTGTCATACGCTCCCTCTTCGAAGAAGCGTATGGCCTCATCGAATCGTCCCTTTGCACGTATGGGGGATGTCGCCTGAATCAGCAGAAAATTATCAAAATTCTGGTTGGTATCCTTGAGCCAATCGCAGAAATGCAGCATGGCGCTTTCCGTAGTCGCCGTATCGCCAGAAATCTCCGCAGGTCTCATAAATGGAACCTCAGCCCCGTAACTACGAGCGCATTCGGCAATTTCAAGACAATCGGTCGAGACCACTACTCGATTTATCTGAACTGACTGCAATGCTTGCTCAATACTCCAAGCGATAAGCGGCTTCCCAGCAATCAGCTTGATGTTTTTTCCAGGGACTCCTTTCGAGCCACCTCTAGCGGGTATAAATGCAACCGTTGACATACTGTCCATTACCAAAAATAAAGTTGATCCGTAGAGGTGAAACTCTGGGAGCTATTGGTTAATCAGACCTTCGATCGCAACAACTTGCTCGCTCACAAGAGTGGGATCTAATCTGGCCTCAATATTCAGCCGTAACAACGGCTCCGTATTCGACGCCCGCAAGCTCATCCGCCCCCCCAACGAATCCCATGATGCTGTTCACCTTGGGATTCAACACTGCGTAATATTCCTGCACCGCCAAGGATGTTCAGTTCATGCTGCCGATGAAAGCGTTTTGGCTTATGGACAATCGCACGAAGCATCTTCAACGCCATGGGAAAGGCTAGCTTTTGTAACAACGGACTCATCCACGATCTCATCGCAAAATTCGCAGCTGAAGCAGCGCCTACCAGAACGTGCAACAGCCCTCCTGTCACCTTAATATAATTAATCAGTTCCTGTATGAACTTATTCCCACTCGGAGCGTAAGGCTCAGGCAACTCGAGAGCTACGTACGACCAACATGGTACGAATCAACGCCACGAGTACGCCAAACATGCCGCCCAGAGCAATGCCCAATGCAAGGATAATCATTTTCTTCGGTTTGATTGGGCGGAGCGGCTTGATCGCAGGTTGATCGATACGCACAAGGTTCAACTGGTCGAGGTTGAGCTGGATGTTTTTCAGACGAGCGGCCTCTTCACGCATTTCAGCCAGCTTGGCCAGAAAGAGATCTTCATTCTCTCGGCTCTGCATCATTTCGATCTGACGGTTGTGCTCAAGCATCTGCAATTTGTTTTGGATCGTGGCAATCTTCGGTTCAGTGTGATCATCCGAACGACGCTTGAGCAAAATGGCGCGCTCGGCTTCCAAAGCCTCAGTGCCCATGAACTGCAGCGGGAACTGCTGACTGATGACCTCGGCGCGAAAGACATTTCCCGAGCCCGTCATCGAGCCGGCCTCACTCAGCGAGGTCGGATTGGTTGGCTTGATGATGCCCAACGACTCGGCAATGGCGATGGCCTCGTTAAGTTGGACGATACGGTTGAGGCGGCGTGTGCGCAGTTCCACACGCAAGGCCTTGAGTTCATCCTCCAAGATAGCGCGCTGGAGCTTGTCGTCCTCCGTGAGTTTGGCGATGCTGGATTCCTTGCTCGCTTCGTAGCTAGCACGCGCTGCCGCCATCTGCCGCTCGATCTTGTTGAGCTGGTTTTGGATCACCCCTTCGAGATCTAGCGCTACGCGAGCGCGCTCGTCAGAGATGGCCTGCTGAACGATGCCGTTGAGGATGCTCACACCATCGGCGCTGGCCGGGTACTCAAGACGCAGCCCCACATAAGGCGACAGGTTATTGGTTTTCTTCGGATCCGGCTGCAGCAGGGTGAAGTTTTCTTCGTTGAACTCTTCGAATGTCTGCTCCAGAGTCTTGCCATTTTCTTTCAGCGGCTCGAACAATATCTGGTTGTCGAGAAAGAATTGCGAACGCGAGCTATAGGAGTCCAATGCCGCTCCTACGCGCTGGAGGGCATCTTCCGGGGTCAAACTGTAGACACCAGTGCTGTTGATTTCATCCAACTCCTTGAGGGGGGCCGGGCGCAGCATGCTCTGCACCTGGTAGTAAGGAGTGGCCAACCAGGCATAGCCTGCGGCGCAGGCCGTTACGGCAAGGGTGCAGGCAATGATTAGGTATTTCTGTTGCCAGAGTTTCTGGAACAGTTCTACCAAGTCGACTTCATCCAAACTGGGGGCGTAGCGCTTTTCTGGCTGGGTACTCACGGGGGCTCCGAGGTTATTTTTGCTTTTGAAGTATTCGTAGGTTAGCTACAGGCCTATCTGGGAATCCGCACATCGATTTCGTACCCTGCCTGGATATAACGTGCCTGCTATGCACGGGCACGCTCCCGCTTGGCCTGTGGTTCGCCATGCGCAAGGCGTTGTCGCTGGGAGACTTGCGCATGCCGTTCGCGAATCTGACCAACCGGCCTGACCGGTGCACCTGCGCCTGGATGCCATAGCATTGATCATCGATTACCACACAACCATTCCGCAGGCCAAAGTGCTGAATATGTCGACTCCGCGTATCTTCGGCACGATAGCCGACGCACAGTAAGTCATGACGCTCGTCACCCAACATGGTCTTGAGGTAATTGACGATATGCCCACGGGAACACATCCAGTCACTGGCAATGACATGTGCCAGGCTGCTGACCATCGCCACATGGTCGATGAGCAGCAGATTGCAAAATTCCAGTGGGTTACGGCCCGTCCTGGGCTGCAATTGAGCTTTGACTTCTCCCAAACGATCTAATTCCCAATAGTCTCGAGTAAAATAACGGACTAGGGGCGAGTCGAGGATGATCGGCAGATTGACCCAATCGAGTTGACTGGATGAAGCCTTCAGCTTTCGGCAGTAGGTGATGTCTTCCAGCTCATAGAGCAGCGTCTGCGTATGATCGATAGTGAAGTCTGGTATCAGCATGCTGCTCTGCTCGCAGCCATACCATTGAGAGGGAAGTCGATTGCAAGCGCTCCTACACCCGCACGCCCTTTCGGGGAGATTTCAGCACAGCGGATAGAACCGTAATCAACAAGCAGTGAATGCCCCTTATCCATCTGCAACTGATGGCTAGGGCATGTCACACCGGTTACGGCGCCGCGATGAGTGATGGAGGGGAACCGCACAAGTCAATCCCTTAACACTAACGAAATCAAAAGGGACTCTGTCCCGATGGTGCGGACTACAACTGCGGCTACAGAAAATGGATGGACCAATCAAAAAGCCGAGGATATGAAACCTGAACATTCTATCAGATTTCCACCATCCGGCAAGAATGACAAGAATATGGCGCTGGAAGACCGGCAAGCTTACGCGCATTGCTGGCGGCAAGATCATAACGCCGCTATTCATCTTCCATTGACCCGATAACGTCTTTGCCCGGCTTGAATGCGGCACGAACTTGCCGCCCAAACGAACCAACTGATCAGTTTAGGGCTCCCCCACACGGAGCAAGAAGCTGCCAAAACCGCCCCCCCTTCAGCAGTTGTCCTCGCCTCTGACGAACACCTCCCCTTATCGGGCGTGCAGAAGACTCTTCCAAGTCAACAGTCAGGCGACCACGGCCATGCCAGTTGCTATCCCGCGTAACACGCCATATTTAGCGAACAACGAAAAAACCGGCTTATAGCCGGTTTTCTGGACACGATCTCTGCAGATCGCTATAGGGATATGGTCGGAGCGACTGGATTCGAACCAGCGACCTTCTCGTCCCGAACGAGACGCGCTACCAAGCTGCGCTACGCTCCGATGAATGGCGCGCATTCTACCAAAAAGGTTTTATTGCACAAGGGGTTAGCAGAAAAGTTTTTTGCAGTGATCGCCCTCACCTCCCTGTGAGGACATCGAATGAAGGTGAAGCTTCAAAGCTCCTTGACAGTACGGACTTGATCCTTGTTGACCTTGGCCGGCTTGCCGTCGAGTTGTTCGAATTCGTAGAAGCCCGAATCTTCATCGTATTTCGGGGTATCCACGGTTTGTATTTCACGGCCGTCGTTGAGAGTGATCACGCTAGGCGTCGAGCAGCCCGCCAAGACAGCACTCAGACCGAGTACGGCAGCAAGTGCAATGGTTTTCCGTTGATTCATCGGTGTCTCCTTAATCTTCAGGTTTTACCGGATGTCAGACGAAGCGGGAGGAGCCAAGTTCCCCAAGAAGCTGTCGCCGCGCTGTTCATCGACAATTAAAGCTTAGTCGCCATAAGCCTGCGCAATTCGCTTGCAGTCAAACAAAAAGCCGATCAAAAGACCGGCTTCTTACCTATGTCATCAACAGTGTCAGTTGACGCTCAGCCGATCTCGGTTCTTGTCGAGGGTCGACGCGCCGATACCCTTGACCTCCAGCAACTCATCCACCGAGGCGAACGGGCCATTGGCATCGCGGTACTGGACAATCGCTTCGGCCTTCACCTTGCCGATTCCCACGAGCCCGTCTTGCAGTGTTTCAACGTCCGCATTGTTGATATTCACTTTCGCTGCTTTAGCGACGTGCTCGGCAGCAACTGACTGGGCTTTGGATTTTACGGGCTCCGCAGCCGAGACGGCAACGGAGAGAGCAGCGAGGCAGGCAAACAGCAGGGAAGACAGCTTGAGTTTGAGCATTTTTGCAACTCCTTGGTTAAGGTCCTTGTGACATTCCATTTGCCACAAGACAGACAATAACCAGCTGCTTCCTGCTGTCAAAAAAGCTTCATCGATCTGTGCGTTGCTGCACATGAATCCAGTCGACGATTTCACCTTCCGGGCTATAACCGCTCACCGTCTGCCTGAGCATCTGCCGGACCTTAGCGTAATCATCAGCCTCTACAGCGCCGAACAACTCACCCAGCACATCCCTGAGCGCGTCCCAGGCCAGATGCTCTTCATCGGCTCGCATGATCATCGGATGGTCGGTCGGCGTCACGTTCTCGCCGATGAGAAGCTCTTCGTACAACTTCTCTCCCGGGCGCAGCCCGGTGAACTCGATAGCGATGTCGCCGTTGGGGTTGTCCTCATTACGCTGACTGAGACCGGAGAGGTGGATCATCTTTTCCGCAAGCTCGACGATCCGTACCGGTTGGCCCATGTCGAGCACGAACACATCGCCGCCCTGCCCCATCGAACCGGCCTGGATCACCAGTTGTGCCGCCTCGGGGATGGTCATGAAGTAACGGGTGATGTTCGGATGAGTCACCGTCACCGGCCCTCCCCGCTTGATCTGCTCGCGGAACAACGGGATGACCGAGCCCGACGAGCCCAGCACGTTGCCGAAGCGCACCATGGTGAAGCGGGTCTGGCTGACCTGCGGCACACCCGGCTCGCCTATCAATACAGGTGCAGGCTCACGGGCCAGCGCCTGCAACACCATTTCCGCCAGACGCTTGGTGCTGCCCATGACGTTGGTCGGCCTCACCGCCTTGTCCGTGGAAATCAGCACGAAGTTACGCACACCCGCCTTAAGCGCCGCCTGGGCGGTCTGCAACGTGCCCCGCACATTGTTGAGCACGCCCTCGGCGATATTGTGCTCGACGATCGGCACGTGCTTGTAGGCTGCTGCGTGATAGACCGTCTGCACCTTCCAGGTACGCATCACATCCAATAACCGGTCGCCGTTGCGGATATTGCCGAGAATGCCGATCAGACGCACCGAAAGTGAATCGCGGTGAATGCGTTGTTCCAGCTCACTCTGGATGCCATAGAGATTGAACTCACTATGCTCGAACAACACCAGCGTGGTTGCACCGCTGGCCAGAATCTGCCGGCACAGTTCCGAGCCAATGGATCCACCTGCTCCAGTCACCATGACCACTTGGTCACGGATACAGCGCTCGAACAGCTCCTGGCGAGGTGGAACGGCATCACGGCCGAGCAGATCGACGATATCGACCTCTTGCAAGTCATTGACCTTGACCCGGCCGCTGGCCAGATCCATGAAACCGGGAACCGTGCGTACATGCAGTGGGTACGGCCCCAGCGATGCGAGGATTTCACGGCGACGTGCCCGCGCCACCGATGGCAAGGCCAGCAGTACTTCTTCGGCACCCGTTTCACGAATCATCTGGTCGATATGCTTCGGCTTGTAGACCTTGAGCCCGGCAATAACCCGACTGGCAATGCCATTATCATCATCGATAAATGCCACCGGGCGCATGGTCTTGCCCATACGCAGTGCCGCCAGCAGTTGGTTACCAGCGGCTCCCGCACCGTAGATCGCGACCCTGGTCAACGGTGCCCCTTGGTCGAGAAAGGGCAGTTGCGCTTTCGCCGCATACCAGCCTCCCATGAAAAACTGGCGCAGCAGCATGCGCAGACTGCCAATCAGCATCAACGACATCCACCAATAGATAAAGGCCAGCGAGCGAGGCACCAGAATCTCGCGACCGTGTATCCAGTAGGCAAATAGCGCCCAACCAGCAGTCGACAAAGTAACGGCCTTGAGAATGGTGATCAGCGCATCGTTACCGAAATAGCGCATCACCGCCCGATACAACCCCATGCGGATAAATATTGGAATGGCGATCAGTGGTGCGGAAAAGAACAGCCAGAAATGACTGCCGAACGGGTTCACCACATCGCCTACACCCAGGCGAATGGCGAACGATAGCCACAAAGCCACCCAGATCAGTACAACATCGACGGAGACCTGCAACAGACGCTTGTAACGACGCGGCAGACCGAGCAGAAAACTACGCAACGAATTCATGAGGCTTCCGGCTTTAAAACTGTGAACAGATGCCAGGACAATTTATCGCTCCAGGGCCCCGGCATGGAACTTCACGGCCAATCCAAGCAGGGGAGCATACGCAAGAAGCATCCCCGCGACCCCGTCCAACCCACCGAGACCGACCCAAAGGGCAAGCGGCAGCAGCCAAAACAGATTGATCGCAGTGACAGCCAAGGTGACAGGCAGGTGGCGTCCAAAGCTCCGCGAGGCGAACTGATAGGCGTGGCTGCGATGGGCCTCGTACACCTTGTCACCGCGCATCAAGCGGCGGAGCAGCGTAAAGGTCGCATCGACAATGAATACGCCGAGCAGGATCAGCCACGCCCACAGCCATGAGGGCTCGACGGAGGCAGCCTGCAAGGACAAAACCCCCAGGACGATACCAAGGAATCCACTCCCCGCATCACCCATGAAGATGCGCGCCGGCGGGAAGTTCCACAGCAGGAATCCCATGACAGACGCAGCCAATGCAAGCACAGGTAACGCCCCACTAGGAACATGGCCTGAAGTCCCGTAGAGCAACGCCCCTCCCCCACAAACGCAGACGGCCTCGACACTGGCGATACCATCGATGCCATCCATGAAATTGTACAGATTGAGTAGCCACACCAAATAGACCGCAGCCAGCACATGACCCAACCAGCCCAGGTTCAGGGAAAAACCGAACAGATCAAGCGAAGGCAAACCGCCCAACCAGAACAATGCCCAGATCGCCGCAGCGAAATGCCCAAGCAGACGCCAGCGCGCGGCGATATGGCCGTGATCGTCAAGAAAGCCAATCAGCGCAACCAATCCACCGGCGCCCAGCAAGGCCATCGCCAAGGAAGCGCTTACCTGGCCAGACAACAGCAGCCAGATGATCGCGGCCAGGAAGGACAACACAATGGCCACGCCGCCTCCACGCGGAGTCGGCACGGAATGCGAGCTGCGAGCATTGGGTACATCCATCAGGCTCCGAGCCAACGCATAGCGGCGCAGCCCCCAGGTCAACACAAAAGAGGCGCCAAGCAGCACCAGCAACAACGAAAACAACACGTCCATTCTCTCCAGAACCCCGATCAATGAGCGGTATTGATTTCAGCCTTGAAAACCTCGGCCGTCTTGCGCATGGCAGCGTCGACGCTCACAGGTGGCGTCCAGTCAAGCAATGTACGGGTTTTACTGATATCCACTTGCAAGGAACCACAGAGGCGTTGCGCGACGGCGCGCTTGCCAAGCAGCGCCGCAGCCGACCGCAGCAACCAGGCGGGTACAGGCAACAAGCGAGCGGGCCGATCCAGCGCCCCGCCCATGCGCCGCAACATCTCCGACGTAGAAAGATCCTCGCCGTCACTGACCAGGAATGTCTGGTTGGCAGCGGCGGGATGATCGATACAGGTCACGATAAGGTCCACGAGATTATCCAGCGCCACCAGGCTGCGCTTGTTATCGATACCTCCCAGCGGTAGAGGAATGCCCTTGCTCAGCCAACTCATCATGCTGCGGAAGTTGGCCTTGACCCCAGGGCCATAGACCAACACAGGCCGAATGATCACCACCTCCATCCCGCTCTCGGCAGCCAGCGCCCGCAAGCCCTCCTCGGCCTCCATCTTGGAAATCCCGTAAGGATCCTGCGGGGCGGGGAGATCATCGGCGTGGTAAGGCCGGCCAATGCGGGTCCCTTCGCCATTGACCTTGATCGAACTGATGAAAATAAAGCGGCGCACGCCTGCAGCTGCGGCCTGGCGTGCAAGATTGAGGGTACCGCCAACGTTGACCTTGCGAAATTCGGCAAGTGGATCAGCGCTGTTGTCGTTCATGACGTGGACACGAGCGGCACAGTGAACAACGACATCGATATTCTGGAGCGCTCCCTCCCAATCAAGGGAGGCGTCGAGGTTCCCAATTAAAAAATGCTGGATACCACCAAGCAACATGGAGCCTTGTCGCACAGCGGCAACGACGGGAACGTTCTGCCTATTGACCCTGGCAAGCAAAGTCGCGCCTAGAAAACCAGTACCACCCGTTACAAGATAACCAGGCCTAGGCATCATGCATGCCTGTAATCAGTTGAATAAGATGTTTATTGACTCGGGAAACATCGTATTTTTCTTCTGCCAATTTTCGAGAATTAAGTCCCATCGCCAAGATAAGCCCCGGGTTCTCGATGAAATGAATCATCTTATTGGCGACCTCACTGGCTGACCAAGGCGGAACGATGAAACCATTATAGCCATCGACAACCGTATCCCGGCATCCAGGAACATCCGAAGTTATCACCGGCAACCCAATAGCCATAGCCTCTTGAGTACTTCTGGGAAGCCCCTCACGGTATGAAGGCAAAACAAAGACACTAGAGTCCCTGATCAACGGCGTTACATCGTTAACGTGGCCGACATAGCGAACAATCCCCTTGCGAACCAGCTCATCAAGTTGATTCTCTGAAAGAGCACCAGGGTTTTCCCTATCCAAACCGCCAACGATCAGGAACTCACTTTCTGGATATTTTCCCTTTACGAAAGCGGCAGCCTCAGTGAACTCATAAACACCTTTCTCTCGTAAAAGACGGCCTATAAAGATAAAACTGACGGGATCAATCACAGGGCTCGAATAGGCATGGACCTGCAGATCAACGCCTATACCACCTAATATAGAGACAGACTTGGCACTTAAGCTGAATCGATCCAAAAGATCCGCCTTATCGTCGCCATTCAATAAAATAAGATCCGATAGAAATGGAAAAGAAATTCGATATAGCTGGACTTGGGCGAATCGCAGGGCTTTTATCTTTAAGGAATCCCCTTCAGGCTTCCTGGTAAAGGCATACCCCAAGCCTTCGAGCATTGCGACCCGCCTCGGTACGCGGGCAAGAACTGCGGCCAGAGTGCCCCAGACAACAGGCTTAGAAAAGAAAGAAAACACCACATCAGGGCCAACAGCCTTTATCTTTCCATATAGGGAAAAGGCCGCAATAAGATCGGAAAGCGGATTGATCCCTGAGCGACTCAGCCTGTACGCCACAGGAACAGCCCCCAGCGCCTTAATGACCTCCTTCTGCTCGCCCTCATAATCCGTACAACAGACAAAAACTTCATGCCCACGCTTGAGCAGCGAGATAATAAGGTCACGCCGGAACCCAAGCATCGATGAAAAGGTCGTACCGATCAGAAATATTTTCATGGATACAGCTAAAACCTGAGTCAGCGCATGATTGAGAAAAATATTCTACGCAAAAACTTAAGCACCGAGAATCCGGAAAAGAATAGATAGCTACAAAAACCTATCAATTCTTGCGCATATAAAGAACGAAAAACCTCTAGCTCACCGCGCTGCATAAGCCACAGTTTCGAAGCTTGCCCAGAGTCCGCGTAGGGATGCTTGAATGAAACAGCAAGTGGCTTATCTATAAAAAAACACTGTTGTTTCGAAAGAATCAATTGCATCCATAGTAAATAGTCCTCGGAAAATCTTTTACCCTCTGCGAATCGCAGTTGCAAAGATGATCGAAGCATCACTGTGCGCGTCGCCAGCGGGTTCGACAACAAAGAACGGAATCGCGATATGGGCGATAAATAAACCTGCACATGCGTATTTTGAACAGGAATGGACTCTGTCTCGGTAGTCACAAAGTGAGCATGCCCACTCAGGATGCTGCCAGGTCGTGCAGCCATTACCTGATATTGCACCTCTATTTTTTGGGGCAACCAGGCGTCGTCAGCATCGAGAAATGCAATGTAAGGTTCAGTTGCGAAATCCCATCCATGATTACGCGCCATGCCAGGCCCAACATTATCAGTCAGATGTATTATTTTTATATCAATATTGTTCGAGTATTTTTCATATAGGAAATCAAGAGCACTGATAGTTCTGCCTTCATCAGGACTTGCATCGTCAACCAGGATAATCTGGCTCGGCAACTGAGTTTGATTCAGAACAGAAGCAACTGCGCGATTTATTGTCTGAGAGCAGCAATAACAGGGGATTATGACGGAAACGGGCGCACGAGGCAGGCTACTCAGCATTAGTCAAACCCAGCAAAAAAATAAAAAGCATCAAAACCGCAACCACGACTTAGGAACTAAATCCTTCGAACTCATGGAGGATTTTTTAAACCAGATCTTCGGGGCGATAACGATCTTATCCAGATTATCATTCAGCCAAGCCCCCCACCAGCTAAATGAGCTATTAGCGATGACATTATGCTTACAGCCGGCCATAAGCCTCATATCATTATAACTTTCGACACCTGTATTGTGCTCGATATAAAATGCCTGGGCTGGTATTTTCAAATTTTCCTTCACCCAAGCCAAATCATCGGAAAAAATAAAGAATACAGGGGCGGTAGGCTTTTCTAAAAAATGACTGACTGCGCCTCTATAATAATCAAGACCGCACGCCGCCATGATTGCACTGGCTTTAATATTTGAAATATAGTCTCCACGTCGAATGTGGATGCTAACCGATTCGCAACCTTGCATCTTTTCCCAAATATCCAGGTTTGCGCCCTTCAGCCCTTGCTTGAAGGAAAACTCTTTTCTTAACACATCATTAATAGATGAGAAATACTCAGGAACCTGCCAATAACCATACAGGTAAGCATGCTCAGGAGCTCTATCGAATCCCGACCAATAGTGCATATGCGGCTCAATAAGATAGTGCTTACCAGAGAAGCGCCGCAGCGCCGGCCGCCTAAGAGCTTTCTGAACCAGCGGACTTATACGCCACTCAAGCAATGACTTCACATCCTTCTCAGAAGCAATGGCGAATGGCCCAGCAAAAATTCTAGAGAGTTCGAAACCATTATGAAGACCATAGCCTTCAAACCCCCTAATGTCCAGCAAGAGGGGAACATTATGACGGATAGAAAGCGCACGCCCTGCGGCATATTGAAACATCTGATTACCGAGACCGCCAATTACGTTAGTGATAATCATTAAAGAACTTGCCTCTATCTATAAAAAACACAACGCAGCCATGTGAAACGCAATAATTTCGAGCAAAAATAAAGCATGCATACGCCAGCAAACAGCAAAAAATAAATTACATTTCCCGTGCTTATTAAATCATATAATCCAAATAAAAAATCAAACTCTACGTCCTGATAAAACCCCAAGAACAACCTTTGACTTTTTTATTAGATTCTTAATCTTAGATGGCTTGAAATGAATACCTACAGACCCTGAATGCCCATAGGTTTCCGGAATATTTTTCCCTAGAACACGCCTATACGGCATTCCTCGGATAGCATTGAAAAAAGCATGTTCCAAATGAAACCCATTCAGATCGTCTACTTTTTCATGTGCATGCAAAAGATGTTCAAAGTAAAACGCTTTATTCACGATATAAAATCTTGTATCAACCTTATCCGGAGAAAAGAACGGTGCAGTAAGAAATGCAGCCATGCCTGTAAAACCGTCAACACACGCCCGATAATTCGAAACCCAAAGTTTAGACGTGCACTTCGCAAAGTCGTCATACTTCTTCAGAATTTCACTATGGGCCAATGCATAGCAAACAATCTGCCCCTCACCATATCCTTTACCAAGGGTTCTGACACGCTCGCTATCATTATGAAAGCTTAAAAACTCCAGATTAGAAAACTTATTCTTAAGCAGCTTTTGCTCGTTAGAAAAGTCATACCCACTCCCATCGCAGATAACGATAGGAATATCGCGACAAAGCTCAGAAAACTTTAGCAGTGCCATCATGGTCGAACGCAAGCGCTCTCCCGAATCACTTAAAGCTGTAAGTGGGGCACTTGACTCGATACACGAAGTTATCAGCAGAGGTATATTATTTTTTCTCATGACTAACCAGCCTATTGAAAACCAGCAAGAAAACAAAGTCCAACGCCGCTCTAAATGTAGATGCGCAGGCAGCACCAATCAGCCCGTACATATCTAAAAGAAAAAACAAAATACAGAAATATGGAACAAGTTCCACAACATGAATAATAGCAGTAACCTTGAAGTAACCTTTTGCCTGTATTTCGGCAAATTCTACTTGAGCCATAGAGTTCACTAGCATTCCAATCAAAAGAACAATCAAGATGTTTGCAGACTCACAACCATATTCTTTGCCAACCCAAAAATTCAGAATAAGATCAGGAAATAGAAAAAATGGAAGTGATACGAGTATTGCACTGCCTGTCACCAGCAGATATCCATTCCTAACAGATTTATCTTTAAATCCTTGAGCTTGCGAATGGCTAAATAATGGAAAGAGAACCCTTGATATAGCATTAGGAAAAACTGAAATCCTATTAACGACCTCCGATGGTGCCGTATAAAATGCCACATTTTTAGCGCCAAACATATTAGCCAGAACGAATCTATCACAATATAATATTAACGGACTCACTAAATTACTTACAGAGACCCAGCCACCATTTGATAAAAGCTGTCGGCAAACAATCCTATCAAATGCAAGAAGCGTTATCCTGACGTGACGATCAACACAGTAATGATTTATAAATGTCGAGATAATACGAGCAAGAGCCAAACCGGCCACGCCTGCCGACAACGATGCATCGGATAAGATGAAGAAAAGTGGTAGCAGTGCTAGAATCGAACCCGTTATTGTTTTCTGCAAATTGATTGAACGGAAATTTTCCAGCCCCTCCAAGACGCCAGTATATATTTGAGAGACCAACATGAAAGGAAAGGAGATACTGATTATCTTCAGTGCCAAAACCACATCCTGAAAATGCTCAGCAGAAACACTAAAAGCACTAGCGATCGCGCTAGAACTCATATAGAAAATCATGCTTCCCACAACGCTTACGACCAACACTGTAATAAGAGAGGTCGAAAGTATTTCTACCAGCTTCGCGCTATCGCTTCTATAGATCGAAACCTCTCTAATCACTGCCCTGCTCAGACCGGCATCCAAAATACTGGCGAATCCGAAAATAGTAAAAAAAATAGTGAACAGGCCGAATAGTTCAACACCAAGAATCCTTGCAATCACGCCCATCGCCGGAATAGCGATCAGCGACGGGACAACGAATCCCCCTATATTCCAGAAGCTATTCTTTATCATTTTCAATTTAAAAGCCTGCAACCAAAAAATACTAATAGACTGAAACTTTATATCTGGTATCTTAATTAAATACTGGAATTACTTTCGAGGATATCCGCCAGCACTATCAGCATCAAAATTTTCCTGAAGGCTTTGTTGATCGCCCCCTTGCAGCCTTGATAGGTCATATAAAAATTGGGTAGCGACGGATAAAGCTCCCATCGCAACACTTGCCGACCCTTGTAGAGTCGACTGCCTGGACGATATCGGAGCGGAAAGTTTTCAACGCATTCAGCCATACCAAGGCTTTCAGTACGAACAGGCCGGCATTCCAGTAGTAGCCGCCTTCGTCGAGGTAGCTTTGTGCGGTTGACACGTCCGGCTGTACCTTGATGTAGCCATAGCTAGTTTCGGGTTTGTCGGGAGTGACACCAAGAATAGTGAGGGCTGGTGCAGTGTTGCGCCCAACAGGCTCGAGCAAAAAGGTTGCATCCTCCTGGCCCATCTCGCGCAGCTGCTCCTGGGCCAGAAAGCGGTGTTCTTCGTTGCAAACCACACAGGGCCTGCGTATGAAGATGCCATCTTTCCGCAGTCCGGCCAGGCGTGCAATGGACTGCTGGAACAGGCTCTCATTGCCTGACAGACAGAGAAACTGCTTGGGGAAGCCCGAGCGCGACAGAGGCCAAAGGCGAGTACCTGAACCGCCGCAAAGAACGACCGGCTGAATTTGAATCGATGACTGCATGAGGCGCCGCCCTGCTGGAGTGATTTCCAGGAAAGGAGACAACAACCTCGGTTGTGCACTGCTTTCCGCAGCGCAAATATACCATTGATGGTAATGGGATTTCCCTGCCTCGCCCGATCAATGGATGCCAGCACAATGACAACGGTCGATGAATGTAATGAACTCGAATGGACATAGAGCTCTGCGGCCGGGCAATGAAACTATCTCGATTGAGACCCACATTTATCCAGAATGTATCTCCCACGACTTAACTTGCCACGAATGGGATAAAAGTCACTCTCAGCAATAAACGGAGCCAGTGCAAATCCCCGATAGGGACGTGCCTTATATCCTTGTGCTTTTATATACATGAGTAGACATGTACCGATCTGTAACGCTTCAGCAACATGAGATCATTCCCACTTACAACAGTTGAATCGATGGAATGTATTCTCATGGCGCACTCCTCTTCCATCGTACGCCTTGGCTACGCCCGCGACTTTCTCACTGGTCATCGCCAGCCTGCATGACAATGGTGAGCTTCAGCTTTGCCTGAATAGCCAGTCCCACCCTTCGGGTGATCGTGCTCTATCAGAATGGCGATAGCGCCTGGCAGGGGTCGTCGCTGGTTTCTCTGATCGCCTGAATCTCCGCCATGAACGGGTGACTTAGCGTAGCGCCACGTGCACACAACCTTGGTGCGCAGCTTTCGCTGGGGAAATAGCAGCTCTTGCAAAGGGCTCAATGCAACGTGAACACGTCCTCCTGCGCCTTGGCCGAAAGAGAATCGGCCCTTCGAATCCAGCGGCTAGCAAAAGAAACGCATGACCTTCACTCATCCTCGTCTTCATTGACCCGGTCACGCAATTCCTTGCCAGGTTTGAAGTGCGGAACGAATTTGCCGTCCAGGCGCACCGATTCGCCAGTCTTGGGGTTACGCCCTACGCGAGGTGCTCGGTAATGCAGGGAGAAGCTGCCGAAACCGCGAATCTCGATGCGGTCGCCCGTGGCCAACGCCTGGGACATCTGCTCCAGCATGGTCTTGATCGCTAACTCGACATCCTTCGGAGAAAGTAACCCCTGGTGGGTGACGATGCGCTCGATCAACTCCGACTTGGTCATGGTTTTCCCTTCTTTTTCAAGCGGCTAGGTCACTTGGTAGGGAGTTTTTAGCACGCTGATCAGGTTTTGAACAGCCTATAAGCGAGCCACGAGCTAAAAGCGTGAGGAATAAGTCAAGTATTTTCCGTCAAGGCACTTAGAAATCCTGAATGGGGTGAGCAACTCCACTATCGATAGTGAAATCGAACGCGTGCTCCGCATAAACGAAAATGCCCGCATCACAGGATGCGGGCATCGTTCAAAGCGCCTTCTTCAGGCAGCGGAGGCTCAGCTCTGCAACGTCTGCTGGCCATTGATCGGGATGCGTTTGACCTTGGCTTCTTCCGGCACGATGCGTACCAGATCCACGCTAAGCAGCCCGTTTGCCAGACCTGCATTCCTGACCTCGATATGGTCCGCCAGGCGGAACGACAGCTTGAACCCGCGCTGGGCGATGCCCTGGTGCAGGTAGGTCACGCTCTGTTCATCGCGCTCGCGCTTGCCACCGGCAACAGTCAACACACCACGCTCGACCTGCAACTCCAAGTCCTCCTCGCGGAAACCGGCTGCGGCGATAACGATGCGGTATTGGTCGTCACCGTGCTTCTCGACGTTATAGGGCGGATAGGAACTGCCGCTCTCGCCGTTACGCAGGGCCGATTCGAACAGGTCGTTGAAACGGTCGAAACCGACGGATTGGCGGAACAGTGGGGCAAGGGAAAGGACGTTGCTCATGAGATGTCTCCTGAATAATCAGCAAGTGTTCATTGGCGGGACCCGACTTCGGCATCCCGCGTAGAACTAGATGAGGATCACCTCGAGGATTTCAAGACCGTTCGTCTGCGATGTTTGGCAAGGCTATTCAGCTTCGCTTTCGAGCATGTGGCTCGGCGTCTTCACTCGTCCTGGAGCAAAGCATCCAAACGCTCGCAATCGTTTTCCCTGCGCATTTGCGCGAACAGCAGCGCGGCATCCGGATAGCTGCGAGTAAGCATTGCCAGCCACTGCTTGAGCCGCCCGGGCGCGTAGCGCGGGGCGATCTTGCCGCGGGCCTGCCGCCAGAAATCGCGCAGGATCGGCAGCAACTCGCTCCAGTTCATGGGTTCGACCACCTGCCCCGCCTTCGCAGCGGCGATCTGCCGGGCCAGATCAGGGCACGAAACCAGGCCTCGACCGAGCATGACATCATCCACCCCGCTCACTTCCCGGCAACGCTTCCAGTCCTCCAGGCTCCAGACATCACCATTGGCGAACACCGGCACCCGGACCACATCCTTGACCCGCGCGACCCACTCCCAGTGCGCTGGCGGCTTGTAGCCATCGACCTTGGTACGCGCATGGACGACGAGCTGAGCGGCCCCGCCATCCACCAATGCGCGAGCACAGTCGAGGGCACCATCGGTGTTATCGAAGCCCAGGCGCATCTTGGCCGTGACCGGAATCGCAGCCGGTACGGCCCGGCGAACCTCGCAAAGAATCGCGTGCAGCAACTCAGGCTCCCTGAGCAGCACGGCCCCACCCCGTGACTTGTTCACCGTCTTGGCTGGACAGCCGAAGTTCAGGTCGATGACCGGCGCGCCCAACTCACAGGCGAATGCGGCATTGTCGGCCAGGCAGGCCGGATCCGAACCGAGCAGTTGCACGCGCAACGGCGTGCCGCTGCGCGTACGCGCCTGCGTCACCAGCTCAGGCGCCAGCTTGTGAAAGTGTGACGCGGGCAGCAAACGGTCGCTGACACGAATGAACTCGGTCACGCACCAATCGACGCCACCGATACGGGTCAGCACATCACGAAGGATCTCGTCGACCAGGCCTTCCATGGGCGCCAGGGCGATCTGCATGGGGAGTTTCCAGAAAAAGGGCGCGTAGTCTATGCGCTGAGCGATTCCGGTGGAATTCCCCTGTGTGGGGCGGGTCAACCTGGAAATGCTGAAAAAGGAGTCCTCATGCGCCCTGCCCTGCTGATCGCCCTATTGTTGTGCCTGCCACAAGCACGGGGCAACGAACTGCTGCTCGCCCCAGGCCAAGCGCCAAGCATTCCCGGCGCTGATGGCATGGCACGGCTGATCGTCGACCGCGATGAAAACGCGCCGAACGCTTGTGACGTTGAGCTTTACATCGGCCCAGATGTGGCAGCGACCCTGGCCCCCGGCCAATCCGCCAGCCTGGACCTGCCTAACGGCGAACTGAGCCTTTCAGCCTCGCTATCTCGCGCCGGATATTGCGGTGGCCTGGGGCCTGGCACGCCACAGTCCATCATCCTCCAGCCGGGGGAAACGCGGCGCTTCAAGATCACAGTGCAGCCAGGGCAAGTGTTTCTGGCTCCGGTGGATGGCTGAACAGGGACCTTCGGCCTATGCCTGGGCGTGTAGCGCCCGCCCATAACCCTCGACGAATTCGGCCGGCATGCGCTTGGGCTTTCCGCTGGACAGCTCGATACAGACGAAGGTGGTCCGTGCCCGCAGCAAGGTGACGCCATCGGAAGAACGCATGAGCTGGAAGCGCCGCTCCATTTTCAGACGCTGGTCGGACTGGACGATCCAGGTGCCCATCAATAGCTGTTCATCCTCGTAGGCGCTGGCCAGGTAATCGATCTCATGACGCACCACGGCCATGGCACGATCCAGGCGACGGTACTCGGCCAGGTCCAGGCCCAGGCTTTGCGAATGACGCCAGGCGCAGCGCTCCAGCCAGCTCACGTAGACCGCATTGTTGGCATGGCCGAGGCCATCGATATCGTCAGCCGCCACCCGCAGTTCCAGGGTGAACGGCATCGGCAGGTCCCAGTTCATCCGCGCACCTCGGGCGCATCCGCCACGGCGCTGGCTTCAGCGGCCAACTGAGTGATCTGATCCCAGGCGCGGGCGCGGATCAGGTTATCCGGCGCAACCCAGGTGCCGCCAACGCAGGCAACGTTGGGCAGGCGCAGGAAGCTGGCCAGGTTATCCGCGGTGATCCCCCCCGTCGGGCAGAAACGGATGCCAGTGAACGGCCCCTTGAAACTCTTCAGCATTTTCACGCTGGCCGCGCCATTGGCCGGGAACAGTTTCAGCGAGCGATAGCCGTACTCCAGAGCCATCAGCACTTCGGAGGGCGTCATCACGGCGGGCATGTAGGGCAGCCCGATATCGTCAGCCGCAGTGGCGAGCCGCTGGGTGCATCCTGGGCTGACCACGAACTGGGCGCCGGCGTCGCGCGCTTCAAGGAACTGCTCGACATGAATCACCGTGCCAGCACCGACCAACAACTCCGGCACGGCCTTACGGATCGCGGCCAGGGCATCCAGGGCCGCTGGCGTGCGCAGTGTCACTTCCAGCACATTGATCCCGCCGGCATGCAAGGCACGCGCGAGATCGACCGCCAGGCCACTGTCTTCGATGATCAACACGGGCAAAACCGGACGGGCTTTCTGCAACACCTGGTCCATCGTCAGGCTCATCTCACACACTCCATGAAAGTGGGCGTCTACTGCCAGGGCAGCAACTCGGCTGTGCATGATGGAGCAAGAATGGCGATAGCCCAAGGGGCAGTACAGTCAGGCAGGATTTAAAGACAGCAGAAAAACAAAAGGGTCATCTCACGAAGAAATGACCCTTGAAAACCCGCAGAGCGGGAAAACTGGCGTCCCCTAGGGGACTCGAACCCCTGTTACCGCCGTGAAAGGGCGGTGTCCTAGGCCACTAGACGAAGGGG